>CAYPMB010000019.1:0-36682 GCA_964411915.1 uncultured Faecalibacterium sp.
CCTCCGCAGGGATGAAACCAGCGTATTTCCTGCCGATATCGACCTGTATTTCATTAGGTGCAATACCTACAACAACGCCAAGCACTTTCTGGTCAGTACTCATTGCTTTCAATGACTCTTCCAGTGCAGCCTCAAAGCTCATTTCTTCAGTATTAGTTGTCTGCTCGTTTAAAATTTCGGACATGGTAAAAAGTACCTCCTTTATAATACCTGCAGGTGTAGAAGCACCTGCTGTTACCCCAATTAAACCTACGCCGCCAAAGTCAATTTCTCGAAGTTCATCAGCGGTTTCGATGAGATATGTGGGACAGTTTTTCTCGCACACCAGCTTTAACTTTGCGGTGTTTGAGCTTGTCCTGCCACCGATAACAATCATTGCGTCACATTCTTTTGACAGCATTTCTGCTTCACTTTGTCTTTTATGCGTCGCACTGCATATTGTATCAAAAATTTTTGGATTTGTACAGAGATTTTTGATAATTTCTGAACATTTTTCCCATTCTTTTATAGAAAAAGTCGTCTGCGCAACACAAACCGGCTCATTTTTCCATTTTTCACCATTTTCATTCAGCAGTTTTTCAAGTTGTTCAGCGTTATTATAAACAAAAAAGTCGCCTTTGCAATGGCTTGAAAAGCCTTGAACCTCCGGGTGTTCACCGTTTCCCGCAATGAGAGTAACCGTTCCACAGGTGGAATTTTCTTTTATTATATTGTGAATTTTCATAACAAAAGGGCAAGTGGCATTAAGATATTCAATGCCATTGTCTTGAATTTTTTCAATCATCTGCTCGGTTACACCGTGAGTTCTGATGACTATTTTGCTGCCGATTGGGGTTTCATCGGGATCTGAAATTATTTTCACTCCCCTGTTTTCAAGATCGGAAATGACCTGAGGATTGTGAATGATTGGCCCTAAGGTGCATACCTTTTCGCCGTTTTTAACCATGTCATAAAGCATATCCACTGCTCTGTTAACACCGAAGCAAAATCCTGCGGTTTTTGCCAACTTAATCTCCATGTTATATGTATGCCTTTCAGTTGATTTTCTCTTTTATGATATTGATAACAGCATCAATGGACTGTTGCAAATCAAGTTCGCTTGTGTCAAGATATACCGAATCTTCAGCCGGCTTAAGAGGAGCAACAGCTCTGTGGGAGTCGTTATAATCACGCTTTTCAATGTCACTGAGAACATCATCATAATTAACTTCCACGCCCTTTTGACACAGTTCCTTATATCTTCTGTCGGCCCTGCATTCGGGAGAAGCGGTCAGGAAGATTTTCACTTTCGCATCAGGCAAAACCACTGTGCCTATATCTCGACCGTCCATAATGCAGTTGTTTTTCTTGGCAAGATCACGCTGCAAATCGAAGAGGAACTCTCTCACCTTCGGAACAGCAGACACTCTTGATGCCGCCATAGAAGCCTCGGGAAGTCTTATTTCCGAAGAAACATCTTCACCGTTGAGATACATTCTTTGTTCACCGTCAACGAACTTCAGCTGCACTTGTGTTGAAGGCAAAACTGAGGCTATATCTTCATCACTTTCCATATTCACTTTATTTCTCAAAGCATTTACGCCCACTGTTCTGTAAAGAGCGCCTGTATCAACATAAATAAATCCAAGTTCCTTGGCGGCAGCTTTGGCAATGGTGCTTTTTCCTGCACCTGCCGGGCCGTCAATGGCAACATTTATAACACACATTTTCAAGTCTCCTTTAAGAAATTGACGCACTTTCTCCGGCAAGATGGCCTGTTGAGAAAGCTATCTGTAAATTAAATCCACCTGTATAAGCATCGACATCAATAACTTCTCCTGCAAAATACAGACCTTCAACCAACTTTGACTCCATGGTTTTGGGGTTTATCTCGCTTGTTTTCACGCCACCGGAGGTTACAATAGCCTCATCAATCGGTCTGAAATCAATGGCAGTAACTTTCAGAGATTTCAAAAGGTTAACGATGGTGTGTCTCTGCTCTTTCGTCACCTGATTTGTCTTTGTTGTAGGCTTGATTTTGCTGAGTTTAACTATTATGGGTATGAGTTTTTGAGGGAGAAGTTTGCCTAAGGAATTTATGAGATTTTTATTTGCAAATTCAAGGAAATCCTTTTGTACCCTTAAATCAAGCTGTTCAAAAGTCAATGCCGGCTTAAGGTCGATATATATTTCATATTGTTTTTTACCTAAATCGTGCATATGGGTGCTTGCCGACAAAACCAGAGGACCGGATACCCCATAATGAGTGAAGAGCATTTCACCGAACTCTCTGTATACCTCTTTATAATTTTCTTTGTCATAAACAGAGATTTCCACATTGCGAAGAGAAAGACCCTGAGCGTCACTGCACCAGCCTTCATGAGCCACAATCGGCACAAGAGAGGGTTTCGGCTCGATTATGGTGTGTCCCGCCTGACTTGCAAGGACATAGCCGTCACCTGTTGAACCGGTTACGCCGTAAGATTTACCACCGGTTGCCACAATGAGTTTATCACATTCATATTCATTGCCGTCTTCGGTTTTAACACCGGCAACTTTTCCGTCAGAGAGGATAACCTCTTTAACTCTGCCCTGAATACGCTTTGCGCCACTTCTTTGAGATGCATTATTAAGAGCGTCAACAATATCAACAGCCTTATCCGATACGGGGAAAACTCTGTTTCCTCTTTCCACCTTCAGATCGACTCCTTGATTTTCAAAGAAATCCATGGTGTCAATGGGCATAAATCTTGTGAAAGCGCTATATAAAAATCTTCCGTTAGTGGGAACATTTGCAATCAAATCATTTATAAGAGAGCAGTTGTTTGTCACATTACATCTGCCCTTGCCTGTTATCATAACTTTTCTTGCAGGTTTCTCGTTTCTCTCGATAATGGTAACTTCTCCGCCGTTTTCTGCTGCGGATATGGAAGCCATGAGGCCTGCTGCCCCTGCGCCCACGATAATTATTTTATTAGCCATAAATTTAAAATCCTCTATCTTTAAAATTCATATTGCAAGTTTGTAATTTTCGGTTTGTGTGATAATGTTACACCAAATCTCTGATTTGGGCTGTGTTTCGTGAGGTTATTATACCATAAATTCCGGCGAATGCCATAAAATCAGCGACTGCTAAGTCGCTTTACCTTAGCGAATTTATGATACAATGTTCTCCGAAACACACCAAATCTCTGATTTGGGCTGTGTTTCGTGAGGTTATTATACCATAAAGTCTCAGCCTTAGTAAATATAAATATTAAAATTTCTTTTCAGCCTTTGTGATAATAGCTTTTTCCTTAACATAAACTTTAGGGATAAACCTTTCTGAAAGGAGCAGTTAAATGTACGACAATCCTGATGACAGAGCCGTTATGCTGGCTGAATACATAACCAAAAATAAATCCACCATTCGAGATGCCGCCGCATGGTCAGGCGTGTCTAAATCGACGGTGCATACAGATGTCACCAAGAAGTTAAAGAACATTGATCGAGAGCTTTATGAAAAAGTGAGAATAATTCTTGATGAGAACAAATCAGAGAGGCATCTTCGAGGAGGGCTTGCGACTAAGGAGTTATGGAGGAGGCGGAAGATGTGATGAGCGCCCGCGGTCGTGGGCGCGGAATTTTAAGGCGGTCGGGACGACCGCTTGCCCCGCGGTATAGTGGGGCACGAAAGCGGAGCTTTCGCCGAAAACCCACGGCCTGATGAGACTGAATGCAGTCAGCTGAAGTCAACCTCCGGTTGACAGCCCGACTATACCGCCGGGCTACCAAGTCCCATCAAACCCCAAGTCAACCTCCGGTTGACACCGCCCACTATACCGCGGGCGGTCACGCAAAAAGACAGCCAACCACTTCTCCGTGTTCGCTGTCTTTCGTCTTTTTTTAGTTTTCGTTCTGTGTCGCAACTGCCGTATCCTTGAAAAACAAAGAGATACACCAGATACTTGCAAGTGCAATTATCGTATATATTATACGGCTGAAAATCGCATCTTGTCCACCGAAGATCCATGCGACTATATCAAACTGAAATAAACCGATACAGCCCCAGTTGATCCCTCCGATAATCGTCAGTGCTAAAGAAAGTTTATCAAGCATTTGTTTCAACTCCTTCGGCAATATTATGAGTTAAAACACGCAAAATATACATCAATCTGTTTCGCTTATCATTATTTTATTTCCGAAAAAGTTTTTCACACTTCTGAAACCGTTCTTTTCGTAAAAAGCAATAACGCCCTTGTTTGTCGCTCCAACACTGAGCATAACATTAGGTATGCCCTGCTCTTTTAAATGATTTTTTAAAGCGGAAATCAGCTTTCTTCCGTAACCTTTTCCCTGATAATCAGGCATTATGTCTATGTGAAGATGAGCAGGATATTTGCCTTTCACAATCCTGTGAACCAAGATCTCGGAATGTGTCATAAATGAATACTTAAATCCTAACTGTGTAATCCTCGGCATAAAGAAGTTCTCGAAGGTTTCATAATATGTGTCAAAATCTTTTGCGCAAAGTATGTAACCCACTGCTTCATCGTTGTCGTCTGCAAGAACAAAACAGCTTTCCGGCTCAAACTCCGTGTAATAATCGTTGTAAAGATAGTAAAGGAAGTTTTTCTGCTTTTGAGTGTCAGTAGCAAAGTTTGATGTTGCCACGCAAATTTCTCTGAGTTTTTCTGTGTCTTTTACCTGAAAATTTCTTACAGTAGCCATAATGCACCTCCGCATAAAATAAATGTTAGTTTCCTTTCCACAAATTCATGTCACTTGTGGAAATCCCTTTTGCTCCGCTTGCAAGAGCGTTGGTTATGTCCTCTTTTTCACTTATCAAACCACCCACAATTACAGGTATATCTAACTGTGCGCTGAGTTTTTTTGTGATCCTCGGCATTATTCCCGGCATTATCTCCACTGCATCGGGATTTATGGACGCTGAGGCTTTCACCGCTGTTTCCATTGACAAAGAATCAATGACAAAAAGCCTTTGAACTGTCAGCAAACCTAATTGTTTAGCCGTTTTAAGCTGGCTATTTTTAGTTGAAATAATACCGTCGGGTTGTATCTTTTCGTGAATATAACTCAAGGCGGTGGCATCTCGTGAAAAACCGTCAATAAGGTCAATATGAATAAATATAAACTTGCCCTTTGCCTTTGCCTTTTCCACGATTTCTTTCAAGTTGAAAATGTTTCCGCAAAGAAGAAAAATTATTTCGCAATCGGAATTCAACGCTTCATCTAACTTCTCCAAATCCTTGACCGCAGATATAATAGGATTTGTGTTCAGCTTTTTAGCAAAAATATCTCTCATATAAATCACCTTTCAGTGTTAAAGGATCGCCTTCTCGATCTGCTCTCTGACTTGACTCACTCCATCACCTTTCAGTGAAGAAAAAGGAATAACCGGAATATCTCCGTATTTTTTCACTTCTCCACTTATTAAGTCAAGCATTTGAGCCGTTTCTTTTTTATTCAGCTTATCACACTTGGTTAATACCACAATAAAATTATAACCTGTTTGAACAAGAAAATCAATCATATCAAGATCATCTTGTGTAGGTTTATGTCTCATATCCAGCAGTTGAACCACTAAGCGGATATCTCTGCCTGTTTTGAAATAGCTTTCCATAAGGTCTGCCCAGCGAAGTTTCTCGTCTCTTGACACCTTTGCATATCCGTATCCCGGCAGATCCACAAAACGGCAACAGTTAAGTTTGAAGAAATTGATTGTCACTGTTTTTCCCGGTACGGAGCTGACTTTGGCAAGGCTCTTTCTATTTAAAATCTTATTAAGCAATGAGGATTTGCCCACATTTGATTTGCCTGCAAAAGCAATTTCCGGCATATCCGATTGTTCTAACTGAGCCGAAACTCCGAATGAAGTTTCAAACTGTGCGCTTTCATATTTAACCATAACGCCCTCCTTATACGAAACTCAAATCAAATTATATTCAGTCCTCTCTTAAAGCAATAGAGAACACTTGTGAAAGCCTTTCAACGGGAATAAATTCCACATTTTCTTTCACAACAGATGCAACTTCGTTTAAGTCGCTTTCGTTTTCTTTTGGAATTATTACTGTTTTTATATGATTTTTATATGCAGCCATGCTCTTCTCTTTGAGACCGCCTATGGGCATAACTCTTCCTGTAAGGGATATTTCACCGGTCATGGCAACATCGCCTCTCACCTTTTTTCCGGAAAGAGCTGAAAGAAGAGCAGTTGATAATGTAACACCGGCTGACGGGCCGTCTTTCGGAACTGCACCCTGTGGCGCATGAATATGGATATCTTTGGTTTTATAAAAATCATTTTCAAGTCCGTATTCCTTGCCAACGCTTCTTATTACGCTTACTGCAAGTTTTGCCGACTCTGTCATTACTTCCCCTAAGTTACCGGTAATTTCTATCTTACCTGTGCCGTCAAGGACTGCGGCCTCAACTTCAAGCATCTCACCGCCAACTGCCGTCCATGCAAGTCCGTTTACTACCCCAACTCTGTCCTCGTTAAGGGATTTTTCTCTGTATTTCGGCGCTGAAAGGTATTCCTCTATATCTTTTCCGTTGACTGTAACCTTTTCTGCACCGTCAACTATTTTAACTGCCGCCTTTCTGCACACGGTGGCAATATTCTTTTCAAGAAGTCGCACCCCTGCTTCACGGGTATAATTTTCGATAATGCACTGAATAGCAGACTTATTCATTTTGAAGTTCTTTGTTGTAAGCCCATGAACTTTCATCTGTTTTTTCACAAGATGCTTTGTGGCAATATTAACTTTTTCTTCAAAGGTATAACTGCCGATCTCTATCTTTTCCATTCTGTCATAAAGAGCCGGCGGAATGGAGGAGGCATCATTTGCCGTTGTGACAAAAAGAGTTTTGCTCAAATCAAAGGGAACTTCAATGAAGTGATCAACAAAATTATGGTTCTGCTCTCCGTCAAGGACTTCAAGAAGAGCCGCAGCCGGATCACCTTTATAATCTCTTCCCAACTTGTCAATCTCATCAAGAAGAATAAGGGGGTTACTGCTTTGAGCCTGTGTCACCGCATTGATTATTCTGCCCGGCATTGAACCTATATATGTTTTTCTGTGGCCTCGTATCTCAGCCTCATCATTGACACCGCCTAAAGAAATTCTGCTAAAGTTTCTGCCCATAGCCTTGGCAACAGATTGAGCGATTGAAGTTTTACCCACACCCGGAGGGCCGATAAGACAGATTATCTGGCTGTTCGGATTAGCGCCCAACTTTTGAACACAAAGCAATTCAATAAATCTCTCCTTGACTTTTTCAAGTCCGTAATGATCTTTTTCCAGAATTTTTTTAGCCTTTTCGATATCGTCATTTTCTTCTGTAAATTTATTCCACGGAAGTTCCAAGCAGGCGTCAAGATATCCCCTGATAACATTTGCCTCTGCTGAAAGTGATTGCATTTTTCCCAGCTTTTCACATTCTTTAAGGAGTTTTTCCTCCACTTTTTCCGGCAACTGCATCAAGAGAATTTTTTCTTTATATTCATTCTCCTCGTTCTCTCCGTCCTCATTAAGTTCGGCTGATATAACATGCATTTCTTCACGAAGATAATATTCTTTTTGAGACTTATCCATTCTCTCCTGAACCTTGCGTTCAATATCTTCTTTAACAGCCATAATTTCCATAAGTTCGTGAAGAGTCACAAGAAGTTTTTGCGCTCTGAAAACAGGATTTATTTCTTCCAAAATACTCTGTCTTGCCTGAAAATCCTCAATGGCATTTCCCGCAATAATATCTGTAAGCAGTGCCAAATCGTCACATTCGATAACAGAGACTAAAACATCTTTCACGATCTTATTGCTTAATGCAATAAACTCATCATAACATTCTTTAAGTGAGTGAATCAAACCTTTGACATAAATCTGATCACAGTCAAAATCATTTTCATCGTTTACTGTAACAACATCGGCTGCAAGGCAGTTTTTGTTTTCACATTCTCTGATGACCTTCGCTCTGCTCAAACCTCTGACGCAAGCTCTTATAATATTCTTACCTTTAACTTTAATTATTTGATCAATTTTAGCAATAACACCAATTTCATAAAGATCGTCAAAAGACGGGTCTTCCGTTCCGATATTCTTTTGAGTTAAGAGCATTACTTCCTGTCCGTTTTCCATTGCCATTTCCACAGCTTTAACAGATTTTTGTCTTCCTATCTCAAAATGCAGGTTCATATTAGGGAAAACCACTATTCCCCTCAAGGCAATAACCGGCATTGAATTATATATTTCCGCCACTTTAAACACCATTCCTAATTTAATATGATTACAAATAAATTCTGTTTATTATACACCAAAACAGCAATTAAATCAATACTTATGATTTTTCCTTAATAATTGATATTTTTTTGACAATAAAACCGATTTTCGCTCTATTTCTATTGACTTTAAATAAATTTCATCATAAAATAATAAGGATATAATAGTTCACTTTTGTGGCATATTTAAGGAGGAAAAAACATGGCAATCAAATTAACTGCTGAACAGCAGGCTATACTTGACGGTAAAAAAGGCGAAACCATGGCGAAAGTTATGAAAACTCTCGTTATGTATGGTGAAGCCTTCGGTGCAACCGAAATGGTGCCTGTAACAAGCGAAAAAGGACATCTTGTTACTTCATTCGGTCTCAAGGTTATGAATCCGGTTTACGAACTTATGGATCAGCTTATTGAAGCAGGTGCATTAAGCTCACAGAAGTTTTCTGTTGACCCGAAGCCATTGGACAAAAATGTTCCGGCTAACTTTTTGCAGAAACTTATTTTCAACAAATTCATGTATACAAAGCAAGGCAGCTATGATGAACAGTTAAGAAAATTAGGTCTTTTAAATGACAACGCATACACCTGCGCTTGCTATTTGGACGAAATCAACAACACACCGAAAAAGGGTGACATTCTTTCTTGGGCTGAAAGCAGTGCCGTTGCATTTGCAAACAGCGTTCTCGGTGCAAAGTGCAACCGTAACTCAGGTATTATCGAATTATTCGGCAGCATTGTCGGTTATGTTCCGAAGTTTGGTCTTCTCACAGATGAAGGCAGAAAAGCAACATGGATAATCGAAGTTAAGACAAAGGAAAAGCCGGAGGCTCAGATTTTAGGTTCGGCAATCGGCATGAAGGTTATGGAAGATGTACCTTATATTAAGGGACTTTCAGATTTCATCGGCACTGAACTTAACGATGAAAACAAGGCATACCTTAAGGACTTCGGTGCAGCATGTGCAAGTAACGGTGCTGTCGGTCTTTATCACATTGCAGATCTTACACCGGAGGCAAAAGAACAGGGCGAAGGAATCATTGCCGAAAATCCTCAGGTTTATGTTATTGACGATGCAGAACTTAAGAGAGTTAAGGATAGCTATCCTTGCATTTGGAAAAACAAAGATGCAAAGCCAAAGCTCTGTTTCGTTGGTTGTCCTCACCTTTCATACGCACAGCTTATCGACTGGACATTAGATGTTGAAAAAGCTCTTAAGGAAAGCGGCAAGAAGAAGGTTTGCATACCAACAGTATTCACAACTGCACCTGATGTTATGGACAAGTTCAACAAGACAGAATATGCACAGCGTCTTAAGAACACAGGCGTTATTCTCAGTTATATCTGTCCTCTTATGTATATGAATAATCCTCTTTGCAAGAGTATGCCTGTTATTACAAACTCAAACAAACTTCGTACATATACAACATCAAGATATTACACAAGTGCTGAAATTCTTGAAAAGATTACTAAGGGGGTATAATTGAAATGAAAACTTTTAAAGGCAGACCGGTAGTACCCGGCAAGACAAAGGCTGAAGCATTGGTTTCACACGGCGGTTTCAATACCCTCGCTTCATTCCAGAACGCATTACAGTTTGGCGACAAGACAGCAAAATGCGGTGACCAGAACAACCCGGATCTTTATCAAAAGCCAATGGTAGGCACAGCATTATGTTTACCTCAGACAATCGGTTCAACAACAGGCGGTATGGTTCTTTACTGTGCAGCCGCAATGGAGAGAAACCCGGCTTGTATGCTTTTCTCAAAGCCAATCGACTCTCTTGCAGCAGCAGGCGCAATTCTTGCTGATGTTTGGACAGACAGAGATATGCCGGTAGTAGACAACTTAGGTGACGAATTCCTTTCTTATGTTAAGACAGGAATGATGATCACCGTTGAGGAAGACGGAACTGTTACAGTTGAATAAAATCAAAAGCCACCGGTTAAACCGGTGGCTTTCAGTTTGTGCAAGCAATGAGTTCCCCGGTCAGCCTCCGGCTGACCGCCCGACTATACCGCCGGGCTGAAGTGGGCGTCCCGCCCACTGAGGATTACGCGCCCACGACCGCGGGCGCTCCATCAAAAAACCGACCCCATTCACGGAGTCGGTTTTCTTTTTAATATCCGATTTCTAATCAGCCTTTTTGGAACTCTTCTTCCTCTTTTTTACCAATGTTATAAATAAACTTAAGAGCAAGGAAAGTGATAAGAGAACCAACGGCAAGAAGAATTATATAAAGATTTTTGATGCCTGTTCCGATACCCTCAGGCTGAACAGCATTTGCACCCTCTACATAACCGATTGCCGAAAGTCCCAATGAAACGATAGCCTGACCGATACCCTGTGAGAGCTTTCTTGCGAAGGAATAAAGAGCATAAAGTGAGCCTTCTTCACTTCTTTGTGTCTTTCTGTAACTAACTTCGATACAGTCTGCAACAATAGCCCAAACCACAACCTGGAATGTGCAGTTACCGGAGTTGAGCAACATAAGAGCAACAATGTAAAGGATCATACCGGTTGTGTTTGCCTCCATGGGAACAAAGAGGAAAACAAGACCTGCAACAGCACTTATAAATGTTGCAACGGTAACAACTGTCTTTTTGCCGAATTTTGATGTGAGCTTGCCGATGAAAATCATCACCAAAATCATTGGAGCATAACTTCCGATCATGGCAAGAGATATCTTGCTTGCGTCATTGAAGAAATACTGGAAAACCATGTTGTTAAGTGACATAGTTGAGTTGAAAAGAGCAACTGAAGAAATAGTTGCAACTGTTGCACCAACCATAGCACGGTTTGTGAAGAACGATTTGAATGCAGAGAAAAGAGCGTTCATTGAGTTTGCGGAATTTCCGTCATCTTCTCTGACTACTCTTTCTTTAACCAACTTGGTTGTACCCCATAAAGTGACAAGAGCCACAACGGAAAGAGCTAAAGCACTGATAAGAAGTCCGCTTGAACTGAGTGTGTCGGAAGAAGCGCCTGTGCTGTCCTTAACATAAACCACGTTTGGAAGAACGATCATTATAATAACTGCCGGTAAAGCAGCGCCGATGGAACGGAAAGTTGAAAGTGATGTTCTCTGCTGAGGGTCATCTGTGATAACCGAATGAAGAGAGCCGTATGGCACATTGACCATGGTGTATGCAATAGACCAAAGGCAATATGAAACGAGACACCAAATAACTTTTCCTGCATAAGAGAAGTTTTGAACCGGAGCAAAAATCATAACATTCAATGCCACAAGTCCGATACCGCCTAAAAGTATCCACGGCATATACTTACTCTTTTTGCCTATTCTCTTTGTGTCAACAAGGTTTCCGATAATAACATCGTTAACCGCATCGAATGCTTTTGAAAAAAGGATTATTGCCGCATAATGTTTTGCGCTGACACCTATGCACTGTAAATAGAACAACTGCATATATGTACTTACAAGCTGGAAAGAAAATCCGCAGCCCATGTCACCCATTGCATAACCGAGTTTATCAGCCATGCCAAAAGGTCTGATTGAGTTTGCTGTTTTAGTCGTCTGTTTTGACATATTTTGTCCTCCTTATAATTTTATCATAATAAAAGGCGTTCAGATGAAGTACAGTCAGAGCCGTACTTCATCTTTTTATCCTTTATTTATCTTTGAACTCTGCCTGAACCGTCTCCGCCTGCCAACTTTTCAACTTCAGAAACGGTAACTCTGTTATAGTCACCCTCAATGGAATGCTTGAGAGCAGATGCGGCAACGGCAAACTCAACTGCCTGCTGAGTTGTCTTTCCGCTGAGAAGAGCGTAAATAAGTCCGCCGCCAAAGCTGTCACCGCCACCGACACGGTCAACAATGTGAAGGTGATATTCCTTTGAGAAGCAATATTCTTCACCGTCATAAAGCATTGCTGCCCAATCGTTGTCATTTGCAGAGATTGATGAGCGAAGTGTTATTGCAACTTTCTCGAAACCGAACTTGTCCATAAGCTGTTTTGCAACTGACTTATAGCCTTCTTTGTCCAGCTTACCACCGTATATATCTGTGTTTTCAGCCTCAATGCCGAAAACATCTTTTGCATCTTCTTCATTTGAAATGCAAACATCAACATACTGACAAAGTTCTGTCATTGCTTTTCTTGCCTCTTCTCTTGTCCAGAGTTTGCCTCTGTAATTAAGGTCGCAAGAAATCTTAACACCGTGAGCTTTTGCAGCTTTGCAAGCCTCAATGCAGATTTGAACAAGGTTCTCGCCTAAAGCCGGAGTGATGCCTGTGAAATGGAACCAATCAGCACCGTCAAAAATTTTGTCCCAATCGAAATCGGAAGGAGATGCCATCTGAATTGCAGAATATGCTCTGTCATAAATGCAAACAGAACCTCTCTGTGATGCGCCCTTTTCAAGATAATAAATACCGACTCTCTCACCGCCTCTTACGATATCAGATGTGTCAACACCCAAGGCACGAAGTGAGTTAACTGCGCCCTGACCGATAGCGTGTGTCGGGAGCTTTGTAACAAAAGAAGCGTCCATGCCGTAATTTGCAAGTGAAACCGCTACATTAGCTTCACCGCCACCGAAAGTTGCCTGCATACGGTCGTTCTGAAAAAATCTGTAATAGCCCTCCGGAGCAAGACGGAGCATAAGTTCACCAAAAGTTACTATTTTTGCCATGATAAATTCTCCTTTTATTTCTGCTTAATTGTTATTGTTACATCTCCGACTTTTTTGCGGAGTTTAAATGACTCAATGTTACCTTTGCTGTCAAGGTTAAGGTTTTCCTCTGTTTCAACGCCCATTCTTTCGAGGTATGCGTATGCACGGGGAGCTGAGAGTGTGTAAACTGTAATCTCATCTTCGCTTACAGTTGCATTGCCTTTTATTGCTCCTGTGTTAATATCATAACTGAAACCGAGCATTGTTTCAACTGCCTCACGACAGTTATTTTCAATAACATCCCACTTTTCGCCTTCGATAACATCACCCTTTGCAATCCAAGTGCCACCGCAAGCTAAGATTTGATTGAATGAAAGATAATCGTTAAGGTTCTTTGTTGTTACACCGCCTGTGGGCATCCAGCGAAGTGTTTTATATGGGCCTGCAACTGCCTTTATTTTTGCAATGCCTCCGTTTTGTTCAGCCGGGAAAAACTTAACTGCATTAAGACCCATGCTCATTGCCTGTTCCATTTCACCGGGAGTTGCTGTGCCGGGGAGCATGGGGCAACCCTTTGATAAAACATATTTTACCATTTCGGGATTGAAACCGGGACTTACAATAAACTGTGCTCCGGCAGCAATGGCTCTGTCAGCCTGTTCTTTTGTGAGAACTGTGCCGGCACCGATAAGAACATTCGGACATTCTTGAGCAATTCTTCTGATAGCCTCTTCGGCTGCATCGGTTCTGAAAGTGATTTCAGCAGCGGGAAGTCCACCCTTTTCCAATGCTTTTGCAAGAGGAACAGCTTTTTCCGCATCGTCAATGGCAACAACGGGAATAATACCTAAATCATATACTCTTTTTAATAACTCATTCATTGTTTTAGCCTCCCAAGTTCCTTTTTATACACCTGAATATGATGAGAAACCACCGTCAACAGGAAGAATTACACCTGTAATGAAACCTGCGGCATCATTGTTAACAAGGAAGAGAAGTGAGCCGTCAAGTTCCTCAGCTTCACCGAAACGACCCATGGGAGTTGCAGCTAAGATCTTGCCTGTTCTTGCTGTCGGAGTTCCGTCAGGGTTGAAGAGAAGTGCTGCGTTCTGCTTTGTTGAGAAAAATCCCGGAGCAATAGCATTAACTCTGATGCCTTCCTTTGAGAAGTGAACTGCAAGCCACTGAGTGAAGTTTGAAATAGCAGCCTTTGCACCTGAATATGCAGGAATTTTTGTGAGAGGAGTAAATGCGTTCATTGATGAAATATTGACAATATTGCAACCCTTTCTGCCTAACATCTGCTTTGCAAATGCCTGTGTTGGAATAAGTGTTCCCAAGAAGTTAAGGCTGAAAACGAAGTTAACTCCGTCTGCATCAAGGTTGAAGAAGTTTTTGCAGTCCTCGTCAATATCATTGGGGAAGTAATATTCTTTATCTGTTGTTGCTCTCGGATTGTTTCCGCCTGCACCGTTAAGAAGAATATCGCAAGGGCCTAAATCAGCCATTACAGCATCGGCAACTTCATTGCAATTAGCCTTATCAAGAACATTGCACTTATATGCCTTTGCAACTCCACCCTCTTCAACGATTTCGTCTGCATAAGTTTTTGCTGCTTCCTCATTTATGTCAAGTAAGGCAACTTTTGCTCCGGCTCTTGCCAAAGTCTTTGCGAATGCAGAACAAAGAACACCGCCTGCACCTGTTACAACTGCAACCTTACCTGTTAAATCTGTGTTAAGAACATTTGCTTTCATTTTAAATTCCTCCGTTATCTGTTAGCATTTGCCTTTTCGCATGCTTCAAAAAGGCCGTTAATATATGTTGCACCTAAAGCTCTGTCAAACAAGCCGTAACCCGGTCTGCCCTGTTCTCCCCAAATCATTCTTCCGTGATCGGGACGAACATAACCGTCAAATCCTGTGTCAACGAGAGCTTTCACAATTTCATAAACATCAAGGCTTCCACATTCCGACAAATGAGCTCTTTCTTCAAATGAGCCGTCATCCATGATTTTAATATTACGGATATGCATAAATGCAATTCTGTCCATTGCAGAATACTTTTTAACCATTTTAACAACATCGTTGGTCTTTGCGCAACCTAAACTTCCTGTGCAAAGACAAAGGCTGTTTGCCGGAGAGTCAACGATCTTAAGGAAACGGTCAAGATTTTCTTCGCAAGTGATAATTCTCGGCAAGCCGAAAATCGGATATGGAGGATCATCGGGGTGAATTGCCATTCTCACATCACATTCCTCTGCAACGGGAATAACTTTCTTCAAGAAATACTCAAGGTTTTCCCAAAGTCCGTCTTCACCGATCTCACCATAGGCTTTAAAGAGTTCTTTAATTTCTTCTTTGGTATAACTTGCGTCCCAACCGGGAAGGTCGATATCGTCAACAAGAGGGTCAAGTCCTCTCATCTGATCCCAATACATTACAAGACTTGTTGAGCCGTCTTTTGCTTCTTTGTCGAGCTGAGTTCTTGTCCAGTCGAAAACCGGCATGAAATTATATGTCACGCACTTAATTCCGTATTTAGCGCAACGGCGAATATTCTCGCAATAAACATCAATGAGTTCATCTCTGTTTTCTTTTCCAAGCTTAATATCTTCCGAAACAGGAATTGACTCAACAACATCGAAAACAAGTCCGTTCTCTTCGCACTGCTTTTTCATCTTTTCAAGGCTTTCCTCAGGCCATACCTGACCCGGTTTAACATCGTAAACAGCTGAAACGATGGAGCGCATACCCGGAATTTGGCTTATGTTTCTCAAGGTTACGGGATCATCATTGCCGTACCATCTAAATGACATTTTCATATTTTATACCTCCAAATTAAAGAATTTTTTTGCATTGTTATATGATATATTTTTTACTGTTTCTCCCAGATATTCAATATCATCGGGATATTCACCGTTTTCCACCCACTCACCAATAAGTTGGCAAAGAATACGGCGGAAATATTCATGACGGGTATAACTTAAGAAACTTCTTGAATCGGTAAGCATACCGATAAAGTTACCTAAGATGCCAAGAGAGGCAAGACTGCTCATCTGTTCAATCATACCCTTCTTTGTGTCATTGAACCACCATGCACTTCCATGCTGTAATGATCCGTTGCAACCCGGTTGCTGGAACGCACCGACCAAAGTGTCGATAAAAGCATTGTCACCGCTGTCAAGACTGTAAAGAACCATTCGCGGCATCTCATCGTTTTTATACATTGCATCGAGCAAACAGGCAAGTTCCTGTGAGCAATTTCTCGGGCCTATGCAATCAAATCCCGTATCCGGACCAAGCTGTTCAAACATCTTGCTGTTGGGATTTCTTAAGCAGTTATAATGTATCTGCATTACCCAGCCATGTTTCTTATATTCCTTTGCGCAGAAGAGGACAAGATTTGTCTGCACCGCTTTGCTCTCTCTGTCACTGATATTTTCACCTGATATTGCGCGGGCGAATATGTTTTCACATTCTTCTTCATCGGCCTCAACATAAACTGCATAATTCATGCCGTGGTCACTTGCACGGCAACCGTTTTCAGCAAAATACTCAATACGCTTTGAAAGAGCAGTTTTTAAATCGGCGAAACTTTTAATTTCCATTTCAGCGCTTTTGCCTAAATCGGAAATATAACCTCGCCATAAAGGAGCTTTAAAGTTGAGAGCTTTATCCGGTCTGAATGATGGAGCAACCACTGTCTCGAAATTGTCGTCCTGAGCCAAAAGTTTGTGATATTCAAGGCTGTCGCAAGGATCATCGGTAGTACCGATAAATGTTACATTGCTTTTCTTGATAATATCACGAACACCCATATTGTCTCCGGCGAGAACCTTTTCAGCCTGTGCCCAAACTTCTTCGGCAGTGTCCTTGTTGAGAGCTCCGTCATAACCGAAATATGTTTTCAGTTCAAGGTGACACCAATGATACATTGGGTTACCGATTGCTTTTGGCAATGCCTCGGCAAACTTAAGAAATTTCTCTTTGTCGCTTGCCTGCCCCGTAATATAATACTCGTCCACTCCGTTGAGTCTCATTAAGCGCCACTTATAATGATCTCCCGAAAGCCACAACTGACTGATATTCTTAAACTTAACATTTTCATATATCTCTTTGGGATTTACATGACAATGATAGTCGATTATCGGCATTTTTTCACAGTAATTGTGATAAAGAATTTTCGCTGTTTCCGTTGTGAGCAAAAAATCTTCTGTCATAAATTTCTTCAAAATAACTCCTCCCTTTTCTTTAACGATACTTAATTTTGCAATTATATAATATCATATAGTTTTAACAATGAAAATTGATAAAATTGCTTGACTGATTGTTAATCTTGTGGTATTTTATAATTAGCTAAAATAAGCGGTGTATTTTCGGAATTTATGCTCATCAGGAGGTAAAATATGCAAAACTTTGATCCCCGACAGATAATGTCATCAACTGATTTTGAGATTTTTCACTATAAAGATGCAAAACTCGAAAGTGTAGAAGTTCATCAGCATGACTTTTATGAGATATATTTTTTCATAAGCGGCAATGTGGAATACAATGTGGAAGGTCGCAGCTATCATCTTAAATCCGGAGATATTCTTCTCATCAGCCCCCTTGAACTTCACCAGCCGAGAATAAGAGAAGGTCAAAGTCCTTATGAAAGAATTGTTTTATGGATAAACAAAAACTATCTTTCCCACCTTTGTTCCAACAAGACAAGTCTCTCCCGATGCTTTGACAGCACCGTTCCCGGTCACACCAATCTTTTCTCTCTGCCGAAACCTCAAAAAGAATATATATATTCAAAATTAACGGAACTTTTAGGGGAAAATTCCAGCGATAATTATGGAAACGATTTGGTATGCAGGGCAGTTTTGCTGAGACTTTTAGTTGAGCTTAACAGACTTGCTCTTTCATCTTCGGGAATAAAAAAAGAGAAGACTGCTTCTCCTCTTATTGAAAATGTAATCGAATATATTAACATACATTACTGCGAAAAAATAACTTTGGATATAATTGCAGATCAGTTTTTCGTCAGCAAATATTATCTTTCCCACTTATTCAACGAGGTGGTGGGAACAAGCCTTCACAGGTATATTATCCTCAAAAGATTGGTTCATGCAAAACAGATGCTGTCAAGCGGTATCCGTCCCACAACGGCAGCTGCCAACTGCGGTTTTTCGGATTATGCCGGATTTTACAGAGCCTTCACCTCAGAATACGGCATTACACCAAAACAATATATGACTGAGGGGCATTAAGTCTGATTTAAAGGTTCACCACCTAATCGTTATCCTTTCCCTGAAGATATCTTATGGCAACCTTATATTTCATTGCCGAGCGTGGCACATGACTTTTGACTTCGTAATACCCTGCCGGAGTGATGAAAAAGAGATTCATTTTTGATGCTGTTCCGACTCTTTTGATTTCATTGAGAGGAATGATGAGAGAAGTGTTATCTGTTTTAATTTCCAAGCGGTTCCCATATAAACTCATAACGCACTCATCATAAAGCAGTTTCTTGCTGTTTCTTTCAAGTTGATAAAACATTTGATGTTCATCGGAAAACAGCAGTTCCTTACGGTCTTTTATATTGTCAACAAGCTCTTTCACAACCTCCTTTTGGAACTTATCCCAACTGACTATATCGTCAAATTTCATTTCTTCGCCGTGCCAAAAGCCGTAATCGTCAACCTTGGCACTGAAACCGCAATCACAGAAAATGTCCCGACCGAAGGTTTTAAGTGTGCCGATTTGGCGACACTTCGGGCATACATAAAGCATGATTTCCGCACTTTGAGCGGGATTTTCTCCTATATATTTATGGGGATCTTTTCTTTGTTCTTCATAAGAATTAACATACAGATCACTGACGATATGACGGTAAAGTTCATCGGCCGTCATATTTTTTATTTCTTCTTTTGAAAACACATTCACAATTTCACCGAAAAGAGGGCCTTTTCTCTTATGATCAGCCCACCGAGGACTTTTAAGATATCCGCCCTTAAGACGGCAGGTCACCAAAGAGCAACCGCAATCTTTCACAAGTTGGGCGTTTCGGGGAGAGATATATCCTGTTTCACCGTTATTGGACTTTCCACCCTCAACATAGATACCAACGCTGACTCCGGCTTGGCAATTTTCAACGATTTTCTTATAAAGAGCATCGGAGCCGTCATCTCTGTGATAAACTATTGGAGATGCCAAAAGGCTGAAAATCAATCTGTTGGAAATCTTTTTCATCAGATGATCGCTCATAACAAATCTCATGTGTCTCCCTGTTAAAAGCACCACATAAGCCGGATCAAAATTATCTGCATGGTTAGACATAAGTATGAAAGTTTCCTCTTTTATAAGACTTTCCTTAAAATGAAAATTTCTGACAAGAGATAACGGAGCGCCTGCAAGAGACCCAATCAATGAATAGAAAAACTTTGACCGTCCGACTCCCTTTTTTATATTTCTGTTTTTGTTCACAGTTACTCATCTCACTTGTTTTATATAGATGCAAAACTCTTTTTAATATATACTATCCCTAAAATTTCAATATATGCAAAAAGGAAATATAAAATGTGCAGACTTTGGAACACAATAAAAGCATGAGGTTCAACAGTTAAATTTTCCCACGAACTCCATGCTTTTTATATATTGTTTTTATTCTTTTTTGTTTCTTTTTTCAAGAACAATAACGGAACAAAATTATTTACTATCCCCTGCGCCACATATCCTACGAAATCGGCATATATGGTTTTACTATATTTTTGTCTAAGGTGTTTTCCATAATTTAACTCGAAATTTCTCTTTTATAAATCAAGGGGTATTATATCTGTTGTTGGAGGAAAAGCAGAATTTTAGGGATATATATTTATTTTTGTTTTTTGATATGTTATACTTACTTTAAGAAAGATGATGGGAGGCGGATATTATGGCCGGCAGTGGCGGTTCAGGCGGTGGCTCAGTTGGCGGCGGCAGCTCCGGTGGAGGCGGTTTCAGTGGAGGCGGCGGCTTTGGAGGCGGCAACTTCGGAGGCAACCATTTTCATGACAGCGGATATATGCACACACCGAGACATTCCGGGACACGAAGAGGCAGACCCGGGAAATTCCCCATTGGAATTATAATAATCATCATTATCATCTTTGGAGAAATTTTCCTCTCAAACGATTTTGACAATTCGATTTTTTCATCAGAGATCACCATAAATAAAGAAGATTATGAGGAGATATACGATAAGGATTATGAGGATTACACCATAATATACAAAGACGGATTGAGTTCCGAACTTTGCATACCCATTGACGAATATATAACAGATGAAACTTCCGACAGCAGTTTTTCAGAGGAAGACACAAGCTTATATTACGCTCTTAAGGAGTTTTATATCAAAACCGGTATTCAGCCCCATGTTTATTTCATCGATTACACATACGATGATTTATATTACTATTCCTTGGATTTATACTATGATTTATTTGAGGACGAAGGTCATCTCTTGTTATGTTTCGCCTGTGACGGGTATGATTATACATATCAGCTGATAATCGGTGATGACACCCAAGAAATACTTGACAATGACGGGCTTGAAACCCTGAACACCGACATTGAGGACAAAATGTATGAAGCAGAGGAAGGATCTTATTATGATATTATGGAGTGTCTTTCCGATGTGTTCATTGAAAGTGCAGAAGAAATAATGGCTCAGGTTGTGCCGATAAAAAATGAAGGCGTAACAGTGGATATAAGCGTTAATCCAAGCGATGATGTTTTAGACATCACATCACCCACCGAAGCCGTATCGCAAGAAAGCACTTCTCAAGTTGTGACAGAAGATTTTATTGACGATTTCATCGAAAACGAATTTGGAAACACAGATGATGAAGATGATTTTCTCAACGGAGTTTTCAGCGCCATTAAGGAATCGGGAACAAACTCAAACATGTTTCTTATTGTTCTCTTAGTTATCGCTTTAATCTTATTCACGGTCATTGCAATCATCGTTTCAAAGAAACACAACAATTACGAACCGGATACATTTGAAACCGGCAGAAAGTCAAATCAAGATATTGATGATTACTTCAATAATTATGACAGCAACTCTGAAGATTTTGAAGATGACAAAGACCAAGATTACGAATAAATAAAATTCGAGTTGTAAAAACTTATGTTTTTACAACTCGTTTTAGTTTTGGGGAAATGGGCAGCCCCGGGGGCGAAGGTTTGTGCCGCAGGCACAAACGAGCACGGCGAAGCCGTGCTCCCCCCCAATGCGGAACGCATTGGGGGCTTCGCCCCCGGGGCTGCCCTCCTGCACTCAACCTACTGCCCTAAAACAAACATAGGAGACGAACACAATACGGTTCGTCTCCCATAAGTCTTTATCTATACTTCTCTTTGTATTTCATAACGATAGCTTGCATTTCTTCCATGTTGGCTTCCATGTCCTCAACCAGCTTAAACTGATTTCTTGCCCTGACAAGATTGTGATCGGGATAGGCAATTCTGAAATACTTGTCTCCGTTAAGATAGTCGGTCAAAAACCTCATTCCACATTCAAAAGTCATCAATTTTGCTCCGAATGCAAGATTTTCAATTTCCGCATCATTGAGTATCTTAGCTGTTTCACTGAGATATCCGTCAACATAATGCTCGAAGAAGTCCAAATCAATGCTGACTTTCGATAAATCGGTTTCATCTTCGTTTGCACTGTTTGCTCCGGAACGAATGCTGTCACCGAAATCATAAAGTGACAATCCCGGCATTACAGTGTCAAGATCAATAACGCAAAGGCTCTTCTTCGTCTTGTTGTCAAATAACACATTGTTAAGTTTTGTGTCGTTGTGAGTTACTCTTACGGGAAGTATGCCCTGCTCCATAAGACTTGTTAAACGGCTGGTGTCGCTTTTTCTGTCAGTCACAAATTTTATTTCACTTAAAACATCAGCCATTCTTCCCTGAACATCATCTTCAACCGCTTTCATAAAATCGTTGAAGCGAACCGGAGTGTTGTGGAAGTTAGCAATGGTGTCATGAAGGCTGTCAGCAGGATAATCTGCAAGCTGATTCATGAAATGACCGAAAGCCTGACCGGCATCTCTGAAAGTTTTTCCTGTCTCAGCCTTGTTATAAGTGAATGACTCATCAATATATTTATATAAGCGCCATGCTGAACCCTTTGAATCAATATAATAATATTTTCCGTTATTATTTCTGATGAAAGTTAAGGTCTCCCGTGTCCAGTCTCCACCGGCATCTTTGATTTTTTCACGAAGATATTTTGTCACACTGACAATGTTTTCCATAAGTTCAGACGGATTTTTGAAAGCATAATTATTTATTCTTTGAAGCATATACCTCTTATTATTTTCAGTTGTAATAAGATAAGTTGCGTTAACAAGACCGGCAGTTATCTGCTCGATCACCTTCATTCCGCTGCCTCTGCTGAAAGAATTAAAAGCTTCAATCACATCACATGTTATCACTTGATTGCCTCACTTTCATTCTTTTTAACCTTAACATCTATGAAGTATTCCCCTAAGGATTCAGCTGATATTTTAACTATGCCCTTTCCACTCTTTCCTGTGGTCTTGATCCAGAAAGCTCTGTCACCACCGAGAAGGCTGAAAGTCTTAGGGCCGATAACTTCAATAGGGCCTGTTGTTCTGACAGTTATGCCGTTGTTAGCAAAAGGCATTCTATTTCCATTTTGATCAACAGCTTTAATCACAATTCTTGTTACGTCGTATGTGTCGCTTTCCACAAGTTCTGTGCTGTCAGCTGAAACTTCAAGGGAAAGCTTGTTTATTGCTGTCTTTGTCACTGTCTTGACACATTCATCACCGATATAGCCCTCAAATCTGTAAGAAACCTGGCTGTCACCCCAGTTGCCGATATACTTGGTGAAAATATCCACCATGCCGTTAATGGTCTTTCCGCTTGTCACGAAACCTGCAGCAAGGGATAAATAATACTTAGGTGAAACTGACCAGCCGTCTCTTGCAGCTGCCACTAAGGTCGGCTTAAGGAAAGATGCAGAGAAATTGTTGATACTTTCTTTTTCTGTTAATGCATCACCGATAAAGTCGTCCAAAGGAATTGGCGGGTGAGGTAAGTTTTTAAACGGTGAACACTTGGGAGTCATCGTTGAAATATATTCATCATTTTTATAAACCTTAACATAGTCACAGTTAGTCAAAGCATAAACTCTTCCAAGCATTCCACCCGGATGCTCACCAATATCCATTGATGAAGTGATTTCAAGAACCGGCTTTTCGTCCTGCTGTGAAGCATAGAGCATACCGGCAGTTTTCGGCACACGGAACATATCGGACACACCGTGATAGCAAATCTTGTCACCACTGCCGAAGTCCTTGTGAGTGTTATAGTCGGACATGCACCAACCGATAGCACCGCTGTATCTGTCATTGCCGTATGCCTTGTTGAGAACTCGAGCATGACGAAGAGTCTGTTCAACCCTTACATCTTCCTTATCGAAACTCTTTGTGGGATACATGTGACCGTTATGCTCTGTTACGAGATAAGGAGCGTTTCCGGCAACCACAAAAGGTGGAAGAAGAGCAAGACTTCCTCCCGAATGGCAGAAATCATTATATGTATATACATCTTCAAGAAGGTGTGAACGAGGCATATTTCTTACGCCACCGGTCTGTCTTGTGTCGTCAAGGCTGTGAGCCACTGCATTGGACTGAGTATAAAGTTCATCACAGTCAGGGCCTTCGTTAACACGAACACCCCAAAGAATTACGGAAGGGTGATTTCTGTCACGAATAACCATATCATTAACATTTTTAAGGAAGTTTTCTCTCCATACGCCCTCACCGGTAAACTGCCATGAAGGAATTTCAGTGAACACCAAAAGTCCGATTTCATCGCATCTGTCAAGGAAGTGAACTGAGTTCGGATAGTGGGAAGTTCTCACAAGGTTTACACCAAGTTCATTCTTAAGGAAGTCAGCATCTGCTTTTTGAGCTGATGCAGGCATGGCGTATCCCACATAAGGGTATGCCTGATGTCTGTTAAGACCTCTGATTTTTATATGCATTCCGTTAAGATAAAATCCGTCTTTCTTAAATTCGCACTTTCTGAAACCGAAGCGATATTCTTTCACATCATCACCGAAAGAAAGTCTTAAGGTGTAAAGTTTCGGATTTTCAAGCGACCAAAGAGTAACACCCGGTGTTCTCCACTTGAAATTGAGAACAGTTCCGTTAAATGCGCAACTTTGCTTTTTGATAACTTCGTCACCGTCAATAAGTTCTGCAACAAGTGTTCCCTCTGCCGGCTTATTTAATGTTACATCAACATCGATATATTTGTTTTGAAGAAGTATATTTTTAGTTCTGATGAAGGCATCGGAAATATACACATCTTCCACAATTTCAAGCCAAACTTCACGATATACACCGCCATAGCAAAGATAGTCAACCACATTGCCGAAAGGAGGAATATCCTCTCTTTCAGTGGAGTCAACCATAAGGCTGAGGACATTTTCTCCTTGAACCAAAGTGTCTGTTATATCGAAAGTGAAAGCTGTGTAACCGCACTTATGATCGCCTAAATATTCACCGTTGAGATAAACTTCAGCATAGTTTGCAACGCCTTCAAAGTGAATTAAAACACGCTTTCCTTGATATGCGTCTTTATCGAAATCGAAGTGTTTTCTATATGCACTTACGAATTGATAAAGTTTTTCATCAAAGTTATTAAGTGGGATTTCTTTATTTGTATGGGGAATGTTGACAGTAAGAAACTCACTGTCATCAAACCCTTTGCTCATTGCATCTTTCGTATAAACTTCGCTGTATTTCCAGTCAAAGTTTAAAGGTATATTAACTCTTGACATTAGTCATTAGCCTCCTGTTTGTTAAGAACATAAAATCTTGAATCGGTGTCGATAAGCATTCTGATTTCCGTGCTGTAACCGCTTGAAGTATACGGTTGCTGAGGTCTGAATCCGGCATACATAAGTCCGTCTCCACCCACTGTGAAGTCAACCTTTTCGCTCTTAAGTTTCACTGTGTTTGTCAGGAATTCATAGAACTTTCCGTCTTCCATATCCATGTTTATCGGGCCCACATTGAGAATATGACCGAAAGACTTAAGGTTAATAAGTTGAGTGCGGCTTGTGAGTTTATACTTAAATGATGGTTCAAGACCTTTGAATTTAATCACATCAATGCCACCGTTAGGTTTAACTCTGTCAACGAAATAGCCTAATGCGGATTGGCTCTTATCGGGGCTGACGATCTGCCACTTGGCAACATCATCTTTGAAGAAGTCTCCGATACGGTAGAATTCTCCGAACTGAAGAAGATTTCTGTATTGCTTATAAAATTCGATTTGCTTTTTAATTGCCACTCTTTCAAATTTGTTGAGTTTGGTTACATCAAGTTCATATCCCAAAACACCGAAAGCAGAAACATTAAATCTGTGTTCGATTGATGATGGGCGCAGACAAGCAAAGCTGTTTTCAGCTGCAACATGCATTGTCATAACCGATTGAGGATAACCGTAAGAAGTTCCCGATTGAATATAAATTCTGTCAAGGGCGTCTGTGTTGTCACTGGTCCAGCACTGAGGCATATAGCAGAACATACCTAAGTCAAAACGGTTACCGCCTGAAGAACAGGACTCAAAGAGAATATGAGGAAATCTCTCTGTAAGGGTTTGGAGAATTTCATAAAGACCCAAAACATATCTGTGGAACACTTCACCGGATCTTCTGCCTTTTCTGTGGGAGAAAACATCGCTGAACTGACGGTTCATATCCCACTTTATGTATTCGATATTGCCGTAATTAAAGACATCTGTGAGAGTGTCGATAAGATATTCTCTGACCTCTCGTCTTGTAAGGTCGAGAACAAGCTGATTTCTGCCCTGAGAGGGATCATAGAAATCGGAAGTCAACGCCCAATCCGGATGAGCTCTGTAAAGGTCGCTGTCAGGTGACACCATTTCCGGTTCGACCCAAAGACCGAATTTAAGACCCATCTTATTGACTTTTTCGCTTAAGCCCTTAATTCCTCCCGGAAGTTTCTTTGTGTTAACATACCAGTCACCGAGAGAACAGTTGTCGCTGTTTCTCTTTCCAAACCAACCATCATCAAGAACGAACATTTCGGCGCCGAGGTCCTTGGCTGCCTTAGCGATTGAAAGGACTTTCTTCTCATCAAAATAGAAGAATGTTGCCTCCCAGTTATTAACCAAAATCGGACGCTCTTTATACTGCCACTCGCCTCTTACAATATGATCCTTAACAAACTTATGCATGTGACGGCTCATACCGTTCATACCTTCATGGCTGAAAGTGAGAACTGATTCGGGAGCATCAAAACTCTCGCCCGGTTTTAACTGCCATGCAAATTCAAAAGGATTGATACCGTTTTGAACTCTGAGCAAACCATGGGTTGAAACTTCCGTGCGGGCAATATGGTTGCCGGAATAAACAAGGTTAAAGCCGTAACAATTGCCCAAATCCTCTGTTGCATCATCTTCTTTAACAACAAAGAAGGGGTTATGTCTGTTGGAGCTTGTGCCTGTAATAGAACCTACGGAGCAAACACCTGAAGTGAGTTTATGTTCATTTTTGCTTCTTTCCTTAAGCCATGCACCGTCAAAAGTGAGCATAGTATATTCGCCCATAGGCAAATCTATCTGCATACTGAGCATTGAATCAATGGTGAGAGTTTCACTGCCGTTGTTTATAAGTCTTGCACTTCTTGTGATAACATCGGCATTTTCAAAAACACTGTAATATAATTCGAGGGTTGTTTTCATTGCGCTGTCCTTAAGACTTACGCAAAGAGTCTGGTCTGCACCGTAAGCTGAAGGCATACTTTTAAAATTGGGTTTCAGCACCTCTTTTGCATCGGAGAAAATGAAGTCAGAAGTAAAATCACCGTTTTCATGTTTAACCACCAAAGCCGGAAGACGGTAATCACCCTTGCCGTAAGAGGAATATTCCAAAGGAATGTGATCCAATGACAGCTTTTTATCTTTCTGAGAATGAGGAGTTGAGTTGGCATAACTGCACTTTATCTTATAAGTGAGGTAATCGTAATCTGCTGTCTCTTCCACCCTTCTTCCGTAATACATACTTTCCAAGTGGCCCGATGGAAGAATACGGAAAATATAGCTGGTGTTATTTGTTTGCAAATGATAAACATTTTCTTTACCTTTTAAAATCATAGTTGTTTTTCTCCTTTTAATCCGCCACAAAACATGGCTTAAATATACATAATAATTATACTAAAACATAAGATATATGTCAATGAATAATAATTAAACATAAAAGCGGTATAACCACAATAAATCGTGGCTACACCGCTTTTATCAATCTTCTTTTGCTGCCTCAACAGTATTTGTAACATTCATTCGGTCTTCAACGATCTTGCCGTCCTGAACTTTAACAATTCGTTTTGCCTGTGCGGCAATACCGTTATCATGGGTGATCAAAATAACTGTTTTTCCCTCATCGTTTAATTCTTTCAAAATGCGAAGAACCTCTTTACCGGAACTACTGTCCAAAGCGCCTGTCGGTTCATCGGCGAGAATAACGGGAGGACGGGCGGCGATGGCTCTTGCAATGGCAACCCTCTGCTGCTGACCGCCTGACATTTGCCGTGGCAAGTGATTTTTTCTTTCAGCAAGTCCCACTTTTTCCAAAGCGTCAAGACTTCTCTCATGTCTCTCCTCTTTTGGCATACCTCTGTAAGTCAAAGGCAGTTCCACATTACCCTGAGCTGTTAATGATGGGATCAAGTTATATCCCTGAAAAATGAAACCGATCTCTTTATTTCTGATATCCGAAAGTTCGTCATCAGTCAAGTGGCTTACATCTCTTCCATTCAGATAGTATTCACCGCTTGTGCATTCATCAAGGAGACCGAGCATATTCATAAATGTGCTTTTTCCTGAGCCTGACTGACCGATAATTGCGACAAATTCACCTTCATCAATAGTCAAAGAGACTCCGTCCAAAGCTCTGACTTCATTTTCTCCCGGATTATATATTTTATATATATCTTTAACTTCAACAAGATGCGCCATAGCATATCCGCCTCTCTTCCTTTTTTGCGTTACTATTTTACTTAAAAAGCCGGAGATAGTCAACTGCTTTTAAGGAATTTTAATGTTTCGTAATTGGTTTTAGTAAGGGAGCGCCCGGGGTCGTGGGCGCGTAACCCCAAGTCTGCCGGAGGCAGACCGCCGCCCGGCGGTATAGTCGGGCGGAAACCGGAAGTTTGCACAAAACCGGCGGTAAAGCACAAACCGGTAGTCTCTCCCCTCACGGCGCAAGCCGTGAGCCGCCCACTATACCGCGGGCGGCTCTCCCCTTACGCCAACGTGTCTTTACTGATAGCATCCATGAAAGCAGGAATAAGTTGTTTCTTTCTTGATATCATTCCGTCTATTATTATCGCCCCGTCAACGGCTTTTCTTCCAAACGCCTCCTCAACAAAGCTGTCTGCATCTTCTCCGTAACAAAGAAGTTCCGTGCGCTCCTTGAGAATATCCGTTAACATGAAAAATACCATGTCTAAATTATATTCTTTGCAAACTTTCTTCATGATGGGCAGTATTCCGGCTTTTATTCTGCTCAGTTCCTCTGCATTCATTGAACCGATCTGACCGACACCGAAGGTTATCTTTCCGAATTCAAACTTCTTGTAATCCTGATAGAATATTTCTTCCGGTGTTTTTCTTGTCAAATCACTGCCTGCCGCAAACATTTCCGATGCCAACTTTTCATAATCCACTTGGGCGATCTCCGCCAACTTCATGCAGGCATCTTTGTCGATTATGGTGCAAGTCGGTGAACGGAAAAGAAGCGTGTCTGACAATATGGCACTGCACAAAAGTCCGGCTATATGTTGTGGTATTTCATATCCCTTCTCACGATAACATTCATATATAATTGTCGCCGTTGAACCCACCGGCTCATTTCTGAAATATACCGGCTCTATCGTTTCAAGAGAACCTAAACGGTGATGATCTATGATTTCCAAAATTTCCGCATTTCTGATGTTGTCAACTGCCTGACTGACTTCATTGTGATCCACAAGAATAACTGCTCTCTTCTGAACACCAAGAAGATTTCTTCGTGATATCATGCCCAGATATTGACCTTTTTTATCTATTATGGGGAAATCTCTGAAACGGTGAATTGACATGGACTCTTTAACTTTATCCGTATAATCGTATGGGCCGAATGTGACAAGATTTCCCTTTGTCATAAAGTATTCAACAGGCATACTCTGATTAAGAAGTCTTGCCACTGTGTAAGTGTCAAGGGGTGAAAGTATGACTCTGCAACCGTTTGCCTTTGCAAAACTGATTATTGATTTTGAAACAGGTGCGTCAAGGCAGATAACGATACATCCGGCTCCCATTTCAATGGAACTTAACTGTGACTCATATCTGTTACCGAGTATAACCATATCCCCCTGACGAATGTAATCTTCCATTACATCGGGGTTGGCTGTGGCAACGATTACCTTTCCGCTGTCAAACACTCCGTCAACATCTCCCACAACCATCTTTGCATCAAGGGTCTCAAGTATGTTTCTGTAAGGAGTTCGTGCCTGAGCCAAAATCGAACTGCTGTATTCCTTCATGTTTGAAGTGGCAATATCCTGAATTGTTATAACGCCTTCAAGCACATTGTTTTTATCAACAATGGGAAGTGTAACGCATTTTATGTCACCCATTAACTGCCAGGCTTTACGAAGGGATAAGCTCCTGTCAATAGTGGGAGTTTTTCTGATTTCCATTTCCTTTACTCTTGTTCCCAAGTTGTTAAGATATAAAGGAAGTTTCACACCGAAACGGTTCAGCACATATTCGGTTTCCGAGTTTATCTGACCGGCTCTGGTGGGAGTGTAATAAAACTGACCGTCCTCACGGTTTTTTAAATCCGCATAAGCTATTGCGGAACATATAGAGTCCGTATCCGGATTTCTGTGACCGACAATATAAGCAATTCTTTTATCTTTCACAAATATACCTCTCTTATCTCTTATTCATCAGTTTGAAGGATCGTATTTGAATGTTGGCATAAGTTCCAATTTAAACTTATTCATCTTATGCATACTATCGATTTTAGCCTTTATTCCCTCATCTTCACAAACGCCTGTTCTGATATATTTATCAAGTGTGGCATAGGTGAAGCCTAAGTTGTCCTCGTCTGTTTTTCCGCAAAGTCCGTCAATAGGCACTTTGTCAACCAAAACATCGGGAAGTCCGAGACTCTTGCCTATCTTCTTAACTTCGTCAACGGTCAAATTGGCAAGTGGGCTGAAATCTCCGGCACTGTCGCCGTAACGAGTGGAATAACCCACCCAGTCCTCAGAAAGATTGCAGGTGTTCGCAACTCTTCCGTTAAGAGACTGAGAAACTGCATAAACAGTTGCCATTCTTATTCTTGGTGGAAGATTGTTTTGAGCCTGAGTGGTGAAATCGGAAATTTGGCTTTTAATCTCGTCAACAATCCCGTCGTATGCCTTTTGGATATTTACGGTTACGCTTTTTATTCCCAAATGGCTAACCAAAAGCTCCGCCATATCAATATCATGTTGTATGCCCTTAGGCATAAGCACACCGATAACTCTGTCCTTGCCGAGGGCCTCAACGCATAAGGCTGCCACAACGGAACTGTCTTTTCCACCGGAAATTCCCAAAACCGCATTGCAACCCTTGCCGTTTTGTTCAAACCATTCTCTTATCCAGTTTACTATATCGTTTTTTACTTTTTCTGCATTAAAATTCATAACTAATATCTACCTTTCGGGAAAACAAGCCGCAACTACAAAAGCAGTTGCGGCAATACATTACTTATTTCTAAGTGTTACATCGTGATAACCGCCCTCAACTATGCTTGTTGAAGATACTACAGTAAGCTTTGCATTCTTCTGTAATTCAGGAATTGTAAGAACACCGCAGTTACACATTGTAGATTTAATTTTATACAAACTCTTTTCAACGTTGTCTCTGAGAGAGCCGGCATAAGTAACATAAGAGTCAACACCCTCTTCAAATGAGAGCTTTGAGTGACCGCCAAGGTCATATCTCTGCCAGTTTCTTGCTCTGTTTGAGCCTTCGCCCCAATATTCCTTAACATACTGACCGTTGATGATAAGTTTTGGTGTTGGGCTTTCGTCAAATCTTGCGAAGTATCTTCCCAACATAAGGAAGTCAGCGCCCATGGCAAGAGCCAATGTCATGTGATAATCATGAACGATACCGCCATCTGAGCATACAGGAACATAAATGCCTGTCTTTTCATAATATTCATCTCTTGCTTTTGCAACTTCAATAAGAGCAGTTGCCTGACCTCTGCCGATACCCTTTGTCTCTCTTGTGATACAGATAGAGCCACCGCCGATACCGACTTTAACAAAGTCTGCGCCTGCTTCAGCAAGGAACATAAAACCGTCTCTGTCAACAACATTACCGGCACCAACCTTAACTGTGTCGCCGTATTTTTCTCTGATGAAGTCGATAGCCTTCTTCTGCCAGATTGTGTAACCCTCTGATGAGTCAATGCAAAGAACATCTGCGCCTGCCTCAACAAGAGCCGGAACTCTCTGCTCATAGTCTCTTGTGTTAATACCTGCGCCGACAACATATCTCTTCTGTGCGTCAAGGTTTTCGTGGGGATTTTCTTTATGCTGTGAATAGTCTTTTCTGAAAACGAAATACTTAAGATGACCTTCACTGTCAACAAGAGGAAGTGAGTTCAACTTATGTTCCCAAATAATATCATTAGCTTCTTTAAGTGTTGTTGTGTCCGGAGCTGTTATAAGATTTTCAAGGGGTGTCATGAAATCCTTAACAACTTCATCTGTTGACATACGGCTTACACGATAGTCACGGCTTGTTACGATACCTAAGAGTTTACCGTTAGCTGTGCCGTCATCGGTAACAGCCATTGTTGAATGTTCTGTTTTGGCAAAAACTTCCAAAACATCTGCAAGAGTATCGTCAGGCTTCAAGTTTGAATCACTTAAAACAAAACCTGCCTTATAATTTTTTGCTTTTGCAACCATAGCTGCTTCACTTTCAATAGACTGTGAGCCGAAGATGAAAGAAACGCCACCCTCTTTTGCAAGAGCAACTGCCATTCTGTCATCTGAAACTGACTGCATAATAGCTGAAACCATGGGAATGTTCAACTTTATGCTTGGCTCTTCACCCTTCTTGAATTTAACAAGCGGAGTCTCCAGGCTTACATTGCTTGGTATGCAATTTTCGCCGGTATAACCCGGAACAAGAAGGTATTCACTGAAAGTACGAGACGGTTCATCATAATAAAATGCCATGTATATGTCCTCCCATTATATAATTACTGAGTTTATTGTTACTCGATATTATACCTATTCCGACAGATTTTTTCAATAGTTAAAACAAACAATTATCAAAAAGATTTATAAATAATATTTTATTTTTCATCAGTTTGAGTCATTATATGCTCGTATGTCGTTTTATGTTGATCCCTGTCAGAAACAACTTTAGGCACGACTATTGATTTTTAAGCCAAAAGAATGTATAATAATTAAAAATAAATGAAGGAGCAAATGCTATGAAAAAGATTATTTGCAAAGCTGAATATGATACAGACAATGCAGAGCTTGTCAAGAAGAACACTTACGGCAACTTCGGTGATGCTGACGGTTATGAAGAATCACTTTACAAAAAGGAAAACGGAACTTTCTTCCTTTATGTAAACGGTGGTGCAGAATCAAAGTATCCGAAGGAAGATATTAAGCGTATGTCAAAAGACAAGGCAAAAGCTTGGTTGGAAGACTAAAAATTTGAATGTTAAAACAGATCGCTTTACACAGCGGTCTGTTTTTTTGCCCCTTTTTACCAATCAAAAATTTCCACAAATAAAAGCCACATACTTGTAGCAAAATATACTTGCAAACGCAAACAACACAAAAGGAGTGTATTTAACATGGCTAAGAGCAACTCAAAGGGCGGTATGGTTCCTGAGGCAAGAGAAGCTCTCAACAAATTCAAGATGGAAGCTGCCAACGAAGTAGGAGTTAATCTTAAACAGGGTTACAACGGTGACTTAACTTCTCGTGAAGCAGGTTCTGTCGGCGGTCAGATGGTTAAGAAAATGATCGAATCTTACGAAAAGAACATGAAATAACTTTTCACTGAAAGGGGCGAGGGAACACCTTCGCCCTTTTATTTTTGACTCATATTTACTTTTTACAATATTTATGCTAAAATTATTCGGTAAAAAACATTACATATTCCGATTTCGGAGAAATACACAGGAGGTTCAAAAATGAAAAAATCCATACTCAGAAAATACGCCAAGCTCATAGCCGTTAAGGGTATAAACATTCAGAAAAATCAGGAGGTAATAATCGTTGCCGATCTTGATCAACCTGAATTTGTGAAAATGGTTGTTGAAGAATGTTACAGAGCAGGTGCAGGAAAGGTTATCGTTGACTGGGATTATCAGCCTTTAACCAAACTTCACATTCGTCACAGAAGTGTTAAAACTCTTTCAACAGTTGAAAAGTGGGAGGAAGAAAAGTTTAAGCATTATACTGAAAAACTCCCCTGCCGTATTTATCTCATTTCAGAAGATCCCGACGGTCTCAAGGGAATCAATCAAGAAAAAATGGCAAAGGGACAGCAGGGCCGTTATAAGATTCTCAAGCCATATCAAGACGAACTTGACGGCAAATATCAGTGGTGCATTGCAGCAGTTCCCGGCAAAGCATGGGCTAAAAAGGTATTCCCCGACCTTAAGGTTTCTCAGGCGGTGGAAAAACTTTGGGAAACAATTCTTTTCACTTCAAGGGTTGACGAAGAATCCGATCCGGTTGAAAACTGGATAAATCACAGTGCAGACCTTCATTCCAGATGCGCATACCTCAACAGTCTTGAAATTGAAAAATTAGAATATTCTGCCTCAAACGGCACAGATTTCACAGTTGGACTTATTCCAAACTCCCAATTCTGCGGCGGCAGTGAAAAGACATTAAGCGGCATTGAATATAACCCGAACATTCCCTCTGAAGAATGTTTCATCTCACCGATGAAGGGTGAAGCCGAAGGTATTGTATATTCAACAAAGCCCCTCTCATATCAAGGTCAGCTTATTGAAAACTTCTGGATCAGATTTGAAAACGGCAAGGCTGTGGAATACGGCGCAGAGAAAAACGAAGCTCTTCTTGACAAACTCATCAACATGGACGAAAACTCAGCTTATCTTGGTGAATGCGCTCTTGTACCTTATGACTCACCGATCAGCAACACAAACATTTTATTTTATAACACTCTCTTTGACGAGAATGCTGCCTGTCATCTTGCTTTAGGCAGAGGTTTCATGGAAACGATCAAAGACTATTCCGATTATTCTTTTGAAGAAATTAAAGCCATGGGTGTAAACGATTCCATGGTTCACGAAGATTTCATGATCGGCACATCGGATCTTTCCATTGTTGCTCATTGCAAGAACGGAAACAAGGTTCAGATTTTCAAGGACGGAAACTGGGCATTTTAAGGATAAACCAAGGTATTTGATTTCTATTTCTTGGCAAACAGCCCTTTACCTATCATACATTCCGATTAATTCTACAAAGTGAAATATCCTTTGGATGTGAAATAAAATAAATCCTCTCACGCTCGCAAGCATTTCACACACGAAGTGTATTTCAAAAATTTGCAAGGACGGATTTAGTTAAAAAAGCACTTGCTTTCGCAAGTGCTTTTTTGTACCCAAGGCATTTGATTTCTATTTCTTGGCAAACAACCCTTTACCTATCATACATTCCGATTAATTCTACAAAGTGAAATATTGCTTTGCAATGTAAATTGCGACAGTGCTGCCAACATCATAAATAATCGCAGCCTTTAGATTTATAAGTTCAATTTCACTTGCTATTTCAATCTCCTTTTTTTCATAAAAGTCGTTTAGCGCATTTTTTGCATCATCGAGTGCAATTTTATCGTACAAAACAATGTCACCACTCAACACAACATCTAATGACTCTTCGATTTTAGATTTAATATCTTCTATTTGTGATTTTTTGTTTTCAATTTCTCGCTCAACATCCTCTACTGCTTCATAATTTGATTTTTCGGTTGATTTAGCCGATATATTTTCACTTAAAAGACCACCTAAACATAATAAAAGCATTAAAACGATTATTGAAACTAATTTTTTTCATATTCGACCCCTCCAATTCCATAATCCATTCAAGTTGTATCCACCGAATCTTTTCATATAATCGGTCGCTTTCGTACCGTTGGCGTCAGACGGAACAATCTTATTTTTAAACATATTATTAATTGCACTTGCTCCAACTAAGTGGCAAGCAGCAAGAAGCCCCGAAGCAGTTACCTTAATGCCCCTGAATGTTGTTCCAACTTTTTTTGTTAACTTATAGTTTTGAATATATGTCCATACTTTTTGGTGACAATAACGTATTGCCGCCTCTTGTGCTTTTGGTGTGTTTAAAAAATCATGTTCGCTATATACTCCATACTCATTCGCCCTTTTTGTCCAGCTTCCATTCGAATCCTTGAAACCGGCATCTTGCAATTTAAATAGCCTTGTTATGGTAATCAATCTTGAACAAAACAGCACTAAGTTCTAACCAGCCACAAATTAATCAGAATGAATATCAATATAGTATTTAATACTATGTATCCTTTATACTGAGGATTGAAATTTGTTTCATCTTTTTTTCTCATACGAACTTCAATTCTGTTAAATATTTTAAGTTCGATTAAAACTAAGATAATACAAATTATCATCATCAAGAAAGCACATAATATATTCATAAGTATATCTCCTTAATTATGCATATAAACTTTTAACACAAGTGGATACTAGCGTTTTAACATTAAATGAGCTAATTTTCGAGAAACTTGTTTTAAATTTAGTGGTTATTTTTTGCATTCTTTGATTGGTAAAATATGCTTTCATCGATGTTTCGATAACTATAGTAACAAAAACACTTAATAAATAACCTACACCAGGAATATTTTTTGAGAACTTTCCAATTATAGTTGATGTTCCAAATATTACAAAGTCTTTAAATGCATCAATAATTTCCTCGACCAAAACACTAGGAAGTGAAGATGGATTTTATAGACACTACAAACAGTACTGATAATCGTTATTGCAGTCAATATATGACCTACTTTGCCTAATTTTTTTACCAAATCATCACATTCCTTGATTAGCCCCTTAATATTTTTTACATACTTTTTGTTTTTGTTGCTTAGTTTTTTTATCTCACTGGTTATATCTTTGAGTTCTTTTGCAAATGAAGATTTTATATATTGAACTATATTAATTAAAGTGTCTATTGCAGATTTAAATACATCAAAAACTTCTTTTACTGAAAAATATCCGTTTGGATCACTATCGTTGACTGGATTATTATCACAATACGAAAAAGCATTATACGAAAGTTCACTTTCAGTCATTCCTAAGTAATTCACATCATCAGAATTAATAAATCTACCGATTTCAGGGTCGTAGTATCTTGACTGGAGATAATACATCTGAATATCGCTGTCATAGTAATAACTTCGGTATCTGAAAGGATTAAGTTCGCCTATTGCTACATTTGAGCCTATAACAGATGTAACCTTACCCCAAGGATCGTAAGCATAACTTGCAATAAGATTACCGGCAGCATCAGCAATACCAACAATATCACCCATTGAATTCTTGATATAGAAGTAGTTGTTGCCGTTGTACTTAAATCCAACAATTTCTCCAACTGAATCATAGAAG
>CAYPMB010000020.1:0-36151 GCA_964411915.1 uncultured Faecalibacterium sp.
GTTTTATATATAGTATTATAGAATTTAAGAGGCTAAAGATAGAGGGTATAAAATAAATTTTTTCTGAAATGTGCTTAAATTTTGATAACTCCGGTAATATAGCTGTTCCAACAATAAAAACGATTAAAAGACCGAGTAATAAGCTAAATATATTTGCAACTGTAAAGTTTTTTATTAAAAAAATTAAACTCTCTATAGCTATCGTACAAGTACCGATAAAAAATATTTTGTCCAATTTTTTTCTCAATAACAAACAAACAAAAATTAATGCGACAGCACATCCTAATGAGTAATCAAATAGATTACTCATTAGCTGTTCCCCTGTAACATATGTATCATATTTGAACACATAAATAATATAGACTAGATAAGCCAAAAGTTCAATTACAAGAAAAATTATCGCTATAGGAAATCTGATTTTTTTGTTTTCCATTTTAATTTATCCTTTCTTTGTTAAATTCTGCACTGCTAATTTTATGCTATAAAGCATAATAAAAATGTACGAATTCACCGTTTTTGACAAAATTCGTACATCAATTATATATATATATATATATATATTGTCAAGCAATTACGCAAAAATAATTAAACAACTTAAAAAAAATTTGCATTAAAAACAAGAAAATTCAAATAAAAACGAGTAATTATCAACTGCTTAAACGAGTTGATAAACCGTTTAATATCTAACGGCAAATACACCGATGCGATTGATGAATTACTGCTCAAGTTTGCCAATGCCAAGCAAAAGAAATTTAAAGTGATTTATAGGGAGGCTTAAGTTAATGAAAAAGACGATATATGAACAGATGAACGGTACATACAAAACAGGGCGATTATCTTATCCCCAATCTTGCAGTGAGTGTTGAAGAAGAAAGCCTATCGGAATATGGGGACAGCGGCATTTGAGATACTTAAAACAACACCATAGGGTTTTATATTACAATCTGCTGACAAACGGAAAATTAAATGGTTACATTGCCGAAATTGACAAACAGGCTGAGGATATGTTTTTTCGGTTGGTAAAAGAACTTGCCAAAAAAGAAAATGTAACCGAGCAGCTTAAATCAACGGACCAAATGTTGTGGGCGCAAAAAATGAACAATATCCGTAATCGTGCAACGGAAATTGTAAATAACGAAATTGTTTATACAGCATAACTGAAACGGTGGCGGGGAGAAATCTCTTCCGCCTTTTTTGCTCTAAAACTACGCTAATCGACTATAACATATTGTAGTCAATCAAAATTTATGATACAATATTAGATACATATTAACAGTTTGAAGTTGAGAGGTCGAAATTGTGAAAATAACGAATAGATGGTATTCCCTAAAAGAAATATGCGAATATCTTGGTGTGAGCAGAGATACCGTTTTCAAATGGATTGACAACAAAATTATGCCTGCACATAAAATGGGTAGACAATGGAAATTTAAAATTGATGAAGTTGATAATTGGATTAAATCCGGTGCTTCTGCTGACTAATATTATTTGAAAAGAAGGGCATATATATGGGATTGTTTTCTAAACTCTTTAAAAAGAAAGAAATAATAGCAAATAGCGTCACGGATAATATGTCATTTGAGAGTCCCGAATGTCAAAGTTTATGGGACTTGAATATTTATATGGATACCCTATTATCACAAAATCGCTATGTTGCAAAAAGCGAGTATCGTGCGAAGTTGCTTGAGGGAAAGAAAACCGTTGAGTATTTTGGTGTGCTCCAAAATAGCCGATTGTTAGATACTTTCTGTAAAAACAACGCTCTTTCAATTTCTGTTGTCGAAAGCACATTGTCAAAATACATAAATTTTGAAACTCTTATAGACGAGCATAATGAGTCTTTTATTCGTCGTACAATGACTGAAGAACAACACTATTTGGACAATATTCTTCGCAAAGTTGATCCTCAAATAAACTTGGATGAAGATCAAAGACGTGTTATTTTGACAGATGAAGATTATTGCCTTGTTATTGCCGGTGCTGGTGCAGGAAAAACTACTACCGTTGCAGCAAAGGTTAAATATTTGGTTGAGAAAAAAGGCATTGAACCTTCTCAAATTCTTGTTGTTTCTTTTACTAATAAGGCTGTGCAGGAACTTCGAGATAAACTGAACCACGATTTGGCGATAGATTGTCCTATTGCTACATTTCATTCAACCGGTAATGCAATATTAAGAAAACAGTCTTCTGAAAAACTTAATATTGTTGATTCTTCAAAGTTATACTTTGTTTTGCAGGATTATTTTAAAAACTCTATATTGAAGAACGAAAGTCTTGTGAATAACTTAATTATGTTTTTTGCTTCGTATTTTGATGCTCCGTATGAAGGTGAAGATCTTAATGGCTTCTTCAATAAAATAGCAAAGTCGAATTTTGCTACAATGCGAAGTGACCTTAACGAGTTTAAGCAACAAGTAATTGATATTCGCACAAAAAAATCTGTAACAATTCAAAGTGAAGTAATGCGTTCTCACCAAGAAGTTGAAATTGCAAACTTCTTATATTTGAACAACATCGACTATGAATATGAGCCGATGTATAAGTATGACATTTTGTTTTCAAAAAAGCCATATACTCCGGATTTTATTATTCGGCAGGAAGACAAAGTTGCATACATTGAACATTTCGGTATTACACAAGATGGTAAAAATGATCGCTTTAGCGATGATCAGATTGAAGCCTATAAAAAAGCTATAAATGACAAAATCAATCTGCATAAACAACACGGCACAAAACTTATATATACCTTTTCGCAGTATTCTGATCGTAGATCTCTTTTAGAACATTTACGAGAGGAATTGGAGAACAACGGTTTTGAGTTACATCTCCGTTCCAACAAAGAGGTAATGGAAAAACTTGTATCTACCGAAGAAACCCGTTACATAAGAAAACTTGTTAATTTGATTTGCCGTTTTATTGCAAACTTCAAAACAAACGGTTTTACTGCTGATGAATTTAGTCGTATGTATCATTCAACTCAAAATGTACGTACAAGACTTTTTTTAGATATTTGCAATGATTGTTATCTGGAATATGAGCGCTATCTTAAAGAAAATAATGCCGTTGACTTCGAGGACATGATAAACGAATCAGCAAGAGTTCTCCGAGAAGTCAAAGAAATGAAGAAAAAACTTGATTTCAAATATATTATCGTAGATGAGTATCAAGATATTTCACGACAAAGATTTGATTTAGTAACAGCTTTATCGGAAGTGACTGATGCTAAAATAATTGCTGTCGGTGATGATTGGCAATCAATTTATGCTTTTAGCGGTTCCGACATAACACTTTTTACAAAGTTCGAAGAAAAGATGGGTTATGCGAAACTTTTAAAGATTGTAAAGACATATCGCAATTCGCAGGAAGTAATTGATATTGCAGGCAACTTCATTCAGAAAAACGAAGCACAAATAACAAAAGAATTGAAATCTCCTAAAAATATTGTTGATCCGGTTATTATTTACACTTATGACGGAAGTCCTAAGAAACTGAATGCTGATAATAAGAGCGGCGCAAATTATGCAATTGCACACGCTGTTGAAGTCGCACTTGAACAGATAATTGAGTTTAACAAAAAAGAAGGGGGATCCGAGGATTCTTCTATCTTATTGCTTGGCAGATTTGGTTTTGACGGCGATAAATTGGAAAAGTCGGGATTGTTTGAATACATTAATCGTGGAAGCAAACTTAAAAGTGTAAAATATCCAAAACTCAACATCACATTTATGACTGCTCATGCATCCAAAGGCTTAGGCTACGATAATGTCATTGTTGTAAATGGGCGTAACGAAACATATGGCTTTCCTTCTAAAATTGAGGATGATCCGGTTCTTGCTTTTGTAATCGAGGGTGATCGTTCTATTGATTATGCAGAAGAACGCCGCTTGTTTTATGTTGCAATGACAAGAACTAAAAACCGTGTTTATTTTATAGCACCAGAGCAGAATCCTTCTGAATTCTTGCTTGAAATAAAGCGAGATTATAAGAATGTTGTTCTTCGTGGTAATTGGAGTGAGGAGCCACAGCAAAATAATATTGCAAAGAAAACCTGTCCTATTTGTGGCTATCCTATGCAATTCCGATATAAGAATGCATATGGTCTGCGTTTGCATATTTGCACAAATGAGCCGGAAGTATGTGGGTTTATGACAAATGAATATAAAGCCGGAAAACTTTCTATTATGAAATGCGATCAATGCAGAGATGGTTATCTTATTATTAAACCGGGAAAAGAAAATAGATATTTTCTCGGCTGCACCAATTATAAAAAAGATGGAACCGGATGCGGACGTTTTATTACACCTAAATATTATTACGAAATGCTCAAAATCAATCCTACACCCATGGAAGCAAAAGAAACTGCGAATGTGAAATCCGAAACAGTAGTACAAACAAAGATTGTTAATGTTCAACCGCAAAAAGATGAAAACAAACCATTAAAAAAATCAGACATTAAAGCTGTTGTGTTCGACGGTAATGATTTGAACGATATTGTTTACAATATTTTACAATGCCTTTCTCATATCAGCGAAAAACGATATTATGGTATAAATGTTTTAGCGGATGTGCTTCGTGGAGTAAACAGTAAACGGATTGTGGATGCCGGATTGGACAAGTTGCCGGAGTATGGAAAACTTAAAAGTGTTCGTCGTGATGATGTAATCGACATTATAGATTGGCTGATTGAAAATCGCTTTATATTGAAAACAAAACATCCTACATATCCTGTGCTTCATCCCACTTATGAGGGTATGCATTATGATGAAACTATCACGGCTAGCAAACTTAAAAAGCTTTTTGAAAGATTAAATTCTTAACAGATTGGGAGGTGCTATATAGCTATTCTAAAGGTTTAATACCTGCTGATGCAATCAATGAAATTAAGTCTAAAAATGATATTGTTAATTATATCTTGTCGAAACAAGAGCTGTTTGAGCGTGGTAAAAAATTATCATGGTAAATGCCCTGTATGCGGAAATTTAGAATCCTTTGTTGTATATCCGGAAATAAACTCGTTTTATTGCTTTGCCTGTAATTTAGGTGAAGATGTAATTACATATGTAATGAACCCAAAAAAATATTGATTACAAAGCAGCCGTCTCAGATCTTGCGAACATAGCCGGAATAACGCTCTCTGAAATAATCCTTTGTCAAACAATCTAATGCGTGATGTGGCAATGTTCTATCATTTTCAGTTGAAAACGAACAGCAAAGCTGAAAGTGCAATTGAGCAGCTCCACGCCTGGGGCATAAAAGGAAAAAACATAGTTCGACTTGGTACTGGCTTTCACGACAATTCATTTAATTGCTTTATTGATTATATGACTAATCAAAAGTTATATACAATCGTAATTGCATTATTCCGTTACTTAACTTCATTGGTTGCAAGTCAGAAGTTTCATCTCTTTCATCAAAGCAACTTAGAAATTATTCTCTTCAACTTCATAATAGGAAACTTTCCAGCAATTCTGTTAAAACCTATCTTAAGGGAATTAAAGCTTTTCTCAGTTGGTTATATCAAGAAGAATACACGGATATTAACTTAAGTGAAAAGTTAATTCTTCCGAAAGCTAAAAGAAAGACTATTGATGTTCTCACCGATGAAGAGGTTAAGAGATTATTCTCTATCTTCAACTTAAAAAACTATAAGGATCTTCGTAACTGCTGCATTTGTGCTTTAATGCTTGACAGTGGATTGCGTAAATCCGAAGTTGTCCGTTTGGAGGTATCTGATGTCCATATTTTAGAGGGCTATATCATAGTTAACGGAAAGGGTAATAAGCAAAGAATTGTTCCGTTAGGAAACAATACGAAAAAGTATCTCATCAAGTACATATCTCAGCGACCGAAGAATGTTGATTGCAGCGCATTGTTTCTTACCAACCAAAACGCCCCGATCACCAAAACGGTTATTGACAGGATGTTCAGAACTCTTAAAAGTCGCCAAGACCTCTTGACTCCGAGAATACACGCACACTTGCTTCGCCATACTTTTGCGACAAACTATCTTGAAAATGGCGGTAACATATACAGTTTGCAGCTTATTCTCGGTCACACTTCCCTGGAAATGGAGAAAAAATATGTCCACTTGACACAGTCGAAAACCGTTGTTAACTTCAAAAATTACAGTCCTTTGGATAACCTCAAGAAATAACGAAAAAAGCCTGCTATCCTCACGGATAACAGGCTTTAATATTTAGCTGGTCGGAGTGACAAGACTTGAACTTGCGACCTCTTGACCCCCAGTCAAGCGCGCTACCACCTGCGCCACACCCCGGAATACCTTCGGTAATGTTTCCATTACTTTTCTATACACATGGTGCAGAAGAAGGGACTTGAACCCTCATGATATTGCTATCACTAGAACCTGAATCTAGCGCGTCTGCCGATTCCGCCACTTCTGCAAATGTTCGGACTCATCGTCAATGAACCTACATTTTTCGTCCGCATGGTATTATATCAAATAAATGCATAATTGTCAAATAGTTTTTGAAAATAGTACAATTTTTTCGCCTCAAGTTGATTTCAAAAGTAAATTTTACAAGGGAAAAACGCAGCGGACTTGCGTGTGGAAATCAGCATCATTTCTATTGTGTAAACAAATGTCAAATCATATTGCTTTTTTTTAATGATAGTGATAATATTACACTTAATATAAAGTAACGGTATCCTTTGGGTGTGCCGATTTAAGATGATTGCAGGTGTATATATGAACAACTTTAATTTGAGTAAATTTAGTGTCAAGCTGACTTGTGAAGAAGAAAATATCGATTCTGTTATTGAAACGAAAATCAATAATAATCAGCTCGATTTGTATTTGACTGCCAATGTCAGCAAGCCGAAATTCATTGAACTGTCATGGAATTTTGAAAGTGCAGACAATGTTATAGTCCTGGGTGATGCATGGGAACGCAGTTACGGGGATTTGGAGTTTGTCGGCTTGAAAGATAATGCCCGCTATATGCCATGGTATTTCCTTGCCACGGATAAGACAGACAGTTTCTGCTTCGGTGTCAAGACTCAGCCGAAAGCTTTTATCAGTTTCAGGTACGACTGCAGTGGCATCTTAGCTCTGGTTGATTGCCGTAACGGAGGTTGCGGTGTTCATCTGAATGGCAGAAAAATTCATCTTGCAACATTCGTGCTTAAAGAATACGCGCATACCGATCCTTATCTTTGTCTTTGTGATTATTGTAAAACTCTTTGCGATAACCCCATCTTGCCCGATTTCAAAATTTACGGCGGAAATGACTGGTATTATGCATACGGAGAGAATAATTACGAAGAAATCGTTGCTGACGCAAAATTACAGGCAGAATTTGCGAAAGGAATAGACAACGCACCGTTTATGGTAATAGATGACGGGTGGCAAATACAAGGTAATGTTGGGCCGTGGCTGCCAAACGAAAAGTTCAGAGATATGGAAGCCTTATGTAAAGATATAAAAAAAGCCGGAGCAAGACCGGGTATATGGATAAGATTTTTACATAATACAGATGATGCCATATCCTCTGATATGAGAATATGCCGAGACGGTAAAAGAGTCTATCTTGACCCTACCCACCCGAAAGTTCAGGACTTTATCAAATGCGATATCGAAAGAATAAAAAATTGGGGTTACCAACTTATCAAACACGATTTCACAACTGTGGACTTGTTCGGTGATTACGGAAAAGATTTGAATGAGACCGTCACTAAAATCGATAATTGGCACTTTTATGACCAGACAAAAACCAATGGGGAAATCGTGTTAGACTTATACAAACTCATTAAAGAAGCTTGCGGTGACTTGCTTATTATCGGTTGCAACACTGTTTCACATCTTTGCGCCGGACTTGTGCAGATAAACAGAACGGGTGACGACACGAGCGGAGTAGAGTGGCAAAGAACAAAAGAAATGGGTATTAACACCCTTGCATTCCGTCTTGCTCAAAACAACGCTTTTTATCTTGTTGATGCCGACTGTGTTGGTATTCTTGACGATAAGATACCTTGGGAGAAAAACAAGCAATGGTTAGACCTGCTTTCAAAAAGCAATACAGCTTTGTTTTTGTCCTGCTGCAAAGCAACCGATGAACAAAAGAAAGACATTTCTCATGCTTTTAAAACCTATCAGCTTGATCATACCATCTGTCCTATTGACTGGTATGAAACAAGGATACCGGAAAAATGGAACATAGATGATACTACCGTAAATTACACTTGGTAACATATTCAAAATTAAATAAAAAGGATTTCGAGCAATATTTCAACCGGAATATTCTCGAAATCCTTTTTTATATCAGAACCATATCTTCTTTTTGGCGAACGGACAAATTAAGTTGAATTTAACAGCATTTGTCTATTGTTTGCATTATATCATCTTGCCGACACCGTTTTCAAAAACCCACTTGCGCATTGTCTGACCTTTTATGTTCTTGTCAGAAACAAGATTTTCGATTTCTGAAACTGTGCTTTCGTCTAACTGTGTGCTTATTGCTTTTATTGAACTTAAAAAATGTTCAGGCTTGGTTGTTCCGATCAATGACATAACATTGTCATACTTGGCTTGTGTCCATGCTAAGGCAAGTTCGCTCATTGTCAGTCCTTGATTTTTTGCAATTTCCGAAAATTCATTCAAAATTTTCAAGTTATGCTTTTTGTTAAATGGGGATAAAATGCCTCTTGACATCATTGGATTTGACATACCACCATTTATCACTTTATCTGTTAAGACACCGTGACCCACAGCACCGTATACGACAACTTGCACACCGAGTTCTTTTGCCGTGGGTATCAATTCTCTTTCTATTTCACGACTAAGCAAAGAATATTCAACTTCCACGCTGTGAACTTGATGGATTTTGTTTGCTCTTCTGAGTGTATCCGCATCTACTTCAGATAATCCTATGTTCTTAATCAGTCCTTCCTCTTTCAATTTTACCATTTCCACCATTATATCTTCCACCGGAATAGCAATATCTTGTCTGGCAGGCTGATAAAGATCAACATAATCAAGTCCAATCTTATCAAGAGCAGATAATAATTGAGGCTTAATATTATCCGGTCTCACATCAAGTTTAGCTCCGGTCAATCCAAAGGTTACGCCGAATTTAAGAGAAACATAATAGTCATCTCTCGAAATTCCCTTAAGTGATTCACCTAAAACTACCTGCGATTCTCCGCCTTGATAGAAATCGCCGGTGTTGAAAATATTGATGCCGTTTTCGAGCGCTGTTTTAATGGTTTGGGCGGAACTCTCTCGGTTTTTAAAATTCATACCCATTGTTCCAAGTGCTAATTTTCCTTTACCTTCCATAATAATCCTCCTAAAATCATATATAAAGTGCTAAACTCTCAAGCAAAAACTAAAACGCTGTTTGCCTGCTATTGAGAAATAGTAAACAGGAAATAGAAATAACCTTTCTTCGCAATCAATTCGTCAAAAGTTCCCATTCCCACGATTGTAACGTTTTTTAAAGTTATGATACCATCAAGACTCAAGATTGCGCTTGAAACCTGATAAGCTATTGTCGGCTTAACATATCGAGCATATATATAATACACAGGTGAGTGGGATAATAAATATAGAACAAGTTCTTCATTTTCAGTTTTCCTCTCGTGTTGTTATACATTCCGATTAACGGAACGGTTAAGAGGCAATACCATTGAATGTCACCGTAAAAAGCGGACAAGGCAACTAAACTCAATGCAAACACGAATATTTTGGCCTTCCTGTTTTCCGTAAAATAACACAGCACCGGAATCAATACTCCGACAATTCCGTAATCAATGCCGTAATCAGTATCGTGCAAGATTTTAGGCAAGCCTAAACATAGAAAAGTTATTGCAGAGGCGGTTAAAAGTGCATAACACCAATATTTGATATTTTCGCTACTTTTTGCCTTATCTAAGACATAAATTAGCATAATCGCTAAGGAAAATGAGATGAAAACAGATTGATATAGGGAGCCGGTAGCAATTAGAAAGACCACTTGCATACCAATGCCCATAAGTCCGATCTGCAACAAATATTTTTTTCGATTATGCGTATACTTACAGCCTTCTGCAATCATAAAAGCAAAGATTGGAAAAGCTATTCTTCCCACTATGCGCATCCATTTGCACTGTGGAAAAAATACAAGTCCTACATGATCTAAAGTCATTGTGATTAGAGCTATAATTTTTAAAACATTGGCAGACATACATTTTTCCTTTCGGTGCTCTTGTTTATGATTTTTTTGATTATTCAGACTTGAATTTTTTTCATCTGAATTTATTGAAAGCGGTATTATTGTGCAAAGTGAGACAAATAGCTGCATATTTCTGCGAAACAGTGTCTTATTTCATCATTCAAAGAGCTTAATCAATTTCCATTTCTAATTTGTTTTATTGTAGCATATTTCAATAAAAATTTATTAACTTGCAATGAACGACAAAGAAATTTCCGATTCATTAGTTGGTGGATTTCTGCTTGAGTTATTACTTACCGACCATTATTTCACGAAACTGTTGACAAGTTAATCTGACTGAACTATAATAGTTAATGTAGCTTAATTTAAAATTGTAAGGAGGAGATCAAAATGACAAAAGAAGGTATTTACGAATTTATTAAAAGGCAGAGAACTTCCGTTATATCCTCAGTAGGAGAGGACGGTTATCCTGCCACGAGGGCGCTCATTCAACCGGTATTGATTGACGGTAATGATATTTATTTTGCTACATATACCTCATCAAGAAAGGTGGCTCATTATCGGGCAAATCCCAAGGCTTGCGTGTATTTTTATGAAAAAGGCAGAAACTTTTCCGGAGTTGAAATCAAAGGAAACATGGTAGTGCTTACCGATGCGCATACCAAACAGCGCTTTTGGAAACCGTTTTTTACAAGATTTTATAAAAAAGGTGTAACTGACCCTGATTATTGTATTTTGAAATTTACAGGTTTTGAAGCTCAATGGTTTACAAGTCAACGCACAGAAACAGTAAAGCTTTAAGGAGAATTACCGTGGACAAATATATGAATGCAAATATAGTCCTTTCGAAGTTCTCGAAAAAATATATGGAACTGAAAAAAGACTTGCCGATTCGACCAAGTGAAATGGGAGTGTTGAATATCATAACTCAGAGAAACGGCAAATATACCCCGCTTATGATTGCCGATTTGCTTGGCGTTTCCAAACCGATGATAGCGGCACATATTCGAGTCCTTTTAAAAAAAGGCTATATTTCAAAGGAAATTTCGGAAGATGACAGGCGCAGCTTTTATGTCTTGCCGACAGATAAAGCTGTTGTTCTCACCGATAAATTTAACAAGAAACAAGCAGAGCACTTAAAATCAATTGAAAGAGAATTGGGAGAAGTCGATTTTAATGAGCTTATCCGGTTGCTTGATAAAACATTTCCGATGCTTGAAAAAATGGAGGAGGAATAGATTGTGCAGAATAATGAAATAAATAAAGCTGTGACATGGAACCCGTGGCATGGCTGCAAAAAAATAAGTCCGGGCTGTAAAAACTGCTTTGTGTATAAAATGGATAGGCGGTACGGCAGAGATACCACGATCATTGCAAAAGGTAAAACTACATACGAACTGACGGATAAAGATTGTCCCCGTGGTTCTCTTGTGAAACTTTGTTTTTCATCAGACTTCTTTATTGAAGAAGCAGATGAATGGCGTGACGGCTGTTGGGATTTTATACGCCGCAGAAAAGACTGTATTTTTGTCACCACAACCAAACGCCCGGAAAGAATTAAAGAGTGTGTGCCGGCAGATTGGGGTGAAGGCTGGGAACATTTTCACTTAAGCATTTCAATTGAAAACCAAGAAATGGCTGATAAACGACTTCCTTATTTCTTGGAAGCACCACTTAAGCATCGTGAAGTTTTTTGCTCTCCTCTTATTGCTCCCATAAAACTTGGAAAATATCTTGATACAGGTTTGATAAAGTGCGTAAATGTCGGTGGTGAAATGTCACCGAAAAACGAAGTTCGACCGATTATGTGGGAGTGGGTGCGAGATCTTTATTTAGAGGCAAAAGAACGAGATATTGAGTTTTATTTTCATCAATGCGGTTCAATGTTCATGCGTGATGGTGTTAATATTGGCAAATGGAAATTAAACGAACAAATCAAACAGGCTGAAGAAATACAGCATGAATTGGAAGCAATGTATGGTGAAACTCCCAAAAGCGAAAATAGAACCCATTGTTAGGAGGTACTTATGAATACAGATAAACTTGAATTTTATCCAAAGCATCCGTCAAATATAAAAACTCACAGGATTGAAACTAAACCAATGCCTATTCTTAAACAAGAATTGCCCTTTTCGGTTAAAAATCTTTGGAATGAGTTTTCTGCTGATGCTGACAGTTTTTATGAAAAATATGTGGATAAGCGTTTTTGCGTTAAGGGCATTGCCAAAAAGGTTGGCCCGGATATTCACAACAAACCATCCATTGAAATATCAGACAGCGTGAACGGCAAGACTTACGCTCTTGTTATATTTCCCACTGATGACCATTACAGCAAGGTGAATGTGGGAGATACTGTTACGGTTTGTGCTAATTATCTTGTAATGAGCAATCTTTTCGGTACTGTTATGAAATACAGTCAGCTTGTTTCTGTTGAAAAATGAAAATAGTAAAAATTTTGATTGTGGTGCTTGCAAGTCTAATGTTGGTTTCCTGTGGCACTTCGGTCACAGACGGAGATGATGAAATCGTGAAAATTGAAAATGAAACAGTGTTAAATTATCCGCTTTTTGATGGTGAAAAGGTTATCGAAAAAGCAGCTGTGACAATAAAGAACGGTATTATAACTTCAGTAAGCAGTGCTGAAAATGTCGATTCTGGTTATTTTTTGATGCCGGGACTTATTGATGCCCATACTCACATAAATGTTGATTCTCAAATTGAGGCTATGCTGAAAAACGGTGTCACATCAAGCTGTGATGTGGCAGCATCTGCATCTTTGATCGAGCGCTCCGGTTATTTTACAATTATTTCGTCTGCCGGAATGACAATGGGAACTTTGAACGGAAATTCTTATGTGAATAAGGCCATAGAGAGTGGCGCTAAATATATTAAAGTTCTGCTTATGGAACCGAACTTGATGCTTAAAACTGCTTTGAAAGATATTTGCAATACGGCACATGAAAACGGCATAAAGGTGGCTGTGCACGCCGTCTCGGTTAAGGCGGTGAAAATGGCTGTAAGTTGCGGTGCTGATATTTTAATCCATGTTCCAATGAAAGATGAATTTCCAAAGGAACTTGCCGAAATGATTAAGGATAAGGGTATTGCTGTTGCACCGACTCTTGTTATGATGGAAGCTTTTTCAAAAAGCGGTCGAAACGGATATAAACCGGAACATTATCAAAATGCAGAAAATGCAGTTAAGTTACTCCATGAGTCCGGTGTTGAAATTCTTGTTGCAACTGATGCCAATGATGGATCGTATGCGCCTTTGGTTGAGCACGGTAAATCAATGCACCGAGAAATGCAACTGCTTGCAAAAGCAGGTCTCAGTCCCTGTGAAATCTTAGCAGGCGCTACAAGTAAAGTTTCTGAAGTCTTCGATATTGATGACTTGGGTAGTATCAGCGAGGGCAAACGAGCTGTATTATTGCTTGTTGAAGGAAGACCGGACAAAGATATAACTGATACAAGCAAAATCAAACAAATTTGGATAGATGGAGAACCCATATTATGAAAATAATAACTATTGAAGAACATATTGCAGGTGCGCCTATTGATAGATATCTTGCAAAATATTCTTTTGAAGATGCACCGTATATGGCGGCAGCACATGGAAAAGGTCGCCCTTATGAGGCAGATCCCGAACTTTTCGCTGACTTGGATAAATGCCGTATTGATGATATGGATAAAAACGGAATAACAGTGCAAATTCTTTCTTGCCCGGCAAAATCTCAGTTATTACCAAAAGATGAAGCTCCGAAAATTGTTTGTGAAACAAACGACTTTATATGTGAAACAGCGAGAAAGCACCCTGACCGTTACGGAGCATTTGCCTTGTTGCCATGGTCAAATCCCGTAGAATCCGTTAAAGAAGCTGAGCGTATTAAATCGTTAGGTTTTCAAGGCGTTTTGCTCAGTGGCAGAGCATCAGGCGGTGATGAATTCCTTGACGATAAACAGTATATACCAATTTTGGAGGCGTGTGCTAAACTTGAATTACCCATTTATATTCATCCGGGCGCACCTCTTAAATCTGTTCAAAAACCTTACTATGGCGGTCTCGGTGATGAAGTAAGTGCAAGACTTTCATTGCATGGTTGGGGCTGGCACAATGAAGCCGGTATCCAAATTCTTCGCACAATTCTTGCAGGGCGTTTTGATGAATTTCCGAAACTTCAACTTATAGCCGGTCATTGGGGCGAAATGTTACCGTTTTTCTTGTCTCGAATTGATCAATCAATGCCACAGTTTGTAACAAAGCTTGACAGAACGGTAACGGAAACTTTTAAGCAGAATGTCTATGTCACTCCAAGTGGTATTTTTGATTATCCACAACTTAAGTTTTGCGTGGAAGTGTTGGGAGCTGACCGCATTATTCATTCGGTGGATTGCCCGTTTATAAGCAATGAGGGTGCTGTTCCGTTTATTGAGAATGCACCGATTGACGAGAAAGAAAAAGAACTCATCGCATACAAAAATGCAGAAAAATTATTTAAGTTATAAAGGAGAATAACAATGAACACTTTAGAAGCTATTTACAGCAGAAGATCAATTCGTAATTTTAACAGCGAAAACCTTACTGAAAATGAAATCAACGAAATACTTAAGGCGGCTTATGCAGCACCTGTGGGACGAGCAATGTATGACACCTTGAGTTTGACTGTCATAAGCAACAAGGAAACCCTTAATAAATGGGAACAGCACATGGCAAATGCTGTCGGTAATCCTGATATGCACCCTTTTTACGGAGCAACTACCGTTATTTTGGTTTCATCAACAATGTCCTCAGGACAATTGAACAATGTGAACTGTTCTAATGCTGCCACAATCGTTCAGAATATGGCTCTTGCCGCTACTGAACTCGGTATAGGTGCTTGTCATATTTGGGGTGCTGTCGAAACATTAAACGGCAACGGTGAACTGATAAAAGAGCTGAAAGTTTCGGAAGGAATGGCACCTTGTTGCGCAATAGCACTCGGCCGTTTTGACGGTGAATATGAAATGCGTGAAGTGGCACCAAACCGTATTAAAACTGAGTTTGTGAAATAAGAAATTAGGCAGTATTTTTTTACATAAGGGTTTCGAATTTACTTGTAAAATAAATGAGTTATTGAAACTTTTAAAAGATTTTAATTCAACTTATAAAAATGAGGCGTTATACCTATGGCGCCTCATTTTCATCTTTCCGTAAAGGTATTCTCATCTGTGAATTTTACATACTGTTCATAAATTGCCTCTTGACCTTAATATATAAAAGAGATATAATCTAACCCAGTTAGCAATTTTGAAAGGAGGCATAAATATGGCAACAAAAGAACAGATAGAAACTTTGATGGAACAATTAAAGAAAGCACCGCCTTCGGAATGTTTTGAAAGATTTGATATGAGTACAGCCGGTATTCGTGCAATTTTAAAAATCTTGAATGAAACCGATGACAAGGTAACAGCAGGAGATTTAAGCGAATATATGAATGTAAGCACTGCAAGAATAGCAGTATTGCTTAAAAAAATGACGGCAAAGGGACTTATTGAAAAAGCGCATGACTCGGCAGATGGTCGAGTGGTTGTTGTGAAACTCACCGATAGGGGTAAGGAGATTGCCGACAAATTCAAAGAAAATCTGTATAATCATATTGGAGAAACGATTGATAAAATCGGTATGGACAGAATGATGGAGTTTGTTGAAATTTCAAAAGAAATCCATTCTGTAATGCAATCGAATTGCTCAGAAATTGATATTTAAAGAGGGCAGATGACTCATATAATATCTGCTCAATCTTTAGAATAAATATCTAACTAAGTTAGAAATTTTAGTAAAGGAGCTATATAATGTTTAAAGTATTGAAAAAAATGAAGTGGCAGGATTGGTGCTTTGCCATTCTTTGCGTTGCATTTATTCTGATGCAGGTTTGGCTCGATATGACAATGCCACAGTATATGAACAAAATAACCGTTTTAATTGAAACTCCTGGCAGTGCCATGGCAGATGTGTGGAAAGCAGGGGGCATGATGCTTCTTTGTTCACTGGGAAGTGTTGCCGCATCTGTGATTACTGCGATTTTTGCAGCAAGAATTGGCAGTAACTTGAGTTTTACTCTGCGTGAATGTCTTTTCAAAAAGGTGCAAACCTTTTCTATGGAGGAAATTGGAAGATTTTCCACCGCAAGCCTTATTACCCGTTCGACTAACGATATTCAGCAGGTGCTGATGTTTATTGTTATGGGTCTTCAGATGCTCATTAAAGCACCGGTCACAGCCATTTGGGCTATATGCAAAATCGCGAATCAGCAGTGGCAGTGGTCTCTTTCTACTGCAATAGGTGTTGTTGTGGTGCTTGCGATTGTGGGAGTTTGTATTACCCTTGTTTTACCTAAGGTTAAAAAAATGCAAAGACTCACTGACGATATCAACCGTGTAACTCGTGAAAATTTAAACGGTTTGCGTGTTGTAAGAGCATATAATGCAGAAAACTACCAAGAAGAAAAATTTGAAAAAGCTAATAATGAATTGATGGAAACCCAACTTTTCCAGCAGAGAACAATGGCATTTATGATGCCAACCATGCAGCTTGTGCAAAGTGGTTTAATGCTTGCTGTATATTGGATCGGTGCTACGCTCATAGGCAGTGCTGCTGACCGAATAGGCTTATTCGGTAATATGATGGTATTCAGCCAGTACGGAATAATGATAGTAATGTCCTTCATGATGCTTGTTATGCCGTTTATGATGTTGCCTCGTGCCTCAGTTTCTGCAAAGCGTATTAACGAAGTGCTTGACACAGAACCAACCATTCATAATGGCACAGAGACCCATGGTAAAGACGGTCTTGTCGGTGAAATCGAATTTAAAAATGTTTCTTTCCGTTATCCCGATGCGGAAGAATATGTTATTCATGATATTTCATTCTCAGCTAAAAAAGGTGAAACGGTCGCCTTTATCGGTTCAACCGGTTGCGGTAAAAGTACAGTCATCAACCTTGTTCCCCGTTTTTATGATGCAACCGAGGGTGAAGTTTTGGTTGACGGAGTTAATGTTAAAGATTACGATGAACACGCACTTCGTAACAAAATCGCTTATGTTTCACAAAAAGCAACTCTTTTCTCCGGCAACATAAAATCTAACATAGCATACGGTGATAACGGCAAACCTTCTGCAAGTGAGGAGGAAATTGCCAATGCTGTTGATATTGCTCAGGCAAAAGATTTTGTTGAAAATCTTCCTGAAAAATATGAGGGTTATGTTGCTCAGGGCGGAGCAAACTTCTCAGGCGGTCAGAAACAGAGACTTTCCATTGCCCGTGCTATTGCAAGAAATGCGGAAATTATTATTTTCGATGATTCATTCTCAGCTCTCGACTATAAAACCGACCGCATACTCAGAAAAACACTTGATGAAAAATGCGGTGATGCAACTCGACTTATTGTTGCACAGAGAATCGGCACAATTCGTGATGCAGACAGAATAATTGTTTTAGATGACGGTAAAATGGTCGGCAACGGTCGTCACGCTGAACTTATGCAGAACTGTGAAGTTTATAAGCAGATTGCCCTTTCACAGCTTTCAAAGGAGGAATTGGCATAATGGAAAAGAAAGAATATGAATTAGGCCAGGTGCAAAACCGTCCTATGCGCCGAGGCCCGGGCGGTCCGGGTGGCAGAATGGCAAGAGGTGAAAAACCGAAAGATCTTGTCGGCACTTGGAAAAAATTGCTTGGCTATTGCAAAAAATATATTGCATTTATGGTTGTCGCTTTGCTTTGTGCCGTAGGCGGTACTGTGCTTACACTTATAGGACCGGATAAACTTTCGGAAATCACAAAATATATTCAAGCAGGTCTTATCAGCGGCAATGTTGATTTAGATGCAGTTTTCAAAGTGGGTATTACACTTGTTTCCTTTTATGTTGCAAGCTGGTTGCTCTCAGCAATGCAAAGTTATATAATGGCAACCATTACCCAAAAAGTGTCAAAGTCCATGCGCAAAGATATCTCCCACAAAATAAACCGACTTCCCATGTGGTATTATAACCGCACTTCAACCGGTGATGTGCTTTCTCGTGTAACAAACGATGTTGACACAATAGGTCAGTCACTTAACCAGAGTATTGGCTCTTTGATCACACAAATTGTGTTGTTCATCGGTAGCCTTATTATGATGATCGCAACTAACCGAATTATGGCTTTAACTGCCGTTTTGGCAACGATTATAGGTCTTGTTTTAATGCTTGCCATTATGAGCCGAAGCCAGAAATACTTTGCCCGTCAGCAGAAAAACTTAGGTGCTCTCAATGGTCATGTTGAAGAGATTTATGCAGGACATACAGTTGTTAAAGCATATAACGGTGAAGCTCAGGCAGAGGAAGAGTTTGACAGACTTAACAGCAATTTGCGTAGCAGCGGATTTAGAGCACACTGCCTTTCCGGTCTTATGATGCCGCTTATGACATTTATCGGCAACTTTGCTTATGTTGCTGTATGCATTGTGGGTGGAACACTTGCAATTAACGGAAGTATCGGTATTGAGGTTATTGTTGCCTTCATGCTTTATGTTCGCTATTTCACACAACCGCTTTCACAGATATCCCAATCAATGCAATCTTTACAGTCAGCAGCAGCTGCCGGTGAACGAGTATTTGAATTTCTTGAAGCAGAAGAAATGGAAGATGAAAGCAAGAAAACAAAGAAACTTGAAAACATTAAAGGCTCAGTTGAATTTAAAAATGTTAAATTCGGCTATGAAGACACAGATAAAACAGTTATTAACAATTTTTCAGCTGTTGCAAAACCCGGTCAAAAAATTGCGATTGTCGGCCCAACAGGTGCAGGCAAAACCACTATGGTAAACTTGCTTATGCGTTTCCATGAAATTCAGGGCGGTGAAATTTGCATTGACGGTATTTCCACAAAAGATGTGACGCGTGAAAATGTTCATGACCAATTCTGTATGGTATTGCAGGATACATGGCTCTTTGAGGGTACTGTTAAAGAAAATCTCATTTATTCAACGCCGAATGTGTCTGATGAGAAAATACACGAAGCCTGCAAAGCTGTGGGACTGGACCACTTTATAAGAACATTGCCCCAGGGTTATGATACTGTTTTATCCGATCAAGTTAATTTGTCACAGGGTCAAAAACAGCAACTTACCATTGCTCGTGCCATGATTGCAGATAAGCCAATGCTTATTTTGGACGAAGCAACTTCATCTGTTGATACACGCACTGAAATCCAAATTCAAAACGCTATGGATAAACTGATGCATGGCAGAACTTCATTTGTTATTGCTCACCGTCTTTCAACCATTAAAAATTCTGATCTTATTCTTGTTATGAAGGACGGAGATATTATCGAAAGCGGTAACCACGAAGATTTGCTTGCAAAAGGCGGATTTTATGCTGAACTTTATAACAGTCAGTTTGAAGATCAAGCATCGTAATTAAGATTAAGTATCACAAATATAACTGAAAACACCTACAAGCTGCTGTAAACAGCAGACCTGTAGGTGTTTTTTTGTGCTGTCCGCACATATTGGGTCGGTTCCATTTAAGGGCAGTTTATAAGTGTTGGATTTCCATTAAACCTTTATAAAGAGACTATCAAAGGTTTAGTTTATTTCGCTTTAATGCTTAAATATTTAGCACTGCGAGCACTTGATGTACTGCCGTTATAAGCTTTGACACTGTATGTATAAGTTACGCCTTTTTTGGCTGTTTTGTCGCGGTACGAAAGTGTAGAATCGCTGGAAACTGTTCCGACTTTCTTCCAGTCACTACTTCCGGTTTTTCTGTAAACATAATAACCTTTTGCACCTTTGACTTTATCCCATGTGACTTTTACGCCACTTGAACTTGCACTTATTTTTGTAAGCTTAGGAGCGGACAAAAATCTTTTTGATATCGAAGCGCCGTAAGCTGAATTATTATTGTCGCTTATAGCACGTATTCTATACTGGTAAGTTGTTCCCGAATTTGCACTCTTGTCTGTGTATGAGGTTGAAGTAACAGTTGCAAGTTTCTTCCAATCACCATTAGTTGTCTTGCGGTAAACATAGTATTTCTTTGCACCTGTAACCTTGCCCCAAGTAAGTTTAACACCGGATGTTGTGTTTGTTGCACTTGAGATTTTAGGAGCAGCTAAATATGAAATTATGATGCTATTGCTGGAATTACTATTACCAGCGCCGTTGACAGCTTTAATTGCGTATCTATAAGTTTTACCGGATTTTGCGGTGGTATCAGTATATGATGTTGATGTAATTCCCTTTTTTATGGTTGTCCATTCGCCTGAACCTAATTTTCTTAAAACTGTATAGCTATTGGCACCTGTGACTTTGCTCCAAGTTAACTTGACACCGGTTGTTGAGCATGTTGCGTTTTTGAGGCTTGGAGCGGAGCACTTAACCGGCACTTCACTAATTGCAAATTCATATTCGATTGGAGTACCGTGATAGTTATAAAATTTTAAATATGCATATCCGCTTGCTTGAGCTGTAAAGTCTGAATAAGCGCAACCGGAACTATCATATCTGTCAGACATATTATAAAATCCTTTAAAACCGCTAACTTCTTCGCCGTTCATAATTATTTTGAGAATAGCCGACGATGCAATCAAATTATTGGCACCGGTTTTAAATTTGACGCGGTATGTAGTTCCTTTTGTTACTTTGAACTTATAGAAATCTAAATCTTCAGAAGAATAATCAGATGTTCCGAAATATCCTTTGTAAAACTTTCCTAACTGTATCGTGTTAGCTTGGCCGACCGAATTGTTAGGCTCTGTTTCGCAGTATTGGGTTTTAGCCATAGTAAGCTTAAAATCAAACTCTATATAGCCGGATATAACACGGAATCCCGGTGATACATTCAGAATGTATTCGCCTGCCGGAAGTCCAACCGTATATTTAGTTGTCGGCTTAATGTCGTCCTTTTCTTTATCTGTTTTGTGGCTCCAAATACACTCACCGGTTTCTACATCATACAGCAAAAACTTTATTGAACCGTATTCACCTTCGTCGTCAACAGGCTTTGTAAACTCAAATGTTACCAAGCCCTGTGAGGATGTTGTAAAATTAATGTAATAGTTTAAATGATCGTTATCCTTTGACCAACCGCCGGTGTACCACGTGTTAAAACTCACTACTTTTGGGTTTGCTACTGTTGCACCAACACTTGCAGCCGATGCTTCCATGGGTATTACTGAAAATAACATAATAACACATAGAAACAATGAGATCAGTTTTTTAAACTTTGTTCCTGGACAGATGACTGCGTCATCCATAATTCCTTTTTCGCATTTTGTACAATGCTTCATAAAATCACCTCAATATAAATTTTAACGATATTCGTTAGTAGTATTTTATCCTACTTTATACTACTTGTCAATACTGTATCGGACGCTGGAGTATAATATTTTCGAGGTGATGTTCATGAAACCCTTAAAAGAAAAAATAAGCATAACGATTGATAACGATGTGCTTGAAAAAATACGCAAACTGGCAGAAAACGATGATCGCTCTTTATCTCAATACATAAATATCGTTTTAAAATCTCATGTAAACAAAACCGATTTGTTATCCGATAATAAAAACAATCCTTGATATATGCTTTTTATTTTTATGAAATTTACAGTGGTTCGTAGCTGGCTTATTTCTAAACATAAATACCAAACAGAAACCCACCGGCTAAGCCGGTGGGTTTCTGTTTATCATGCAAAGAATAAATATAAAGCCATTGTGTCTGCTGTTGTGTTGTCAACATACCAGGAAGAACCGATTTGAAGAACAGTGATATCGTTTTCAACAACAACTGTTCCGTCAGCTGTTGAAACTTCGATTGTGAAGTTCTTGATATCTTTAATATCGTCTTTGCTTACCTTGTAAGTTGCCAGAACCTCTTCGTCCATCAAAAGGAGATGAGCCTGAATGTCGATTTCGTTTTCACACTTAACAGTGGTTGTGAACTGATAATCTTCACCGAATTTTAGCTGATATTTACCGATTGCTTTTTCACTTGTTTGAATACCTGTATTTTCGTCAAATTCATCTTCGGTACCGGTGAGAGATTCGCCGTATTTTTTCACATTTGACTCAAGAGCAGTGAACATGATCTCATCTGTAAGATATTCGTCATCGAAAAACTGCTGACGAATTGTGACAACAGACTGGAAATATGATTTGAATATGGTGTCGTAATCGTCCCAGCCGTAAGTGGTGATCAAAAGTTCATATACGCTATACATTTCTTCGATGAATTCGCCTGTCAGAGAACCGTCATCGTTGAGAGTTTTCTCTCCTTTGTATGTATCATTGTTATATCCTTTAAGACCGTCTGTGCCTTTGCCCGGCTCATAATCTGTATCTCTGTAAATAACCGGATAAATATAGTATTCGCGAATATAGTTGCCGTATTTATAGTTTTTGCTCATAATCGCATTTTTGTATGCGTTATAACCGTCTCCTGTCTGAACGATAGTGTCAACATAGTTTCGTGCCACTTCTTCAGGGTGGAATGCAGTGTATCGGCTTTTAAATGTGGTAAAGGTGATAGCCACAAGTCCTACAAGAACTGCACAGAATACAACAACTGCATACAACTTGGTGTTGAAACTTTTTTCTTTATTAGCCATTGTGTTTACCTCCTTATGCCTCATTGTTTTCGGCAAGTGCTGCTTTGCTTCTTCTTTCCATAAGAGCTTTTGTTATCATCTCTTTCTTTTCTCCAACCATGTCATAGAAGAAAACGGGAACTGCCTGAAGAATAACAAAAATTGCCGGAATGATAGTGTAGATCATAAGCAACTTGTTGAGAGTGGCATCTGACTGTGTGGCATAGGCAACATTGGTATCAGTTGAAACCATGTAACCTGACCAGGTGTAAAGAAGCCATGGACCTAAAGCTTTTGTGAAAGCAGATGCGATTTTTGAGAAAAGACCGTAACCTGCATAAGCGAGACCTTCCTGTCTTTTACCTGTCTTATATTCGATTTCGTCAACACAGTCGGCGATCATAATATTCGGAGTAACATTTGTGTTGCCGTGCTGAAGACCGCAGAAGAAGTTGAGAATAAGGAAAGGAATAATAAGTCCGCTGTTAAATCCGATACCCTTTGAAACAAGGAAGAGTATGGAAAGGGAAGATGCACCGTATAAACAGAAAAGAATGTAAGTTTTCTTTGTCGAGAACTTCTTGAGAACAAGGTTAACAAGAAGAGTGCCTACTGCTGTGCCGATACCCATAGGAAGAAGGAGACCAAGTTTGAGATCCTTTGAACCTAAGAGGTAAATTGCTATGTAAAGTGATACTGTGCCGTAAACACCTCTGCCAAATCCGCAAAGTTTTGTAAGAGAAACCATAAGAAGATTTTTGTTGGTGAAAACAACCTTGACAGCATCTTTTAAGCTGACTTTTTCCTGAGTGAAAGGTACACGCTCTTTATTGTTCACAAAGAATATCATAACAAAGAGAATAAGACCTAAAACGCAGACAGCTGTTGAAATAACAAGATCCAAACCTTGACCTTCAGCATTCTTATATTGCTGTTCGCCCATAACGGCTTTCATTATGAGACCGACAACCAAAACAACAACCATACCGCCTGACTGACCGACAGATCTGAGGAAAGAAGCAATTGAGATTGCGCTTGAACGCTCTGAGGGTTCAGGGGAGCAAAGAGAACCAAAGCAGTTTGCCGGACTTTCCACAGCACAGCTGAATGCAGTGTAAAGTGAATAGATGACAAACATCCAAATTATTGCAAGAGTTTGATTGCCTGTGTTGGGAGCAACGAAAACAAGCATGGCAACCACAGCAAGTGGAATAACGCCAAAACCTATCCACGGTTTAACCTTACCGAGTTTTGTTTTCGTGTTGTCAACAAGATAGCCGATGACAAGCTCGCAAACAGCGCCGACAATACCTGCAACAAGGAAAACACTTGAAATTGTGTTAGCCATTACATTCGGATCAAAGCCTTTGCCTTTGAAAGCAAAGTCAGCAAAGAATGTTGCAGTATAGTCAGGCATCCAACCTGTTAAAAGTGCAACACCGAAAAGCCCGATACCAAAAGTAATGATTTCAGATTTTTTCATGTACTTTTTCTTAGTATTTTCTGACATGAAGATCGAACCTCCAATAAAACATAATCGTCTAATTATATCATTTTAGACAGCCTCAAAAAATAACAAAGTGTGAACTTTTTCGGTATTTTATGACTTTAGGGGCGAAAGGAATTGAAAATGCGGTTAAAATTCCATAATGAAAATTTTGATTGCAAAACAAAACCCTTTCGTGTATAATGAAAACTAATCTGAAAACCATAAGGTCGGCATTTAACTGAAATTTCAGACAGAATGAGAAAAGAAAGGTTAGTATATTATGAATAGAGTCAGAAATGTGTTATGGGGACTTGTTTTTGTGTCAATCGGTGTTGTTGTGGGGCTTAATGCTTTGGAGATAACCAATATTAACTTGTTTTTTGAGGGTTGGTGGACTTTCCTTATTATAATACCCTGCACTATTGAGCTTTTTAAAAATCATGGCAGAATGGGAAATCTTATCGGCATAGCTGTCGGTGTCATACTTCTTCTTGCTTGCCGTGGAGTTCTTGATGTGAGAATGATGGGAAAACTTATTGTTCCCGCCATACTTGTTGTTATAGGTCTTACATTCATTTTTAAAGATGCTTTTAAAGGCGAGACAATGAGAAAAATAAAAGAATTGCATAAGGGAAAAATGGGAACTAACTCATATTGTTCCACTTTCTCAAGCCAAAAAATGGACTTTAATGGTCAGTTATTCACAGGAACTGAGTTGACAGCAGTATTCGGTGGCATAGATTGTGATTTGAGAGATGCCGTAATCGAGGAAGATGTTGTTATTGATGTGAGCGCAATTTTCGGTGGGGTTGATATTTTCCTTCCTCAAAATGTGAGAGTTAAGATTTCATCAACTTCAATTTTCGGCGGTGTTGATGAAAAAATTGTTCATGATCCAATTGGAGAAGTTCCCACTGTTTATATAAATGCGGTTTGTCTTTTCGGAGGAGTTGATATTAAATGACCACCATGCAAAGGATAATAAAGTATGCCGCCATTGCGTTGGCTATGGCTATTATTGTTGGTATATTTACAGGGGTTGCCGGTTTGGTAACAGGTATAACTTTGCTTTCAAACTCATCTGAAGTTAACGAGGAATTGTTAGCTTATGATGTGAATGGGAAAATAGAAAGTTTGAATATTGATATTTCCGGTGCAGATCTTTATATAAAAGAGGGCGAAGAGTTTGATGTCCAAGCGAATTACGATTTGAGAGTGAAAGAAAAGAACGGTACCTTGAAGATCAGCGAAAAATCTATAAATATATTAGGTTTCAGAACTGAGAAAGTAATTCTTATCACAATACCGAAAAACACCCATTTTGATAAAGTTAAAATAAATGCAGGCGCAGGAAGTGTGGATATAGATTCCCTTGTTTGCAATAAAATGGAATTTGAAGTTGGCGCAGGGGCAACCAATATTGGATATCTTGAAGTTGATGACGAAGCGGAGTTTGAATGTGGAGTAGGTGACTTGAAGATCAGAGCCGGAAAAATCAATGATGTGAGCTTTGAGTTAGGTTTGGGAAAAGTTGAAATTAACGCCTCTGTTATGGGCAAGAGTAAAGTAGAAGCGGGAATGGGTCAGCTGAATTTAACAATACCTGAGAAAAGAAGTCTTTACACAGTTGAGGCTGAAACCGGATTGGGCGAACTTAGAATTGACGGTGAAAGAATTAACGGCAATACAAAAATCGGAGACGGGGAAAACCGTCTTTCTATTGAAAGCGGAATTGGTAGCGTAAGTCTTGAATTTGACAGCAAATAACGATATTGGAAACGCATAAAATAAGAAAGTATTTAAATATGTCTTTGTTTTTTGTCAGATTTACCGAAGTTCGATTGCGATATGGACTTTGTTATTATGAAAACTTAAAAGGGTTCAACAGGAAGATCTCCCGTTGAACCCATTCTTTTTGGCGCCTTTAGGTGTGAAAATAGAGCACCTGCACTTTTGAAATGTGTGCAGGTGCTTTGTCTTTTCTCTTCTGTTAGTTTCTGAAAATACACAGTATTGGGCAGGTGCTGTTAACTTGATTCTTTTATTGATCTTCCAATTTCTATAACTTCATCTCTTGTTAGCTGCCCATAAACAGTGACAGTGATTTTATCTCCTGTTATTATTAAAGTTGAATAGGGGAGGTTGGAGTTTATACCGCTGATAAGATAAGACTCCTTGTTTCCAATTGTGAGAGTTTCAACATTTTCCTTGTCCTTATCAGTCAAGATGGAGAGACCGTCATTAGATGAAACATAAATCTCATATTCGGCAACGCCGTCATTATGTTTATATTTGTATCTTATGGCCTCATATTCTTCTGAAGTTTCCGATAGAACAATCTCTATTGTAAGGAGGACGAATGGGCTTCCCTGTGCTTTATTCCCAATGAGACCGGAGAATACACATTCTGTTTTGATAATGGAAGCAGTATTGAAGTCAAAGATAATCTGAATACATATATCTACCGGCTCGGCACGATCAAATATATTAAAAGGGAATATGAAAAAAGAAAAGAGTATTACTTTTTGTCAAGTCATCAAAAAACAGTCAAAATCTGAGAATTACAGAAGTTGATGATATTTATTTTTCTTTCCGTTCTGATGGCACATACGAGGCTAAATATTGTTTCGCCAAAGGCGATGTGACAGTGCCGACAGAATTCGGAGGAATTGCCGTAACTAAAATTGCAGATGGTTTTGTTTACAAGGCAAGATATTCGGAAACGAGAAATATCACTGTTTCCGAAGGCATAAAAGAAATCGGAAAGGAAGCATTTAGAGATTTTAAATATAATGCAACTATTCCGCAAAGTGTCGATAAAATCGGTGATTATGTTTTTGCCGGAACTGAAATGACAGATATTGTTATAAATAAAAATGTAAATCAAATCGGCAAATATGCTTTTTATGATTGCGAATACCTCAAGAACGTAACGATTCTTCCGAAAAATATTGCTTACGATTCTCATGTTTTCGCATCGTGTTCAAATCCTGAAACAGTATCTTTTGCATATGGTACAGAAAACTTAGGCAAATATTATGTTTAATTATTGCGAAAATCTTAAGACTGTTTTGGGATTAGACAAGATGACGGTTATTCCTGACGGATTGTTTTATAATTGCTCTTCTTTGGAAGCTGATAATTTCGTTTCAGCTGCACAAAAGATAGGGGCGTACTCTTTCTGTGGCTGCGATAACTTAAAAACGGTTGAGACTAACAGTGAATTAGCCGAAATTCCGGAGTATGCTTTTTACAGATGTAATGGAATTGAAAAAATGATATTAAGTGACAATATATCTAAAATTGGAAAGTGTCAATGCTCTGGGAAAAATCACTAAGGTTAGTTCTATCAGCATATTCAGTTGGCAAGCCTTACTCGTGGGAGTCGTGTCACTGGCAATTCTTATTATATATCCCAAGTTTGAGAAAAGATTACCACCATCTCTCATAGCCGTTATAGTCGGCGCTCTTATGGTGAAGTTTATTCCGGTTTTGGGTGAGGGTGTTTTCACTATCGGTGAACTTTATATGATTCCTTCAGGTTTTCCGAAAATTGCTCTGAGTGGTATGGATTTCAGTTTGCAAAAAGTATCAGCTGTGTTGCCTGATGCTTTTACCATTGCCATTCTTGCCGCAATAGAGTCTCTTCTTTCTTGCGTTGTTGCTGACAGTATGATAAATTCAAGACATAATCCCAATGCAGAGCTTGTCGGCCAGGGAATAGGAAATATCGCTTCGGTTATTTTCGGCGGTATACCTGCCACCGGTGCCATAGCAAGAACAGCTGCCAATGTTAAAAATGGTGGACGCACTCCTGTTGCAGGTATGGTTCATGCTGTTGTTCTTTTGGTTGTTATATTATTTCTTATGCCTCTTGCCGGTCTTATACCTATGCCGTCAATCGCTGCAATTCTGTTATAACATGAGTGAGTGGAGAAAGTTTCTTAAAACGTTTAAGACAGCACCCAAAAGCGATATTGCGGTTATGATAATAACTTTTGTTCTTACAGTTATTTTCGATCTTGTTGTTGCGATAGAAGTAGGTATGCTCCTTGCGGCAATGCTTTTCATGAAACGCATGAGCGAAGAAACAACAGTAAAAGGCTGGGAATATTCTGAAAGCAACAATGATTCTGACGACCTTGAACTTAAAGCAGTTCCTAAGAATGTCCGTGTTTATGAAGTAAGCGGGCCTCTCTTCTTCGGTGCAGCAGACAAAATTCTTGATATTACTTTTAAAGAGTATACAAGTTGTCTTATTCTCAGAATGAAGGGAGTTACTGCCGTTGATGCGACAGCAATGAATTCGTTGGAACAACTTTATGAAAAGTGTCAGGAAAGAGGTATTGTGCTTATTCTTTCTCATGTCAGCGAACAGCCTTTACACGCAATGCAAAAGGTTGGATTTTATGAAAAAGTGGGTGCGGAAAACTTCTGCAAACATATTGATGATGCATTGAACCGTGCAACGGAAATTGAGAAAAACTAATATAGATAATCCCTTTGGTCTAAACCGGAGGGATTTAACTTTATCAGAAAGGGCCGTATTATAGGGAGCAGGGGAAACTGAAAATGAATTTCATGTTTTTTAGTGAGTTTGTGCAAGGGCGGGTTCCGGGGGCGAAGGTTTGTGCCTTCGGCACAAACGAGCACGGCTGTGCCGTGCTTCCCCAATGCTTCACATTGGGGCTTCGCCCCCGGAACCCGCCCCCAACTCCAAACTTCCTATAAACCGATGCAAATAGAAAATAAACAAATTGAATACATTTGTTTATTTTCAAGGAATTGTAAACAAAGTTTGATGAAATTTGAACTGTCTGTTGCATATAAATGAAATGCCTCTAAATAGAGTGTTAATTTTCGAAATAAGTCGTTTTATTATTCTAAAATGACAATATTTGGCTTGACAAGTATGATTTTGGCTGATATAATTGCCGAGCGGTTGTGCGTGACAATTCTCACGGTTGTTTTACGCAGTTCCGATAGTACCTGAAAAGGTAAAACATAAAACCATTTTGGAGGAAAAACAATTATGAAAAAGATTATTTCACTGTTGCTTGTTGCCATAATGGCTATTGCTTTGGTTGCTTGCACAAACAACAACGAAGACACAACAAGGACAGATGCTGATGCAACTCAGACTCTTTCAGCTATCTGGGCTGATCTTGCAGAAGATGAGAAGTATTTTGTTTCCGGTGGCGACATGGTAAACAATACTGTTGAGAATGATGCCGGTAAGGTTGAAGATGCTAACTTCATGACATATAATATGTTACTTCCTGAAGAACTTCACAGCCAGGTTGATGATGTTGCATCACTTATTCACGGTATGAACGCTAACTCTCTTACTCTTGGTATGTACCACTTAACAGAAGGTACAGATGAGGCTGAATTCGCTGAAACAATGCGTAGCGCTATCCAGGGTAACAGATGGATGTGCGGTTTCCCTGAACAGCTCTTTATCGCTTCTGTTGACGGCTTTGTTCTTGTAGGATATGGCTTAACTGATAACATTGAATCAATCAAGACTCACCTTGCAAGTGTATATCCGAACTCAACTATCATTTGCGAAGAGGCTATTGCTTAAGTTTTGGCGACGAATCCGAAATCGATTTGTTTTGAATAAAAAGTGCATTTGCTGCGTTTAGTTCAAAACAAATTCTTTGACCTAAAACGGATGGAGTTTTGTATGAGTTGAGGTGCAAAGACAAGATAAGGCTGATGCCTTGCGATTGGATTAAAGCAGCAAATCACCGAAAATGCACCGTTTTAGGCGGCTTCAGATTTGACATCAATGCTTTAAGCAAATTAAGATTATGAACAAAGAAGACGGTAGCTTAATAAAAGGCTGCCGTCTTTTATGATTAAAGAGGAAAAAATATATGTTATTTTCAAGCATTCCGTTTTTATATTATTTCTTACCGATAGTGCTTATTGTTTATTTCATATCTCCTAAAAAGCTGAAAAACTTGGTTCTATTGGTATCAAGTCTTATTTTCTATGGTTGGGGCGAACCGAAGTATCTGGCTTTGATGCTGTTCTCAATAGTTATGTTTTATGGTTGCGGTCTTGCTATTGATAAAAGCGAGACGCTGAAACAGAAGAAAATTTGGCTTACAGTGTCAGTTGTTATTAGCCTTGCATTGCTTGGTATTTTTAAGTATGCAGATTTCTTTATCACTAATTTCAACGCTGTCACAGGGCTCAGCGTGTCTCTTTTGAGATTGGCTTTGCCTATTGGCATTAGCTTTTATACTTTCCAATGCTTAAGCTATACAGTTGATGTTTACCGTGGTAATGCGCCTGCACAAAAGAATTTGATTAGTTTCGGTGCGTATGTTTCATTGTTTCCGCAGCTTATTGCCGGTCCTATTGTTCGTTATGTTGATGTGGCAAATGAGCTTGAAACCCGCACTCATTCTTGGGATAAGTTTTCGCTTGGTATGCGCCGCTTTCTTGTGGGTTTGGCGAAGAAAATACTTCTTGCTAACCAATTCGGTGAGCTGGTTAATATTTTCAGAGAGTCCGGCGAAAAATCCGTTGCTTTTTATTGGATTTACGCCATAGCCTTTACCTTGCACATATATTTCGACTTTTCCGGTTATTCGGATATGGCTATTGGTCTTGGACGCATATTTGGTTTCAATTTCATTGAAAACTTTGATTACCCCTATATGTCACGCTCAATTCAAGAGTTTTGGAGAAGATGGCATATAAGTCTCGGATCTTGGTTTAGGGATTATGTTTATATTCCATTAGGCGGCAACCGTGTTAGTAAGAGTCGTTGGATATTCAACACGTTGGTGGTTTGGATGCTAACCGGTATGTGGCATGGTGCAAGCTGGAACTTTATAATTTGGGGACTTATGTATGCAGGTTTACTTCTTTTGGAGAAATTTGTTCCGGCTATTCAAAAATTGCCCAAGGCTTTAGGTCACATTTATGCAATGCTTTTTGTAATTATCGGATTTGTTATTTTCAATGCAGAAGATATGTCTCAGGCGTGGAATGATATTGCCGGTATGTTTGGCTTTGGTTCAGTTCCGCTTATAACTGAAGAAACTTTATATTATCTTCGCAGTTACAGTGTGATATTTATTGCCGGATTTATCGGAGCAACTCCACTCATTCGTAATGTCTGTGTTAAACTTGAAAATAAGGAAACCACAGGCAAAATAGTTGCAGTTGCAGAGCCGATTATTTTAACCGTGATATTGTTGTTATGCACAGCATATCTTGTAGACGGTTCATTTAATCCGTTTCTTTATTTCAGATTTTGAGGAGGTTTTTAAGTGAAAAATAATAATAAAATTCGCAAAATCGGAATAGGAATATTTACTTTGCTTTGGACTCTTCTTATATGTTTCTCTTGGTTTAGTCCGAGAAAGGCAGACTCTGAATCAGAAAGAAGACCCTTAGCGCAGTTTCCGACTTTAAATATCTCCACGGTTATTTCATCAAAATTTATGACCGAATTTGAAGATTTCACTCTCGATCAGTTTCCAATTCGTGATACTTTCAGACAAATTAAATCCTTATTCAGCAGTTATATCTTAAATCAGCAGGATAACAACGGGATTTATATTTCTCAAGGTTATGCCGCTAAAATGGAATATCCATTAAATATAGATTCTATCAATTACGCTTCTGATAAGTTTAAAGGAATTTATGAAAAGCTGTTGGAAGACAGGGTTGGCAACATTTACACTTGTATTGTGCCGGATAAGGGATATTATTTAGCTGAAGAAAGCGGACATCTTTCAATGGACTATGAGACTCTCTTTGATAAATTTGAAGAGTTGATGCCTTATTCAAAGTTTATAGATATTACGGATACTCTTGATATTGCAAGTTATTACAGGACTGATACTCATTGGAGACAGGAAGAAATTATTGATACAGCTAAAAAAATAGCCTCTGGCATGGGAATTGAGTTGCCCGACGAGGAAGATTATAACAAGGTAAAACTTGACAGACCGTTTTATGGAGTTTATTATGGTCAAGCTGCATTACCAATGGATCCTGAAGAAATGTATATCCTTGAAAGTGAGCTTATTTCTAATTGTGTAGTTACTAATTATGAAACAGAGAAAACTTCAGCTGTTTATGATATGAGCAAGCTCACTGCGAAAGATCAATATGAGGTGTTTCTATCCGGCCCGGTATCTTTACTCAGCGTGGAAAATCCAAATGCTAAATCAGATAAAGAGCTGATAATTTTCAGAGATTCTTTCGGAAGTGCCATCACTCCGTTATTGTTACAAGGTTATAAGACAGTGACGTTAATAGATATTCGCTATCTTGCAAGTAATAATCTTGGAAACTTTGTTGATTTTCATGGCCAAGATGTATTATTCCTTTACAGCACCTTGGTTCTCAACAATAGCACTACGCTGAAATAATCAGTTGGTATATATTGAACTTTGGTTTGTGCCAGAGGGCGGTCCCGGGGCGAAGGTTTGTGCCGAAGGCACAAACGATCATGGCTGTGCCGTGATCCCCCAATGCCTTCGGCATTGGGGGCTTCGCCCCGGGACCGTCACCACAAACTAACGGCTTTTCACCAATAGAAACTGAGTTCTTCCTCGGTTTGGTGACAAACATAAAACTTCGTTTAAAAATCATCAAGGGGTTCTTACAGGTTTGTTTCCTGTAAGAACCCCTTGGGCTATACTTTTATATGGCTTGAAATTACATTTGATTTAATTTCATAATATAAGCGGCTGCATTTCCTCGTGTAATGCCTCCTGAAATAAGATTATCTCTGTTTTCTGAAACAATCTTTAAAGCAAAACTTAAGCTCTTAAACATGCTAAAGAAATCATCATTGAATTCATTTGCAGCACGATACATTGTGACAGCAAAATCAAGAACTGAAATTTCCTCTCCTGAGCTGAAAGTGGAATTAACCTTAACGGATAAATTCATGTTTTCCAAAACTGAGGAAAGCTGTGTCTTGGTAAGAGTATCGTCAGGACTGAAAGTTTTGTCTGATGTTGGATCCATTAAATTGTTACGAAGAACATATTCAATTTCTTTATAGTTTTTGTGACCTGGATTAACATCTTCATACTTTGTTGAAATATCAAAATCCGGTAAAGCCTCGATTACTTTATTGGCGATTAACTCATGACCGCCTGCGTCCGGGTGGCTGTCAACATAAGTTGCTCCGGTAATGTCAACATATTTGTAACCGAACTTTTCTGCACCTTCAATCATAGGCTTGTTGCCAACTGACAAAATGAAATCAACCACTGCCTTACTGATTTCAGCTGCTGCTCCAGTCTGTTCTTCTGAATTTATCGGTTCTGCAGGAGAATCGGGATAATCAAAATAACTGCCTTTAAGACTTGTGTCACTCATACCGATTACCATTAAGGTTACATCAGGATTGAGCTCATATATGTCTTGAATCATATAATCCCAGTTTTCATAGAAGTTTCCAAGACCGTAGCTGATAGCGTCCGGAAGAGCTTCAATAAGTGCAGGAAGTGCTCCGGCTGTGTGAACAAGTTCAACAAGATCCTCAAAGGTTGATAAATCAATATCACTGTTGCTGATTATTTCCTGAACCTTCTTGATATATATATCAGCAACATTTTCCGCCTCTAAAACATCGGTAATGACCCAACCGAGATATGCACCCCAGTCATTGCCGCCAACTCCGAGAGTGATAAGATCAGCATCTGCAACACTTTGTTTATAAGCCTGTCTGATTCTCTCATCACCGGGAGCGTAACCGTATTTCTCATAAATACGAAGTTGACTTGGATGGAAGAGATATTCGTCTTTGCAGTTTGCTGCATAATCGTCCTCAAGCATATAGCGAATTTCAATAGTTCTGAAACCGGGAGCAGCAAAAGCTGTCATGCTCTTGTCTTCAATAATGGAGTTCGCAATAATGTCACCGTATGATCCTGGAACTCTCCAAAAAACAGAATAATTATATGCTTTGTTAAAAGCTTTATCGTTGCTGCTGATTTCGTCACGATATCCGCTTGCAGCACTGTCACCCAAAAGAAGATAGTTTTTGTACTGACCTTTGTGCTCGTTTGCAGCTTCTTGGTTAATTCCGGCAGCTAAGCAGGTGATAGATCCTGTAAGCATAAGGAGTGTAAGTGTAATTGCTAACACTCTTTTGATGATTTTTTTCATATGATTTGCCTCCTTTTCAATATTGGCATGCTTATAGTATCATAAAGGAGCAAGCAAGTCAATATTTATTAAAAATCAATTCACAATAAATACAAAATTTTTCTGTTTAAGTGTAGCTTTAAATTGAAAAATGTGATAAAATAAAGTTATCATCAACAAACAGTTACGAGGTGCTTATGAGAAAAACAATGAACAGACAGAGGCTTGAGAAATTTGCCCAAATGGCTGCTGAAAGCTATACTAAAGATCCGGTGCATGTTTATGCCACAAAATCTGAAGAGAGAAGAAAGAAATTTCTTTATCACTTTCTTATAGAGCGATTAGCTACATCTAACAGAGAGGATATTATTTATTTTGACGAAGAAGACCGTGGTATATGTGTATTCAGAAAGGCTCATAACGACTATACACTTTTTGATTTTCTTCTTTGTCCCAACTGGGTTTTCCTTGTGGTTTATCTCAGCTCAACAATACGAACTTTGAGCTTTTTCAGTCACCTTAAGCCGAAAAAGGTATTCGATAAAAATACTTATCTTATTTCACCTGTTTTTGTTCATAAGGAACACCAGGGAAAGGGGATAGCAACACAGCTTATTACAAAGGGCGTAAACGATTTAGTTGCACAGGGATATAATATAGGTTTGGAAACACAAAATCCCAATAATGTGCCATTTTACGAAAAGTTAGGGTTTAAGGTGATAGAACATAATTATTACGAAAAAGAGAAAATACATAATTACTATATGTTATATAATAAGTGATATTAGCTGTCCTTTATAGGACAGCTTTTGCGTTTTATTTGAAAAAGATAAGGTTGAGTTTGTTTGGAACTTAAATAGGGGTGTGGAGAAAGGAGGGGGTTCGGGGGCGAAGCCCCAATGCGGAACGCATTGGGGGACACGGCTCCGCCGTGGCGTTTGTGCCTCCGGCACAAACCTTCGCCCCCGAACTCCCTCCGGCACAAATCTGCCTTAGAAATAACATAGCCCACAATGCGGCCAAAATAAAAACCAGCCATCGAATCCTCAAGGTGAATTAGGAAGTGTATACCCATAAAACTTCTTCACAGGGCATCACAAGACCAACTTTCTTTTTAAGAAACAAGAATTATCTGATAAACAAGCTTTTTCGCCAAATGGAACTAAATCGCAGTTTTCCATCTCAAATATATATGCTCTGTTTCCGGCGTGAGTATTGATTACAAGCGGTTTCCCCTCCGAGTCCCACATAGCAAAACCTACATTTTTAAAAAAGGACATATAAAATTCCTTTTTCGGTTAAAATACCGTGTTCGCAAAAGCCGGCATCTTTTGCCAATTCAACCGCTTTGTCAAAAGCAAAATCAAGGTAGTTTTTATCGTGGCAGTCGCTTGAAATGACAATCTTGCCGCCGTTTTGCTTAATCATTTTCAAAATTGCCGGTGAGGGATAGGGAATACTTTTTGCTCCCCGTGCCATTGCACCTGTATTGATTTCAAATGGTTTGCCGTAAGCCGCTAATTTTTTAACCGCTTTTTCGGCGGCTTTTAAATATCTTTCGGATTCACCGTAACCGTTTTGTTCATTAAATTTTGAAACCAAATCAATATGACCGATAATATCTGCTCCTGTTTTATCCAAAACACACGATACGGTTTCGAAATAATCTTCTGCCAGTAAGTCAAAATCTCCGCCGTAATACTTTTGTACATTTTCTTTTGCACTTTCTGCCGATAGGTCAATATCGATAAA
>CAYPMB010000021.1:0-35739 GCA_964411915.1 uncultured Faecalibacterium sp.
TTTCAATAAAATACAAAAATAATAATAATAGTTTAATAAAAAATTGAACTTTTGCACATTGGCTCTTAATATAATATACAAAAATTATTTCCCTTTCCCGTTTAAAATCGTCTTTTATTCCATTGACAATCCTTCCCAATGGCATATAATTTAGTTGTATTAAAAAGATGTTTAAAGTATTCGGGAGGTTTTAACATGAACGAAGATTTAACCATAGGCGATACTTCCAAAGTGCTCAGAAAATTCTGTCTCCCACTTTTTGGAAGTATAATTTTTCAGCAGTTATATAATCTAGCCGACAGTTTCGTTGCGGGAAAGTTTTTGGGTGAAAATGCCTTGGCAGCAGTTGGAAACAGTTATGAAATAACCATGATTTTCCTTGCCTTCGCTTTCGGTTGCAATATGGGTTGTTCCGTTATCTCCGCAAGATTTTTCGGTGCTAAAGATTACAGCAGCATGAAAACCGCAATTTACACTTCACTCATATCAAGCGGTGTCCTTTGCCTTATACTTATGATTTTCGGAATCATATTCTGTGATCCCCTTCTTAATCTTATTCACACACCGGAAGAAGTATTTGCAGATTCCAAACTTTATATGGACATATATGTTTTGGGGTTGCCTTTCGTTTTCTTTTATAATATAGCAACAGGTATTTTCTCCGCACTGGGAGACTCGAAAACACCCTTCTATTTCCTTGCTGTTTCCTCATTGCTTAATATCGGTGCAGATATCCTGTTCGTAACAACTTTCAATATGGGTGTAGACGGTGTCGCATGGGCAACTTTCATCTGTCAAGGCTTAAGCTGTATTCTTGCAGTAACCGTTGTACTTATCAGGCTTTCAAAAATTAAAACAGAAAAGTCCGCAAAAATATTTTCATGGACTCTTTTCAAAAACATCTCAGCCATTGCCATACCAAGCACTTTACAACAGGGATTTGTTTCTGTGGGCAACATAATAATCCAGGGAATTATCAACTCATTCGGCCCTGCAACCATGGCAGGTTATTCAGCCTCCATTAAGCTCAATAACCTTGTCATCACTTCCATGAGCACGATCGGAAACGGTATTTCAAACTTTACGGCGCAAAATTACGGAGCCGGCAAGCTGCACAGAATAAAAGAAGGTTTCTCTGCCGGTCTTAAACTCGTTTGGTCTCTTTGTATACCTCTTACCTTCCTTTACTTCTTCGCAGGAAGATATTTGGTTTATATATTCTTGGACAATCCTTCGGAGACAGCCTTAAGCGTAGGTGCGGAAATACTTTGCATACTTTCACCGTTCTATTGCGTTGCTGCCGCAAAACTGACGGCAGACGGAATTCTTCGAGGTGCAGGAATGATGAATCAGTTTATGATGGCAACTTTCACCGATTTGGTTTTGCGAGTTGTCCTTGCTAAAATCCTCTCCGGTTATTTAGGCACAACGGGTATATGGCTTGCATGGCCTATCGGCTGGACAGTGGCAACGGTTATGTCTGTTTGTTTCTATAAAAAAGGCAAGTGGAATACCAAGGAAAAGACTTCCGCTATTATCTGATAATTTAACAAAAATTAAGAAGTTTTCCTGTTTTCTTTTGTTGATTTTCTATTCCATGTGTGGTATAATGCTCACTACCGAGTTGTTATGCGTAAAAGTGCGCAGACAACTCGGTTATTATTGACAAAAGGAGTCTTTTAAAAATGGAGAAGTTACTTCACAAAATTTACGGTACTACTCCGGGTGAAGGCGTACAACCAAAGGAAGCATTAGCTTACGGTATTGCCGGTTTCGGTCAGAACCTTGTCTGCACTATTATCGGTTCATATCTTACTGTTTTCCTTACAGACGCTCTTCTTTTCGGTAGTATTCCGGAAGGTGGAATTTTCGGTGCTATATCAGGTGCAACGGCTGTTGCTTTCTTAATGCTCGGCACACGAATTTTTGACGCACTTAATGACCCGATCATGGGTTCAATCGTTGACAGAACAAGAACAAAGTGGGGCAAATGTCGTCCTTACCTTAGATGGATGGCTATTCCGATTGCGATTATCACAGTCCTTTGCTTCAACCCATTCCTTCCTTCAGGAAAGATGAGCACATTTGTTATTGTTTCAGTTATCTATGTTATTTGGTCAGTTGTTTATACTGTTGCCGATGTTCCTTACTGGGCACTTTCAACAGGCATGACAAACGACACTATCGTTCGTGGTAATCTTTTAACAGTTACCCGTCTTCTTTGCACATTGGGTGCAGGTCTTGTTACTGTTATCGTTCCGATTATCACTGATTATATCAATAAAACATATAACGATCCTGAGAAATTAAAATGGACATATTTCATCTGCGCTGCGGTTTGCGTTGTTGCTGCTGTTCCGATGTTCTATTACGGTTTCAAAAACACAAGAGAGCGTTACACAACAGATGATGATCCACCGTCACTCGGTCACAACTTGAAGCTCTTATTCAAGAACAAAGAACTTCTTCTCATCGTTCTTTCAGGTGTTCTCGGCGGTGCAAGAACTGTTTATACATACACAGGCGGTCTTTACTTCGCGAAGTATGTTCTTCAGAATGAAGGCTTATATTCAGTTATCACTCTTTTGATCGTTCCCGGCGGACTTGTGGCATCACTTCTCGTTCCATGGATGAGTAAGAAGTTCACAAAGAAGTGGGCATATATTGCAGTTCACGCTATGGGTGCAGTTGTTACATTCGCTATGTATTTCATCGGTTACGATGCTCCGTGGAAACTCGTTGTTTGCGCAATCGGTCTTGTTCTCCTCGGTATTCCTCAGGGTGTTAACAACATCATCACTTATGCTATGATCGGTGACACCGTTGAATATCTTGAATGGAAAACAGGTGAAAGAGCTGAAGGTATCTGCTTTGCAATGCAGACACTCATCAACAAAGTTGGTATGGCAATCGGTGCTTTCGTAGGCGTTATGTCTTACAGCTGGGCAGGCATTGACCCAACAAGACCTGTTACCGATGCATTCACAAAGGCAAACGGCCCGGATATTCTTTGGAATGTTCTCATTCTCTCATGCGCTTTAAGTATGGTTGGTACAATCATTCCAATCCTCTTCTATTCAATCACAGAAAAGAAGCAGAAGCAAATGGTTGAAGAAATCGCAGCAAGAAAAGCTGCTGAGGCAAATAAATAAGCCACATAAAACAAAATAAAGTAAGGGGTTCTACATGTAAGTTTTCATGCAGAACCCCATAAGTTTATCAAAAGTTATTAGAAATAAAAACTGAGTCAGAACAGGGTTTAGACCTTATTTTGGCTCAGTTTGTTTATTTATGAATGTTTTTTATTTTTTTGGGGAAGGTGGGGGAAGTACCGCCACGCGGTATAGTGTGGCGGGTCAGCCGGAGGCTGACAAAGGAAACTTCCCGTTTCCACTAAACCAACTATATACCATATATCTCGCTGTATTTTTTCTTAAGGTAGTCTGTATAATATTTTGCATCAAACTCACCGCATACATTCTTGAAAAGTTGGGTGGAAACATAAAGGTTTCCATGACGGTGAATTTTCTCCTTAAGCCACGCAGTGATTTCCTGCAAATTGCCTTCTGCCACCTTTTCAAATACATTGCCCAAGTCTTTTTCCATAACTTTAAGCATCTGTGCTCCATAAGCACTGCCCAAGGCGTAAGTTGGGAAATATCCGAAACTGCCTCCCGACCAATGACTGTCCTGTAAACAACCTGATCGGTCATCGGGTACATCAATGCCAAGATATTCCTTATACAGTCTGTTCCACTCCTCCGGAACATCTTTAACCTGAAGTTCTCCACCAATGAGTTTCTTCTCAATTTCATATCTTACCATTACATGCATACAATAAGTCAATTCGTCAGCCTCAGTTCTGATAAGCGAAGGTTCTGCTTTGTTGATGGCTCTGTAAAATTCCTCTTGGCTGACACCTTCAAGTTGCTGAGGGAATAATTCCTTAATCTTTGGATATATGCAGCTGATGAACTCTCTTGATCTTCCGATTATATTTTCATAAAATCTGCTTTGACTCTCATGCATGGACATTGATGAGCCACCGTATAAAGGCGTAAAGTTATATTCATCTTCACAGCCCATTTCATATATTGCGTGACCGCCCTCGTGTATAACAGAGTAAAGTGAAGATGCCAAATCGTTTTCATAGTAGTGAGTTGTAATTCTCACATCTTTATTATTGAAGCCTGATGTGAAAGGATGTTCGCTTTCACTGAGCACACAGTAATCTCTGTTTATACCCATTAAATCCATGGCATAATAGGCAAGTTCACGCTGTTTATCAATAGGATAACTCTTATTAAGGAAAGAGCCGTCAATTTGCTCGACTTTCTTTATCTTTTCAATAAGCGGCACGATAGTTTCTCTCAGCTGAGCAAAAAACTTATCGAGAGTTTCCATTGTCAAGCCTTCTTCATATTCATTGAGAAGAGCATCGTACTTTGACAGTTTCGGATTATAGTAACCTGCAAATTTTCTGTTGAACTCCACAAGTTTTTCAAGATAAGGAGCAAAAATTGAAAAATCGTTACTATTCTTGCCATCTTCCCAGGCATCTTGCGCTTTGCTCAAAAGCATATTGTATTCAACATACTCATCTTGAGGTATGCGTGAAAGTTTCGTGCAACTCTCCTTCATCAGCGTAACCTCACGGTTTTTGCTTTCACTGAGTTCGTCCTTGTTTGATTCCAGGTAATCTAAAAGCTTGATGTTTTCCGGATTGGATATAATTTCATAAATCATCGAGCTGAGAGCCCCCATTGTCAAACTTCTGCCCTCACCGCTGCCTTTAGGTGCAACCGTCACCGCATCGAGATAAAGAACACCAATCCCATGGTTCAATGCGTTAATTCTTCCTTGAATATCATCAAAGACTTCAAGTGCTGATTTAATATTTTCGTATTTCATTTTCATTCTCCCTCAAATAATAATTTTCTCAGTTGTGATACTTTGGAAAGATACATTTCTCCGCACTCACGACTCATATATTCCTGAATTTCAGGAATAAAATGTGACCAACCTGCACAGGCAAATGGCACATTAACTTTTTTCGCCATGGCGTAACCTGCGCTCAGATCATCAACCATAAGCAGTTCATTCGGTTTAAATCCATAAGTTTCCATTATGTCAACAAGGGCAAAAGGATCCGGTTTCATCTTGTCTTTCCCTAAATCAACGGCATATATTTTGTCCGGCAACAAATCCAAAAACTCTTTTCTGTAATCGGAAATTATATTTCTGTTGCAAGAGTGGGAAGATACACACACCACACCGCCTTGCGCTTTGAAATCCCTGATTATGTCTGCCATTCCTTCATAAAAATTCGCATTATGGTTTTCCGTATATTCGCGCCACATTTCATACTGTTGATCAACTTCTTCATCAGTAAAATGCATAACCGAACGGCACATTTCATAAAATCCTAATTCAAAATTATATTTTATAAATGTTGGCATATCCATTTTCGTTCCCGGTCTCATCAGCGCCAATGTTTCAAGCCACTGAGGATAATGTATTTCCGGTGTGCTTTTCACTGTTGTGTCGTCATGATCGAGAATTAAACACTTATATTTAATCATTTTCTTGTCACCATTTTCTTGTCAGATCAAGGCGAATAATCTTTTACCGCTAAAGGTTTGATACATTCGTATCTGACACAATATTTCTTCTTCAACTTCAAGCATTAACTGTTTGATCGAGTCATCGATTATCCGAAGGCTTTTTGCCGAAAAAAGGGAAGAAGATGTAATATATTGGATTTGGTGAAATTATATCATTGAAATGGGTGGTGTGTCAATATTAGCGCCGCCCCGCGGTCGTGGGGCGGCGCTTGGAGTCGGCGGAACGCCGACAACCGCCCGCGATATAGTGGGCGGACGAAAGCGGAGCTTTCGCTCAAAACTTACCGACAGCAGAGTTTTCCGGTTTCAGTTCACTGCCCACCGCCGGTTCCCAAAGTAAGCCTCCGGCTGACCGCCCGACTATACCGCCGGGCGCTGTGGGCGTTCCGCCCAAAAGGCTGCAAAAAACTCACCGTTTTTTGCAGCCTTTTTATCTTTATTCTTCTATTCTCAGCCGACTAATGCACCTGAAAACAGTCTCTTTATTAAATCTAAAATCAACTTAAGAAAGTTTGCGAAAATGCTGATTTTATTTGCTGTGTCCGATGGGCGTTCCTCTGCTGGGCCCTCAACGGGAGTAAGTGTATCGGTCTCCTTGTCAAAGTCCAAATACTGTGGGTATTCCTCGTATGTGTCAATATTCATGTCATCTGTCACAAGGAATGTGTCAATAAGTATATCAACTGAATCCGGGAAGATCGCATGAGTAAGATTTTTGATGATCCATGTTTTCTCAGGGAAAAGACAAGTTGATGAATCGACAATTTTATCAGGTGATATATATTTAGCGTTTTCATTGGTTACATTTTTCAAATATTCTTCACTAAGCACTTCACCTATATTTGCAGTTGTTGCTCCGAATGAAGTTGATTTTGTCGATGCAGTGCTGTCGGAATTGGCAAGACCTCTTCGAGAAAGAGGAACACCTGCAAAGTTATACTTTGATATAACCATCATATCCATGCCGTTGTCCACAAGCTGTGTCATGGTTTCGTCTGCATTAAGCTGAACATTCTCACGGAATGATCTTGCCTTTGCAATTAAGCCTGCATATTCTTGCTGAAGTTCAGGTGTGTTATAAATAAACTGTATTGCTGTTTCCACACGGCTCTCTTCCACCATTGACCAAAATGACGGGAAAGATGCGTAAGTGTCACGAAGAATTCTCGGCATAATATTGTCTTTCACATCTTCATATATATCCTGAATTGCATCAACGCCTATTCCCAGAACTTTCACCTGATTGAAAAAGTTTACGCATACTTTCAACGTCTGTGAAAACTCTAAGCCCTCATCACTTGACATCGCATCTATATAAGGAAGAGTGTAAGTCACATATTTGTCCAAAGTTTCATCATCAAGCTCGATTTCACCTGTGAAAAGATCACCGATAAAGTCAACGCCCTCTGTTGACGGAATATACATAACAGTCTTATTAACCTTTGAGAGACTTTCCTCAGAGGCATTTTCAAGATAAGCTGAAATAACATTGCCGCCTAAGCAACGACCGATAAGATTAACTTTGCTTGCACCTGTTTTTGCAAGAATAATGTCAATATATTCTTCAAGAAGTGCTCCGTTATATTCGGACGAAAGTCTCCAGTCATAATCAAATCGATAATAACCACCTGTCCAAAGGTTATTTTTGTGGTTCGTCATCTCAAGAGGGCTTTTGCCTCTGCCCGATCCGTCTGTGGCTTCTCCGTTAGGGTCAAGTTTAAGCTCAGCGTAAGCCGGTGCAATAAGATTATATATCTTGTCACAGTATGCATCATAATCACCTGTCAACTTCCCTTTTGCAAGGTCAATTAGCAACTGATCGAGTATTTCCTTAAGACCGTTCACAAGATCCAAGTCAACATCATAAATTTCCTTACCCTCTGCATTATAAATAGCAGAACCGTACCCTAAAAGATAAATGTTAACGCAATCACCGGTTGTGCTTGCACCGAAAGCAGGCACGACCATTGTTAACAGCATAACCACTGTTAAAATAACTGACACTATTTTCTTCATAATTTTTACCTCCAATTATTTATCTTTAATCATATTATATAATACAAGGTAAAAATATTCAAGCAAAAATTAAGTTTTTGTGTATTTTGTTAATATTTTTGTCAATTAAACGTATAATAAAAATAATTTCCAATGTTCAAAGGCTCAAGTCTGTAAAGAAATCTCCACAATTTTTCCTTTATTGGCTTAACTTCATATTCAATATTGTTGGCGCATTTAATATTTATCTGCTGTGGAGCTTTATCAAAAACAACAGTTCTCTCCTCACCGGCATACATATTAAAATAATTGTCCTCCGGCAAGGTGTCGGATTCAATGCAAACACCGAAAGCAAAAACATCGCTCTTAATTTTGACTCGATTTCCTTCAATACTGTAAGTGATATTTGCTTTTTTCAGTTTCAGATTTTTAGGTGCTGAGAAAACTTCCGTCTTAATTTTGTTAAGGTATGCGATTGTCATAAATGCAGTTTTTCTCACCTTCAAGGAATCTAACTTAAGGGTTTCGTTGGAAGCTAAGTTAACATTATATGTCTTATTTATTTTGCCGTCATCAGTCTTTACCGACACAGTGAAACTTACCGGTTTCAGCGTATCGTTATGAGCAAAGAGAACAGCCTGACCTTTTCGGTTCTTGCAAGTGACCGTAACCGGCTCAAAAAATTCCTTCGCTTTATACTGCAAAGCTTTGGGAACACCCTCAAAGTCAACTGATGACCAGCTTGGGCAATTCCACACATCGTTATATTGCCAATAAACAACACCGTTGCATCTGTCGGGATTTTGTCGGAAGTGTATGCAAGCATTGCGAACACACTCGGCTTGAATGATGCCGGTAAGATATGGCAGATCTTCAAAATGCTTAGGGTCATGGAACATTTCTTTCAAATAAAAGAGCATCTTCCTGTTTCCCCCTGTGCATTTTTGATGGCGGTTGAAACTTTCACTTGTGATGCTAAGGTTATCTTCAGCAGCAAAAGTTCTTATGGCTTTCATTGAAGGCAGAGACTCAAGACCAAACTCACTTAAAAATCGAGTATAGCGTGTCTGATAATAATCAAGTTTTTTCAATCCGTGCCACACGCTCCACATGTGGGTGTCTCCCGTATTGTCACCGGTGCAGTTTTTGAAAGGTTCTTCACCTAAGGGAGATGATGGAATATAACTTGTTTGCGTTATGTTTTCGATTGCCTTCGGAACTTGGGTATAAAAGAAGTCAATATATGATTTCACAAGCTCTGTGGTTTTTGGCATATAACTGAACATGACTTCTATTTCATTATTACCGCAAAGAAGAGCAAGACTGGGGTGAGTGCTTAATCTTGCTGTGTTTTCCTTGACTTCACGAATAACATTGTTCAGAAAATCTTCCTCATAAAACGGATACATCAAACATGCGAAACAATAATCCTGCCAAACAAGAATTCCTCTTTTGTCGCACTGCTCCATAAAATATTCATTGGCATAAGAACCACCGCCCCATACACGAAGAATATTGAAATTAGACTTCTGAGCAAGATCTAAATAATAATCTACTGTGCTGTTATCACTGTCCTCATAAATTGCTGAAAAAGGAATAAGATTAGCGCCTTTTGCAAAAACTCTTTTTCCGTTAAGTATAAATCTGAATGTTTTGCCGTATTCGTCTTTACTTGTGTCAAGATATAAACTGCGTAAACCGATTTTCTTTTCAAGAGTCTCTTCATCGTTCTCAAAATGGACTGTATAAAGAGGCTGTTCCTTTTCTCCGGACATATCCGCCGTATACCACAAACAGGGATTTTCTATGGTGAAAACGCCCTTTTCCCCTGTGATTTTTTCTCCGTTAGGGCTTATCATATAAATTTTGTCAACATTCTCTCCGCTAACTTTAACAACGGATTTTTCTTCCGTTGTTTCCTGCTTTATCGAAATATTCTTGATTTCACGGTTAAAGCATTTTACCGTTATATATTCATTAACACCGCAATACGGAACGCAAGGCCCCCAATCCCAGCCGAAATGGCATGAGGGTTTTCTTATGTATGCGGCTCCGTCTGTACCGTTTGCGTTTTTCGGCAAAGGCTTATTTTTTTGTCTTTCTTTAATATAGTTCACCGATGAATTAAAGTGAAGTCTTATGCTGTTCTCGCCAATATTAACATAATTCTTTATGTCGATTGCAACACAAAGATGGGCGTTCTCCGTTTTGCCTACCTCTTTCCCATTTATGAAAACAGTGCAAAGTGTATCAAAACTTTTGGACTTCAGCTCTATATGTTCATATTCAAGGCAGGACTCATCAAGGTCAAAGGTTCTCTCAAAGTCGATTTCCCTTTCCCCTAATTTTTCTCCTGTCTTATCATCGCCTAAAAAAAGAGGATTTTCCACAGCTCCCAACTTCACAAGGTTACCTATATCGCTTCCGGGTAAAGTTGCCGGATATTCTTCTTTAGTATTCAAAATTTCCATTTTCCATGACCCTGCAAGATCAATTTCCTTCATTTTTATCACCTCGAACAAATTATAACATATATCTTCACATTCCGCCAATAAGCTGGGGTTTAAATTTTCTAAAATTTATGTTACAATGGGCTTAAGCATTGAAGTCAAATCCGAAGCCGCCTAAAACGGCGTATTTTCGGTGATTTGCGGATTAAATCCAATCGCAAGGCGTCAGCCTTACTCTTGTCTTTGCACCGCAACTCATACAAAACTCCATCCGCTTTAGGTCGAAGAATTTGTTTTAAAATAAACGGATGCAAATGCAAGGCAAAAACGGAACAAATCCTGATGGGTTTGTGAGCATTTTAACGCAGCAGATGCGCTGTTTCTTCAAAACAAATCGATTTCGGATTTGTCTTCATTGCTTAATCATTGGAGGTGCAAGATGAATATAGATGAGCAATTTATGAGAGAGGCCATTGCCCTGTCTCGCCAAGCAACAGAACACGGCAACGAACCTTTTGGTGCTGTTCTTGTGAAAAACGGAAAAGTTGTTTTCACAAACGAAAACCAAATTTATACAAAACATGATCCGACTTTTCATGCAGAGGCAGGTCTTATAAGAAACTTTTGCGAAGAAACAGGCATAACAGATCTGTCCGAATATACCCTATATTCCAGCTGTGAACCTTGCTTTATGTGTTGCGGTGCTATGGTGTGGGTCAAATTGGGACGACTTGTTTATGGCGCAAGTGACATAGATCTTAGTGAAATTTTAGGTGTCACCGGATCCGAATGCAGTAAAATTGTGTTCAGTGAATCCCATGCAAATATAGAAGTCACTTCTGACGTTTTGCGCAAAGAGGCTTTGGAAGTTCTCAAAGATTATTTTAAAAACCATAATAAAGGTTAATACTGCATATAATTTCATTGGAGGTACAATTATGAAAGTTTTGATTATTAACGGAAGTCCGAAAAAGAACGGAAACACATCTTTAGCTGTCAAAGAGATGGAAAAAGTTTTCACTTCCTTGGGTGTGGAAGTTGACAACATACAAATCGGCAACAAAAACATAAGAGGCTGTATTGCTTGCAAGAAATGTGCTGAAACAGGAAAATGCGTATTTGATGATTCAGTCAACGAGATTGCACCTAAGTTTAAAGAGGCTGACGGTTTGGTTGTGGCAAGTCCTGTTTATTATGCTTCTGCCAATGCCACACTTATTGCTTTTCTTGACAGACTTTTTTACAGCACCGATTTTGACAAAACTATGAAAGTCGGCGCAAGCGTTGTTTGTGCAAGAAGACAAGGCTGTTCTTCAACTTTTGATGAACTGAATAAATACTTCACCATTTCCAATATGCCTATTGCATCAAGCCAATATTGGAACAGTATTCACGGTCTTAATCCCGGTGATGCAGAACTTGATGAAGAGGGAAAACAGACAATGCGTGTCCTTGCACGAAACATGGTTTTCCTCATGCGCAGTATCGCTTTGGGAAAAGAAAAATACGGTCTTCCGGAAACAGAAAAGCGTATTTGGACTAATTTTATATAAGAATTTTATAAAAAAGAAACAGAGTTTAGCACTGCATACGCCCACTTAAGGCGGTAAGCAAAAATGCTAAACTCTGTATTTTTTATAATCCGATAGTTATAATTTCAAATGGCTTATATTCTATCACATCGGTTTCACCGATAACATCTTCAAGCATATTCAAAAGTTTCACTTTTCTTTGGAGCTTTATTCTGCCTCGCTTGCCGTCTTGTTCGCTCAATCTGATAACAGTCATTGAACCTTCCTCAGACTGCTTTGCCGATTGAAGATATAAGGGAGCAAATATAGGCATATCCCACTGAACATCAGCTTTCACCAACGGAACATTATATTGATGAGCCATATTGTTAATGCCGGCTGTCACAGGATCGGACTCATGCGGCACTATCATATAACAGAAATTATGTTTGCCCATATCTGAAACCACATCGGGACGAATAGTAGCTCTAAGCAGGGACAGTGACATGGAATTTTCTTTGAAACCCACACCGTATTTGCCGTCATTGATAAGAGCGATACCGCCACCTGCCTCTGCAAGATCGCACCACTTGTGATGACAGGTTTCAAATCTTGCCTGTTGCCATGTGGTGTTGCGGTGAGTTTCTCTTTCAATATATCCCGCCGAAGTGTCACAAATTGCTTTTCGTGTCAACACATTGCAGTCAAATTCCATTTTTGCAAGCTTATGTTTCTCATTCCAATCAACAACACTTTCAACTTCAATGCCTTTGCTTCGTCTGAAAAGTCTGACAATAATTTCCCATGATGACTTTTCGGTTTTAAGCACTGCCTTAAATGATGCACATTCTCCGTCTTGCTCAACCAACTGAATAGGTGATGCTGTTTCCGGAATAATCTCCTTATCACGGTAATTTGGAAGTATATCCCATGCATCATAGTTGCCCGGTCGGTCTTCATAGATTTTCAGTTTATTAAATTCACCATTTGTCCATTCTCTTTCAAGCTGTTTATCCCATAACTTTTCAAATGAACCGTCGGGAGCAAAAGTCAAAACATAATAAGGTGTTTCAGCTGTCTTGCCGTCAAAACTTATCCAGTTATCCTCACACTTATTACTTCTTAAAACTGCGGACGACAACGGCTCAATATTCGGTATAATCCAGTTTCCTTTCTCACCGTATCGGGTTGAAGTGCCTTTCTTATTTGGAACGAAAGTCAAGGCGTCACGCTTTATATTAAGGGTGTTGAAATACTTTGAACCTGTGCCGATTATTCTGTCAAGTTCTTTTTCGATTTCTTCATAATCTTTCATGGCGTCCTCATAAACCGGATGGATATGTGAACCGGGGAGAATATCGTGGAACTGATTGACAAGAAACTTCTTATAAAGGGCGGTGATTTCTTCTCTGTTTTCGTCTTTTCTTAAAAGAGAAAGCATTTCAGCTGTTCTGAATTTATATTCAAGTCGTCTGTTTGTTCTCTTAAGATCACTCTTAGTTGTGAAAGTGCCTCTGTGCATCTCAAGATAGAGCTCACCGTCCCATGTTTCCAGATTTTCGTTATCCTTAAGATTTCTTTCAAGGAACTCTGCACCGCCCACATGCTCACACTTGGGCATAATGGAGAGCTTATCAAATCTGTGCATAAGTTCGATCATTTCTTCTGTGCAACCTGAACCGCCGTCACCGTAACCAAACATATTCATGGTTTGACCGCCTGTGTCCTTGTCAATATATGCTTCCCAGTTTTCCTGAATCTGTGAGGGCATATTCCAAGTGATGAAATGAGTCGGAGGCACGCAGGCAAGAACCTGTGAGCCGTCAATACCTTTCCATATAAAGTTATTATGAGGGAAACGGTTAGTATCATTCCAGGTGGACATTTTGTTTGAAACAAAATAGTCAACACCGCTTTTTTTAAGTATTTGAGGAAGAATCCAAGAATTGCCGAAAACATCGGGGAGCCATGCATTATTAACTGTCTTTCCGAACATTTTTCTGTAAGTCAACTGACCATAAAGGCATTGGCGAATAAGAGATTCTGCTGAGGGAACATTGCAATCCGGCTCAACATACATTGCGCCCACAGGCTCAAATTGACCGTTTGCCACTTTTTCCTTAAGTTCTTCAAAAACTTCCGGATAATACTTTTCCAAAGTTTCATAAACATAAGGCTGTGTATGGGTATATTTGAAATCCGGATATTTGTCCATAAGTCTGAGCTGAATAAGAACAGTTCTCAGATTTTTCTGAACTGCATGTATCCTTCTCCAATAATATGCCACATCAAGATGGGAGTGAGCAATGAGAGCCACATCACCGTTGCCCTTATAGTTATCATTGGCATAAATAACTTCATCAACATATTTCTTCGCCTCGTCAACACCTGTTAACTCATCGGAATCAAAGTCGATAAAATTCATGGCATTGTTCAGTTCACGGTTAAGAAATGCTCTGTAATCCTCGTTGAAAAGTTCGCTTTTCGCAATATCAAGGAGAACTTCAAAATCCCAAACCAAATCTTGAACCTCTTGATTGACAACGCAAATATATGCGCCTTCAAAGATCTGACGGCAGCCTCTGACAGAAAGCGATTCCGGATTTCTCTCATCATCGGGTTTTGAACGGTTATAACCCATCATGTCAAAGTGAAGAGTCTCTTTGTCATTTATATACGGACTGAGGAGCATACGCTCTCTGTTCGGATCAACACCGCCTATGTACTTACCGTTAACCTTAAGGCAAATTTCAGCAGCGGTTTTAAGTGAAAACCATAACTGCTGACCCTGTAAGTGCTTGGGAATATTCACATCGGCTTTTATGAAAGCCGTTCCATCGGGAGTGAAATACATATCTCCCTTATTAAGGGGTCTGTAATCTTCGGAATAATATTCAAACTCCATTTCCTTTGTCTGTCTTGCATCTCTTATCATAAGGCCGGGGATCTCCCACTTTTCCTTATATATATATCTTTTAAGCCAGCCAAAACGAAGATCTGTCCATTCTTCAGGACGCATTGAGCGTCTCACAACTTTAATATGTGCCACTTTGAGATACCTCCTTAAACATCCTGAAAATAAGGCTTTTTACGAATTGCATTGACCTTTACGGTTTTGTGAAGGTCTGTTCTTATCTGCTGTTCTATCCAATCAACACAACGGTGGAGAATAAGGCACTTTGAACATTCGCCTCTGAAGATAAGTGTAAGTTCTCCGTTTTCAGCGGAAACGAACTCCACCCAGCCTCCGTCACCTTGTAATTTAGGTTGAAGGACTTGTGTTACATATTTTTCTATCTGCATAAACTTTCCTCATTCCTTGTTAATTACAGCTCGCATCACTGAGCTGATTTCATCAAATCTTTCTTGAGCTTTTTCTCGTGATTTATCCTGAATTGAATAATACACTTTGATTTTCGGCTCTGTTCCCGAAGGTCTGACAGCCATCCAAGAGCCGTCCTCCCAAATAAACTTAAGCACATTTTCTTTCGGAAGATCTCTTATGCCCTTGCTGAAATCCGTTACTTCCTTAATTCCCGCAAAAAGGTTCTTGTCTTTCTCTCTGAAATATGCCATAAGTTCACCGATCTTTTCAGCTCCGTCCTTGCCCTTTAAAACAAAACTGTCAAGGCTGTCAAGATAATATCCGTATTCCTCATATATATCGTTAAGGCCGTCAATTAAAGTCTTGCCCTGATTTTTATACCATGCTGCCATTTGGCAAATAAGCATTGATGAAACCACTCCGTCTTTATCTCTGGCATGAGTTCCCACAAGATAACCGTAAGATTCTTCATATCCCATAACAAAATCATTGTCACCGGACTGCTCATACTTATTTATTTTATCACCGATATACTTAAATCCGGTCAAGGTTTCTTCAATCTGCAAGCCGAAACTTCTTCCAATATTTGCGCCAAGCTCCGATGTAACTATGGTTTTAACAAGAGTTGACTTTTCAGTAAGGCTTGCTTTTTTCATTGTAAGAATAAACTTTACCAAAAGAGCGCCTGTCTGATTACCTGTCAGAAGTACATATCGGTCTTTATCTTTAACCGCAATACCAACTCTGTCACAATCCGGATCTGTACCTAAAACCAAATCTCCGCCGATTTCTTCCGCCTTTTCAATGGCAATGTTAAGAGCGTCTTTTTCCTCCGGGTTCGGACTTCTTACTGTGGAGAAATTGCCGTCCGGAAGTTCCTGCTCTTTAACAACGGTCACATCAAAATCGGAGATCATTCTGCGAACAGGTATATTACCCGTTCCGTGAAGAGGCGTATAAACAACTTTCAAATCAGACTTTTCTTCATAAACCGACTGCTTTTTAACTTCTTCAAGGAATTTATCCAAAACTTCCTCACCGATGTGGATAATATTTTCGCTTTCATCACAGAAAGGAATTGATGAATAATCGGTTATTTTATTAATGAACTCGATGGCATTTTTTGCGTCTTCCGTGCAGAACTGACAACCCTTGCTGTCATAAACTTTATATCCGTTATATTCCTTTGGATTGTGAGATGCGGTTATCATAACACCTGCTGTGCAATTCTTATATGCAGTGGTGAAAGACAAAACGGGAACGGGAACTATCATTTTATAAAGATAGACCTTAAATCCGCAAGAGGCAAAAATTCCTGCTGCAACCTTGGCAAAATATGCTGAATTGTTTCTCGAATCATAAGCAAGTGCAACCTTGATTTCACCTGAATTTTTGCTTTTTAAATACTGTGCAAGACCATAAGTTGCCTTACCAACAGTATATTTATTCATTCTGTTTGAACCTGCTCCCATTATACCTCTGAGTCCACCTGTACCAAAAGCAAGATCCTTATAAAATCTGTCTTCAATTTCTTTTTCGTCTGTGACCGATTCAAGTTCCTTTCTTGTTTCTTCGTCAAAGGTGAGCCATTGGGTATATTTATCTTTGTATGTCATAAAAACATTTCCTTTCCGACTTTTTCTGTATTTGTATCTTAAATCCGAACTCAATTTGTTTCGGATAATTATCGGTATTATACCATAAATTCCGGCGAATACCGTGAATTGGCTGCTAAGCCACTATACCTTAACGAATTTATTATACCACACTCTTTTCACCTTAGGCAATATTATTCAGCTTTTATCGATTGATGACTTTCCATTTTTCTCTTGTTTTACATTTTAAAATGGGATTTTTCAAAAAAATATTTATTTTTTTGTTCTCGTGACACACTTTAGCAAAAATCGACAAATGAGTTATGGTATAACATGGTTGAAAAAGGATGAAGATAAAGAATTAAGAAGATAATAATATGCTGAGAAATCAGCAAAGAAAGGAAATATATAAAATGAAGAATGTAATCGAATTAGTTGCTCTTGAAAACGGAGTAACGGCAGACGAAGTAAGAAAAGAAATCCAAGACACCATATCGGTAGCAATGGAAAACTGCGACCCTGATGCTCGCAAGTTTTGGGATAGCATATCCCCTGACGGCTCAGCACCCGATGCAGAAGATCTGATTGCAGTAATAGCCGGTTTGGCAAGGACGATGGCGCCGTAAGAGCGCCCGGCGGTATAGTCGGGCGGTCAGCCAAAGGCTGACTTCGAGACTCCCCCATAATTCCGAAAAGGAGCTGTAAGAAACTTACCGTTTTTTACAGCTCCTTTTTTCTTATATGTCACTCTGATAGGTGATTTTTATGTTCCTTCTGTCACCTTTTACTATTGCCACTTTTTCGTCTTTGTAAAGAAATATTTTACTGCAATCCGTAAGGCTCTCTTTTTCTTCCTCTGTAAGACTGTTATATAATCTTCTCAGTTTTAATGCATGAAATGTTTGCGGTGTCTGAACATGATAAATTTTACTTCTGTCGGGAACTTCGCTGACCGTCTTTCCGTCAAGAGAAATTATCATGGTGTCAACCGCCTCCACTGCCGCCACACTTGCACCGTTTTCCTTTGCAGCAACAATGCTCTCATTTATAAGTTCACTTGTGACAAAGGGTCTGACTCCGTCATGAGTCACAACTATGGTTTCTTCATCAATGCCATAAGTTTCTTCAATAAAATCAATGGCTTTCATTATGGTATCGTTTCTCGTTGAACCACCTGAAGTTACCACTGTCTTTTTGGCATCTTTGAGAATTTCCCTTGTCATATCTATATATTCCTTTGGACAGGCAACAATTATCTTGTCTATCTCATGGGTTTCCTCAAACTTGCCGACAGTTTTGCGGATTATAGGTTCTCCCTCAACAGAAGTAAACTGCTTTGGCAGTTTTCCACCGAAACGCATACCCTGACCGCCGGCAGCGATTATTGCATAAATCATGCCTTTTTCCTCAAACCCGATATTACTTAATAATGTCTGTGCCCATGTATGCTCTGAGAACTTCCGGAACTGTTACTGAGCCGTCTGCATTCTGATAGTTTTCAAGAATTGCCGCAACAGTTCTGCCGACTGCAACACCTGAGCCGTTAAGAGTATGCACAAGCTGTGCCTTATTTTTGCCCTCTTTATATCTGATCGAGGCTCTGCGTGCCTGGAAGTCTTCAAAGTTAGAACATGATGAAATTTCAACATATCTGTTATATGACGGCATCCATACTTCGATATCGTAAGTCATAGCTGATGAGAATCCGATATCTCCTGTTGAAAGAGCAACAACTCTATACGGCAAGCCTAAAAGCTGAAGGACTCTTTCTGCATCGTTTGTCAACTTCTCAAGTTCCGCATAAGACTCTTCCGGTTTTGCAAACTTAACAAGTTCAACCTTATTGAACTGATGCTGACGGATAAGACCTCTGGTATCTCTGCCTGCTGAGCCTGCCTCTGCTCTGAAACAAGCAGAATAAGCGCAATAACTGATTGGAAGTTTTGCTCCGTCAAGAATTTCATCTCTGTGCATATTTGTTACAGGAACTTCAGCTGTGGGAATAAGGAAGTAGTCATCATTTGTAATCTTGAAGGCATCTTCTTCAAACTTCGGAAGCTGACCTGTACCTGTCATTGATGCTCTGTTAACCATGTAAGGCGGAAGGATTTCAGTGTAACCGTGTTCTGTGTGAGTGTTAAGGAAGAAGTTGATAATGGATCTTTCAAGTCTTGCTCCCAAACCTCTGTAAAAATGAAATCTTGCCCCTGTTACTTTGGCTGCTGTTTCAGGATCAAGTATATTAAGGTCTGAACCGATATCCCAATGTGCCTTTGCCTCAAAGTCAAACTTTCTCGGCTCTCCCCAACGGCGAATTTCAACATTTTCGCTGTCATCTTTTCCGATAGGTGTCTTTTCATTGGGAACATTCGGGAATTCATAAATTATCTTCTTCTGCTTTGCCTCAAGCTCGGAAAGAATAGCATCATCCTTCTTGATTGCTTCCTTTATGGCATTCATCTGCTGCATAATCTCGCTGATGTCTCCACCCTCTTTTTTAATCTGAGGGATCTGCTTGCTTGCGGCATTCTGCTGTGCCTTAAGCTCATCTGTTTTAACGATAAGCTCACGGCGCTGAGCGTCTATTGTGAGAATTTCATCAACAAGGGCGTCCATGTCCTTGTTTCTTGTTTTCATGGCTGCTTTAACTTTGTCCGGATTTTCTCTGATTAACTTAATGTCTAACATTATATATCAACCTTTCTGCATTATATTTCATCATTCTTCAAGGGCTTTAGCTATTTTTGCAAGATCTTCTTTTCCGAAGAACTCAATTTCCAAAGTTCCTTTATTCCCTTTGCCTACAAAAACTTTAACCGTTCTGCCCATGGTTTCACCTAAAGCCAATTCCACTTCGTCATAATAAGTGTCACGCTTTTTAACTCGCTTTTCAGCCTTTGCCTCCATGTTTTTAAGCATCATCTTTACCATTCTTTCGGTCTCACGGACTGAAAGACCTTTTTTGATGATCTCATCGGCAAGAGAAACCATTTTTTCCTTGTCTCCTATAGGTAACAATGCTCTTGCGTGACCTGTTGAAAGAAGAGAGTTTTTAACAAGTTCGCTTAACTCTTTCGGGAGATTGAGAAGTCTCAGTGAGTTTGTGATCGCCGGTCTGGACTTTCCAACTCGCTTGGCACATTCATCTTGTGTCAAACCGTAAGTATCAATCAAAAGCTGTAATCCCTCTGCTTCTTCAATGGGGTTCAAGTCTTCTCTTTGCAAGTTTTCGATGAGAGCGATCTCCATGGTTTCGCTGTCGGAAAGTTCTTTAACCACAACGGGAACTTCACTTAAACCTGCAAGTCTTGCGGCCCTCCATCTTCTTTCACCAGCCACAAGCTGATATCCGTCAGAAACGGGACGAACCAAGAGAGGCTGAATAACACCGTGCTGTGCAATAGAGTCTGCAAGTTCGGAAAGAGCCTCTTCATCAAAGGTTTTTCTCGGCTGATCTCTGTTAGGCTCAATTTCGTTAATTCTCAGTTTTACTGTATTCGCCGTACTGATTTCTTCAATAGAATTATCAACAAATAAAGCGTCAAGACCTCTGCCTAAACCGCCTTTTTTAGGTGCCATTTTTCTGCCTCCTTATTTCTTATTATTCATTCTTAAAAATTCAAGTGCCAATTCCATGTATGCGTCACTTCCTCTTGATGCTCTGTCATAATAATAGACAGGCTGACCAAATGAGGGAGCTTCCGAAAGTCTGACATTTCTCGGAATTACAGTGGAATAAACCTTTTGAGGGAAAAATCGCTTAACCTCAGTCACAACCTGCTGTGTAAGATTAAGTCTGCCGTCATACATAGTAAGCAAAACTCCCTCCATCTCAATGAGAGGATTATATAATCTTTTCACCTGTCTTACAGTACTCATAAGCTGTGAAAGACCTTCAAGGGCATAATATTCACACTGAATAGGCACTAAGACAGTATCAGATGCACAAAGGGCATTAAGAGTAATAAGCCCCAAAGCAGGAGGACAATCGAAGAAAATGAAATCATAATCTCCCTTAACCACACTGAGGGCATTTTTAAGTCGAGACTCTCTTCTTTCTCCGTCAACAAGTTCCAATTCCGCACCTGCAAGATTCATATTTGCAGGAAGGACATCAACATTCTTGCATTCAGTGGAAACAATTATATCCTTTGCTTTTGCACCGTTTATTATAACATCATAACTTGACTGTTTAACTTCTCTTTTATTAAGACCCAATCCGCTTGTTGCGTTTCCCTGAGGGTCAATATCCACAATCAGAGTTTTGAAACCCAGAGCACCGATACATGCCACAAGGTTAACCGCCGTAGTTGTTTTACCTACGCCGCCTTTCTGATTGACGATTGAAATAATTTTTCCCATTTCTCTATAATTTCGGCAGAGTCGGCGAAACCAACCTACCGCCTTTCCTCAATTTTAATCGACACTGCACAAGGAGTATCATAATTCTTTCTTATCCAAATAATTATATCACAAAGGCAGATTGTTGAAAAGGGGGAAAACAGAATTTTTTAGAATAAAACAAAAGGGTTGAAAATGCCGCAAAAAATGTTATAATAGACTTGAAAAAGAGGCACTGTCAAACTTGCCTTACTTACACAAGAAGGAGAAACACTAATGATCAAAAAAATTACATCTTTTATACTTACTTTTATTATGCTTTTCAGCTTTATGATTCCTGTTTTTGCGGAAAAGCAGACAGACAAAGCCAAAGAGGACACAAAAGTTTCCGACACAACCAAATCAGAGGAAAAAGAAACAACCTCAGGCTTTGATCACACAGATGCGGCAAGTGCAGCATTATCGGCAGCAAAATCCAAGTTTATTATTGACGGTCTTTCAAGCGAAATGGCAGAAAAGTCCATTGTCACAAAATTAAGTTATGACAAGGACGAAAAGGTTTATACTGCTGTTGTTCGCTCCGGATATAAGCACAAGTACACTTGCACCATTGCAGTGAACACAGTTTTCGGAAAAGAATTGGGATTTGTAAATGACGGCGAATATTCCACACAGAATATTATCTCTGCATTTTTCTGCCAGCAATTTGAAAAGCTGAGTTACTTTTTCTTCAAAAAATTTCATTGATTAAATTTATGTAGGGGCTGAGTTTCAGCCCCTACGGTTTTAGGAGCGCCCGCGGTCGTGGGCGCGTAATTCTAAGTGGGCGGGACGCCCACAGCGCCCGGCGGTATAGTCGGGCGGTCAGCCGGAGGCTGACGAAAAAACTAAATTCCGGAAGAGAATAAAACAGCAAGAAATAATTTGCCTTAACTTAGTTGGAATTCTAAGTTTGTATTAAACTATATGCAATATAATAGGCTGATGAGGTGATCGGAATATGAAACTTTTATATGCAGAAGATGAAATCAGTATGTCCGAAGCGGTGGTGGATATTCTAACATATCATAACTATACAGTTGATGCAGTTTATGACGGTCAAGAAGCTCTCAATTACGCCGAGGTTGAAAACTATGACGGTATTATCCTTGATATTATGATGCCGAAAGTTGACGGCCTTGAAGTTTTGCGCAGACTCAGACAAAAAGGTTGCAGAACCCCCGTGCTTTTGCTGACAGCAAAAAGTGAAATAGAAGACAGAATAAATGGCCTTGACAGCGGTGCTGATGACTATCTGCCAAAGCCTTTTGCCATGGGCGAATTTTTGGCGAGAGTTCGGGCAATGCTCAGACGGAAAGAAGAATATACTCCGGATATTATCTCCATCGGCAATATATCCTTGAACCGCCAAAACTATGAACTTTCGGGGAACGGTAAATCTTTTGTTTTGCCTAAACTTGAATTTCAGATGATGGAACTGCTTATGCTAAATAAAGGCACTTATCTTTCCACGGAAGATATATTGATAAAAGTTTGGGGTTATGACACAGATGCGGAAATCGGCATCGTTTGGGTATATATATCATATTTAAGAAAGAAATTATCGGCTCTTAACTCAAATGTGGAAATCAAAGCCAAAAGAAACATAGGATATACTTTAGAGGAAATTTAAAATGATCAAAACTCTTCAGAAAAAATTCATCTTCACCGCTATGATAGCCATAAGCGTGTTGCTTGCGGTTCTTTTAGGTGGGATAAATGTATTCAATATTCAAACTAACATTCAACAGAGTGAAGAACTGTTAAAGGCTGTTGTCCAAGAGGAGACGGATTCCATAATTTCGATGATTACCGGCTCTCCTTATTGGGGAAACTTATTCTCTTTTTCGGACAACGCAACTCGTTCCGCTGCCTATTTCACCATTTACACAGATAATGCGGGAAACATACTTGCGACAGATGTAAGTAACATTCGGAATTTAAGCAAGCGTGAGGCGGAGAAAATCGCTGCAAAAATTGCCGAAAACAAAGAAAGCGGTATTGTGGGCAATTACAGATATACCTCGGTTCAAAACATCAACGGATACTTTAAAGCTTATATATTCCTTGATATTTATACCCAAAAAACAGGTATTCTGGTTATTCTTTTCCTTTCTGTCATTATCGGCGTTATATGTTGGTTTCTCATGCTTCTTCTTGTTATTGTCCTTTCAAAAAAGGCCATACTTCCTATTGCGGAAAACATGGAAAAACAGAAACGGTTTGTTACCGATGCAGGTCACGAAATCAAAACTCCCCTTGCAATTATTATGGCAAACACTGAGGCAATGGAACTTCACACCGGTGAAAGCAAATGGAGCAACAACATTAAATCTCAGGTCAACCGCCTTGACTCTCTAACAAAAAACATGCTCACTCTTGCAAAAGCTGATGAAGGCAAGGAAAACATTCCGGAAGAAGATGTTAATGTATCGGAATGTGTAAGAAAGAATGTGGAAATGTTCAAAGAGCCTGCAAAACTTAAGGATATAACCTTATTCCAAGATATTTTCGATGAAATTCACATTACCGCAAACACGGAATATATTTCAAGAATTGCGTCAATTCTTCTTGACAATGCGGTAAAATATACGAAAAATGAAGGAGAAATTTATGTTGCTCTTTCAAAATACAAATCAGGATTTGAACTGACTGTTTCCAACACTTATGACGGTTTCGATACGGACACGGAAAAATTTTTCGACAGATTTTACCGTTCCGACAAATCACGAACTCAATCCGGTGGAGGTTACGGAATAGGTCTTTCAGCAGCACGAACCATTGCAGAGCTTTATAACGGAAGTGTAACTGCACAAATTGAAAATAAACATATTATTTTCAAAGTCAGAATATAAAACAAAGGGTTTCTTTCAGGATTGAACAAATCCAAAGAAACCCTTTAATTTTTTCTGAACCTGTCAGCCTTCGGCTGACCGCCCGACTATACCGCCGGGCTTGGCGATTGTCCCAATCGCTAAGGGATTACGCGCCCACGACCGCGGGCGCTCATCTTCACTTCAGCGTATCAGCAATAGTATAAATCAGATTTTCTGTCTTTTCCCAACCTAAGCAAGGATCTGTAATTGACTGACCGAAAACATTGTCTCCGATTTTCTGTGCACCATCAACAAGATAGCTTTCAATCATGAGTCCTTTAACAAGACTGCGAACATCAGGATTATGGTTGCAGGAATAAACAATATCCTTTGCAATTCTCACCTGTTCAAGATACTTCTTGCCTGAGTTGGCATGGTTAGTGTCGATTATTGCAGCCGGGTGAGGTAAACCGGACTTATTGAATAACTCATTAACTTCCACAAGATCTTCATAATGATAGTTTGCGTTGCTCTTGCCTGTGAAGTCAGCATAACCTCTGAGAACTGCGTGAGCGTAAGGGTTGCCCTTACTTGAAACTTCCCAACCTCTGAAAATAAATGTGTGAGGGTGGCGAGCTGCTGTTATTGAATTCATCATAATTGAAAGGTCACCGCTTGTGGTGTTCTTCATGCCGACAGGTATATCCAAACCGCTGGCTGTGAGTCTGTGGTGCTGATCTTCGGCAGAACGGGCGCCAACTGCAACATAAGACAGCAAGTCGGAAAGATAACGGTGGTTTTCCGGATAAAGCATTTCATCTGCACTTGATAATCCGTAATCGCGAAGAGCGCTCATGTGAAGTTCTCTTATGGCAACAATTCCCTTAAACATATCAGGCTTTTCATTTGGATTCGGCTGATGGAGCATACCCTTATATCCGTCACCGGTGGTTCTCGGTTTGCCTGTGTATATTCTCGGTATGATAATGAGTTTGTCCTTAACCTGTTCTGCTACCTTGCTGAGTCTGCCTATATATTCAAGAACCGGTTCTCTGCTGTCGGCTGAACATGGGCCTATTACAAGAATAAACTTGTCACTCTCACCTAAAAACACTTTTTTAATTTCTTCGTCTCTTGACTTCTTGATTGACTCCATCTCCTTTGTGATGGGGTACATTTTTTTAACTTCCTGAGGAATAGGAAGTTTTCTGATAAATTCCATATTCATGTCTTTTCACCTGCTGTTAAATTATTTTATCAAAGCGTTTGCGCCTTTCGGTTGAGCAACGCATCATTTCTCTCATACGATCTCTTTCGTTGTTTTTAATGCAATCATACATTTCTTTGAAAGAGGTCATAAAGCTCTCCATTTCTTTTAACAATGCCTCTCGGTTGCTAAGAAAAAGTTCGCTCCACATATCATCGTTTATTCTGGCAATTCGTGTCAGATCACGGAAAGAGTCTCCCGTATAATGTTCCAATCCGGGGGTATCGTTGGCGCACATTAAAGAAACGGCAATGCAATGGGTAAGCTGTGACAGAAAAGCTATCATCTCATCATGCTTTTCGGGACTTAACACGGTCACCGTCTTAAACTCCAATATTTCTCCCAAGGATGAACAAAGTTCGATTGCCTCCGGTGTGTTCTTCTCTGTCGGAACAACAATATAGTTTGCACCTAAAAATATGCTGTCATCACTGTTTTCCACACCGTATACCTCTCGGCCTGCCATCGGGTGAGCCGCAATAAACTCCACATCATCACGAAGAATTGACTGAATTTCATAAACGATGCTGCACTTGACACCCGTAACATCGGTTATCACTGCGCTGCTTTTAAACAAGTGCTGATTTTCCTTTATCCATTTTATAAAAATATGGGGATAAAGGGCAAAAACAATTAGATCCGCTTCACCGATAAGCCTTGCATCAACTTCTGTCGTGCCCTCATCAATTAAACCGTTTTCCAATGCATAATCAATGGAAGATTGACTTCTTGTTATGGCTTTTACCGTAAAGCCTTCTTTTTTAAGTTTCATCGCATAACTGCCGCCTATAAGTCCAAGGCCCACAATCAGAATGCTTTTTGATTTATCCAATTTCATTTATTTCACCATATTCAGTTTTAGTTTTTTCTCACACTTTCACTTAACTTCCGATTTAATTCCTGTCTGTGAAAGTCTTTCAAAAAAGTCGGGAAAACTCTTTCTTACACTTTCTGCATCGTCAATGCTTCCCCCTGTCAAGGAGCAGAGAACGGAAAGAGCCATAACTATTCTGTGATCGTTGTGACCGTGAAGAAGAACTTTCGGGGTAATCAATTCCCCTTTTTCAACTTCAACCCTGTTCTCCTCCACCTTAACATTTATGCCGAATTTTGAAAGTTCCTCTTTCATTGCCTCGGCTCTGTCACTTTCTTTTATCTTAAGTCGCTTTGTTCCATCAAATATCCCACCGTGTTTCGCTGCTGATAAAGCAAAAAGAATGGGGGCTAAATCCGGACAATCGCTTATATCCAGCCTTGCCTTCTCTTTTGCCAATAAGGGGAAATATTTTTCATAAACCTTATCCCCTTGCAGGCTTGTTTCGTCAAGGCCTTCAATTTCAACTTCACCGCCAATATAATTAAAAGCACTGAAAAAGGCTGAGTTTGAGTAATCTCCCTCCACCTTAACATCTCGATTGAGATATCTCTGACCGCCTTTAATATAATAGGTGTCTTCCTTTGTCTGCTTGACTTCTATCCCAAAATCGGAAAGAGCCTTAATAGTTAAGGAAATATATGAACGGCTTTCGGTTTTTCCTGTGAGAGTTATTGTGCTGTCTCCGTCAAGCAAGGGCAAGACAAACATTAAACCGGTAATAAACTGACTTGAGATATTTCCCGGTATTACAAAATCTCCGCTTTTCAGTTTCCCTTCCACCTTAATGGAATTGCCGTCCTGTTCAAACATTAAGTTCTGATTTTTGCATATATCCTCATATATCTTGTTCGGTCGTTCAAAAAGTCTTTGTGACCCTGTAAGTGTCAGAGGATCATCTTTCAAAAGACAAATGGGTATCATAAATCTTAAGGTGCTTCCGCTTTCGTTACAGTATAAACTCTTTTCTTTAATGGGATTTATTCCCAATCCACCGAGAGTTACTGTGTCACCGTCTATTTCCACATTAGCGCCCAAGGCCTCAAGGCAAGTAAGAGTTGCTTTTATATCTTGAGAAAAATCAACCCCTCTTACTCTGCTTTTCTGTGAAAATGCGGCACAAATCAGATTTCTGTGTCCCATGCTTTTCGATGGAGGCGCAACCACTTTTCCAACGGCTCTGCTTTTTTCTATTGTCGCTATCATTATTTACCCTCTGCAAGAAAATCTATGCCCTGTATGTAACCGTCAAATCCCTGACCTGTAATTGTCTTAACACAGGCCTGACGAATATAACTGACTTGACGAAAATCCTCTCTTTTTGACACATCGGATATATGAACTTCCACCGTGGGAACTCCAACCGATTTCACCGCATCAAGGATAGCCACACTTGTGTGAGTGTATGCTCCCGGATTTATCACTATGCCGTCGCATACCCCATAAGCTCTTTGAATTTCGTCAACTAAGTCGCCCTCATGATTTGACTGAAAAAAGCTGACTTCAATTCCCTTTTCATCGCAATGATCTTTAATCATCTTGCATAAAGAGTCATAGTTTTGATTTCCGTAAATTCCCGGTTCCCTAATGCCAAGCATATTAAGGTTAGGGCCGTTAATAACTGATATTTTCATCTTTCAAAATCCACCCTTATCTTTTCTGCGTTCTCCTCAGCATCGTTTGAGCATTTAATTACTCTGTCCGCTGTTTTTAGATATGTGTCATATCTTTCTTCAAATCTCTTTTCAAGCATTTCTCTGTCACTTGAAAGAGGTCTGTCTGCTGTGGCAACAAGTGCCTCTAAAGCTCTGTCAATAAAATAAATTCGTCCGTTTCTTCTCAGACGATCAACATTTTCCTGTCTGAGAACAACTCCTCCGCCGGTGGCAATAACCGTGTTTTGCAACAGGGAAAGTTCTTTTATAACTTGCTCTTCCATATCACGGAAAGCCTTTTCTCCCTTAAGTCTGAATATATCGGGTATGCTCATGCCGGCAGTTTCAACGATTTTTTCATCACTGTCAACAAAAGTCATATTCAGCTTTTCCGCAAGGAGTTTTCCGATCGTTGATTTTCCACTTCCCGGCATTCCCGTAAGGACAATATTTTCCTTGTTCCTCACCATGTTCTTATATACCTCTTGCGTTTTTTCATCATCAACGGAAGTCCCCGTAAATATCTCTCCGGCAAAAACCGCTTGAGCCACAAGCATATAAAGTCCGCCTGTTGCCTTAATGCCTTTATTTAAGGCACTTACCACAAGTTTTGTTCTTAAGGGATTATAAACCGCATCAACAACTCCCTCCAATGAAGTTAAAAGGTCAATGTTAATCGGACTTTCCTCTGTGTTTGGGAACATTCCGCAAGGGGTTGTGTTTATAATTATTTGGGTATCACTGTGAGTTTTATAAAGTGTGTCATAAGTTATAAAGCCCTCTTTTTCCCTTCGTGAGACTCGATAAATCTCTCTTGCCTCCAAGCTCTCACTGACGGCATAAGCAGTTGCGGAAGTGCCTCCGCTGCCTAAAATCGCGACTTTTTTATCTTTAAGTTCAATTCCGTTTTTAAGAATAAGGGCTCTCATGCCTGCAAAATCCGTATTATCACCGTAAAGATAACCGTTACTATTTCTGACGGTGTTAACTGCTCCGATTTTCTCGGCTCTTTGGCTGATTTCATCAAGATAAGGAATAACTCTTTGCTTATAAGGTATTGTAACATTGATTCCTTTAAAGTTTTTTTCTTTCATGAAACAATCAATGTCTTCTTGAGCAACTTCCTTTATTTCATATTTATAATCAAAAATCTGTTCGTGAATTTCCTTTGAAAAACTATGGGAAAGTTTTTCACCGATTACTGCATAGTCCATTATTTCGCCAACCAATCTGTGCCATATTTTTGTGAAAGTGCGTCACAAAGCACTAAGGCGGTCACACTGTCTGCCACCACTCTTGCTCTGTGAACGATACAAGGATCGTGTCTGCCGGCAGCTTGAAGAACAGTGTCTTCACTCTTAACAAAATTCACTGTCTCCTGAGCTTTTCCGATGGTGGGGGTAGGCTTTACGGCACAGCGGAAAACTATGGGCATAGAATTGCTGATGCCACCGTTAATACCGCCGTTGTTATTCGTCTTTGATGTAACCTTGCCATCTTTCATTCTCATTTCATCATTGGCATTGCTCCCACGCATACCGCTTAAGGCAAATCCGCCTCCGAATTCCACGCCTTTAACAGCAGGTATGGAGAAAAGTCCGTGAGCTAAAAGGCTTTCAAGTGTATCAAACCATGGTTCACCTACGCCTGCCGGCATACCTGTCACAACGGTTTCGATTACACCACCCACACTATCCTTTTCTTCCTTGGCTTTCAATATTGCCTTCTGCATCTCTTCACCTTTTTCTTCATCTAAAACCGCAAAGGCTTTTTCGTTGAGCATCTGCATTTCCTTTTCCAAATTGGAAAAATTCTTGTCCTCAATGCCTGCACACTTTGCAATATGGGAAGCGATATGAATGTTTTTGTTTTTTAAAGCGGATATGGCAATAGCCCCAGCCGCCACGAGAGCAGCCGTAATTCTTCCGCTGAAATGTCCGCCGCCACGGTAATCATTAAATCCATTATATTTAACATATCCCGTATAATCAGCATGACCCGGTCTTGCAGTAACAGCCATTTCACCGTAATCCTTTGAGCGGGTATCCTCATTGGGGATAAGTATACATAAGGGAGTACCTGTTGTTTTTCCGTTAAAGACACCACTTTCAATAACGAATGGGTCTTTTTCCTGTCTCGGTGTTGATAATCCGTCAACAGGTCTGCGTAAGGCGAGTTGGTGAGAAATAAAGTCTTCATTTATTTCTATTCCCGGAGCAAGGCCGTCAATAACAGCTCCGATTGCCTGTCCGTGACTTTCTCCGAAAAGAGTGACTGTCAGGGAATTTCCCAAAGAATTTTTCATCACTGCACCGCCTTTCTCATGTTTTCGGCAAGTTGAGCAAAATCCATTTCTTTCATTTGGAAACTGCCGATTTCTTCAACATATATAACTGTTATCATATCTCCCGATTTTTTCTTGTCGTGTTTCATTGCCTCAATAACTGTTTCAAAATCAGCAGAAACCGAAATCGGAAGACTTAATTTTTCAAGTACAGGTATAATCCGTTCTCTCACTGAGTCACTGCACATGGGAAGCATACCCAAAGCAACGCACTCACCATGATAAAGTTCCTGCAAACCGCTGACGCTTTCAATGGCGTGAGCAAGGGTATGACCGAAATTGAGTATCTTTCTCAATCCCGATTCCTTTTCATCTGTCTCCACAACATACCTTTTAATAAGCAAGGCTTTCTCAATAACCTTATCTATTTTTTCAAGGGGATCTTCTTTCTCGAAAATTTCAAACAAGTCTTTGTCACTTGTAAGGCTCATTTTCAGTGCCTCTGCAAGTCCGTTTGATATCTGTCTGTCCGGCAAAGTTTTGAGGGTGTCCGGATCAATGAGAACAGCCTTCGGAGGATAAAAAGCTCCAACGATATTCTTATACCCCTTAAAGTCGACAGCGGTTTTCCCTCCGATTGATGAATCCACCTGAGAAAGAACGGTTGTGGGGATATTATAAAAGTCGATTCCTCTCATATAACTTGCAGCCGCAAAACCTGCAAGGTCACCGACCACGCCACCTCCAACGGCAACAACACAATCCGAACGGGTAAAGTCTTTTTCAACAAGGAAAGTGAGAATGTTCTCCCATGTGGTAATATTCTTCTGTGTTTCCCCCTGTTCAAAAGTGAAAATATAGCTTTCCTTACAGGACTGAGCCACTGTTTCACTATATTCACAGGGAACTCCGCTGTCTGTGACAATAAGCACCTTTCTGTTAAGATTAAGATGATCCTTAGCCTTCAACAGACAGCCTCTTTCAAGAATTATATTATATTCACCCGAAGAAGTTTTAACGGGAATTATCATGTTTATCACCCTTACAGCATAGTTTCTTTTTCAAATGAACCCACTACCTTAAGATTGTTACAGCAGGTTTGCATTTCACGGAGCATCTGTTCACCCTCAGGTGAATGGATATTTCCCTCACCCTCTGCATAAAAATAATAACTCCAAATAAGATCTTTCGTGGGTCTGCTCTTTAATGCTCGAAGGTTAAAGCCGTATTTTCCGATAACCTGCATAGCTTTACTCAAAGAGCCTGCTTCGTTGTTAACGGTAAAGAGCATAACAAACTGCTTATCTTTATCATCTGTTGATTTGGGAGTTTTTGTGAAAACCGCAAATCTTGTTGTGTTAATATTGCTTTCGTTAATTCTTGAACGGATCTTTCTCAATCCGTATCTCTCCGCTGCTTCATCACTTCCTATTGCAGCTAAATCATTTCTTCCTGACTCAGCCACCATCTTTGCCGCAACAGCTGTGTTAACTGCTTCCACCGGTTCAAATCCATGCTTACGAATATACTCGGCACATTGACCCAGTGCTTGCGGGTGGCTGATGACCTGTTTTATTTGATCCATGGTAGTGCCTTTGTTAACAAGCAAGTTTTGAACGATCTCAATATCATATATACCATTTATATATAAAGGGCCGAAGAATGCCAAATCCATAACCTGACCAACATCACCGTTATAATTATTTTCAACCGGCAAAACAGCGCAATCACATTCACCGTTAACCACTGCTTCATAAGCGCTCTTAAAGTCAGCATGAGGCACTGTCGTTGCATCGGGAAAAATTCTGTTTGCCGCAATATTGGCAAACGCTCCTTCGACACCGCTGAAAGAAACTTTCATTCCGTCTAAGAGACGATGCTGAAATTTTTTGGAAATTTCTATAGTTTCACGCAAAAAACTCACATAATACTGTCTGTATTCTTCATTGTCAATTAAATGAGAATTGCGGAAAATCAGTTCTTCTTCTCTTTGTGCATCAGTGACTTGAAGTCCTCTTTCCTTTTTATATTCAGCAACCATTCTTGCTGCGTCCATTCTTCTTTCAAAAAGGATAGCGATCTCCTTGTCGACTTCATTGATAATTTCTCTTGCCTGTGTTAAATCTGCCATAACTTCCTTACTTTCTACTCATTACGAGGTTTTAATGAAAATCAAATTAAAAATACCATTATAAGTTAATGATTTATTTTAACGCTTTATTATAAGAAAGTCAATAGTATGAACTTCAAGTTTTGGTGCATATTGTGAATAAATATGTAAATTCCTGTTAAGCTTGTTGACTTTTATAAGACATAAAGTTATAATTTGTTTATCATCATAGGACATTTATACAATAGCCGTTTACAACATTGTGTATCTGTCACGGAAAGGAAAAACTATGAAAAAACTTAAAAAACTCTCTGCGGTTGTGATTTCACTTTTACTTGTGGTTTCACTCACATTCACTGCTTCAGCAGTCACTGTTTCTGACTATGAGGCAGAAAACGGTGTAGTAAAAATTATGTATAACATTGTTGAAGGTGTTTTGGAATTTGCTGTCAACAAGATTGCCGATTTCTTCCCAACTCCCTCAGCATGGACAAACGGTGACATTCCTCAAGGTTTCATGCCTGGAACTGAAAAATTCACCGACTCCGTAAACGAAAACAGCAAATGGCTTTTAGGCTATGACAACAGAAGTATTCTTCCCGAAGACGAAAACGAAATCATCGGAAAACTCTATATCGGTGGCAGTATTGCCTTCAATGACAAAACAGCCACAAGCGTTGTTGACGATCTCAAGGTGAGAACTTTTGCTTTAAATGATTCCAACGGCACCGGAACTGCGGTTTTTGCAGTTATTGACGCTTACGGACTTTCATTAAGTGATGTTCGTCAAATCAGAGTCAGACTTGCAGATTTTGCAAAGGAAAACAATATTAACTCAATCACTGTTTCAGTTCTTCATCAGCACAGTGCTGTTGACACTTTCGGTATGAACGGCAACATTGCAAAGATGATCCTCCTCAATCCTTTCAAGGTTTGGCAGGGCTTGGAAACTGAAAACGGAAAAGATCCTCAGTACATGGAAAATCTTTACGAAACTTGCGTTTCTTCCATTAAAGAGGCTGTAAACAGCATGGCTCCGGGTAAATTATATAAAGGCAGTGTTGATGCGTCCAAATATATTCGTGATAAGAGACAGCCTTATGTAAGCGATCCTGATTTCACAAGACTCCGCTTTGTACCTGACAATGGAGGAAAAGAAACTTGGATCATCACTTCAAACATTCACTGTGTCGGTAACGGTGCTGCCGGTACTGATATTACAGGTGACTATCCTTACTATGCAGAGGAAGTTATCAATTCTTCCGCTGATGCAAATGTGGCTTTTGTTCTCGGTGCTGAAATGTGTCTCAGCCAGGAAAGAAACGAAAACACAGTTGAGAACTATTCCGAAGATATGACAAGACTTGAAACAACGGCAGGTTTCGGAAAATCTATCGGTTCGGCAATCATCACAATTAAGGAAGAGGAAGAAGTTGCTCCAATTCTCAACATTAGATATGAAGAGATCCGTCTGACTATTGACAATCCGGTTCTTCTTCTTGCCGGTAAAGCAGGTCTTTTTGATAACATTGTTATTAAAGATGCAGACGAATACAAAACAGTGACTGAAATCGGTTATATGGAACTTGGCGAAGATATGGCTTTTGCCGTTATTCCCGGTGAACTTGCTCCCGAAATCGCTTATGGCGGTGCTTTGACAAGAGAATATTCATGGTCAGGCAAGGATTGGGAATATCCGTCTTTTGAAGATATCATATCCGACACAGGCAGAGACCTTTATGTTTTAGGTCTTTCAAACGATCAGATCGCATATATCGTTCCCGACAATGACTATATGCCTATGATTTATGAAGGAAGTCAAAGTGTTGAATTTGTTTCCTTAGGCAAAAACACAGGTTCAAGCATTGTAAACGCATTTAAAAGTGTTGCAACAGCTGAATAAGTTCTATTCCAATGCCTAAATGTGAAAATCTTTTCTTTAAAATTCGTAAAAAATATGAATTTTTTATTGACAATTAAAAAATTGTATGTTAAAATGTCTCTGTAGCAAGAACAAAGAAAGGAGATTTTATACCATGACATTAGGCGAATTCATTGAAATTATTAAGCTGATTTTCCAGACTATTATGGCTCTTTTCTCACCATCAGATGATGACAACGGGGAAAATGGCAATAACTAATTCTCAGCTAAACTCTTTGTCCATAGGTAAAAAGAGTAGGAAGATTTAAGAGAGACGCTTAGGTGTCTCTCTTTTTTGCTTTGATGGAGCGCCCGCGATCGTGGGCGCGTAATCTTAAGTGGGCGGAACGCCCACAGCGCCCGGCGGTATAGTCGGGCGGTCAGCCGGAGGCTGACAAAAAACCCAATGCCTGAACTGATTTCAAATAAAAGATAATCAAAAATCTTTCTTCAGACTCTTCACAAGCTAAGAAAAATGTGATAATATATTAAAAGTATTTCCTATAATAACCGGGAGGTAATATATATGGAACCTGTACAGGTTGAAAAGAAAAAGAAAATATTAAGTTGTATCCAACCATCTGGTATCCCTACATTGGGAAACTATCTCGGAGCATTGAAAAACTGGACAAAACTTGCAGATGAGTTTGACGGCGCTTTCGCTGTTGCCGATCTTCACGCCATAACCGTTCGTCAAGAACCGGCTAAACTCCGTCAGCAAACAAGTGAGGTCTTGGCTCTCTTGCTTGCCATAGGCCTTGATCCGGAAAAAAGCGTTATCTTCGTTCAGAGCCATGTTCCTGCACACGCTCAACTTGCTTGGGTGCTGAACTGCTACACTCAGTTTGGTGAAATGAGTCGAATGACTCAGTTTAAGGATAAAAGCCTTTCTCACGCAGATAATATAAATGTAGGATTATTCTCATATCCTGTCCTTATGGCAGCAGATATCCTTTTATATCAGGCTGACCTTGTGCCTGTCGGCGCAGACCAGAAACAGCATCTCGAAATTGCAAGAGATATCGCCAACCGTTTCAATGGTATTTACGGTAACACTTTCACCGTCCCCGATCCTTATATCGGCAAAAACGGTGCAAGAGTTATGTCTCTTCAAGATCCTTCTAAGAAGATGAGTAAATCAGATCCTAATCCGAAGAGCTTTATCTCCGTTTTCGATGCACCGGAAACTATAATGAAGAAATTTAAGAGTGCAGTCACCGACAGTGAAGCCTGTGTCAGATTTGCTGACGGAAAAGACGGCATTAACAATCTTATGGGTATTTACTCCTGTTGCACCGGTCTTTCCATGGAAGAAATCGAAAAAGAGTTTGAGGGCAAGGGCTATGGCGACTTTAAGGTAAAAGTCGGTGAAGCCGTAGTCGAGGAACTTCGCCCTGTTCGTGAAAGATATAACCAAATCATTACCGATAAGGCTTATCTTAAAGAAGTTGCTGCAAAGGGCGCTGAAACAGCATCAAGAATTGCAAACAGAACTCTTAATAAGACAATGAAAAAGGTTGGTTTCCTTTTACCGTAAAAAAAACAGAAAGAGGTATAAATTTATGTACACATATAAAACTCAAGGTGTTTGCTCAAAGGCAATCGAAATTGAACTTGATGGAGACACTGTAAAAAAAGTTAAATTTATCGGTGGCTGCTCAGGTAACACTCAGGGTGTTGCAAAGTTAGCAGAAGGACAAAAAATTGATGATGTTATATCCCGTCTTGAGGGTATTAAGTGCGGATTTAAAAGCACATCTTGTCCCGATCAGCTTGCTAAGGCTCTTAAAGAGGCCAAAGGCGAATAATTAACAATATAAAGGTTCAGCAGATCATTTTCTGTTGAACCCTTTATTTTTTCAAAAAACAATGTTATATTGCAAGCATTTACAATCTTCGTCATTTTTCACAGTTTTATAAGATATATATAAT
>CAYPMB010000022.1:0-35511 GCA_964411915.1 uncultured Faecalibacterium sp.
CTATAACTAACTCTTAGGAGGGGCTTGTTATATCCATTTAACTAAAGCGGCATTTTAACTTGTAATTATTTGGTTTTGTCTGACGGCGTGTCATCGCCTTTGCCGACAGTACTGTATAATTATATCAAATATCAGTTATTTGTCAAGTTGATGAAGGCACTTATTTGCCCTTTAAGTTTCACCGAAGTTCACGGCACACCCCGCATACCTAAAATAATATGATGATTAACATAATAAGTATGCAAAAAACAGGGACTACCGAGTAATCCCTGTTTTTTATTCTGACAAAGTCAGTTTTTATTGATTAAATTTCATTGTTTCAATCTTAGTCAGCGTTTTCTTCTTCGATTTTATCAACGATTTCCTGAGGTATGGCTTCACCGTGCTTAACAAATATGAGAACGATGAGAGCGAGAAGGAATACTACCGGGCAATAATAGAACAATGACATATATGTGCCTGCAAACATTCTTATGAAACCGTAAAGGATCGGAGATGCGATCTGTGCTGAGAATGTGGCTGTATAGTAGTAACCTGTGAATGTGCCAACCTTATCAACACCGCCGATTTCAAGAACAAGAGGAAGTGTATTAACTGTGATAAACATGTTAGCAGCACCGGCAAGGATAAGAACCGGATAAATGAGAATACCCAAAATCTTGGTTATATCCTTAACTGAATCGGAAATAGCAGCTAAAGCCTGAGCATAAGTGTCCATGTTTTCAGTGCCGAGAACATTCTGAGCAACTGTCACAATGTTGGTGTGGATATCTTCACTTGTGTTTGCAATGAGATATTCTTCAAATACAGGATAGTGCTTATATTCTTCTGTGATTTCTTCGCCGCTTTCAACTAAAGCTGTATATTCAATGTATTTTTCCATTGAAAGAACTTCGTCATCAGACAATGTGATGCCTGCCTCTTTAGCCTCAGCAGCCTTTTCTGAGTTATAGCTGTTGATCTGGTCATTTACTGTTATGTATGCGTTGTTAACAGTAACATAGTTGTTGATTGTAAGGTTCTTGCTGCCAAGCATGCCTACGAAAACTGCAAAGAACACAACGAATGCTGAAAGGAAGATTGCAAGGCCTGCTGCGATTGTCTTCTTTCTGCCAACCTTTGTTCCCATTTTACCTGCCGGAAGAGCAGCAATGGCTGCAACAACGGCAAAGATAAGCATAATGATTGTTGCTTCGGAAGTCATCTTGTGGAGAATTTCCTGAGCGAAAAGTGAGAAGTATGTTGTAACTGCATTTGTTCCGCAGAAAAGGAAGAATAAGCAAGCGAGCATGAATATAAGGCTCTTTCTTTCGCCCTTTGTCAACTTAACTGCTTTTGCAGCAGCTTTCTCCGCCTTCTTTGCTGCTTTTTCAGCTGCCTTTCTTGCCTTAGCATCTGCATAAGCATTAGCTTCACCCTTGAGTTTAATGCTTGTGTCTTCTTCCTTAACGAAGAACAGAAGAACCAGCATACCAAGTATCATAACCACTGAACCGATAAGGAATACATAAGGGAATGATATTGTTTCGTCTGCTTTGATCTGAGCGCTTGTTGCACCTGTGAAGAGAGTGCAAAGTGCGATACCGACAGTACCTGCAACCATACCGATAGCACTACCTAAGCCACCCATAAGGTTGATAACTGCGTTACCCTCTGAACGGAGCTCCGGAGGAGTAAGGTCAGGCATCAATGAAACAACCGGTGAACGCCACAATGACATTGTGAATACGAAGAGTATGATACAAATCATTGTGAGCGGAAGGCTGTTGAACTTTGTTGCAACAAAAGGAATTAAGAAGAAGAGAACAGCCGAAATCGGTGCAACCGTTACGATAAATGGACGGCGCTTACCTAATTTTGAATGGCAGTTATCTGATAATTTACCGAATGTAGGCTGGAAGATAACACCGAAAATGTTATCAAAGGTCATAATGATACCAATGAAAAGAGGCACCAATGTGAAACCACCGCCAACAAGGGTAATGTCTTCGCCTTGTGCTTCAAGAAGTTTTGTGATAAACGGGATTTTTTCAACAAGCCAATCACTCCATCTTTGAACCATGTCACTTCCGGTTAAGAGCTTGTTGAGGATTTTTGTGATATATGGGTCATATATTGCCCATGCGATTGAAGTTGCCATAAAACCGAAACCGGTCAATATGGTCTTCTTATAGTCCAGTTTTAAGGACTTATTCTTTTTTTCCAATTTTTTGCACACTCCTTTTGGAATTAAATAGATGAAAATTGAATTCATCTTAAATATAAAGTATACGAATGGCCCAAGGCTTTTTCTGTTTCAGTAAAAAACTATTCTTAAAAAGCCGACACTATATCCAATATTTATATATTTCCGCCATTAGATATTCCCGTTTGAAATTTCCCTATTGGCATAAAACAATCTGTTTTTAGGATATGCGGGTGGTTCATTTACTTTATGCTTATAATAACAGAAACCCGTGATTTTATCAATACTATTCTAAATCTTTTAAGAAAAAAACATTATTTACAGCAAAATGTCTAAATTATGAAGAAAATCTAAGGTTAGCTGTCATAAAATTCCAGAGAAAGTTTTTTGAAATATTTAAGCTGGCGGAAGTCGAACCCTATATACCCAAAACACAACATTTCACGCACCCACGGACATTTTTTGCCTTGAAATACGTCAATTTAAGGGGTTTTCACAGACTTATCTCCTGCAAAAACCCCTTGAATTATATTGGTTTATTGAGCCTGTCTTTTGACAGAGCCTTTAATTTTATAAATGATCTTTTACATTTGCCTCATAGTGACCTGTATCCTGGAAGTTTCTCTCAGTTCTAAGCTGATCGGGACCCCAAGCGTAAGAAATCTCTTCGTATGTACCCTCTGCAATATTAGCATTCCAGAAACCGTCTTTTGCACCGAACATACACCAGTCGGAGCTCCACATTCCGTGGCCTGTTGCCTTATATGTCCAAAGCATCCAGCTGTAATTAAGTTTGTTCATTGTCTTAAAGCAGTTTTCCCATGTTGTCTTCTGGTGCGGATAGAACTCGCCAACCATAAGAGGAACATTCGGATGAATTGCTATTGTGAGAAGTAAGAAGAAATTGAAAATGAAGTCGGAGTTGTTATAAAAATGCACCTGATAAACAACATTTGACCAACCCTTAACAAAAGTTTTGGGAAGTGCAAATCCTGTCCAGATTGCCTCCATTGTAATAACATGGTCAGCATCAACAGCTCTTACAGTGTCATAAAGACGGCCGTAAATATATTCATTGTTAATTCTTCTTGTGATTTCAGTGCAATCAACATCACACATAGGCTCATTGAGAAGGTCATACATAGCAACTGCCGGATTGCCGTTAAATCTGCCGGCAATAGCTGCCCAAAGTTCATCTGTCAACTCACGGTATCTCTCGCCCTGCTCTGTGTCTTCATAAAGACCGCAGTTATTGGCTCTGCCGCTGTGAGGTGCATCGCTCTGTGAACCAACAGCACCGTGCATATCGAGAATAACATATAATTCTCTCTTGCTGCACTCTTCAACTACCCAATCGAGAATTGAGAAATCCCATTCTCCCTTGTCGTTAAGAATTTTTGTGCCGTTATCGTCATAGTAGAAGTTTCTATACCAGAACGGAACTCGAACGCAGTTAAATCCTCTCTCTTTAATCAGATCAAGGTCATATTCTGTTATCCAGTTTTCCTGATACTGATTAACAAGATCGTATGCAGCTTCTCTGCCGAAACGCTCTTCAAGGATCTGAAGAATAGTTTCATTGTCATAAACAACGCCTTCGGGAAGTTCATCGGGGCAAAGCCAATCTTCATGAATGAGCCAGCCACCTAAGTTTACGCCCTTAAGTTGAACTTCTTCACCCTTTTTGTTATATAATTTTCTGCCTTTTGCAGTGAGAAAATCATCATCGGTGAAGCCTGTAATTTCGTCTTGTCCGTCTGCATTTGCTGTCTGAGCGCCAACAAGCATAACTGTTGAAAACGCCATTATCATTGCAAGAACAAAACTTAAAACTCTTTTAAGATTTTTCATTGTTATTTCCTCCATTTTTAATAAATCTTGTCTTTATTATATTATTTATTTCCCTTAAAGTCAACAAACCTATGATTATTCTTTCACTAAGACTTCAGTGATTTCACCCACATAAATTCTGTGATAATCATCTTTATAAAACTTGTCGATTATGCTTTTATCCAAAAATGAGTTTTCGTCCATATCCTGAACATAAAGTTTTTTACAGTTAATAATAATTTCCGCCTGCTCAAACGCCATGCCTTCCTTGCACATTACAGGCGTGAGATTTGTTTCTTTGGCTTTATCCACATCTCTGCCGCTTTTGCTGCCGCAAAAAGAGAGGGCTTTCTTATATTCATCTGAGAAAATGCTTAAAGTAAATCCCTGATTTTTCTCCATAAATTCATAAGTATATCTTTGAGGACGAACAAACACTGTGCATACATCTTTATTCCAAAGTTTGCCCATTGTTCCCCAGCTGACGGTCATTGTGTTATAACTTTCTTCATCTCCTGCCGTAAGCAATGCCCACTTGTCACCGAAAAGGCTGACAGGATTTTCGTTTAAGTCCTTAATGTTGATTTTTTTAAACATATTATTTCCTCCGTAAAATAAATATCTTAAGATAATTATATCATAGTTTTATCAAAAGTTAATCATAAAACAACAATTTATCTCTCGATATGATGTATAATTAAGAAGCAAATGCAAAGAGAAAATGAAATTTTAGGGAGGAAAAGAAAATGACAGAAAAATTTGTTCCGGAAATTCAAGGCGAATTACGAAAGTTCAGACTCAATGTACCAAAAGAAATTTATGCTGCAAGCGGCATGATAGTCTTAGGCAGAAAAATCAAGTCCGTTGTTTTTTCCACTGATGTTTCAATTATTCGCAACACAAACGCCGATGCGGTAATTGCGGTTTATCCGTTCACCCCTCAACCGGTTATAACTCAGGCGGTTATGACAGCGGCAGAGACACCTGTTTTTGTCGGTGTTGGCGGAGGACTGACCAAAGGCTCACGAGTTATTGAGTTGGGTATGCACGCTGAACACCAAGGGGCATTGGGAGTTGTTTTAAACGCACCCACCTCCAACGAAACAATCAAGGCCTTAAACGAAGTTATCGACATACCGATTATTATAACCGTAGTTTCCGACAACTGTGATATTGGAAAGAGATTGGAGGCAGGAGCTCAAATACTCAATGTTTCCGGTGGAGCAAGAACAGCGGAACTTGTCAGAAAAATAAGACAGGATTTCCCAACTGTTCCAATTCTCGCAACAGGAGGTCCGACTCCCGAAAGCATAACAGAGACCATTCAAGCGGGAGCAAATGCAATTTCATGGACACCTCCCACTAACGGAGAGGTATTCAAAGATATTATGCAGGCTTACAGAGAGGGCAAAGGTCATCCGGAGTTTTAAGTTAAAGAAAAAAGCTGTAAAAAACGCAAGTTTTTTACAGCTTTTTTTAAATGGAGCGCCCGCGGTCGTGGGCGCGGAATTTTGGCGGTTGGGACAACCGCAGAGCCCGGCGGTATAGTCGGGCGGTCAGCCGGAGGCTGACTTCTTCCACCAAACCCACGGGCACTTCCGCCACTTCGTGACTTCCGCGCCCGTTCGTCCTTCCACCTACCTCTTTCGGCTGTGCCGTCGGCACCCACTCGCCTGCGGCTCGGGGTGCACGCCGACACAGCCCCGCCCGTTTCACGGGCGGGGCTGTCCTTTTATTCCGGATAATAAAGGTTTGCCGGTTTCCAATCCTTTATTACTTCATACATCATTGCAGCTTCTCTCTTCGCTCCCTCAAGATCATGATCTTTCCAGTTGCCACACTCTCTTTCGCTGACACCGGGAATTTCTCCCTCATAGTCCTTGATAAATTCAAGAGCGTCAACAGTGAGCTTTATTGCCTCGCTGTGGCTGACATTGTTTCTGACAAGAAAATAAAATCCTGTTCTGCAACCCATTGGGCCGAAATAAATCACATCGTCTGCCACTTTGCTGTTTCTTGAATATGTTGCAAATAAATGCTCGAAGGTGTGGATCGCTCCGTTGGTCATTACTTCTTCCTTGTTTGGACGGCGTGTTCTGATATCGTAAGTGATTATGTCTCCGTCAACTCGTGATATGTACATTCCTTTCGGTAATATCGTGTGATCAATTCTGAAACTTGCTATCTTTTCCATTTTTAATTTGCTCCTTTTCTGTTTGTTTATCAGTCCATATTATATGTGCTGTCTTTAAATAAATATTGTATTTCCTTGTTGAGTCCTTGGTTTTCCGCTTTTTCAAGAAGTGGATCTGCACTGAGTATCTCCTTAACTGCTTCTCTCGATTGGTTGCATAAAACAACATCGTCTAACATATCCGCTATTTTCATCTCAGGAAGACCGTGTTGCTTTTCTCCGAAGAAATCCCCCGGGCCTCTCAACTTCAAATCTTCCTCTGCTATCTTGAAACCGTCTGAACCGGATCGCATTATGTCAAGCCTTCGTTTTGCCGTCTCTCCCGTTGCGTTTGACACGAGAATACAGGTGGACTTTTCACTTCCTCTGCCCACTCGTCCTCTCAACTGGTGAAGCTGCGAAAGACCGAAACGCTCCGCATTCTCGATCACCATTACCACCGCATTGGGAACATCGACACCCACTTCTATAACTGTGGTGGAAACCAAAAGCTGAATTTTTCCTTCCAGGAAGTCGGACATTACTTTATCCTTTTCCTTGGCTTTCATTTTTCCGTGAAGAAGTCCAACAGAATAATCCCTGAAACTTTCATCTTTCAGTTTCTGCGCATATTCTGTGGCTGAAACTAAATCCATCACTTCACTTTCTTCCACCAATGGACATATTATGTATGCCTGTAAACCTTTATCAAGGTGCTTTTTTATGTAATTATATACCCTCTCTCTGTAACTTTCGTCAACGGCAAAAGTGTCGATTTTCTGCCGCCCGGGCGGAAGTTCGTCAAGAACTGAAATATCCAGATCTCCGTAAACAATAAGAGCGAGAGTTCGTGGTATAGGAGTGGCAGACATAACCAATGTGTGAGGATTGTTTCCCTTGCCTTTAAGACTCATTCGCTGATTGACACCGAAACGGTGCTGTTCATCGGTTATAACAAGACCTAAACGCAAAAACTCCACATCACTCTGTATTATGGCATGAGTACCGATAAGTAAGTCTATCTCACCTTTTTGAACCCGCCTTTTAATTTCCTCTTTCTCTTTCGCCTTGGTAGAACCTGTTAAAAGTGCAATCTCAAACTTGTCCTTCCCTGCACTTTTAAAGAGTTTGCACATTGTGTTGTAATGCTGAGTGGCAAGTATGCTTGTGGGGGCCATTAAGGCAGATTGCATACCGTTTAATTTTGCATTATATATAACTGCGGCTGCAACACAGGTCTTACCCGAACCCACATCTCCTTGCAAAAGTCTGTTCATCGGCTCATTGAGTCCCATATCTCTTACACAATCCGCTATGGCATTTATCTGAGCATTTGTCATTTTAAAAGGCAAACTTTCCTCAAATGTCTGAGTATAACATTCCTTTATTCTGTATCGGGTATAGCCGCGGTTTCTCTCTCTTAATCTGCTCATTCCCAACTGCAAAATCAAAAGCTCTTCAAACATGAGCCTTCGTCTTGCAACCTCTGCATCTTTAAGTGATGCGGGAAAATGCACATTGTGCAAAGCATAACCCAAGGAACATAACTTGTATTTTTCTCTTATACTTTTCGGTATTATGTCATAATCAGGAGAATAAACCGTTAAGGCATTGGTCATCACCCGTTCAATTACCTTGCTTGTGAGTCCTGCCGTTTGCGGATAAACGGGTCTTATGCTTCCTATGGCGGAAATAGGCTCAACTGTGGGAGATGCCATTTCATAATAACCTCTGGAAAAATTCATCTTGCCGCAAAAAAGGTATTCTTCTCCGCCCTTTAAATAGGTCTTTATATAGGGATTGTTGAAAAATGTCAGATGAACCACATCTTTTCCGTCCGTGGCAACTGTCTTATAAATGGTCATGCCTTTTCTTATGTGAGTTTCAACCGGAGTGTGATCAACGAAAGCTCTTATCATGCAGTTGTCTCCAATAGATGCATCTGCAATGTCAACGATATCGCTGAAGTCTTTATAGTGCCTTGGATATAAATGAACAAGATCTTCTACGGTATTAACGCCCAATTTTGCAAAGAGTTTGGCTCTTGCCTCCCCCACTCCTTTAACATATTTAATATCGGTATCACTTCGCAGCACACTCTCACCACCCTTAGTTTCCTATTATACAGTTTCTTATGGTGTTAACCTGTCGTTTTTTGTCACTTGAAACTCCATTCATATATATTATCGTATATATCGAAGGAATTAACTTTTATATTGTCTTTCAGTTCGTTTGCGGCTGCGGCAAATCCCTGCCTGTAACACAAAGGAACAAATGGCATATCTTCGTTAAATGATTTTATAAATTTGCTTATATCCCCTTCCCCTGTCAGCATAGAATTATATTCGCTGATGCAAGAGATTTTTTTGTTGATACCGTAACGACCGCTGCCGGAAGTTGAGAAAAACTCAGAAAGTGACATATTTTCACAGAGTTTGATTTCACCGATATATAAATCAAACTTGCCTTTTCTTATTACGCTCTTTAATTCTTTTCCGCTGACTTCCTCAATTTCCGTACTGATGCCGATGGACTTCAAACTTGTCTGAATAAGTTTTGCAGTCTGAATTTTAAACCGGTTGTTTTTATTGACAAGGATTGTGAATTCAAGTTTTTTTCCTTTCTTACTTCTTACGGTTTCTGTATCGTTTGCATAAGTATATCCGTTTTCCTCAAGAAGTTGAGTCAATTCCAAAGCCGAATAAGTTTTGCTCTTGATTTCCACATCTTTTAATCCGTACCAATTTGGATTAAAGGGAGTGTCTGCTACGGCTGCATACCCCTGAAAAGCATTTTCCGCTATATCCTGCTTATTGATAACTTCACCGATTATCTTTCTGAGATTGCTGTCTGAAAGAAGTTTTCCCGATGCACCGTTCATGCCGAGGAATACAATATTGTTTAAATCAACCCTTCGTGTGATTGCAGTCAATCTCTCTGTTTCGCAATCACTTAAGTCACGATATATAAAACTTATATTTCCGATTTGAAGAGCGTTACTGCTCTTGCTGTTATCCTTTATATCATAAAGTTCAATAGTTTTAATTGAAGGAGTTTCTTGGGAAATATGGTTCTTATTATACTTTAACTTTCTTGATGAATAGGTATATCTGCCTGTTCCCACAGGTAAATTATCTTCACCTGTGCCGTATTTCACAATGGGGAAAGTCAGACAGCTTAAAGCGTAAGGGTCGCTGTTTGAAAGAGCAAATTTCACTGTGTTGTTATCCATCACCGTCACCGATGAAAAACCGGAAAGGAGTTCGGAATAATATTCACAGTCTTTTGCAAGATTGAAAGAATAGGCAACATCGCTTGCGCTGACTTTAGAGCCGTCACTGAACTGAGCCTCATCTTTAACATCAACCGAAACATAAGTCCCTTGAATTTCCCCGTCATGACCGAGAATTTCTATGGGAGAATAGGACTCGTCCGGCTTATAAAGTCCCTCATAAATCAGGTGACAGATATTTTCATTCATCAGGGTCTCTGCCTTATATGGGTTTAAGCTGTCTCCTTCGGCATAAGGCAAAACAAGGCCTGTCTTTTTTTCAATAACAGTTCCCTGCTGAACTGTCTCATCTATGGGAGTTGTTGTTTCCTCTGTATTGTCCGTATTCGGTTCTTCATTATCGGAACAAGCAGTGAATACGCACAGGAAAACCAAAACCGTCATCATCAATGAAATAAATCTTTTCATCTCAATCCTCTTTTATTCCTTTATAAGTATTCGTTTAACTGATGTGGTTAAGCCGTTATTATCAATATCAAAAACACAGCCGCCTAACACACATTTTCCGTCTATATGCTCAAAGCGGTTCATTTCCCCGCTTTTCAGCCTTTCGATCACACATTCGGGATTTACTCCAAGACAAGACATGAACGTACCTGTCATTCCCAAGTCTGTAATATAACCTGTTCCCTTGGGCAATATGCACTCATCACTTGTCTGAACATGGGTATGAGTTCCCCAAAGGGCGGAAACTCTGCCGTCAAGATAAAATCCCATTGCTCGCTTTTCACCTGTTGCTTCTCCGTGAAAATCCACAACTTTTATCTTAACATCTTTAAGCTCCTCCAGTATTCCGTCAATGCAATCAAACGGGTTTGAAACATCTTTCATAAAAGCGTCTCCCATGAGATTTATAACAGCCACGGAACATCTGCCCATATCAATAACGGTATATCCCTTTCCGAAGGGACTGCTGATCATATTGGCAGGTCGGATAATATCGTCTCTTTCTTCAAGATAATCTTCTATTTCTTTTCTTCGGAAGGTGTGGTTTCCGTTAGTTATGACATCTGCACCAACGGAGAAAATATAATCAGCGGAAGAAGGCGTAATAGCGTTGGAAATGTGGGAATTCTCACCGTTGACAATGCACAGGTCTATACTGTATTCTTTTTTTATTTCCGGCAATACCTTTCTCAAAAATCGGCAACCGTTATCGCTGACAACATCGCCCACAGCAAGTATTCTCATTTTTTAAAACAGCCTTTCAAATTAAATATATTCCTCAATATTAAAATCTTCGTCAGACTCTTCCGGATAGTAATCCCAGCCGTCATAATAATTGGTTTCATTTTTTTCAATTAAAGGGATTTCTTCAATAGCCTCCAGCTTTTGACCTGACATCCAAAGTGTGGGAGTCAATCTCAAAGTGTAACCGCATCCGTTGGGAGTCAACCATTCATGCATTGAGGCTTCCGGCAAAGCGAAAGCCGCCATAATCGTCATTATAACACCGCCATGAGTAACAATAACAGTGTCCTCTGTTCCCGACTTCATAACACCCTCGGCAATTGCGGCAAATGCAGTGCATACCCTTTTGGCAAAATCAGCGTTGCTCTCACCGAAAGGCGGCTCAACATCTTGATCACCTCTGAGCCAAGAGTCGAAAAGTTCTTCTTTCTCGTGGAGTTCTTGGGCAGTTTTTCCCTCAAATTCCCCGAAGTTATATTCAATTAAGTCATCAATCGTTACAATTTGAAATCCCGGATAAAGTATTTTAGCCGTTTCGGTGCATCTTGACAACGGTGAAGAGAATACAACATCTGCCTGAGGATAAGTGTATTCATTTTTCATATTTTCAAGTTGAGCAATTCCGTCTTCGCTAAGAGGTACATCGGTGTGACCGATGTATTTTCCTTCCACATTTTCAGCGGTCATACCGTGTCTTAAAAGGTGTATTCTATATGTTTTCATAATCCGCCTCCTCTAAATCTGCGTTTAATTATAGCTGATACAGGCATAAAAATCAATGATTTGAAATATAAATATCTCCATAGTAAAATTATAGCATTAAAATATAAAGAAATCTACTAATAGTTAGTTTAAAAGGGCAAAATAAAAGAAGAAGGTATGATTTAATTTTTTAGCACTCTTGCTTAGTGAGTGCTAAAGTTAAACGATTGTTAATAATTTAGTGACAACTTTTCAACAAACCGGTGGTATATTATAGATGCTGAAAGAGAGAAGGCAATAAGAAAAATAAAGAAGAGAGAAATGAAAAAAATTACCTGCCTCTTTCAAATATATAACAAAACAAACATACAGGAGGTATTTATTATGTTTGGATTAACACCTTATGAACGCAGAAACAGTATCGGTTATTACAATCCTTTCAAGGAGCTTGAAGATTTCGAGAAGAGATTTTTCTCAAACAATCAGGTTCTTCCACAATTCAAGACAGACATTCGAGACAACGGAAAAGAATATATCCTTGAAGCAGAACTTCCCGGTTTTGATAAAGAGGATATCAACTTGAACATTGAAGACGGTTATTTAACCATAAGTGCAGAGCATAAGACAAATGACGAAGAGAAAGATGAAAAAGGCAATTATATTCGCAGAGAACGCTCTTACGGTTCATACTCAAGATGTTTCGACATTACGGGCATCAATGAAGATGAAATCAGCGCTAACTTCAAAAACGGAGTTCTTGAATTAACACTTCCAAAAGAAGCAGAAAAAGAAGTAACAACAAAGAAGATTGAAATTCATTAAACCTCTTTTTTAGCAGAGCCACCCGATTTTCTAATCGGGTGGCTCTGCCTTTGTTTATGACATGATATACATTAGTGCCAAGAGCAAGATATTATCTCCGCCCTCTTTTCCCAAGAGAAGAAGTAAGGGCAAAATTATAGCTTTATCCTTATCCATATTTAGAATGTTTCCTATTGAACCGAGAGTTTTCTTTCCGTTCGGTTCAGTTTTTATATTTTCGGTTTTTTCTTGAGGGATATTTTCGCTTTTCACTTTTTCCTGCATTGCTTTCGCTTGTCGAATAGCATCTTCCTGCATTTTCTCCATATCTTTTTGGGAAAGTTCCTGAGTGTCTATGTTATCACCTCCGGTGGGGAAGCGGAGCGCACGCGGTCGTGTGCGCGGAGCTTCAAGTCGGCGGAACGCCGACCCCAAGAGACTCTTTCATTTGCAGTTTCTTCTTGCAGTCAGTTTCACTGTCTGCCTTCGGCAGACCGCCCGACTATACCGCCGGGCTCGGTGGGCGTTCCGCCCACTGAAAATTCCGCGCCCACAACGCGGGCGCTCATCCAAACAACCCCGTCTCCCTCAACAGCGGCAACAGATCCATCAACTTGATTATCTTCACCGCCTCGTCAGCTCTGTGTCGCTTTTCTTCACTGAGCAAAGGCTTAAGAGAAAGTATCAGTTGACACCGTGGGTCATTTGCTGAGTTGGAAAAAGCCGAAAGCATTGAAGTCATATTGCCCAACATATTAAGATCAATACCCTCAAACGGGTTGGATTGAGTTTGTTTTGGCGGTGGTGGCGGAGCTTGTTGTTTTGTGTCAGACTCCGACATAAGTGAAGACGCTAAACTTTGCAGGTTTTGCATATCTTCCGGAGAAAGTGAGGATAAAATCTGACTTATATCCACTACCCTCACTCCTTATTCTTCAACCTGTCAAGAAGTTTCCTCGCTTGCTCACTTTCAAGAAGCTGTTTAATAAGTTCGGGATTTTGCAAAAGAGAGTTCACGGTTTTCGCCTGTGAGGGAGAAAGATTGTTATGGATGAAATCGTTAACTGATTGGCTGTCATCCGACTCCCCCTTTTTTATCTTATTCATCAGTTCGTTAATTTGATTGTTTTCCATTGAAAATCCGTCCTTTCGGTGTTATCATATTTATATCACTATATAATATTATAAAAGAAAGGAAATTATGAATGAGAATACTTGTTATGAGTGACAGCCACGGAGACAAATACAGTCCTCTTCTTGCTGTCAAAAATCATCCCGATGCAACTTATGTTATTCACTTAGGTGACGGCGAAAGAGATTTGGAAAACTGCAAAGAGACATATCCGGACAAAATATATATTCAGGTTAAAGGAAACTGCGATTTCGCATCTGAGCTTAATGCTGTTGAAACCATAAGTTTGGGTGGCAAGAAATTATATATTACCCACGGTTATCTTGAACAGGTGAAATACGGTTTAACCAATCTTTTCTTCAGAGCAAAGGAAAAGCAAGCCGACATTGTTCTTTTCGGTCACACTCATAACCCTTTCAAGGATTATTATGATAATATGCACATTTTCAATCCCGGAAGTATACGTGAGGGCAGATGCGGTGTTATCGATATTGAGGAAAATGGTATTATGTGTATCCATAAGTCGGCGACAAACTTCCTCTAAAAAACAGCCTTCTTTTTAGGTTTATATTTACTATTAGGAAAAACAAAATGACACATACCTCTCGGTATGTGTCATTTTGAAAAATAAAGAAGAGAAAAATGAAAAAAACAAAAAGTCGGATAAATTCATAATTAAGTGTCGCTTGTTTTGCGATTTCTGTAGCTATATAATAACACATTTTTTTGGTTTTGGCTACCCCTTTTTTAAAATTTTTTCATCTTTTTGTCAACAAATTTGAGTTTTTTTATCCAAACTGCTCCTTTTATATCACCTTTTGCTCTCATAAAGGCTATAAAGGCTATAATAAATTCCTTTTTTTGCCATAAGTTCGTCATGAGTTCCCTTCTCAACAATGCCCTCTTCTGTCAAAACAATGATCACAGTTGCATTTTTGATTGTGGTAAGTCGGTGAGCAATGGTGAAGGTCGTTCTGTTTTTCGCAAGCTCCGTTAAAGACTGCTGAACAATAAGTTCACTTTCGTTGTCGAGGGCTGATGTTGCCTCGTCAAGAATGAGAATAGGCGGATTTTTAATAAATACACGAGCAATGCTAATTCGCTGCTTCTGTCCCCCCGAAAGCATAACTCCCCTTTCACCTACATAGGTATCATAACCTTGAGGAAGTTGAGCGATAAACTCGTGAGCTCCTGCCAACTTGGCTGCTTTTATAATCTCATCATCTGTGGCATCAGCCTTTCCGTAAGCTATGTTTTCTCTTATAGTGCCTGAGAAAAGATAAACATCTTGCTGAACGACACCAATACAGGAACGAAGAGAGGCTGTTGTGAGTTCTTGGATATTCTTTCCGTCAATATAGATATTGCCCCCTGAAATTTCATAAAATCGGGGAATAAGATTGCAAAGGGTTGTCTTGCCGCTTCCTGACGGCCCTACAATAGCCACATTTTCTCCGGCTTTAACATCAAGGGTCAAGTGGCTCAACACCTGTCCCTTTTCCTCATCATAGCTGAAAGAGACATCTTCAAACTTAACATCTCCCCTCACTTCGCCTATATCGTAAGCGTTGGGAAGGTCTTTGATTTCAACCGGTGTATCCATTATTTCGGCAAATCGCTCTATGCCTGTCATACCTCTTTCAAACTGCTCTGAAAATTCAACAATTCTCTTTATGCTTGTCAGAAGTGTTGACACATATAACAGGTATGCGGTGTATTCTGCCGGTGTGATTTTTCCTTTAAGCATAAATAATGCACCCACCACCACAATAACGATATACATAACACCGTCAAAAATTCTCGTTGTTGTGTTAAATGCACCCATAAACTTATATGCTCGTGCTTTTGCATTGAAAAATCTTCTGTTGCCCTTTGAGAATTTCTCCGTCTCTTCTTCCTCATTGGCAAAAGATTTCACCACTCTTATACCCAGAAGGCTGTCCTCAACCTGGGAGTTTATTTCACCGAGTTCGTGTCTTTGCTCCTTGAATGCGGATCTCATATTCTTTCTGCTTTTGCGAGTACAGATGAACATAAGAGGAAGAACCGCAAAAAGCACCACGGTAAGCGGAACATTCATAGTGCAGAGGATAGCGAAACTGCCGATAATTTTAATGCCGGCAATGAAAAATTCTTCGGGGCAATGGTGAGCGAACTCTGTTATATCAAAGAGGTCACTTGTAATTCTCGACATTAACTGACCGATTTTCATATCATCGTAATAAGAGAAAGACAGCTTTTGCAAATGAGCAAATAGATCCTGTCTCATATCCGTTTCGATTTTCGTTCCCATAATGTGGCCGTAAGTGGACATATAGTAATTTGCCGCCGCATCAATTAAACGAAGGAAAATATAAAATCCACCCACACCTAAAACTACACCTACGCTCAACTTGGTTATATCTTCAATGGCTGCATTGGTAATATATTTGACAATAAGAGGCAATATCAAGTCACACACTGTGGTCAATGCGGCACAGAACAAATCCAAGGCCAAAGACGGATAGTATTTTTTGAAATACGGAATAAACCTGCTCATAAGGGCTTTATTTTTTCCTTTGCTTTTCACATAAATCACCTCATAATCTTTAAAAATCAGAGCCACTCCGAATTTGTCGAAGTGGCTTTTTTTGAAAAGTTAGTCTCTGTAACCGTTTGGGTTAGCGCTCTGCCATCTCCATGTGTCACGACACATTTCTTCAATTCCTCTTTCGGCTTTCCAATCAAGTTCGGCAAGAGCCTTTGAAGGATCTGAATAGCAAGTTGCTATATCACCCGGTCTTCTTCCTACGATTTCGTATGGAATCTTTATATCGTTAACCTTTTGGAAGGCGTTGACAATGTCTAAAACAGAATATCCTGTACCTGTACCTAAATTATAAATATCAAGAGCCTGTGTCTTAAGAACATGGTCAACAGCTTTAATGTGACCTATTGCAAGGTCAACAACATGGATATAATCTCTCACGCCTGTGCCGTCATGGGTATCATAATCGTTTCCGTAAACATTAAGTTTAGGAAGTTTACCGATGGCAACCTGTGAAATATAAGGCATAAGGTTATTTGGTATACCGTTGGGGTCTTCACCTATTCTTCCGCTTTCATGAGCGCCGATAGGATTGAAGTATCTGAGAAGGCATACGCTCCATTCGTTGTCGGCTTTATATAAGTCACTGAGGATAAGTTCGATCATATATTTTGTTGTGCCATAGGGGTTTGTTGTGCCACCGGCAGGCATTGTTTCAACAAGAGGTGACGGATTATTCATGCCGTAAACTGTTGCTGATGATGAGAAGACTATTTTTTTGCATCCGTATTTTTTCATAACACGGCAAAGAGTAATAGTTCCGCCCACATTATTTTCATAATATTCAAGAGGCTTCTGACAGCTTTCACCAACAGCCTTAAGGCCTGCAAAGTGAATAACCGCCTCAATTTTTTCATTTTCAAAAATATGAGAAAGTCCGGCTTCGTCTCTTATATCACACTCATAGAACGGGAACTTTTTGCCTGTAAGCTCCGAAACTCTGACAAGAGATTCCTTACAGCTGTTATAGAAATTATCAAGAACTACTATATCGTAACCTGCCTTGATAAGTTCCAAACAAGTGTGTGAGCCTATGTAACCTGCTCCGCCTGTAACTAAAATTGACATTGTTCTTACCTCCGTTGTTATCATAGTTATTTCTGAAATTATAGTATATCTCAGAAATTCAAAAAAAGCAATAATAAAATTGGGGGAAATTGAAAATTTGGAGTGACCGCCCGCGGTATAGTGGGCGGTGGCAAAATCAGGGTTCGATGCCCTGATTTTGCCAAAAGGAATGCACCCAACCGGCGGTTTCTTTTTTATGGGATGGCGTCCTCGTCATCCCACGCACCTATTTCCTTTTCTCAGAAAGAAGTTCCTGTTCCCCTTGGTCCTTTCGGGGCATCGAGCCCCGAAAGGACCTCGCCCCACTATACCGCGGGGCTGTGTGGGCGTTCCGCCCACTTAAGATTTCGCGCCCACGACCGCGGGCGCTCATCAAAAAGGCTGCAAAAACTCACCGTTTTTGCAGCCACTCTGTTTAGTATTTATACTGTTTTGTTTGCTTTCTTTACCTTTTCCAGTCTCTTAACCTTTGCTCTGTATTTATCGGAGTCAAGATACTTTTCATATTCACTCGAAAAGATCGCTGCTGCCATAAATAATGCTGTGAGAACATAGAAAACAATCATGAATGCCAATGTCACATTCTTTTTTGTCAGCAATGCCTGTGTCTCTGCATCGTATTCCTCTTCCTTACCGGCTGAGTTGAGGGCGTCACTTATGGTTGATGCTGCTTCTTCATTGCCCAATGAAGATAAGATCGATGACAATCCGTTTACTATTGTCTGTGTCGCATCACTGCCCTTTGTGGTGGCTTCTTCAAACTTGTTTGAATAGTGAACATTCATGCCAACCATTACGCAACCCATAACAAATGAGAAACAAAGAAGTATAGCATATACTATCATAGTCTTTTTATTAAATATCTTTTTCATCATCTGAGTCAGACTCCTTTTATGATTTTGTGGTTTTTTCCGATTTCTTTGTCTCGGATTCCTTAGTTGTCTCTTCGGTTGTTGCCTCTGTTGTTATAACTTCAAGAGAGTCAACATCTTTAATTGAACTGATATAATAGCTGTCTCCGTTTTCACGAAGATAAATTCTCATATATTTTGCAGGCTCGGGAGGTATCATATCTCCGTTTTTATCCTGTGTCCAATCAGTTCCTGCAAGACAGCCCACAGTGAGGATTATTGTTGATCCTCTTTCATTGACATCGGTTATAACCGGTGTGTAAACTGCGCTGACACCTGTAATCGGCACAACATAAGCACCTTTTTTGGAGTCATATTCAAACTCAATTCCACCACCGTCAACTGTCTGGTGAGTAATTGTGGCATCTGTTCCGAAAAGACGAATGTATTCCTGCTCAACCATTGTCTTTTCAACAAGCATTCCGCTATCCGTATATTCAAATGAATCCGGATCAATATCACTGCTGAGAAGTGACCACATGGCAATGCTTATAAGCTGTTTAACATCGGCATTTGTTACATCATCAAAACTTGACGGATCATTCATTATAACCGGTGCGATAAAGCTCTTATATTCTTCCAACTTTTCGGAATTGTCAAACAGACCTGATACGGTTTTCACACAACTTCCGATTATATTCACAAAACCCACAAGAGCGAGAACTATAACAACAATACCGACTATCAGGTTTTGTTTATTTTTTTTATTGTTTTGTGCCATAAATTTGACCTCCTCAGTCTGAACTTACAAATATAGCAATCTTATTATACACTATTTGCATTAAATCTGCAAGTGCCACAACTTTTTATACTGTAAAAGCCCAAACTAAAGTTAAAACAACGCTTGTCAAAAATGTTATGCAGTATCTTTCAAGATATGCTCCTGCATAACAGAGGAGAGTTCCCGGAGTGAGAATGATCTTCTGAAGAATGTTTGCATTTGAATGATAGAGCTTATCAAAAAGGTTGATTGCATCTTCTATTGATGGGAAACAGTTCACCGAAAGTGAAATTCCCACCCAAAGGCATACCACATCAATCAGGCTTAAAGGCCATGAGAAAGCTCCCAGATAAAGGAGATTTATTGCTGCGGTGACGGAAATAATCAAACCTAAAACAAGCTGTGTTAACATGGGGATAAAACAAATTGCAAATGCGCCCCATGTTTTGGGCATAAACTCATGCTCAATGTGTGAGCAAAGTTCATCTCTGCGAAGATATCTGTTGTCTTCCACCGGTATTTTATGTATACGGCAGATAATTTGCTCAAAGAAACCTCTTAAAAGTGCGCCCGGAAAGGTGAGAAATCTTGTTATTATATAAAGTGTTGTCATACTAATTCACCCTCCGTATCTGTAATAAGTTTTTCAAGTGCCTTTTGGCTTTTTGCTGCATTGATGATGCTCTTTGGAACACTGTAATTGTTATATTCAAGAAGTCCCTTGATATTTGCATAAGCCTCTGTGTCATCGGCAACAAGAGCAGTTAATGCATAAGTATAAAGACATTCAAAGAGATTTGTTACTGAATAATTGTTTGCGGCAACTGCGCTATACATTGTTTCTGCGCTCTTAAGAGCATTGTCATATTCACCCTTTAAAAGGTAAGCTGTTGCCTGTATTCTGTAAAGGTCGCTTGTGGCATAACTGTAAGAGCCTTGAGCCTCAATTCCCTTTTCCACAATTTCAAGCATTTTGTCTGCATCGGGTTTTTCACAATATCTGTAAGCGTTTGCATAATATGCATAAGCTGTTCCGTCTTCTGCGTTGTTCTTGATTATTCTGTTAAAATATTCTTCTGCTTTTTCCACATTGCCCATAAGTGCGGCAGTGTTGCAAAGATCATAGCAATGAACCCACTCATCACCATAGGTTTTATCGATTTCAAGAAGTTTTTCATACTGCTTGTCTATATCAGCCTTAAGGGTGTGCATAGCAACATACTTATAATATTCAAGATAATATTTGTCATAGTTGCTATCCTCTTTTTCACCAAGGGCATCAATAATGGCAATAACATCATCAATATCATCGGCTGTTGTCTCGGCAGAGGATAACTTATCATAAATAGCATTTTCCACTGCGTTAAGTGTTTCGCTCTTCACTGAATAGTTTTTAACAAAACTGTAAGTCGGCAACTTCAATTCTGTTTCGCTTAAATAGTTCTGAGCCATATAAGTGGCATCAACATAATCGTTCAAGCCTGCAAAAGCCTTTGCACATCTTGCGACCAACTTCTTGGGAATGAAATCTTCATCGGCTGAAGAAATTGTATCGTAATATGTATAAAGACCGGAATATACTTTACCCTCTGCAATATAGCCGTCTGCGATAATAGCGCCGTTGAGCAAGTCAGCACTTTTTGGAAGCATAAAAATAGTTGAAACCACGATCAATCCGATTACGGCAACAAGAGTCAAGATACCCTTAAAGCCAAAAGGATATTTTTTCATAAGGTCACGGCACTGTGAGCAATAAGGATAATCTTCACCTAAAGATATATCCCTCTCTCTTTCACCGCAACATTCGCATAAGTTTTCCGGCTCTGTTTCCGGTTCATCTTCTGCCTCTGTATTTTCGGAAAAATCTTCCTCGGTTTCCTGTTCCGATTCAAGATCCCGGTTTTCCGATGCCTTATCAAGTTCTGCCTGAAACATATCCTTAATATTTTCAAGTTCCTCTTCTAAAGAAACTTCTTTTTCAGCAGACTCTTCATTTAATTCTTCTGCCGAATTTAAGTTTTCATCAAATTCCTTCAAAACATAACCCCCTTGAGTTAAAATAATGCAAAATATATTCTAACACTAATACCCGAATATTTCAAACCAAATTTCAAATGTTTACAATTATTATACAGTTATAAATTGTAGATGTGACAATATGCTTGGGCGAGCGCCCGCGTTGTGGGCGCGAAGACCCGCCCGCGGTTTAGTGGGCGGGGCGAAAGCGGAGCTTTCGCGAAAAACCCACCGCCGGCAGTAACTTTCTGTTTCAGTTTCATCTAACCGCCGGTTCCCCAAGTCAGCCTTCGGCTGACCGCCCGACTATACCGCCGGGCGGGGCGATTGTCCCAATCGCTAAAGGATTCCGCGCCCACGACCGCGGGCGCTCCATCCAAAAAGCGCTGCAAAAAACTCCCCGTTTTTTGCAGCACCTCTGTTAATATTTAGTTTTCTTGACGATATGTAGAAAGGAAGTCCCCTAAATCTCTAATAGCCTGAGCCATTTCGTCAGCCTGCGGAAGCATTACAATTCTGAAGTGATCCGGTTTTGCCCAGTCAAATCCACTTCCCGGAACAATGAAGATATGCTTTTCATGAAGGAAATCAAAAGCAAACTTCTTGTCGTTTGTTATGTTAAATCTTTCGATATCCAACTTGGGGAATACATAAAATGCACCGTGGTTTTTAACACAGCTTATGCCCTCAATTTTTTCAAGTTCACGCATTGTGGCTTCTCTCTGTTCATAAAGTCTGCCACCGGGAACCATCATTGCCTGTGTGCTTGCATCATCTTCAAGTGCAGCCGGTATAACAAGCTGTGTTAATGCGTTTGAGCAAAGTCTCATTGCTGCCAACTGGAAAATACCCTCGATAAAGTCATCGCCCTTGCCCTTTGCTCCGCTGATTACCATCCAGCCACAACGGAAACCGCAAATGATATGTGACTTTGAAAGTCCGTTCATTGTGATAACCATTCTGTCGGGGGCTAATGCAGCTGTTGAATAATGCTCAACACCGTCCATAAGAAGTCTGTCATAAATCTCATCAGAGAAAATAAGAAGATCGTTTTCTCTTGCAACTTGGATTATGTCTTCAAGAACTTCCTTTGGATAAACAGCACCTGTCGGGTTGTTGGGGTTGATGATAACAATAGCCTTTGTCTTGCTTGTTACCTTGCTTCTCATGTCGTCAATGTCGGGATACCAGTTGTTTTCTTCATTACAGGTATAAAATACAGGCTTACCACCGGCAATATAAGTTGAGTTTGACCAAAGTGAATAGCTCGGTGACGGCATCAAAACTTCGTCTCCCTTGTTGAGAAGCGAAAGAAGTGCCATCTGAACAAGCTCACTTACACCGTTGCCGATATAAATATCGTCGGGAGTAATCCCCTGAACACCTTTTTTCTTGTGGTATTCGCAAATTGCCTCTCTTGCGTTCGGCATACCTTTTAAGTCACAGTATGCAACAGCTTTGTCTGCATTTTCAAGAAGTGCATTGCGAACACTGTCCGGCATACCGAAACCGAAAGTTGCAGGGTTGCCTGTGTTGAGTCTTAACACCTTAATTCCCTCTTTTGCCATTCTCTGGCTTTCAAGATAGAGAGGACCTCTGATGTCTGAATGAACAGGTACAAGATTTTCTGAGCGCTTCAATAACATAATTATTTCTCCTTTTGTTTTATTATATTTTCATTATTTTGATCGCTTGTTTAAGTGCATCAATGGGTTGCTGTCCCGGAGAAATTTTCAGTGACACATAGGGTCTTGCAGAGGCACTGACCATAACTCTGCCCTTAAGGATAAGGGACATTCTTCCCACTTTCTTCATATCAATGTCATCGCTATACATAAGAAGTGCACCGTTTCTTTGATTAACTTCATAAATATTGAGTTCTGTCAAGCTGTTTCTCAAAAGACAAACATCAATAAGTCCGATAACCGATTTCGGCGGTTCTCCGAAACGGTCGCAAAGCTCATCAATAACATCGCTTGCATCTTCTTCTGTTTGTATATCTGCTATTCTCTTATACATATAAAGTCGGTTCTTAACCGAATCAATATATTTTTCAGGTATAAAGGCATCAATCTGCAAATCAATAAGACATTCTTTTTCTTTCTTCTTGACTTCAGGTATTTGGTTACCTTTTTCTTCTTCCACCGCCATGCTCAACAGCTGTAAATACATATCGTAACCTACGGCTGCAAGGTGGCCGTGTTGTTGAGCGCCTAAAACATTGCCTGCGCCTCTGATTTCAAGGTCACGCATGGCAATCTGAAATCCGGAACCGAATTGGGTATATTCTCTTATGGCATTAAGTCGGCGCTGAGCCACTTCGGACAACTCTTTATTCTGCTTAAAGGTCAAATAGGCAAAAGCTCTTCTTGATGAACGGCCCACACGACCTCTTATCTGATGCAACTGAGCAAGACCCAGTTTGTCCGCATCTTCGATTATCAAAGTGTTGGCATTTGGCACATCAACACCGGTTTCAATAATGGTGGTGCATACCAAAACATCAATTTCTCCTTCAAGAAGTTGTCGCCAAACTTCACTGAGTTCGTCCTCGCTCATTTTTCCATGACCCACACCCACACGGGCATCGGGCAACATTTCCTTTATTTCAAGGGCAATCTTTTCAATTCCCTCGATCTTATTGCGAAGATAATATACTTGACCGCCTCGGCGAATCTCTCTTTCAATGGCTTGAATAAGTATGCCCATGTCATGCTCCACCACGTAAGTTTGAACCGGATGCCTATCCTGTGGAGGATCTTCCAAAATTGACATATCTCTTATTCCACTCATTGCCATATTAAGAGTTCGTGGTATAGGTGTTGCGGAAAGGGTAAGCACATCAACTGTTGGGAATTTTTCCTTAAGTTTCTCTTTTTGTGCAACACCGAAACGCTGTTCCTCATCCACAACAAGCAAACCTAAATCTTTAAACTCCACACTCTTTGAAATAATGCTGTGAGTTCCCACAACAATATCAATCGAGCCTCGTTTAAGACCCTTTTTGATTTTCTCTTTCTCTCCTTGAGTTTTAAATCGGGAGAGCATTTCTATTTCAACGGGGAAACCGTCAAAACGCTTTAATATTGTCTGATAATGCTGAAAAGCAAGAATAGTGGTCGGCACAAGAATGGCGCATTGCTTACCGTCAGCTATGCACTTGAACACAGCTCTCAGGGCAACCTCTGTTTTGCCGAAACCAACATCTCCGCAAAGAAGTCTATCCATAGGATAAGGCTTCTCCATGTCCTTCTTTATTTCACTGATCGCCACCAGCTGATCATCGGTTTCATCATATTCAAATCTTCTCTCGAAGTCACTTTGCATATCCATATCGGGAGAAAATGCGAATCCCTCGCTGTTCATTCTCGTGCTGTAAAGTTTTGTGAGTTCAGCCGCCATATCTTTGACAGCACCTTTAACTTTATTGCGAGTTTTCTGCCAGTCGTTTGTTCCCAATCGGTTGATTTTAACCTTAGCATTCTCGTTTCCGTTAGGTGTGATATACTTAGCCACCATATCAAGCTGAGTGACGGGGATCATCAAAACATCCTGCTTGGCATACTGAATTTTAATATAATCTTTGGTAACACCGCTGATTTCCATTTTGTGTATACCATCAAAAACACCTATGCCGTGAGTGGCATGAACGATATAATCTCCCTTATGCAGTTCCTCCAAAGAATGGATACTCTTACCCTGCTTTATAGAGGCTTTTTTCTTCTTTTTGCTGATTGCCGAAAAGCTCTTACCGAAAGAGACAAGCAAGAATTTCAGATCCGTATATTCTATTCCTCCGCTTATTCCTCCCGGAAGAACACTAACTGTGTTTTCGGGGAACTCTGCCGGAGGTAAAGCAAAATACATGGCCTTAAAATCTGCACTTTCCAAATCATAGCAAAGTTCTTTTGCCGCCTTCTCCGTTCCCGAAAGAACAACACAGGTGTAACCCTTTTTCATCGCAGGGGTCAAATCCTCTGTAAGAGTGGAAAGGGTGCCGTCCCAAACAGCATTTTGCTGGGCTCTTATGCTGACAAGTTCTCTTGTGGCTGTGTCAAAACTTCCTCTGGACAGATTATCCATATATATAGCGCCCATGTCCTCGTATTTAGCAAGGATATCATTGAAACCTATATTATAAGTGTCCAAACCTTTGGCAAGGGAACCGTCTTCAAGAAAAAGTTTGACATCTTCGTTAAACCTTTTGGTATAATCATTTATTTTGGTTTTGCATGAAAAACTCTCACTGACAAAAAGCAAATCTTCAAACATATAGTCAAAAATCGTCTCAGGAGTTTCATAAGCTAAAGAATAATATTTGTCACAAGTTCCAAGACTGATATGATTTTCCAGCTTGTCTATGTCTTCTTGCAGGTGCTTTTTTATGTTTACGCTACCCTTTCCTTTCACCTGAGCCATAAAGTTCTGAATTTTATTTTTCAGTTCCTCCTGTGAAGAAAAGAGTATTTCCGTTGCCGGTATTATTTCGACCTTATTTACCACATCGGTTCTTCTTTGACTTTCAATGTCAAAGCAAGTCATGGAGTCGATCTCATCTCCCCAGAACTCTATTCTGACCGGCTGAGTAAAATGTGACGGGAAGAAATCAAGGATACCGCCTCTGACAGCAAACTGACCGATACCGTCAACCTGTTCACTTCGGATATAACCTGCATCTGATAAGGCCTTAACGACCTTATCAAGACCCACTTCTTCGTTTTCTTTTAAAGTGATAGCTTTTTCTTTTAATATGTCATAGGGAATAGTATATTGCATAGCGCCCTGAACGGAGCAAACTATAAAATTATAATCCCCGGTAATAATCTTCATCAGCGCACCCAGACGCTTTTGCTCAAACTGTCTTGACTGACTTTCTGCCGTGTGAAAGTTGAAATCTCTTGCAGGATAAAGGTATGCGCCTCCTGCGAAGGTGTTAAGATCGGCAGTCAACTTAGTTGCCTGAGCTTCATCGGGGCAGATTATCAAGGCTTTTTTTCCTGTGTCTTCACAAATTCCACTAATATAATGAGCCTTATGCACATGGCTTAAGCCAAGAACTCCCATGGGAAGTCTACCTGCATTGACGGCAGATAAAATCTTCTTATATTCCGTGCTTTTTGAAAGCACTTTTGTAAAGCAACTCATTTTTCCGACTCCTATGAATTGAAATTGCTCATGGCTTTTTCAATTTCTCCTTTTGTCATCAGTGCAACTGCATCACAAGCCTTATCCACAGCTTGTCTGAGCTGTTTTGCTTCGTCTTTATTAAACTCTGAAAGAACCCAATCCGCCAAATCGTAATCAGGATGGGGCTTTGCACCGACTCCCACTTTAATACGGGGAAATTTATCTGAACCTAAATGGTTGATTATGCTTTTTATTCCGTTGTGTCCCCCTGCCGAACCGCTTCTTCTTATGCGAAGTTTTCCCACATCAAGGCTTATATCGTCAAATATAACTATTACATTTTCAGCAGGTATTTTATAAAAATTACAGGCCTCTTTAACTGCCTCACCGCTATTATTCATCATCGTCTGCGGTTTCATCACAAGGCATCTTTTGCCGTCAATTCTTGTTTCACCCACAAGAGCGTGAAACTTCAGCTTATTCACAGTAAAATTAAATTTTTCGCACAATACATCCACAGATAAAAATCCTGCATTATGTCTTGTAAATTCATATTTTTTGCCCGGATTTCCCAAGCCCACTATAAGATATTCAAATGTAGATTTTTCCTTAAACTTAAGTATCATTATATTATTCCATTCCTCTATACGGTTTCTTTTTCTCTACCCATTTTTCTTTATTTATCTGTCTTGCTCTGCCGATACCTAAGGCATCAGCGGGAACGTCTTGAGTTATTGTTGATCCGGCGGCAGTATAAGCCCAATCCCCCACCTTAACGGGAGCCACCAAATTGGTATTGCAGCCGATAAAACAGTGATCACCCACTGTGGTTCTATGCTTATTTTTGCCGTCAAAGTTAACTGTCACGCAACCGCAACCGAAGTTAACATTTCTGCCCACATCGCTGTCACCGATATAAGTTAAATGGGAGACGCTTGTTTCTTCACCGACTGTTGAGTTCTTAACCTCCACAAAGTTTCCTAAGTGAACAGCGGATTTAACGAAACTGTTTGGTCTTATATGGACAAATGGGCCTATATCACAATCGTCCTCAATTTCCGATTCATAACCTTGAACTGAGTTCAGATGATTTCTTTTTCCGACTTTCATGTTATAAAGCAAACTGTTCGGGCCGATTACTGTGTCTTCATCAACATGGGTATCCCCCAAAAGAACAGTTCCCGTCAAAACAACAACGCCTTTTTCAAGTTTCACTCCGTCACCGATAACAACTCCATCGTAAAGAGGAATTACGGCACCGTTTTCAACTGCTTTTTCTATATTGGAAAGTCTTTTGACATCATTTATTTTTTTGAGTTCCTCAATAGCTGATTTGTTCATTTGAAGCACTCCTTACAATACAGTTTAATTTTTGATAATATTTATTATGCCACTTTTTTGTTACGGTTGCAATAGATTGAAAAAATTTTTAACATATTAGTTCAAAGTGGGGGTATGGACGCCCGGCGGTATAGTCGGGCGGTCAGCCGAAGGCTGACTTGGGGAACCGGCGGTTAGATGAAACTGAAACCGAAAGTCCCTGCCGACGGTGGGTTTCTTGCGAAAGCTCCGCTTTCGCCCGCCCACTATACCGCGGGCGGGGGTCAGCCTCCGGCTGACTCCGGTATTCCGCGCCCACGACCGCGGGCGCTCCATTAAACCAAAACCACCGCAGCCTCTTAAACTGCGGTGACTGAAATCATATTATTTTTTTGATGAAAGTAAGGCTCTGTCGTTGGCAAACTCCTCACCGCTTGATTGAGTGAATTTCTCAAGAAGTTCATCAATGGTAAGGTTCTTCTTTTCTTCCCCTGACACATCATAAATAATCTTGCCTTCATGCATCATGATCAATCTGTTGCCGTGTTTTATAGCATCGTTCATATTGTGTGTTACCATGAGAGCTGTCAGATTGTTCTCTGCAATGATTTTGTCAGAAAGCTCCAATACCTTTGCTGCCGTTTTCGGGTCAAGTGCGGCTGTGTGTTCGTCAAGAAGAAGCACCTTCGGTTTAACAAGGGTTGCCATGAGAAGGGTCAAAGCCTGTCTCTGACCACCGGAAAGAAGTCCGACTTTGCTTGTCATTCTGTTTTCAAGACCTAAATCCAAAGTCTTAAGCATTTCCCTGTAAAGCTCTTTTTCCTTTTTGGTAATACCCCAACCGAGACCTCTACCCTTGCCTCGTCTGTAAGCTAAAGCCATGTTCTCCTGTATTTCCATGTCGGCTGCTGTGCCAAGCATTGGATCCTGGAAGACTCTGCCTAAATATTTTGCTCTTTTGTGTTCCGGCTGATTTGTGATATCTATTCCGTCAATTATAATCTTTCCTTCGTCAACCTTCCATGCTCCTGCAATGGCATTGAGAGTTGTGCTTTTACCTGCACCGTTACCGCCGATGATGGTCACGAAGTCGCCTTCGTTTAACTTAAGTGACACTCCGTTAAGAGCAACTTTTTCGTTTACTGTGCCGGGATTAAAGGCTTTATATATATTCTTAAGTTCAAGCATTTGCAGTGTCCTCCTTTCTCTTCTTCGGTTTTGAGAAATACTCTCCCTTTATGTAAGGTACGGCAAGGAATACTGCAACAACCAAAGCTGAGAGAAGTTTCAATAAGTCTGCATCAAGACCTAAGCATATAATAACCTGATATACGATCCAATAAACAACACCGCCCAATGCAACGGAGATGAGCTTGAAGGCAAAGTTTTTGCTGATCTTGCCGAATATAGCGCCACCGATAATGATGGCTGCAAGACCTGTAACAATAGCGCCTCTGCCCATGTTAACATCTGCATAACCCTGATACTGAGCAAGAAGAGCACCTGAAAGAGCAACGAAACCGTTTGAAACCATAAGACCCAAAACTGTGTTTCTCTTTGTGTTAATACCCTGTGCTCTGCTCATGCTTAAGTTTGAACCTGTTGCTCGAAGTGAACAACCCAAGGCTGTTCCGAAGAACCAATAAAGGATTATAACTATTACAATTACGAATATTGCGGAAATTAAAATTGTATTTTCATAAAAAGGTACATTTTTAACATTTCTGAGTGAAACAAGTAAATCATATTTAGTTGCGTTGAGAGCCTGATTTGCCTTGCCCAAAATTTTAAGGTTAACCGAATAAAGACCCAACTGTGTCAAAATACCGGCAAGAATTGCGGGTATACCCATTACTGTGTGGAAAAATCCTGTTGCAAGACCGCAAAGCATACCTGCAACAAAAGCGCATATCATTGCAACCGGCATGCTGTAACCGTTGATTATCATCATTACGCAAACAGCACCACCTGTGCAAATTGAACCGTCAACCGTAAGGTCGGACACATTGAGTATTGAATATGTAATATATAAGCCGATTGCCATAACGCCCCAAATAAGACCTTGTGCGGCAGCGCCGGGCAAACTGCTTGCAATACTTGTTAAAATATCCATTTGAAATTCTCCTAAATATCAAGACAAGTTGCAGCGGCATAATGCCACTGCAACGAATATCGTCTGTGTTTTATTGTTTTTAAGCATCCAATGCAACATAATCTTCCGGAACTGTTATTCCAAGTTCATCGCAGATATCCTTGTTGTATTTCTTAACAACATCTTCGTCATACTGAATTGCCATTGTTGAAATATCAGCTTCACCCTTAAGGATCTGGGCAGCCATCTTACCTGTTGTTTCACCCAACTTATAATAGCTGATTGAAAGTGTTGCAATACCGCAACCTGAGCAGATACCTGCTTCACCTGCAACAACGGGAACTTTTGCCGGACGGCAGATACCGTCAATGATACCTGTTGATGATGCAGCTGAGTTATCAGTCGGGATATAGATAACATCGCTGTCATTTGCAGCTGCTGTTGTTACTGCTGCGATATCGTTAGCATCTGAGAAAGGATACTCTTTTGCTGTGAGACCCTTATCTTCAAGATAGTCCTTAACTACCTTAACCTGATAAAGAGAGTTAGGCTCAGCGGAGCAATAGAGAAGACCGACTGTTTTTGCATCCGGAACAAGTTCCATAATCATTTCTGCCTGCTGTGTAAGAGGAGCAAGGTCAGATGTACCTGAAACATTGCCGCCAACTGTTCCTGAGAAGTCATCAATCTCAAGAGCAACACCGTATTCTGTAACAGATGTGCCGAGAACAGGAATTGTTGTTGTTGCTGCAACTGCTGTCTGAAGAGCCGGAGTTGCATTAGCTAAGATAAGGTCAACATTATTTGAAACGAAGCCTGAGATAATGTTTGTGCAAGCGCCGGGATCGTTTGATGCGTTCTGATCTAAGAACTCAACATTTTCTTCACCGAGTTCTGCAACAAGTGCATCTTTAAAGCCCTGTGTTGCCTGATCTAAAGCATCATGCTGAACCCACTGGCATATGCCGATTTTGTAAACTTTGTCTGTGTCTGTGTCACCTGAGCCGCCACAAGCTGCGAAAGCAAATACCATTGAAAGGGCGAGTAACACTGCTAATACCTTTTTCATCTTGTATGTACCTCTTTTGTTTTGGATTAACCGGACTGCTGTCCTGTCTATGTTTAGTAATATATCACTTTAAACAGCGAAAGTCAATAGTTATTTCAAAAAATTAAAATAATTTTTGGGGAAATTTATTTAAGAGGTTGATAGTCATCGGGAACTGTTATTCCAAGTTCATTGCAAATCTCCTCGTTATACACGGGAACTATATCTTCATCATACTGAATGGGCATTGTGGAAATATCTGCTTCACCGGTTAACACCTGAGCAGCCATTTCACCTGTCTTATATCCCAAATCGTAATAACTTATGGCAAGGGCAGCAATACCTGCAAGTTTGCAAGTGCCTGTGTCGCTTGTGACAACGGGGACTTTAGCCGGACGACAGATGCCGTCAATAACAGCTCCTGCCAATGCAACGGTATTATCGGTGGGAGTATAAATAACATCGCTGGTTTCAACGGCAGAGGAAGTGACAGCTGCCAAATCATTTGTTTCCGCAAATGAGTATTCTGTGACTTTCAAACCCTTATTTTCAAGATATTCCTTAACCACTTTTACCTGATAAGTGGAGTTGGGTTCTGATGTGCAATAGATAACACCCACATTCTTTGCATCGGGAACGAGATCCATAATCATCTGTGCCTGCTGAGTGAGAGTGGTAAGATCAGATGTGCCCGAAACATTGCCACCCACAGTTCCTGAGAAGTTATCGATTTCAAGAGCAACACCGTATTCGGTAATGGAAGTGCCCAAGATAGGAATGGTTGCCGTTGCCGAAACTGCTGTCTGAAGAGCCGGAGTTGCATTAGCTAATATGAGATCCACATTATTTGAAATGAAACCTGAAATAATATTTGTGCAAATTCCCGCATCTCCTGATGCATTCTGATCCATGAACTCAATGTTTTCTTCACCCAATTCTTTGATGAGAGCGTCTTTGAAACCTTGAGTTGCCTGATCCAAGGCATTATGCTGAGTCCACTGGCAAATGCCGACTTTATAAACTTTCTTTGTGTCAGTGTCACCTGAACCACCACAGGCGGTGAAAGCCAAGAGCATTAAAAGAGCCAGCATAACTGCTGATAGTTTTTTCATAAGATTATACCTCCTTTGAAGTTTTACACTTATAAATATACCACTTGCAATTTCCAAAATCAATAGGTTGGTTCGTTTTTTCCTATTGTCCAAGTCCCTACCGACAGCAAGTCCCCTGCGAAAGCTCCGCTTTCGTCCGCCCACTATACCGCGGGCGGAAGTCAGCCTCCGGCTGACCCGGGATTACGCGCCCACGACCGCGGGCGCTCCAAGCAAAAAGACTCGACTTCCACCGAAAATGAAAGTCAAGTCTTTTAAATAGGGGGTATGAAAATTTATGGCTGAGAAATATTTATTAAAAGGGGGACAACAGTATTAACCAAAAGGTATTTGTTGGTGAAAGGAGAAAATATGGAGAAAATAAGGAGATCCGGTTAATACTGTTTTGGTATTGGTATGAAAGGAGTTTCCCAGCCTTTTATCAAGGAGAATTTATAAAATAAACTCTCAGTCAACTTTCTTGAACTTGTTAAGCTGTGCATTAATGCCCAAAAGCTGTTCTTTGTTGAGCTTAATGCCTGCTGTTGTCAAAAGTGAAGTCATGCGAAGAACAGTGAAACCGTTCATCATCTTCATCATGTCCTCATTCATTTCAAATGCGCCTGCACCACCGCTTGATGCTGTAAGATTTGATGCGAATTCCATGAAGAACTTTCTGCCCTCATCGGACTTCATAATGTCACCGATCTTATCGTTGATTGAGTAGTAACCCTCAACCTCTGTAATATCAAACCAGTTAAGGATAGCGCCCTTTTCACGAAGTCTGTATTCTTCGTTGAATTTGTCAACCTTACGGATAAGGCTTTCGTCACGGCAATCACCTGCAACGGCAACTAACTTGCTTTCGCCTGCGTTCTTAACTTCAAAATAGAAGAAGTGGTCTGCAGCCTCTTTTACGCCTATGCTTTCACCGTTAACGAAAAGTTCAACCTGAGGAAGGTTTGAGTAAACTGTAACCTTTGTCACATCTTCCACTCTGTCAACATAGCGCTTGCCGCAAATGTGAACAAACGGATCGTCTGAGAGCCATGCCTTGTATGCATAGAAGGAGTCCTTCTTATACTTTCTGTCGAATGTTATAAGTCCCTTATGGTTCTGTCCGTTTTCGCCACCTTCGTTACGGCCGTCAGCACCAAAGTCGAACATATTCCAAACATGAGTTGCCCAAATGTATTTACGAGTATATAACTGTTTAATGAGTTCTTCGTGATAATATGCCTGATATTCTTCTGTATAATCACCCTGCTGAGGATTTGAGGTATGCCAGTTGAGAGCTTCGCAACCGTATTCGCTCATACCGATAGGAGTGTTGGGGAATGTTTCATGGAATTTGTCAAGCCATGGGCCGTTCATTGATGTGTCTCCGCCGTACCAGCCGAAATAGTGGTTATATGAAACAACATCGGGAATCTGAACATAAGATGCATTCATGTCACACATGGAAACAACAGCCATAGTTGTTAAACGAGTCTTATCCCATTCATGGCAAAGATCATTAAGAATGTTATGGTTTTCGATGAGATCTTCATCTTCACTGCCGTTCATTGTGATTTCATTTGATAAGCCCCAAACAACGATTGATGGGTGGTTATAATTCTGAGCAATAAGCTCTTTCATCTGTGAAATTGTGTTTTCTCTTGCTTCCGGCATGTGCTTGGAAATATAAGGAATTTCTGCCCATACTACCATACCGTATTCATCGCAAAGATCATAAAAATACTGATCATGCTGATAGTGTGCAAGACGGATTGTTGTTGCGCCTAACTCTGCAATAAGTTCCATATCTTCTTTGTGATGCTCCGGTAAGAGTGCATTACCGAATCCCCATCTGTCCTGATGACGGGATACACCTCTGAGAGGATAGCTTTCACCGTTAAGAATGAAGCCTTCGTTTGCATCGATTTTGAATGTGCGACAACCGAAGCGTGTGCTGATATTGTCAATTACATTGTCACCCTCTGCAATAACAGCCTCTGCTGTGTAAAGATAAGGATCTTTTCTGCCGTGCCAAAGGTGAACATTTTCGATTTCAACTGTTGCCTTTGTGTCAGCTGTTGAAGTTTCAGCTGTTGCAACTGTGTTGCCCTGAGCGTCTTTAACTGTATAAATAACTTTCTGACCGTCTTTTGCGTTTGAAAGGAAAGTTTCGATTTCAACTGTTGCCTTGTCACCTGCAATGGTAGGTGTAACTTTAATGCCGGGAGCACCGAAGTAATCAAGATCAAAGTGGGACTCGCTGACAGCAATAAGATTAACATCTCTGTAAATACCGCCATAGAATGTGAAGTCTGCCATCTGAGGGTAAACAGGAACACCGTCCTTATTGTCAACTGCAACAACAATAAGGTTGTTGTCTGTTAAAGCTGATGTGATATCAACTCTCCAAGTTGAATATCCGCCTTCGTGGGAAGCTAACTTCTCACCGTTAACATAAAGATCTGCTGTTGAGTTAGTGCCTCTGAATTCAAGATAGTAGCGCTCAGCCTTGGGAAGATCTTCTCTCTCAAGAGTCTTAGCATAGATGCAAGTGCCTCTGAAATAGTCATTGCCACCGTCCTGACCGTCAATATTATTCCATGAATGAGGAAGGTTAACCCAGTTCCAATTTTCCGGAATTTCTTTTACGATTTCGTTTGTTGCTTTTCCGAATGCCCATTTACGGTTTAAGTTAATAATCTGTCTCATTTTAATGTCTCCTTTATATTTTATTCTGACTCGTGTTTTTCTTTGAGTAACTTTATATTGTTTTCAACTGTCTTTTTCTTAAGAGGATACCAGAACCAGAGGATAAGTCCCAATAAGATGAAGCCGACAGCGGGAACGATAGTTGAAATGCTGTAAATACCGCTGAGAACTTCCGGAGTCTGTGTTATGCCCTCTTTAATAGCATTTTCGTTATATCCGATTGCTGAAAGAAGCCAACCTGCAACACCTGATGCAAGAGCCTGACCTAACTTTCTTGCAAATGAGTAAAGTGCATAAACCGAACCGTCCTCACGAATACCGTTTTTGATTTCGCTGTAATCGATAACGTCTGTAATAAGTGCCCATGAAACCATGGAGAAGAGTCCTAAACCTAACCAGCAGAATGCCTGAAGTGCAACATATATCCACACATTTTCCGGACGGAGAACAAGCATTACTATGCACACAACACCGGCAAAAAGACTTGAAACAATGCTGACTTCTGCTTTACCGAATTTCCTAACAAGTGGCTTTGAAACAAATGCAGCCAAAACCATTGCAATTATCATTGCCATTGTTGCGACTGACTGAGCACCTGCATTATTATAATAATCAGGGAAAACATAAGATGCCATATTCTGCATGGTAAGCTGAGCTAAAAGCATAACAACCGAAGCGGCGATTATTGAAATAAGTGCTCTGTTCTTCACAGCGTTAACAAGCATCTTGCCAACTGAGTTTGACTTGAACACATCTTCGGTAACTTCCGGGCGAACTCTCTCAGTGCAGAGCATATAACACACAAGATAACAAACAACTGCAAGAACTGAACAGATACCTGCAATAAGAGTTACTCTGTTGCCGTTGAGAACCTGCTGACCTTCAACTTCTGTGAAAGCAACAAGTGGGAAAACGATACCGATGAAAGCACCGGCAAGTGTACCGCCCATGGTTCTGAATGTTGAAAGAGACTGTCTGTCTCCTGCATCGGCTGAAATTGCTGATGCCATTGAACCGTAAGGAATGTTAATAGATGTATAGAATACAGATCCCCAAAGAATGTAAGTTACAAAGAGATAAATAACTTTAACTGTTTGGGGAGCATTTGACAATGAACCCTGATACATTAAGAATGATGCAATGGCAACCGGTCCGCACATACGCAAGAGCCATGGCTTAAACTTTCCGCTTGCATTTCCCTTACTTCTGTCGCAAATTCGTCCCATTGTGATATCTGTGAAAGCATCAACAAAACGAGCGATCATCATTATTGTACCTACTATACCGGCGCTGATACCTACAACGTCAGTATAAAACTTCATAAGAGCTGTTGTTGAAAGAATAAATGTGAAGTCATTGCCGAAGTCACCGAACATATAACCCATTTTATCTCTCATGCTAAAGGGTCTGAGTTTATTTTTTCCCATTTGAACCAATCCTTTCTTTTCTCCTTTAGTCTTGTCTGTTTTCATGACTTTTACTATCTGAATTATATAATATATGAGAATAAATTAATAG
>CAYPMB010000023.1:0-34630 GCA_964411915.1 uncultured Faecalibacterium sp.
TCTCATTTCACCGGCAGTTCTGTTACGGTTGTTTGTGAGAGTCTCAACGATAACAGCAACACCTGATGGGCCGTATCCTTCATAAGTGATCTCTTCATAGCTGGAGGTATCACCTTCACCGGCAGCCTTTTTGATAATTCTTTCAATGTTATCGTTAGGCACATTGTTAGCTTTTGCTTTGGCAATAACATCTTTGAGCTTAGAGTTAACTGACGGGTCAGCGCTTCCGCCCTCTCTTACGGCAATAGCAAGCTCTCTACCGATTTTGGTGAAAACCTTTGCTCTTGCACCGTCAATTTTCTCTTTTTTTCTTTTGATTGTACTCCATTTTGAGTGTCCTGACATAATAAACCACCATTCTATCAAATTATAGTAATAAACTGCAAGGTCTGACTTTTGCAGTAAAAAAGCCGATTTTGGCCATTCAAAGAACAATCTATTTTATCATATATTTTCGCATATATCAATCTTTATGAGAAAAAGTTTCTTTAATATTTAGGAATATTTTGTGACCAACTTTCAGTTTTTGTTAAAATCATATTAAAAATAATCTTTTGCCAAAGGCGTTGTTGACATAATTTTTTATGAATGATATTATTAACCTGTATAATCATTTATTCTTATATTGAAGGAGGAATATATATGAAAAAAAGAATTTGGAGCCTGCTTTTGGCGGTTATTATGGTTTTTGGCGTAGGCGCACCTATAATAACTTCCAATCCTTTGGAGGCTTCGGCAGCGTCCATCGAAACCGGTGAATGGGTCGGCGCATGGGGCTCGGGTATGACCAGTATCACCCTTGAGGATTATAAGAATATCCAGGCTTTTGCAGGGAACTGCACAGCAAGAATTATCATTAAGCCTACAACCGGTGGCACGAAAATTCGATTTAAACTTTCAAACAAATACGGTGAAACATCTATTAAGATAAATCGTATGACAATCGCCAGAGTGACAGAGGGCTATCAGGTTGACAAAAACAGCATAACTCAGGTTACACACGGTGGAGGTCAAAAGTGGGATATGGTTATTCCTGCCGGCGAAGAAGCATACACCGACAGTATTAATTTCAAGGTAAAAGCTAATGAGACATTGGCACTCAGTGTATATCTTAACGATTTTCAGAACATTACCACTTGCGGTCTTTCGGGCGGTGAAACCTATCTTAAGTTAGGCGATAACTATACATGGGAGCCTGATCTTAACGATTATTGGGGTCCGATTACTAATAGACCGATAAAACTGTCTTACGGTCTTGTTAATGTAGTTCCCTTGCTTTCAAACATTGATGTTTATTCTGAAGCAGTTGATCCCTATTCAGTTGTTATTATAGGAGATTCCACAGTTTCAAACAATATTCCCGAATACCTTTCAAGACTTATTGAGGCAGAGGATTGCGATAATGTGGGCATTATCGGCAAGGGTATTATCGGCAACAGTTTGCTCACTGACGGTGGTGGTGTTATCGGTAAAATTTATGGTGAAGCACTGCTTAAAAGAATGTGGGACGATGTTATCAATCAGACAAATGTTAGGTATGCGGTTATTAAAATCGGTGCAAACGATATAATTCATCCCAAGAGCAAAAATATCGCAAATTACGGAAATTATGTTCAACCTACGGCTGAAGAACTTATAAAGGGTTTCCAGACCTTTATAAAGAGATGCCATGAAAACGATATAAAGGTTGTGGCTTGTTCCATAACTCAGTGGAAAGGAACAACAAGAAACTATTTTGGCGAAGATGATGAGCCTCAGTATACTTGGGATAAGGCGGACTGGGAAATTGCCAAGAAAGTTAATAAGTGGCTGAAAACAACAAAGGAACTTGACGGATATGTGGATTGGACAACAATGTCCGGTTCTTCATCTGATCCAGATAAATTTAAAGCATCATGGACAGAGGATTATATTCATCCTAACGAAACAGCGCAGCAAGAGTGGGCAACAGAGTTTCCTCTTGAGTATATCGGTGTAAAGCGCTCTCCGTCAAAGATATCCATTACTTCAAATTCGATCAGCCTTTCAAAGGGCAAAACAAGAACTCTTAAATATACGATCACTCCGTCCGGCGCTCAAAATGCTCAGGTGACATGGTCATCAAGCAATACGGCAGTTGCATCAGTTGATAAAAACGGCAAGGTTACGGCAAAGGGCAACGGAACAGCAACCATTACCTGTGAAACATATAACGGCAAGAAATCGACTTGCAAGGTAAAGGTGACCACGCCTTCAACGAGTATATCCCTCAGTAGCACTTCACTGAAAATGTATACCACACAAACAAAGACATTGAAGGCAACGGTTAAACCAACAACAGCCAGCAACAAAAATGTAACCTGGTCATCAAGCAATCCGAATGTGGCAAAGGTTGACTCTAATGGAAAAATCACCGCAGTTGCAAAAGGCAGTGCAGTTATTACCTGTAAAGCGAAAGACGGTGCGTCATCTGCAACTTGCAAAGTTACGGTAACAAAGAAGATAAGTGTTAACGGCATTTCTCTCAATAAGTCAAGCAAAACTATATATAAAGGTAATACTTATCAGTTAACGGCAACAGTAAGTCCGTCAAACGCAAGTAACAAAAAAGTAACATGGAAGTCAGACAACACTTCGGTCGCATCAGTTGACAGCAGCGGTAAAGTTACTGCAAAGAAAAACGGCACAGCCATTATTATGGCAACCACAGCCGATGGCAAAATGATTGCCACTTGCAAAGTCACCGTTAAGACGAAGGTGACGGGCGTTTCCGTGAAATCCACGGCTAAGACTTATATCGGAAAGTCGGTAACTCTTACGGCAACGGTATCTCCTTCAACGGCAACAAACAAGGAGGTCACATGGAAGTCAAGCGATAAGAGTGTGGCAACGGTTAATTCAAAGGGTGTTGTAACAGGCAAAAAGTCAGGCACTGTAACCATTACTTGTACCACGAGTGACGGTTCATTCAAGGACACCTGTAAAGTGACTGTTACAAAGTATATTAAGGCCAAAGGTGTGGAACTGAACAAGAGTTCCAAGACATTGAATGTCAGAGACACTTATCAGTTGACAGCAACGGTAAGTCCATCAAATGCAAGCAATAAGAAAGTCACATGGAAGTCAAGTGACACAAGCGTGGCAACGGTTAACTCAAAGGGTGTTGTAACAGCTAAGAAAGCAGGCACTGCAACAATAACCTGCACAACGAGTGACGGTTCATACAAGGATTCATGCAAGATCAAGGTTAAGACGGTTGCAGTTAAATCTGTCAAGCTCAATGAGAAAGAAATCAGAATCGTAGTGGGCGATTATGAGAAACTCAGTGCAACAGTAAGTCCGTCCAATGCAACTAACAAATCTGTTACATGGACTTCGAGCAACCCTGATATTGCAAAGGTAAGCTCAAGCGGTAAAGTTACAGCAGTAAGCAAAGGCACTGTAACCATTACTTGCAAGACAAAAGACGGTTCATACAAGGCAACTTGCAAGGTAAAGGTTTACGGTGAACCGGCTGATCCGGATCAAAAAGTATTGGGTGTTAAGCTCAACAAAACTGCTGTTACGATCAAGAAGGGAAGCAGCTACACATTGATAGCAACGGTTCTTCCGCTAAATGCAGGCAACCAGAAGGTGACATGGTCATCAAGTGACACATCTGTTGCCACGGTAAACAGCAATGGTAAGGTGACGGCAAAGAAGACCGGCAAGGCAACAATCTCCGTCAAAACCGCAGATGGCGGTTGGAGAGCAACTTGCGTTGTAACGGTTAACTGAATTTAAGGTAACAGGGCGTCTTTTCGGGCGCCCTGTGGTTTTGGTCTGTGCAGGGAGGTGGTCCCCGGAGGCGAAGGTTTGTGCCTTCGGCACAAACCGGCACGGCCGTGCCGCCCCCAATGCCGGCAGCATTGGGGCTTCGCCTCCGGGGGCTGCCTTCACCACAAACTTCCGTTTTTAAAAATAAAATTAAAAAAACTATTGACTTTTTCCCTCGACAGTGGTAATATACTCGTACAACAAAGTAGAGCAGTATGTGTGTTCTCACCTTCGGGGTATGACTCGACGAAGGTCAATACTTAGTTCCATTAGGATAACTGTGTATTGATGCGTGAACACCTGTGTGTTCACGCTTTGATTTTTTAATGCCAATTTGGAGGTGCATGAACATCGCTATCAAAGAAATGCAAATCAATGAAGAAATCAATGACAGAGAGCTTCGTGTAATTACCGGTGACGGTGAACAGTTGGGCATAATGTCAGCTGAAGAAGCTTTGAACGAAGCTGAAAAAAGAGGTCTCGATCTTGTTAAGATTGCTCCGCAGGCTACTCCGCCCGTGTGCAAAATCATGGATTACAGTAAGTATCGTTTCGAGCAGACTAAGAAAGAGAAAGAAAATAAGAAAAATCAGCGTGTTATTGAAATCAAAGAAGTCAGACTTTCACTTAACATTGACAAGCACGATTTTGACACTAAGGTTAACCACGCAAGAAAATTCCTTACTCAGGGCAACAAGGTTAAAGTCACAATCCGCTTCAGAGGCAGAGAAATGGCTCATCCTGAAAACGGTCTCGTAATAATGAGCAACTTTTCAGAAGCATGTCAGGAATTCAGTAATGTGGAAAAGCCTGCAAAACTTGAAGGTCGTTCAATGATGATGTTCTTGGCGCCTAAATCAGCAAAGTAAAAACAAGGAGGATACTATAATGCCAAAAATTAAAACTCACAGTGGTGCAAAAAAGCGTTTTAAGCTTTCAAAGAACGGTAAGCCCATCCGTGCTCATGCAAATAAGTCACACATTCTTACAAAGAAGTCAACAAAGCGTAAGAGAGGTTTGCGTCAGACAGCTGTTGCTGACACAACAAATGTTAAGCAGATTAAGCGCTTAATTCCTTATAAATAAGATATAACTCAAACAAAAAAGAAAAACAAAATTAGAATAACGGAGGAACTTTATCATGGCACGTATTAAGGGCGCAATGATGACTCGCAAGAGAAGAAATAAAGTATTAAAGCTTGCTAAGGGATATTACGGTTCAAAGCACAGCCTTTTCAAAACAGCTAAGCAGGCTGTTATGAAATCAGGTCAGTATGCATATATCGGCAGAAAGCAGAAGAAGAGAGATTTCCGCCGTCTTTGGATCACAAGAATTTCAGCTGCATGCAAGGCTAACGGCATGAATTACTCAACATTCATCAATGGTCTTAAGAAGGCAGGCATTGACCTTAACAGAAAGATGCTTTCAGAAATTGCAATCGCTGATCCTGCAGCATTCACAGCTCTCTGTGAACAGGCTAAGGCAGCTCTTTAATTAAAAAAATATACGTCCGAGATTACCTCTCGGGCGTATTTGTCATTTTTTATCTATGTCAAAAATAGCATAATGATGTCAAAATGAAGTGTTTATTCGGAGATAATTTATGATAATTACAATCGAAAGTCGCTCAAACGATAAGATAAAATCAGCTCAGAAATTGGCTTCAAGCAGTAAATACCGAAAGGAAAAAAATGAGTTTTTTCTGGAAGGTTTGCGACTTTGTTATGATGCTTGTGAAAGCGGAATTAAAATCAGCCAGCTCTTTTTTACTGAGAATGCAAGGCTTAAGTTTGGCGAAAAAACCGAAAAAATGATAGAAAAAGCGGAGAACGCTTATCTTATCAGAGAAGATATAGCTGAAAAATTAGCTGAAACCCGATCTTCTCAAGGCATTTTTGCGGTGTGTAAAATGGGAGAGAAGAAAGACAATAAGATTGATTTGACGGGAAAATATGTGGCACTTGAGAATATTCAGGATCCGGCAAATCTTGGCGCTGTAATTCGTACAGGTGAGGCTCTTGGCATAAAAGGTGCGATTTTGTCCGGTTGTTGTGATTGTTTCAATCCTAAAGCTCTAAGGGCATCGATGGGTTCTCTTTTGAGACTTCCCCTTATTTTAACAGATGACCTCAAAAAAACCTTGACAGATTGCATGGATAATAATATGCTTGTTTTTGCCACTACTCCGGACAGCAGTGCGGAAAAAATAACCGACACAGATTTAAACGGTGGGGTTGTTTGTGTTATAGGCAATGAAGGAAACGGTGTCACAAAAGAGATATTATCTCTTTGCAGACCGGTGACGATTCCCATGTTGGGCAGAGCAGAAAGTCTTAATGCTTCAATGGCGGCTGCCATTGTAATGTGGGAAATGATGAGATAAAGGAGTGTTTGCGGTGAAAAACGATAAGTACTGGATCTGGCTTCAGACAGTTTTAGGCATAGCTGCCAATACATACGATGTGCTTAGTATTTGGGAAGATGCCAAGGCTGTATATGATGCTCATATTGATGCACTTAAAGTGTCACAGTTGTTTAATGCCGCACAGCTTAGAAGAAAAGCTGAAACTTCCTTGGAGGACTCTGAAAAAGTTATTGGCGAATGTGCAAAAAACGGATGGCATATTGTTACTTATGAGGATGATGAATATCCTCCTCAGTTAAAACAAATTGATGATGCACCCCTTGTACTTTATGTCAGCGGTGATGTCAAATGTCTTAAAACAGAAATGCCAATCGGTATTATCGGCACAAGGCGTCCAACTCAATATGCCATAGATGTGGCGCACACAATAGCCATTGAGCTTGCAAAACAAAATGCAGTCATTGTCAGCGGAGGCGCGCAAGGCATAGACAGTGTTGCTCATAATTCCGCCATGGACGCAGGGGGGAAGACCCTTGTTATACTGGGTTGCGGTTTTGGGTATGATTACCTTATGGAAAATGAACCGATGAGAAAAAGGGCGGAGAAAAACGGAGCATTGGTGACAGAGTTTCCACCTTTTACACCTGCAAGACCTTACACTTTCATTCAGCGAAACAGAATAACCGCTGCTTTGTGCAAAGGTGTGTTGGTTGTAGAAGCGGGAAGAAAAAGCGGTTCTCTCAGCACGGCAAGAAAAGTTTTGAAATATAACAGAGACTTGTTTGTTGTAACGGGAGATGCAAGAGGAGATAGCTTTGTCGGTGCAAATGAGCTGGCAAAGAATGGAGCGAGAATAGTATTTTCCGCTGCGGATATATTGACTCTTTACGGCTTTGAAATAAGAAACAGGGATTCCTTTTACTTCAGTGGATACGGAAAGCCTGTTTTTGAGGGTATCGATGAGTTCCCCATGGGAGAAAATCACGAACCCGAAAAGAGAAAAATTAAGAAAAGAGTTATTAAAAAAGCAAAAGAAGAAGTGAAAAAAGAAAAGGCTGAAGTGAATACAGAGCAGTTGACTCTTGACGCTCAGTTGGTATATAATGCAATTTTATCAGGTGAGAATTTCATCGATAATATTGCAAGAAAAACAAAATTACAAATCAGAAATGTACTTGTTGCCCTCACTGAACTTGAATTTGAAGAGATTGTGGAATGTGGGGCAGGAAATGAATATAGAATCAAATAGGTGATATAAAATGTCAAAATTAGTTATAGTGGAGTCTCCTTCAAAGGCTAAGACACTTAAAAATTATCTTGGTGAAGATTATGAAATAACAGCATCAATGGGTCATGTTCGTGATTTACCCGCTGCAAGACTTTGCGTTGATGTTAAAAATGATTTTGCTCCTAAGTATGCCATAGTTAAAGGTAAGGAGAAACTTGTTAAAGAGCTTAAACAGAAGGTTAAAAACAGTGACTATGTTTATCTTGCAACTGACCCTGACCGTGAGGGAGAAGCAATTTCATGGCACTTGGCGTCTATTCTCGATCTTGATTTGGACGAAGAAAACCGTGTCACATTTAACGAAATCACAAAGACAGGCGTTAAAAACGGTATGGCAAATCCGAGAAAAGTGGATATGAATGTTGTTAACGCACAGCAAGGCAGAAGAATTCTCGACAGACTTGTGGGTTACAGATTGAGCCCGTTTGTATCTCAAAAGATCAGAAGGGGACTTTCGGCAGGTCGTGTTCAAAGTGTTGCTGTAAGAATTATAGTTGACAGAGAAAATGAAATCAGAGCTTTCAAGCCTGAGGAATATTGGTCTATTGATGCCAAGTTTATGCATAAGACCAAAACCTTCGATGCAACATTTTACGGCGATGAAAACGGAAAAAAAGAATTAAAGAGCGAAGAAGAAACAAATGCATACCTTGAAAGAATAGAAGGTGCGGATTTTGAAATAACTTCTCTTAAAAAAGGCACAAGAAAGAGAAGCCCAGCACCACCCTTTATTACTTCCACATTGCAACAGGATGCATCAAGAAAACTTGGATACCACCCCGATAAAACAATGAAAATCGCCCAGAGTCTTTATGAAGGTGTTAACATTCAGGGCAGCGGTTCAGTGGGTCTTATCACATATATGAGAACTGACTCCTTGCGTATATCAGATGAAGCAAGACAGGCGGTTAAGGAATTTATTTCCGAGAACTTCGGTGACAATTATAATCCGGATAAGCCAAGATATTTCAAAACAAAAAACAAGGCTCAGGACGGTCATGAAGCTATCCGTCCGGCAACTGTCAGCTTAACTCCGGAAAAGGTGAAAAGCAGTTTAACAACAGAACAGTATAAACTCTATTCCCTTATTTGGAACAGATTTGTGGCATCGCTTATGGCTGAATGCATACAAAGCACCGCAAAAATGGAAATCACCGCAACGAAACCGGGTGTTGACGGATATTGTCAGTTTAACGCCAGCGGTTACAGTGTGAAGTTTGACGGTTACACAGTGCTTTACGATAATAACACCGATGATGATGCAAAGGCTTTGCCGGCTGAAATCAAAAGCGGTGACAAGGTAAAAAATAAAAAGATAACGGGAAATCAGCATTTTACTCAAGCTCCGCCACGTTTCACTGAAGATACTCTTATTAAAACATTGGAAGAAAACGGTGTCGGCAGACCGAGTACTTATGCCACAATAGTTTCAACGATTATCAAGCGTGAATATGTAACAAGACAGAAAAAACAGCTTGCGCCTACTGAACTTGGTGAGGCAATAGTCGGTTTGTTAAAAGATAAATTCTCTAAGATAGTTAATGTTAAATTCACCGCACAGATGGAAACCAACCTTGATAAGGTCGGGGAAGGTGAAGAGGATTACATTCACATGCTTCATGAGTTTTATGATGATTTTGAGGAAACTCTTGCAAAGGCAAAAGCTGAAATGGACGGAGTAAAAATTCAACTTAAGGAAGATATAACAGATATACCTTGCGAAAAATGCGGAAGAATGATGGTGGTCAAAACAGGACGCTTTGGTAAGTTCCTTGCTTGCCCCGGTTATCCTGATTGCAAAACCACCAAGCCTTTCGTTCAGCAGACCGATGCAACTTGCCCTAAGTGCGGCGCAAAGGTTATTGCAAGAAAGAGCAAGAAAGGTTACGCTTTCTTCGGCTGCGAAAGATGGCCGGATTGCGATTTCGCAACATGGGATAAGCCAACAGATGAAACTTGTCCCAAGTGTGGAAAGAGTCTTTTTAAAGGCAAGGGCGGAATGCTTAACTGCCTTAATGAAAACTGCGGTTATTCATTTAAAGCTCCGAGAAAGACCAAAAGCAAGGCTGAGGAAACAGAATAATTAACGAGGATATTAACATGGAAAGAACAGTAACAGTTATCGGCGGCGGTATGGCAGGCGTTGAGGCTGCTTGGCAATTAGCAAAAAGAAAAATCAAAGTAGATCTTTATGAAATGAAACCGAAAAGATTTTCTCCTGCACATAAAAGTGAAAACTTAGCTGAACTTGTCTGTTCAAATTCACTGAAAGCGATGAGACTGGAATCGGCGGCAGGACTTTTGAAAGAAGAAATGCGCCGCTTCGGCTCTTTGTGTATGTTGGCTGCTGATGAGTGCAAGGTTGATGCAGGTGGTGCTCTTGCAGTTGACAGAGATATTTTTGCTAAGATAATTACGGAAAAAATCAAAGAAAATGAATATATAAACCTTATCAGAGAGGAAGTTACCGAAATTCCGCAGGGTAATGTTATCGTTTGTGCCGGACCTCTTGCAAGTGACAGCTTAAGTGAAAACATTGGAAAGTTATGCGGTGAGGGTTTGCATTTTTATGATGCGGCAGCACCTATCGTTTCAGCGGAAAGCATCAATATGGAAAAGGCTTTTACCGCTTCCAGGTACGACCGTGGTGGGGACGATGATTATATAAATTGTCCTATGAATAAGGAAGAATACGAAATTTTTTATAATGAACTTGTGAACGGAGAAAGCGCTGAACTTCATTCTTTTGATAAGAGAAAAGATGTATATGAAGGCTGTATGCCTATTGAAGTTATGGCATCAAGAGGCGAAAACACCATGCGTTTCGGTCCTCTTAAGCCGGTTGGTTTGAGAGATCCGAGAACAGGACACAGACCTTGGGCGGTTTTGCAGCTTCGCAAGGAAAACAATAAAGGAACAATGTATAACCTTGTGGGATTTCAGACTAACTTGAAGTTTGGAGAGCAGAAAAGAATTTTCTCTCTTATTCCCGCTTTGGAAAACGCAGAGTTTTTACGCTATGGCGTAATGCATAGAAATACATTTATTTCTTCACCGAAACTTCTTGACGGAGATTATTCATTCAGAGGAAGACCTAATCTGTTCTTTGCTGGACAGATAACAGGCGTTGAAGGCTATATGGAGTCTGCTTCATCAGGCATACTTGCAGGTTTGAACATGGCAAGACTTATTGACGGCTTGTCCACTGTGGTTTTACCGGAAACTACCATGATGGGAGCGCTGTCAAGATACATCAGTGATGAGAGCGTTAAAAACTTCCAGCCCATGGGAGCTAACTTTGGAGTTCTTCCTCCAATTGAGCCTCATATCAGGGACAAAAAAGAAAGATATGCCGCACTTTCCGAAAGAGGTTTGAAAGACCTTGAAAAATTTATGGAAGATAATGAGATATAAGGAGTGATAAAAGTGACAGAGCTTGAAAATAAGTTGGGATATAAGTTTAAAAATATTCAGCTTCTCAGGCATGCTTTGACCCATTCGTCTTATGCAAATGAACGCCATCTTGAATATGGCAGCAACGAAAGACTTGAATTTTTGGGAGACTCGGTTTTAGGTGTCATAACCGCTGAGTATTTTTATAAAAAGTTTGATTTGCCAGAGGGCGAACTCACAAAATTGAGAGCATCGACAGTTTGCGAGAAGTCACTTTTCGCTTTTGCCAAGGAGCTTGATTTAGGCAAATACTTGCTTTTGGGCAAAGGCGAAATGAGAATGCACGGCGCAGAAAGACCTTCAATTTTGTCTGACGCTTTTGAATCTGTTATCGCAGCAATTTATCTTGACGGAGGTAAGGAGGCTGCTGAAAAGTTTGTGCTTAGATTTATTTCAAAAGCCAATATTGAAAAGCCTAACTTCCGTGACTATAAAACAACATTGCAAGAGATCATTCAGAAGAACCGTGATGAACATATTTCTTATGTTCTTGTGGGAGAAAGCGGCCCGGATCACGATAAGCGTTTTGAAGTTGAAGTTCACCTTGACAGCAATATTATCGGCAGAGGTATCGGCAAGAGCAAAAAGCTGGCAGAACAGGAAGCAGCAAAAACTGCTCTTGAACTTATGGGGATAGAAACCGATTGATATGAAACATATAAATATTGCTTTATTTGTTCCTCACATGGGTTGCCCCAATCAGTGCAGCTTTTGCAACCAAAAAAGTATATCCGGTCAGGCAAAACAGATCACCGGTGATGATGTGAGACAAGCTGTAACAACTGCTTTTGAGGGCAGAGATTGCACCGAAGGCGAAATTGCATTTTTCGGTGGAAGTTTTACCGCCATTGACAGAGATTATATGGTGTCACTTCTTGAAAGTGCCTATGAATTTATAAAAGACGGCAGAGTGAAAGGGATAAGGATTTCCACAAGGCCCGATTGCATAGATGAAGAAGTTTTGACTGTGCTTAAAAAATATGGTGTCACTTCCATTGAACTGGGCTGTCAGAGTATGAACGAAGAAGTATTGAAAGCTAACTTGAGAGGTCATACAGCTCAAGATGTTGTTAACGCTTGCACTTTGATAAGAAAATTCGGCTTTGAACTTGGCTTGCAGATGATGACGGGACTGTATAAGTCTGACAAAAAAACAGACAAGGAAACGGCGAGAACTCTCATCTCCCTTCGTCCGGATTGTGTCAGAATTTATCCTACGGTAGTTCTTGAAAACACACTTCTTTGTGAGAAATACAGACAAGGTGAGTATGAAGTGCAATCTTTGGAAGAAGCTGTTGATCTTTGCAGTGAACTTCTTTTGATGTTTCACAATGCAGATATACCTGTAATAAGGCTTGGACTTCATTCCGGAGGCGGAGTGGAAGAAGGCTTTGTTGCCGGTGTATATCATCCCGCTTTCAGAGAACTTTGCGAAAGCAGGATCTATTTAAACAAAATTAAAGAAAAACTCAGAGGTATTCCCTGTGGGGAAATAGAAATAATTGTGGGGGCGAAATTCGTTTCCCAACTTTTGGGACAGAAAAAGATGAATTTGAAAAATCTTGAAGAAATGGGTTACAAAGTTAAAGTCACTCAAAGTCCCGGCTATGAAAAGTATGAATTCGAAATCATACCGAAAGGATAACTCAAATGATTTTAAAAGCATTGGAGATGCAAGGCTTTAAGTCCTTTGCAGATAAAACCGTATTTGAATTTGAAAAAGGTATAACCGCCGTTGTTGGCCCTAACGGAAGCGGCAAGAGTAATATATCTGACGCTATTCGCTGGGTGTTGGGCGAGCAATCCACCAAAAGCCTTCGTGGCGCTAAGATGGAAGATGTTATTTTCAGCGGTACAAGTGTACGCCGTCCTGTGGGATATGCAGAGGTTACACTTAAACTTGACAATACGGATCGCAGTTTAAAGAAATATGACACAGACACAGTTTCCGTCACAAGAAGATATTACCGTTCAGGTGACAGTGAATATGCAATTAACGGTGAAACTGCCCGTCTTCGTGATATCCATGAAATGTTTATGGATACCGGTTTGGGCAGAGACGGATATTCAATGGTAGGTCAGGGTAAAATCGATACCATGATTTCCACACGAGGCAATGAAAGAAGAGAAATGTTTGAAGAGGCTGCCGGTATTTCACATTACCGTTATTCCAGAAACGACTCTTTGAGAAGATTGGCTCAGGCTGAAGAAAATTTAGTAAGACTCAGAGATATTCTCACTGAACTTGAGAGCCGTATAGGCCCTCTTAAAACTCAAAGTGAGAAAGCTGAAAAATTCCTTGTTCTTGCCGGAGAAAAGAAAGATCTTGAAATCGGCTTATGGCTTTATACTATTGATAAGGCGAAGAAAGAACTTAAGGAGCAGGAAGACAAACTGAGCATTGCCACCAATCAGTATGAACAGGCGGAAATGGAACTTACGGCTATTGAAGAAAAAATCGAGGAAGCCATAACTCAATCTCAGAAGATAACCGCAGAAATTGAGGAGATCCGTCAGAGCGTTTCCAAGTTTGAGGAAAACGCAATGGTCATCGATTCCGAAGTGGCAGTTCTTGAAAACACAATAAGTCACAACAATGAGACAATAGAAAGAATAATCAGAGAAAAAAGCGAAAGCACAAACGCAAGAGAGACTATCGAAAAAGAGATTTTGAGCAATCAAAAAGAAATCGAAGAGTTGACTTTGTTATCTCAGGAAAAGCAGAAGCAACTTCTTGACTTTGCTCAACAGATTTCTCAAACACAGGAGAAAGGCGGTTCACTTTCAGATGAAAGCAACAGAGTTTCTGCTGAGATTGCCTTTTTGACTAAGGAGCTTGCAGATAACCGTGTTTCCGCCTCAACGGCTTATTCTGCCATTGAAGAAATTTCATCAAGAGAAAATACAATTGATGAATTGGTGAATGCAAAAGAAGAAACTGTGAAAGCCCTTGAAAATCAAAGAAATTCACAGAAAAACGAACTTGATGACATTGAGGAAAATATCACTCAGCTTAACAATACCGTTAATGGATATGCCATTAGATATAATAACAGACTCACTAAGGTCAATGAACTGAAAAAGCAGATTGACGATAAGGCTTTTGACATACAAAAGAAAGAATCAAGAGCAAAGATGCTTGAGGATCTTGAAAAGAATATGGAAGGATATTCAGGTGCGGTAAAGTCTGTTATGCGTGAGGTGAAGCGTGGCACTTTAAGGGGTATTCACGGAGCAATATCACAGCTTATAACTGTTGAAAATCAGTATGCCACAGCAGTGGAAACAGCTTTTGGCGCAGCTATTCAAAACATTGTTACAGATAATGAGTCAGATGCAAAAAGAGCGATTGAATATCTTAAAAGAAGTAATGCCGGCCGAGCAACTTTCTTGCCGTTGACAGCTATTAAGGCAAAAACCTTGCAGGAAAGCGGACTTGAAGATTGCTATGGATTTGTAAATATCGCAACAGAACTTCTCACTTATGACAAAAAATACGAAGGCATTATTAAAAACCTTTTGGGAAGAACAGTTGTTGCAGAGGATATGGATTGCGCAATAGCGATAGGTAAAAGATATTCCAACCGTTTTAAAATCGTAACTCTTGACGGTCAGGTTATCAATGCAGGCGGTTCAATGACAGGCGGTTCAAGAACTCAAAACGCAGGCATACTTTCCCGTTCGACTGAAATTGAAAACATAAGAAAGAGTAACAGCGAAGCAACTTCTAAATTGAAAGTTATGAATGAGGAATATAAGTTCCTCAGCGAAGATCTTTCAAATGTTTCCGCTGAACTTGAGGCAACAAAGGCTGATCTTCTTAACAGCCAGGAAACAAGAATACGCAAACAAGGTGAACTGAGTCTCACTCAGCAACAGTTGAACGATGCAGTGCATACCTTGGAAGAATTAAAACAGGAAAAATCTTCTTCACAAGAAAGAGTTTCTCAGATAAGAAAAGCTCTTGATCAAGCTGAAGAAAAAATCGCTGAAATTTCAAAGAAACTTGAAACAGCTGAGGCAGAGCTTGAAAAAATCGGTGAAGAAAAAGAAAAGACTACACTTCTTAAAGAAGAAATAAGCAATAAGGCAACGGAAATTAACCTTGCCATTCATAACGCTGAGAAAGATATTCAGGTAAGACAGGAAAGCATCGAAAGTCTTAAGAACCGAATTGAATCTCAAAGCGATAAAGCAATGGGACTTGATAAGGAAATTGAAGAAATCAAAAACCGTAACAAGGAAACCGGCGAAGAAATAGAAAAGCTTAAATCTCAGGCTGAAACTCTCAGAAGTAACGGCAGTCAATCAAAAGAAAAGATTTCCGCTTTACAGCAAGAGAGAAGCGAGGCAGAAGGTCAATCCACAAAGCTCAGAATTCTTGAAAGAAACAAGACGGCTGAAAGAGAAAAAATCAGCGGTGAGCTTGCAAGACTTGAAGAAAGAAAAGTGACTATGCTCAAGGAGTATGATGAAACCATCAATAAGCTCTATGACGAATACCAGCTGACAAGACGAGAGGCTGAACAGTTGGGCATAGTTATTGAAGATGTGCATAAATCTCAAAGACGACTCAATGAACTTAAAAGTCAGATAAGAGCATTGGGAAGTGTCAATGTTTCCGCTATTGAAGAATATAAAGAAGTGGGAGAAAGATATGAGTTTATGTCAACACAGGTTCAAGATGTGGAAAAGAGCAAAGCCGAACTTATTAAGTTGATTGATGAACTGACCGAAAAAATGGCAGAACAGTTCAGAGAACAGTTTGCTAAGATCAACCGTGAGTTTTCAACCACATTTAAAGAACTTTTCGTTGGCGGTATGGCAGAACTCAAACTTGAAGATCCTTCAGATGTTCTTGGAAGTAACATAGAAATTAAGGTTCAGCCTCCGGGAAAGAACGTTCAGAATATCGACCTTCTTTCAGGTGGCGAAAAAGCCCTTTCAGCGATTGCACTTCTTATTGCGATTATAAAGGTCAATCCCACACCGTTCTGCATTTTTGACGAGGTTGAAGCAGCTCTTGATGAAGTTAATGTCTCAAAATATGCTCAATATCTCAGACGCATGACCGACACAACGCAGTTTGTCCTTATCACTCACAGACGAGGATCAATGGAAGAGGCAGATGTGCTTTATGGTGTTACAATGCAGGAAGAGGGCGTGTCAAAACTGCTTGAACTTAAAACAGCCGAGATGGCAAAGCGTTTAGGCATATCATAAAGGATAAATATAATCCAAGGAGGTTAACCATGGGTATTTTTAAAAAGTTAGGCTTCGGTCTTAAGAAAACAAGAGAAAGTGTGTCCGGGGCAATAGAAGATGTCTTAGGTGCATACGAAGAAATAAATGACGATCTTTATGAAGAGCTTGAAGAAGTTCTTGTTATGGGAGATGTAGGTGTTCAAACAGCTCAGGATATTGTTGAGGAACTTCGCAAAAGAGTAAACAAGAATGAAGTTCGCAACCCGAAACATGCAAAGATAATTATTCAGGAAATCATATCGGATATGCTTCAGGGCGGTGAAGATATGGGTCTTGTGACAATTCCCTCAATAGTTCTTGTTATCGGTGTTAACGGTGTCGGAAAGACAACTACCATAGGTAAGTTGGCAGCTAAGTATAAGTCAGAGGGCAAAAAGGTTATCTTAGGAGCAGCCGACACATTCAGAGCCGCAGCCATTGAACAGCTTGAAGTTTGGGCTGACAGAGCCGGAGTTGACATGATAAAGCATAAAGAAGGTGCAGACCCTGCTGCTGTTGTCTTTGACACTATCAATGCAGGTATTGCGAGAGATTGCGATATTATTATCTGTGACACCGCAGGCAGACTTCATAACAAGAAAAATCTTATGGACGAACTTGCAAAGATTTATAGAGTTATCGACAGGGAACTTCCTTGGTCAGACAGAGAAATACTCCTTGTTCTTGATGCAACAACAGGTCAAAACGCCGTAAATCAGGCAAGAGAATTTATGAATGTTGCGGAAATTACAGGTATAGCCTTGACAAAACTTGACGGAACTGCAAGAGGCGGTGTTGTTCTTGCAATTAAAAATGAGCTTAAACTTCCTGTTAAGTTTATCGGTGTGGGCGAAGGTATTGACGATTTACAACCCTTCAATCCTTCAGCTTTTGCAAAGGCTTTGTTTGAAAACACAGCTGAAACGGTCAAGGAGGATGACTGATGGAATTTATAATTGCAACTCACAATTTGAAAAAACGAGATGAACTTCAAAGAATACTCTCTCCTTTAGGTATAAGCGTTTTCACTGCCGATGAAAAAGGAATAAACCTTACCGATGCAGAGGAAACAGGGGAAACTTTTGAGGAAAATGCATATATAAAGGCTGAAAGCGGCTGCCGTGAAAGTGGTATGCCGTGCATTGCAGATGATTCGGGTTTGGAAGTTGATTATCTTAATGGTGCTCCCGGTGTGTATTCAGCAAGATTTTCCGGAGTGCATGGCGATGATGATGCCAACAACGCAAAACTCCTCAAACTCCTTGAAGGTGTTCCCGATGAAGAAAGAACTGCAAGATTCAGATGTGCTGTATGCTGTGTTTTCCCTGACGGAAAAAAGATTACAGCTCAGGGAAGTTGTGAGGGCAAAATCGGTTACGAAAAAATCGGTGACGGCGGATTTGGTTATGATCCTTTGTTTATGGTTGGGGAAAGAAGTTTTGCTCAATTCAGCAAGGAAGAAAAAGACAAAGTCAGTCACAGAGGTAACGCATTAAGAGAATTAGTAAAAATATTATCAGAAGTATTAGGAGATATACAATGACAGGTAAAGAAAGAGCAGCTTGGCGAGCAAAAGCCAATTCCCTTGAACCCCTTTTTCAGGTTGGCAAAGGCGGTATGAGTGAAGCTATTATCAAACAGACAGATGACGCCCTTAAGGCAAGAGAACTCATTAAGGTGAAAGTTCTTCTTGAGTCTTCACCGGTAACACCCAGAGAGGTTGCCGATGAACTTGCTCAGGCAACAAACAGCGATGTTATTCAGGTTATAGGCGGTGTTATCGTTTTATATAGAGAAAATCCTGAAATTGCTAAGAAGGCAAAGGAAAAAGAGAAAGCAAAGAAACTTGCCGAAAGAAAAGCAAGAATGGCTAAAGCTGCAAGAAACAGCGGTGAAAAACGCTTTAAAAGATAAGATGAAAATAGGAATTTTCGGTGGAACATTTAATCCGCCCCATTTGGCTCATCTGAATATTGCAAATGATTTTCTTGAAAGGCTGAATCTTGACAAAGTTGTTGTTATTCCCACTTTTCAACCTCCCCACAAGCAGGCTAAGTGCCTTGCAGACAGTGTGGACAGAATTGAAATGTGTAAGCTTCTTTTTGATGATGAAAAGTTTTTTGTCAGTGACATTGAAGTTGAACGACAAGGAAAAAGTTACACTTATGACACTCTTTGTCAGATGGAAGAAATATATAAAGATTCAAAATTTTATCTTATAATCGGTTCGGATATGCTTTTGAGTTTTCATCTGTGGTATCGGTATGAAGATATATTGAAAAAGGCGACTTTATGTGTTTTGACCAGGGAAAAGGATATTGACAACCATCGCATGAAAAGGTATGCCCGGGAAGTTTTGCACTTGGGGGAAAACGAAATAATTTTCTCGTCACTTCCTGCTTATGAAATGTCCTCAACTCAGGTGAGAGATGCACTTTTTGCCGGTGAAAATCCAATAGAATATGTGGGTGAAAAAGTCGGCGCATACATTGAGAAAAAAGGTCTTTATATGAATAATTATGATACTGAAAAAATTAAACTGCTTTTAAGAGAGCGCCTTGACGATTATAGATATAATCATTCCATGGGTGTGGCAGATATGGCGAAGATCCTTGCTCAAAAGCACGGAGAAGATCCCAATAAAGCCTATGTTGCAGGTCTTGTTCACGATATAACCAAAAACGAGGATAATGACAAGCAGTTGCAAATTATAGAAAACAGTGGTATAATACTGAGCTTAGAAGAAAAGAAAAATCCTAAACTTTGGCACGCAATATCAGGCAGTGTTTATGTTAGAGATGAACTTGGATTTGATGATGAAATTGTGTCTGCCGTCAGATGGCATACCACGGGAAAATCGGGAATGACTCTTTTGGAGAAAATAATTTATGTGGCGGATTTTGTTTCCATGGAAAGAAGTTTTCCCGGAGTCGATTTCATGAGACAGCTTGCATACGAAGATCTTGATAAGGCTTGCCTTTTTGCAGTTGATTTCTGCATACCGGATTTGGTGAAAAAAAGACAGGTTCTTCATCCGGACAGCGTGGCACTGTATAACGAACTTGCGATGAATTCAGTTGAATATAATAACGAAAGGAAGATGGAAGATGACAAGTCTTGAAAAAGCAAGAGCAGTAGTGAAAATATTGAATGACAAAAAGGGCATTGATATTCAGGCTATTGAAATTGCGGAAAAGACAATAATTGGCGATTACTTTGTTATTGCCAACGGTACTTCAAATACTCATGTTAAAGCTCTTGCCGGAGATGTTGAGTATGAGATGTCAAAAGCAGGAGTTGAACCTTATAAGGTAACAGGTAAGGCAACAGGTTGGATATTGCTTGATTACAGCGATGTTCTTGTTCATATATTCACTAAAGAAACGAGAGATTATTATGATCTTGAGAGACTTTGGAGCGATGCTAAACCGGTTGATATCAGTGATTTAATAACGGAAGATTAAGGTGGCAGATTATGAAATACGATTTTAAAACAGTTGAAGAAAAGTGGCAAAAGAAATGGGAAGAAACAGGCGTATTCAAGGCTAAAGACGAATATGACAAACCAAAGTTTTACGGTCTTGTTGAGTTCCCTTATCCAAGTGGTGCAGGTATGCATGTAGGCCATATTAAGGCTTATTCCGGACTTGAAGTTGTTTCAAGAAAAAGAAGAATGCAGGGATATAATGTTCTTTTCCCAATCGGATTTGACGCTTACGGCTTACCTACCGAAAACTATGCGATCAAGACCGGTATTCATCCGAGAAAAGTAACTGATATGAACATTGAGAAGTTCACTTCTCAGCTTAAAAAGGTTGGCTTCTCTTTCGATTGGGACAGAGTTATTGATACAACCGAAGAAGGCTATTACAAGTGGACTCAGTGGATCTTCCTTAAAATGTTTGAGAACGGACTTGCTTTCAGAGACAAGACTCTTGTTAACTATTGCCCATCTTGTAAAGTTGTTCTTTCAAATGAGGACTCACAGGGCGGTAAGTGCGATATTTGTCACAGTGATATCGTTCAAAAATCAAAAGATGTTTGGTACTTAAGAATTACCGAATATGCAGACAAACTTCTTGAAGGCCTTGAAAAAGTTGATTATCTTCCAAATGTTAAACTTCAGCAAAAAAACTGGATCGGTAAGTCAGTTGGTGCTTTTGTTAAGTTCAGCATTAAGGGAACAGATGAACTTCTTAAGATATACACAACTCGTCCGGATACTCTTTTTGGCGTAACATTTATGGTTATGGCTCCTGAGCATCCACTTCTTGAAAAATACAGACACTTGCTTAAAAATACAGATGAGATCGATGCTTATAAAGTTGAATGTTCAAAGAAAACAGAATTTGAGAGAACTCAGCTTGTAAAAGAAAAGACAGGTGTGAAACTTGACGGTTTGACAGCAATCAATCCGGTTAACGGCAAGGAAATACCAATTTATATATCAGACTATGTTATGATGGGCTACGGCACAGGCGCAATCATGGCTGTTCCTGCTCATGATCAGCGTGACTATGAGTTTGCAAAGAAGTTCGGTATTGACATTATCGAAGTTATAAAGGGCGGAGATATCAGTGTTGAAGCATATACAGGCGATGGTGATATGGTCAATTCAGATTTCCTTAACGGTTATACGAATAAGAAAGACTCCATTGCTAAAATGCTTGAGTTCCTTAAGGAAAAGGGTATAGGCGAAGCCGGTGTTCAGTATAAGATGAAGGATTGGGCGTTTAACAGACAGCGCTATTGGGGTGAACCTATTCCTATCGTTCACTGTGAACATTGCGGTATGGTGGCAGTGCCTTATGAAGAACTTCCTCTCAAACTTCCTAAGGTTGACAATTTTGAGCCGGGCACAGACGGTGAAAGCCCTCTTGCAAAAATCGACTCCTATGTAAACTGCACTTGTCCTAAGTGCGGTCAGCCTGCAAAGAGAGAAACAGACACAATGCCTCAGTGGGCAGGTTCTTCATGGTATTTCTTAAGATATATTGATCCTCATAATGATAAGGCTTTTGCCGATGAAGAAAAGCTGAAATATTGGATGCCTGTTGATTGGTACAACGGTGGTATGGAACATGTTACCCGTCACCTTATTTACTCTCGTTTCTGGCATAAGTTCCTTTATGATTTAGGCGTTGTCCCATGTGACGAACCTTATGCAAAGAGAACAGCTCAGGGTCTTATCCTTGGCCCTGATGGTGAAAAAATGAGTAAGTCTAAGGGTAATGTTGTTGATCCTAACGAAGTTGTTGATGCTTACGGTGCAGATGTTCTTCGTACTTATGTATTGTTCATGGGCGACTACGAAAAGGCAGCACCTTGGTCACAGGATAGCGTAAAGGGTTGCAAGAGATTTATTGATAGAGTTTGGAATTTAGGCGAAATTCTTGTTGACGGTGATGAATACACAGAGAAACTTGAAGTTCCGTTTAATAAGACTATTAAGAAAGTTTCAGATGATATTGAAAATCTTAAATATAACACAGCTATTGCAGCTCTTATGACATTGCTTAATCAAATTTACGAAGTTGGTTCTATCAATAAGAGAGAACTTAAGTCATTCCTCACAATGCTCAATCCTTTTGCACCTCATGTAACTGAGGAACTTTGGGAAATGAGTGGATTTGAAGGTATGCTCGCCAACGGTGAGTGGGTAGGTTATGATGAAAGCAAGTGCGTTGATGCAACTATTGAAATTGTTGCTCAGATAAACGGCAAGGTTAAGGCAAAGTTCAATATTCCGGCAGATATTGAGCAAGACGCTGTTCTTGAACTTGTTAAGTCAGACGAAAAGATTGCTGCACTTATTGAAGGAAAAACAATTGTTAAAGAACTTTATGTCAAGGGCAAGTTGGTTAATATAGTAGTTAAATAAAAATTCATTTTTTGGAATAGACTTTTTATAACTGCACTATTGACAATTCCAAGGCTTTGATATATAATAACAAAGTATCCTTGTATGGAAATATACCCCTGCTAAACAGGCGGAGGGAGGGAAATAAATGAGTCAGGTAAAAGTTAAAGAAAATGAATCTTTAGATAGTGCTCTCAGACGCTTTAAGAGACAGACTTCAAGAGATGGTATCATCCAGGAAGTTCGTAAGAGAGAACACTACGAAAAGCCTTCTGTTGCCAGAAAGAAGAAGTCTGAAGCTGCTCGTAAGCGCAAGTATAAATAAGATTATTCGAGGCAACGTTTGCAGGAAAGAAACAGCATAAAAATCTGTGATTCAGGTTATTATTGTGTTAATGTGTCGGTCATTCCGGTTTCATGTGTTTGCACTGTACCTAAACGCAATTTTCCGTGCGAGTTTCTCTTTAGAAATAATAATTCTAAACTAATAGGAGACAGCAGATTACTGATTTGCTGTCTCCTTTTATGTTACCGTGATTCCGCATTACTAATAAAAACGGAGGATTTTTTATGAAACAGATACAGGATAATTTAGTACCGCATTACCATTACCAAAGTGTTGACAAGATAGGCATAAGAGATGTTATGAGTTGGGGAGTTAAAGCAGTCGCTGTTGATATTGATAACACCATTTGTTATGATGCAACAGCAAAGTTTATCGGAGATTGCGAAAAGTGGATAAAGAATATTATACAAAGCGGTATTCCTGTTGTGATTTTGTCCAATGCGACTTATCTCAGAGCAAAAAAGGTTGCAGAAAAACTGCACATTCCATTTATTGCTCTTGCAAACAAGCCTGCCACAAGCGGTTTCTATAAAGTTGCAGAAATGCTCGATCTTAAAATGGAAGAGATCGCTTTTATCGGTGATCAGGTTTTTGCCGATGTTATAGGCGCAAACGAAGCAGGTGGAGTTTCAGTCCTTGTTGAACCTACAAAAACTGAGATCAGTTTTTACTTCTTCTATAAATACAGAAGATTTAAGGAAAGACCGGTCAAGAAATATATTCGCACCCTTGAAGAAAAATCAGGTGTTCCTCATAAGGTAAAAGATTTTGTGAAAGTTGAGGAAAAAGAAAATGAACATCAATAAATTAAAAAAATTCCTTGAAGATAAAGACTACGCTGCGTTGATCGTCAGCGAAGAAAACAGAAAATATTTCACTTCTTTCCCATCGAGTGACGGATTTCTTATTGTCACAGCTGAAAAGGCGATTTTCTTAACTGACAGCAGATATATTGAGGCTGCTGAAAATCAGTGCGTTGACTGTGATCAGGTTCTTATTTTTAAGAGCATGAAGGAGAGCCTTGCTCCTGTTGTTGAGAGTTTAGGTATCAAAAAGTTGGCTGTGGAATCAGGAAGATTGACACTCAGCAATCTTGCAGCATTAAGTGCTGCAATTCCCGTTGATTTTGAAACAGATAATTCCCTTGAAAATGCAATTAACGAGATAAGAAGTGTCAAAAGCCGTGAGGAAATAGACCTTGTTATAAAGGCTCAGAGAATTGCGGAAAAAGCATTTGATCATATAATTAAATTTATAAAAGTTGGAATGACTGAAAAAGAAATCAGCCTTGAACTTGACTATTTCATGCTCAGAAACGGTGCTGACGCTCTCTCTTTTGAGACTATTGCCGTAAGCGGTGAAAAAAGTTCAATGCCTCACGGTGTTCCCGGATTAAGAAAAATCCAAAACGGAGATTTCATAACAATGGATTACGGTGCAGTGGTTGAGGGGTATCACAGTGATATGACAAGAACTATTGCAGTGGGTAGCGTGACACAGGAACAGCGTGATGTTTATCAGACAGTCCTCAATGCACAAACAGCAGCATTCACCGCAATGAAACCGGGAGTTCTTTGCTCACAGGTTGATAAGGCAGGCAGAGATGTTATTCAGCAGGCAGGTTACGGTGAATACTTCGGTCACGGCTTAGGTCATGGTGTAGGTGTTGAAATTCACGAAGAGCCGAGAGTTTCACCTTTTGGAACAAAAGAACTTAAATCCGGTTTCCTTATTACAAATGAACCGGGCATATATCTTCCGGGTAAATTCGGAGTAAGAATTGAAGATATGGCATACATAACAGATGACGGTTATGAAAATCTTACCAAATGCCCGAAAGAACTTATAATTATTTAAAAGAAAGCAGGCGACAATTATGCAGATTTTTGAAAACAGCGAAAGACCTGAACAAGCCATGCTTATCAGCGTGGATACAGGAGATTTCGATGCGGAGGTTTCCATTGATGAACTTGAAGAATTAGCGAAAACCGCCGGTGCAGAAGTTGTCGCTAAAGTTATACAGAAGAAAGAAAGACCCGAAGCCTCTATATATGTAGGCAAAGGTAAGCTGAGTGAAATTATATCTTTCATCAGCAACAATGATGTGGATCTTCTTATTTTCGATTGTGAGTTGACACCTTCTCAGCAGAGAAATCTTGAAACCCTAACCCAGGTAAGAGTTATTGACAGAACAACGCTTATTCTTGACATTTTCGCATCAAGAGCCCGTTCAAGTGAAGGAAAACTTCAGGTTGAACTTGCTCAGTTAAGATATTCTCTGCCACGATTGGGAGGCATGGGTGTTCAACTTTCAAGACTTGGAGGCGGTATTGGAACAAGAGGTCCCGGTGAAACAAAACTTGAAAGTGACAAGCGCCATATAAGACGAAGAATACAGGCTCTTGAACAAGAACTCAAGGAAGTCGAAAAGAGAAGAACAAGATACAGACAGAGACGAGAAAAAGACGGAGTGCAGACAGTGGCAGTTGTGGGTTACACAAATGCAGGAAAATCAACTCTTATGAACAGGCTGACAAATGCAGGAGTTCTTGCGGAGAATAAACTGTTTGCAACCCTCGATCCCACTTCAAGAGCATTGACACTTCCCGATGGAAGAACGGTTATGCTTGTGGATACGGTTGGACTTGTCAGACGACTTCCTCACCACCTTGTTGAAGCATTCAAGTCAACTTTGGAAGAGGCAAGCAGTGCCACAGTTATACTTAATGTATGCGATGCCAGTGACGAACACTGTGCTGAACATCTTGAAGTTACACGCAAACTTTTGTCGGAGCTGGGCTGTGCAGATAAGCCAATCATCTCTGTAATGAACAAGTGCGATATTGTGGGTGATGTTTACACCATGCCCACTTTTGGAAAAACAGTTATGATATCCGCCCTTGAAGGAAAGGGTCTTGATGAGCTTCTTGAAAGAATAGTTAAAGAACTTCCTCCCACAAGAAGAAAAGCTCAGTTGCTTATACCTTTTTCAGCAGGGGGAGTTGCTGCGGAGATCCGCCGTGACTCAGCGGTTGAAGAAGAGGAATACACAGAAAACGGTTTGATGATGGTTGCAACCGTTGAAATAAGTTTTCTTGAAAGATATAAAGATTGGGTAGTGCAAATATTTTAGAAACATTGAACCGATATATGACGGTCGATTGAGTTTAATTTGTCGTTTCAGATGTATCGGTGCTTTTTTCTGTTCCCGAGTCAGTTTGATCTGAGCTTTCGGAAGTGTTTGTTTCGGAGTTTGATGGAAAAGCCAAAGTGTGCATAAATCCGTCAAGTTCAATGTTGCAGACATCACCGCCGATAACTTTTCCGTCATAAACCAATATGTTGGCTCGGATAATTCCATCGGAGTTTTCATGTTCCGGATAATTGAGTATTTCATAAGTCCAGCGTTTAACGCGGACTCCTTTGTATTTAGATAAATCAAAATTTTGCTGACTTTGTAATTCGTTATACTTTTCGTATGTTTCATCAAATTCATAAGGAATAATTATTTCACTGACTTCCAGTGGGTCATTCGACACTTCCCATCCAAACTGGGAAATAAAGGCAATTCTTTCTTCACTGTCTCCGGCTTTTAGGCTTATTCCGTTTTTTGTTGATGAAGTGACATTCTTATTGCCGTGACTGACGAAAATGAAAACAGCCGCAAAAACTGCAATAACAGCAAAAACTATGGGGATCAACTTTTTAAGTTTATCGCCCCTTAACGAGTAAACAAACATATAGATCACGCTCACAAAAATCATATTTTATTAGATTTATATGCATAATATATATAGATTATGAAAGAGGAAAATGAATATGTATATTCCCTATAACTCCCGAAGTAAACTTCATAAAAGTAAGTTTGGCCCTGTTGAACAGGGTGAAACTGTAATATTCAATGTTGTTCTTCCACGAGCAATGGGTTGTACGGGAATTGATTTAGTCGTAAGAAATGACAACGAAACGAGACAGGAAGGTTTTCGCAACGGTTTTTCATGGCTCCGTATGGAGGGGAAAGACGAGGAGTGGTGGACTCTTAACTACACCCCCACTCAAGAAGGCTTGTATTGGTATTTCTTTGAGTGCAATACCTCTTGGGGAAAGACGGTAATCACCAATAAAGGAAACGGTATAGGCACTTTGGGCGAAACCGAAAAAGAGTTTCAACTTACGGTTTATAAAAAAGGTTTTGAAACACCCGATTGGCTGAAAGGTGGAATAATTTATCAGATTTTCCCCGACAGGTTTAATTGCGGTGATGAAAATAAAAAACCGATAACAGGTAGAAAACTTCGTTCTGATTGGGGCGGAGAACCTGAGTGGAGACCTGATGAAAAGGGGAAAGTGAAGAACAATGATTATTTCGGCGGTGACCTTAAAGGTATCGAGAAAAAACTCGATTACCTTGCCGATCTTGGTGTGAGTTGCATTTATCTTAATCCCATATTTGAGGCTAATTCAAATCACAGATATGATACGGGAGATTACAGCAAGATAGATCCCTTCCTCGGTGATGAGAAAGACTTAAAGAGCCTGTGTGAAAAAGGTGAAGAATACGGCATATCAATAATTCTTGACGGAGTTTTCAGCCACACAGGGGATAACAGCATTTACTTTAATAAATACGGAAAATATGACAGTATAGGCGCATACCAATCAACAAAATCACCTTACAGTAATTGGTATCGTTTTATGGAATTTCCGAACAAATATCATTCCTGGTGGGGTATTGATATTCTTCCCGAAGTTGATGAGACGCAGGACGATTTTATCGAATTTATAGCAGGTGAAAACGGTATAGCAAGAAAGTGGTTGAAAACCGGTGTCAGAGGTTGGCGACTTGATGTGGCAGATGAACTTCCGGATAAATTTCTTGATGCATTCAGAAAAGCTGTAAAATCGGAGAAAAAGGATGGACTTGTGCTTGGAGAGGTTTGGGAAGACGCATCAAATAAGTGCAGTTACGGAGAGAGACGAAGATATCTTTTAGGCGATCAGCTTGACAGTGTAATGAATTATCCTTTTGCTGATGCTATTATTCGCTTTGTATCCACAGGTTCTGAAATAGGTTTTACGGATAAAATTATGAATATTCTTGAAAACTATCCCTGCCAAGTTGTGAATGTGCTAATGAATCATATCGGCACCCACGACACAGCAAGAGCCATTACTTTGCTTGCGGGAGAAAACTGTGAGTATAGAGACAGAAGTTGGCAATCTGAGCATAAACTCAATTCCGATAGGTATGCCCTTGGAGTGAGACTGATGAAGATGGCGTCTTTGCTCCAATATACACTTCCCGGCGTTCCCTCTGTTTATTATGGAGATGAAGCCGGCATGGAGGGATACAAAGATCCCTTTAACCGTGTGTGCTATCCTTGGGGAAAAGAGAACGAAACTCTCATTTCTTGGTATAAAGAACTTGGGGCTTTCAGACGAAACAATAAGGTGTTTGTTGACGGAGAATTTGAGCCGGTGTCCGAAGCTGACGGTGTTGTGGCATACAAAAGAGTTAAGGACAAGGAAGAAATTATGGTTATCGCCAACAGAAACGATGTGGAGATAACATATTATCTTCCTCAAGAATGGGAGAGCGCAGAATGTTGTCTATGCGGTGAAAAAGTCAGTGGTGGAGTAAAGGTTGACGCCATAGGCTGTGCTATATTAAAAATGAAAAAGGAGAACTGAAACATGAGTCAGTGGACAGAAGTTAAAATAACAATAGATGCAAAAAATGTAGAAAAAGCAGGAGACATCGCCTCCATGGTAGTACCATACGGTATCTATATTGAAGATTATACAAATTTAGAGCAGGAAGCATGGGATATAGCTCATATTGATCTTATTGATGAGGAACTTCTCAAGAAAGACAGAACAAAGGCCATAGTTCATGTTTATATTGCTCCCGAGGAAAGTCCTGCTGAAGCAGTGGCATTTCTCAGTGAAAGATATAATGCAGAGGGCATCGACAATCAAATAGATTTGATTGCTTGCAAAAATGAAGATTGGGAGAACAACTGGAAACAGTATTTTCACTCCATGCCGGTGGGAGAGAAACTTCTTATCAGACCTCTTTGGGAAGATGCACCCCAAGACTCAGACAGAAAAATACTCAACATTGAGCCGGGACTTGCTTTTGGCACAGGCTCACATGATACCACAAAGCTCTGTCTTGAAACTTTGGAAAAGTATATAGATGAGAGCAAAAGTGTTCTTGATATCGGTTGCGGCAGCGGTATTCTTTCAATCGCATCTCTTCTTTTAGGTGCAAAAAGTGCTTTAGGTGTTGATATTGACGCTCTTGCAGTAAAGACTGCCATTGAAAACGGCAGTGTCAATGGCTTTGAAGAGCCCGAATATAAAATTGTTCAGGGGGATCTTACTGATAAAGTTACAGGTACTTATGATGTGGTAGTTGCAAATATTGTGGCTGATGTTATTATTATGTTCTGCGAAAATGTGGCTAAGTTTATGAATGAGGACAGTGTTTTCATTACTTCGGGAATTATCGACACGAGAGAAAATGATGTGCTTAATGCGTTTGAAAAATACGGTTTTAAGATTATCGAAAGAAACGAAAGCAATGGTTGGTTGTGTTTTGTTGTGAGAACATAAAGTTTTTGAGAGAAAAAACGGAAAAATCCCTTGACAAACATTGATTGTTAAGTTATACTTATTCATACCGCATACTATGGGCGGCGTATTTTGTTATGCCAAAAAGGCTCTTGCCTGCCTGATGTAGCGAGTCCATAATAAAGGAAGGTTAGTAAAATGTACGCAATTATCGAAACAGGCGGAAAGCAGTACAAGGTAGAAGCCGGTCAGGAAATCTACATTGAAAAGCTTGACGTAGAAGCAGACTCCGAAGTAATCTTTGATAAGGTTATCGCTGTTGGTGCTGAAGACGGTATTAAAGTTGGTTCTGCAGTAGCAGGTGCAACTGTATCAGCTAAGGTTATCAAGAACGGTAAGGCTAAGAAAGTGGTTGTATTCACTTATAAGTCAAAGAAGAACGAAAAGCGTAAGAAGGGTCACAGACAGCCCTACACAAAGGTTGCTATCAGCGCAATCAACGCTTAATTTAACGCCATGATAACGGTTAGTTTTCTTGGGGATAACATTGGTTTTGAAATTGACGGGCACAGCGGATATGCCGAAAACGGCTATGATATAGTTTGTGCAAGCGTTTCATCGGCTGCTTATATGATCGCAAATACATTGACAGATGTATTCGGATATGATGCGGATATTGAAGTTAATGACGGTTATATGCAGTTTAAGTTGAAAGATGCAGATGAGACAGGCAAAAAGATAATTGAAGGTTTCGCCCTTCATGTTGGTCAACTTTCAGAACAATATCCTGATTTCGTTATCAAACTGAATTGAATCAAAGTAAAATCTTGGAGGTGTCAAAATGCTTAAGATAAACATTCAATTATTCGCTCACAAAAAAGGTATGGGTTCTACCCGTAACGGCCGTGATTCTGAATCAAAGAGACTTGGTGTTAAGCGTGCAGACGGTCAGTTCGTTCTTGCAGGCAACATCCTTGTAAAGCAGCGTGGTACTCACATTCATCCGGGTAACAACGTTGGCAGAGGCTCAGACGATACATTATTCGCTCTTATTGACGGTAAAGTTAAGTTTGAAAGAGTTGGTAAGGATCGCAAAAAGGTTAGCGTTTACGCTATCGAGCAGTAATTACAATTTAAAGCATGGTAATTGTAACCCCGAACAGTTTAACTGTTCGGGGGTTTTTTGTGGGCGGCAGGCCACGCAGCCCGGCGGTATAGTCGGGCGGTCAGCCGAAGGCTGACAGGAAAACTACCGGTTGGCACAGACTATATTCTTTTGGAAATTATATAAGGGGTTTTCGCATGCGATACGCATGTGAAAACCCCTCGTATTATATTGTTTTTGCGATTTCTTTTGATTATGCCTTGCCTTCACAACCGAGAACTGTCTCGATCTTGTGAGAAACAACACCTTCAATAGCATCTCTTGCCGGTGTGAGGTACTGTCTTGGGTCGAAGTGCTTCGGATTTTCTGAGAAGTGCTTACGGATTGCAGCTGTCATTGCGATACGAATGTCTGAGTCAACATTGATCTTGCAAACTGCCATTGAAGCAGCCTCACGAAGCATATCTTCCGGAATGCCGATAGCGTCAGGCATTTCACCGCCGTAAGCGTTGATTGTCTTAACATCTTCCTGGTTAACTGAGCTTGCACCGTGAAGAACGATTGGGAAGCCCGGAAGTTTCTTCTCAACTTCCTTGAGGATGTCGAAACGAAGCTGTGGCTTCTGACCCGGTTTGAACTTGTATGCGCCGTGGCTTGTGCCGATAGCGATAGCAAGTGAGTCAACGCCTGTTCTTGTAACGAAATCGTAAACCTGCTCAGGATCTGTGAACTTTGCATCTTCTTCGCTTACATTAACATCGTCTTCGATACCTGCAAGCTGACCGAGTTCGCCTTCAACAACAACACCGTGTGCGTGGGCATACTCAACAACTTTCTTTGTAAGTTCAACATTTTCTTCATAAGGAAGGTGTGAACCGTCAATCATAACTGATGTGAAACCGCCATCAATGCATGACTTGCAAGTTTCAAAATCAGGACCGTGGTCAAGGTGAAGAGCGATTGGAAGACCTGTTTCTTCTGCTGCGGCCTTAACCATAGCTACAAGGTAATCATGTGATGCATACTTTCTTGCACCGGCTGAAACCTGAAGAATAACAGGTGAGTTGTGCTTTTTAGCAGCTCTTGTGATACCCTGGATAATTTCCATATTGTTTACATTGAATGCACCGATAGCGTAACCGCCCTTGTATGCATCATCAAACATCTTTTTTGTTGTTACTAATGGCATGACAAAACGTCTCCTTTGTTTAAATTTACCTAATAATTATATCCCATAAAATGTGGTTTGTCAACGATTTAACTCCATTGAGTTTCCCGGAATGATGCAAAACGACAAAAAATCTAAAAACTTAAATTTTTAATTAAATAAATCTTGCAATAGACGAAGTAATTTTGTATAATACTAAATGATAGCATAATGGAGAACTATTGAGAAATTTGTTACTATGCAAAATCAAATATAATGGCTTTATGCCGGAAAGGACGGAACATTATGGCTCTTACAAATGCTCCTACAAAAAATCAGAGTGTTCTCAGCTGGATCGAAGACAAAATCAATCTTGTAAATCCTGACAAGGTTGTATGGATTGACGGCAGCGATGAACAGGTTGAAGCTTTACGCAAGGAAGCTTGCGAAACAGGCGAATTGATCAAACTTAACCAGGAATTACTTCCTGATTGCTACCTTCACAGAACAGCAGTCAATGACGTTGCTCGTGTTGAAGGCAGAACATTCATCTGCGCTCCTACAAAGGAAGAAGCAGGCCCAACAAACAACTGGATGGATCCAGCTGAAGCTTACGAAATGCTCTATTCCATAGCTAAGGATAGCTATAAGGGCAGAACAATGTATATTATCCCTTACTCAATGGGTCCTGTTGGCTCACCTTTCTCAAAGGCAGGTATTGAGCTTACTGACTCAATCTATGTTGTACTCAACATGATCATCATGACAAGAGTTGGTTTCAACGTTCTTGAAGCACTCGGTGACAGCAACGACTGGGTTCGTGGACTTCACTGCAAGTGCGATATTGATGAAGAGAAGAGATATATCTGCCAGTTCCCACAGGATAACACAATTATTTCTGTTAACTCAGGTTACGGCGGAAACGTACTTCTTGGTAAGAAGTGCTTTGCTCTTCGTATTGCATCATATCAGGGCAAGAACGAAGGCTGGCAGGCTGAACACATGCTCATTCTCGGTATTGAGAATCCTCAGGGCGAAGTTAAGTACATCTGTGCTGCTTTCCCGTCAGCTTGCGGTAAGACAAACCTTGCTATGCTTATCCCACCGGAGGGATACAAGAAGAAGGGTTACAAGGTATGGTGTGTAGGCGACGATATTTCATGGATCCGCAAGGGCGAAGATGGCAGACTTTATGCTATCAACCCTGAAAACGGTTTCTTCGGTGTTGCACCGGGAACAAACATGAAATCTAACCCGAACGCATTACTTTCAACTCAGAAGGGTACAATCTTCACAAACGTTGCTCTTAACCTTGACAATAACACAGTTTGGTGGGAAGGTCTCGATAAGAATCCGCCTGAAAATGCAATTGAATGGACAGGCAAGCCATGGAATGGCAAGACAGACGAAATCAAGGGCGCACATCCGAACAGCCGTTTCACAGCTCCTGCAAAGAACTGTCCTTGTATCAGCAGTGAATTTGAGAACCCACAGGGTGTACCTATCTCAGCATTCGTATTCGGCGGTCGTCGTGCAAAGCTCGCTCCGCTTGTATACCAGTCAAGAGATTGGAATCACGGTGTATTTGTTGGTTCAATCATGGCTTCTGAGACAACAGCAGCTGCATCAGGTGCAGTAGGTGTTGTTCGCCGTGACCCGATGGCAATGCTTCCGTTCTGCGGATATGATATGGCTGATTACTGGCAGCACTGGATCGATATCGGTGCAGGTCTTGACGCTGACAAAGCTCCGAAGATCTTCAACGTTAACTGGTTCCGTAAGGACGATGAAGGCAACTTCATGTGGCCGGGCTTCGGTGACAACCTTCGTGTTCTTGAGTGGATCATCAACCGTTGCGATGGCAAGGTAGATGCTCAGGAAACAGCTATCGGTTATCTTCCTTATGCTGAGGATATTAACCTTGAAGGTATCGAAGATGAAGTTTCAGTTGAGTCTCTCAATAAGATTCTCGATGTTGATAAGGCTCTTTGGGCTGAAGATGCAAAGGGTATCGAAGAATTCTATGCTAAGTTTGGCGATAAGCTTCCTGCTGAACTCAGAAAAGAACTTGAGACTCTTAAGGCTAATGTTGCTGAATAATTGATTTTTATATAAAATAAAAGGTGGTTTTTACCACCTTTTATTTTTGGGTGGCGTTGTGGTTGGGTTAGTTTTCATCTGAATTTTCAGTAACATACGGTCAGCCTTCGGCTGACTGCCCGACTATACCGCCGGGCGTCCTTCCCCCAAACCCACCAAAAGCCACATAAATATGCACAAAAAGAGACAGTTGTTTTAAAATAGAAAAAAATTCGAAAAAAACTAAACTTTTTCAAAAAAAGTGTTGACAAAATGATTTATTTGGTGTATATTATATGAGTCGCTGACGAGAGAAAGCGACAGCTCATGGGAGCATAGCTCAGCTGGGAGAGCATCTGCCTTACAAGCAGAGGGTCATAGGTTCGAGCCCTATTGTTCCCACCATGAATGGCCCGGTAGTTCAGTTGGTTAGAACGCTAGCCTGTCACGCTAGAGGTCGACGGTTCGAGCCCGTTCCGGGTCGCCATTCATTTGCGGATGTAGCTCATCTGGTAGAGCGCCACCTTGCCAAGGTGGAGGTAGCGGGTTCGAGCCCCGTCATCCGCTCCAGTTTAATTTAATATTTGGTACCATAGCCAAGTGGTAAGGCCACGGTCTGCAAAACCGTTATTCCCCAGTTCAAATCTGGGTGGTACCTCCATGATGAGGTTTCACTTTAGAACCTCTGCACGAAAACCCTTGATTTATCAAGGGTTTTCAGCATTTTCAGAGCCGATTTTTTTTAACCTTTTACCGATAGAACCAAAATTGCCGATTTTTAAGACCACTCGGATTTGAACCGGTGAAATCATTAAAAATTGAATATTTATATACATAAGACCTATTTTAAGGAAGATAAACTCCTGAAAAATAGGTCTTTTTTTATTGCCCAAAAATCTCACCGATAAAGAAAAATATTACATAGCCGTTAAACAAAAAGCAACGGCTTTTTATTGTAAAGGAGGTAAACTGAATGATTACAACAGCAATCATTTACAACATCGGCAGAGGTTTAGCATTTAATGTTGTGTTGACGGTATCATGGAACTTGCCGGTAAGGGTAATGTGAAATGAAGGTGGTCAATGTATTTGATTGATTATGTTTTTACTTGTTTCATCAATTAAAATTGAAAACAAATGATAATCCGGCAAAAGATTCCTTAAGTGTCGGTTTCGCCTATCTGTTTTTAATTGTTTTAAATGTGGAAAAGGTGCGGTGTTGTAATTTAATGATCTTTATTGATTATCAATATAAAGTAATTCCGCACCTTAAACTTAGTGCGGAATTGAGTTTGTGCATATATTATATTATGGTGTCAGGGAAGAGGATAATCAATTTGAATTCTTTTTTATTATCATCATAATCCCATT
>CAYPMB010000024.1:0-34357 GCA_964411915.1 uncultured Faecalibacterium sp.
AGCCCGTAAATACGCCACTTTTCGCGATTTATTTTTCTTTTTTAGACATCAAACACACCGTCTCAACGTGCACTGTTCTTGGGAAGAGGTCTACCGGGGTGGCTTCTTCTACGGCATATCCAAGTTGCTCAAATATTTGGCAATCTCTTGCAAGAGTAGCAGCGTCACAGGAAACATATACCACTCGGTCGGGATTCATGCTGACAATGGTTTCAATCACCTGTGCATCGCAACCCTTTCTCGGTGGATCGATAACTATCACATTCGGTCTGATACCTTCATCTAAAAGCATTTTTGCCGCACCCTTGGCATCATCGCATATAAACCTTGCATTTGTTACATTGTTAAGCTGTGCATTAAACTTTGCATCTTCAATAGCTTGTGGTATGATTTCAACACCGATAAGTTCCTTCACATTATCAATCATCGAAAGACCGATCGTGCCTACTCCGCAATAAAGATCAAGAAGAACATCGTCCTTGCTGAGATTCGCATACTCAGCCGCTTTGGCATAGAGCTTTTCAGCCTGGTTGTGATTGACCTGATAAAAGGATAACGGCGAAATGCGGATCTTCTTACCACACAATATGTCAGTAATGTATCCGTCACCATAAAGATTTATGCACTTTGTGCCTGTCACAACATTTGTCTTTTCTTCGTTTATGTTCAATACTACCGTCTTTATTTTGCTATTAGTCTCCAGCAAGGAGTTCACTAATTTTGTTCCGTTTGGCACACTTTTTCCGTTAATTACTAAAGACACCATTATTTCGCCGGTTACTTCTGCCTGTCTTAAATATATGTGCCTTATCAAGCCTTTTCCTGTTTTCTCATCGTAAACAGTACATTCAGTTGTCATTATCCACTTCTTAATACAGTCAACGATTTGCGAAAACTCTTTCGGTTGAAGCAAACATTTCGTTCCGTCACAAATTCGATGACTGTGGGGAGAATAGAAGCCGATAACCAAATTACCGTCAGCGGACAAACCAACAGGGTACTGAGCTTTATTGCGGTAATGATCTGTCTCATCTGCGCCAATGATCTCCTCCGGAATAATATCAATATGACCAATCCTTTGAAAGGCATCTTTAACACGCTGATATTTTCCCTCGAGCTCACTTTCATATTTTATATGCCTGTATGCGCAACCTCCGCACCTTGAAAATGAGTCGCAATCAACATCTATTCTGTCCTTTGACGGTTTTATTATCTTCGAGATAATACCAACCGCATAGTTCTGTTTCGCTTTTATTATGTGAGTTACAATATCATCTCCAACCGCTGTGTTAGAAACAAATATTGCTTGAGAGTCAAAATGTGCTACCCCACTTCCCTGTGATGAAATGGATTCGATTTTAACTCTGATTTCTTCGTTCTTTTTAACTGCCAAACTAACCTCATCCTTCAACATTAGCCGAAGCTGTCTCGCCTTGGACAGTTCCGGCTAAATTTTAATTGATTTTTTTCAATTTGATAACTATTGCCAATCCTCCGTATTCAGATTCCTTGGCATAAATCTCTCCACCGTGAGCTCCAACGATTTCACGGCATATTGCAAGGCCTAAACCTGCCACTTTTCTTCCCTCGTCTGAAGTGTAAAGAGGTTCAAAGACAACCTCATATTTTTCAGGCTCAACACCTGTTCCGTTATCCGAAATCACCATCTCCACCGTATCACCGTGGCTTTCACAAACAACTTTAATTATTTTATTATCTGAATCAAAGTGTTTAAGTGAGTTAGAAATTATGTTTCCGAAAACTCGCCTCATCTTTTGTATATCAACAGCCACAACATCGTTGTTTTCTTTTGGCTCATAGATAAACTTAACATTAAAGCGGTCAAGCTCATCATCATAAGACTCAGTAAGTTTTGACATCATAACATCAACAGGCATTTTTACCTTTTTAAGATTACCTTCCATATTATAACTCAAATACTCATCAAAGTCATCAATAAGATCTCTGATATCGTTAGCCTTTTGATATACTGTACCGATATATCTTTCTTTTCTTTCTGCGGAAATATTGTCCTTCTGCAACAACTCCGCATACCCCATAATGGAAGTCAGCGGTGTTTTAATATCATGAGAAATAGATGCAATTATCCTTCTTTGGTTTTGCTGCTGTTTCTCAATGGTGTCTATCATATCAACAAAGCGGTTTTGAAGCAAGGCGGTTTCCGAGCGTCCTGACATCCTCTTAATGGTTTTACCCATTTCGTACCTTTCGATAGAATCATAAAGTTTATAGACCGGACGAAGCATAATCGTATAAACGATAAAAACAAGAAAAGCAAGAAACAGTAAACCGATAATAACCATCATTAGAACAAGACGGCTGAAATAACCGGAATCCGTCAAATACTCTCTAAGAAAATATGCGGATATTTTAACGAGATAAGCCTCGCCATCATAAGCAAATGGCTGTTGAATTTTATTGTCAAGAATTGAAAAGTCTTTACTTGTTGTTAAAGCAATATCAGTGCCATCACTATCCTCAACTACCACAACCATGTCTTCATATTCATCAATAATGCCTTGCCAATCATCCCGACTTTCTGCATTTTTCAATCTTTCAATTATCTCAGTGGAATAATCCTGTAATATTTTTTCATCTCTTTTTGAATACTTGCTTATTTCCTGATGGACACTTGTGAAAAAGTTATATTCAAGAAAAAGAGCCGCAACAATAAGCAATAAAACCACAAGAAAGTTAAATCTTCTGCTTTTTGCCATAGATCAATCACCTATAACCTTAACGAATTTGTATCCTACGCCCCATACGGTTTTTATGTATTCGCTGTTTTTATCCAATTTATCTCTTACGCTTTTAATGTTTACCGCGACTGTTCCAATGTCACCGTATTCAGTATCCCAAACGCTTGAAAATATCTGCTCACGAGTAAGAACTTTGCCTGCATTTTCCATGAGATATTGAAGAAGTTGGAACTCTCTTGTTGACAGCTGAACCGGTTCACCGTTCTTAAACACTTCATAACTTTCGGTTCTAAGCTCGATTGCACCGATTTTAATAACCTGACTGTCAACAATGTCACTACGGACTTCTCTTCTCAAATGAGCCTTAACTCTTGCCACAAGTTCTTCAACAACAAAGGGTTTTGCAATATAATCATCTGCGCCCATTTCAAGACCGATAACCTTATCAATAGTCTTACTCTTAGCAGAAACCAAAATGATTGGGCATTTAACTTCATCTCTTACCTTGTGGCATAATTCCAAACCGCTTAAATTCGGCATCATTATATCCAAAAGGATAAGAGCGATATCATTTTTGTTTTCCTTAATATATTTAAGAGCCTGAACGGAATCATTTTTTACTACGGCATCGAAACCTTCATCTTCAAGAGCATCAACAACAAGAAGTGAAATATCGGTATCGTCATCTACAACTAAAATCTTTTTCATAATATACCTCCGAAAGCATAAATTTGTTGATAATATATTACTATATTTTCCGTTACAATTAAAGTGGATTTAAAGGTTTTTAATTAAATGTCAGATTTTTAAATTGTTTTGTGGCGAGCCGCCCGCAATCGTGGGCGGCGTCAACCGGAGGTTGACCGATGAACCCTCTCCAAGATAACTAATCACAAATGGGACGGGCAACGCCCGTCCCCCACATGATGCATATTAAACGTTGAAAAGGAAGTGAACTATGTCACCGTCTTTCATTACATATTCTTTGCCTTCACTCTTAACAAGACCTTTTTCCTTTGCCGCAGCAAGAGAACCACATTCCATAAGATTGTCAAAAGAGATAACTTCAGCACGAATGAAACCTCTTTCAAAATCCGAATGGATTTTGCCCGCTGCCTGAGGAGCTTTTGTTCCTTTTTTAATTGTCCATGCTCTAACTTCCGGCTTGCCTGCTGTCAAATAAGACATGAGACCCAAAAGGTCATAACTCTTTTGAATGAGAAGATCCAATCCACCCTGCTGAATTCCCAAATCTGCAAGGAACATCTCTTTCTCTTCCTTATCAAGTGATGATATCTGTGCCTCAAGTTCAGCACAAATTGGGAGAACCTGTGCCCCCTCTTTTCCGGCAGTTTCACAAACGGCTTTATAGTTTTCATTTGAGTCAAGTCCGTTAACAAAGTCGTCCTCACTCATATTACAAGCATAGATGATCGGCTTGCTTGTAAGAAGTGCGATAGAATCCATAATTGCTTTTTCATCTTCATCACACTCAACGGAACGAGCCGGCTTGCTATCTTCAAGAGCAGCTTTCAATCTTTTCAAAAATTCAAGCTCTTTACCTAAAGATTTATCACCTTTCATGGCTTTGCTTGTTCTGTCTATTCTTCTCTCAACCATTTCGATATCGGAAAAAATAAGTTCAAGATTTATAGTTTCCATATCTCTCAATGCGTTGATACTTCCGTCAACATGAATAATATCATCGTTTTCAAAACAACGGACAACATGAATAATCGCATCAACTTCTCTAATGTGTGAAAGGAACTTATTACCAAGACCCTCACCTTTTGATGCGCCTTTAACGAGGCCGGCGATATCAACAAATTCAATAGTGGCAGGGGTAATCTTCACCGGATCATACATTTTTGCAAGAGCATCAATTCTTGCATCCGGAACTGCAACCACGCCAACATTCGGCTCAATAGTGCAAAAAGCATAGTTGGCAGATTGTGCGCCTGCGTTTGTTATAGCGTTAAAAAGTGTACTTTTTCCTACATTCGGTAAACCTACGATACCTAATTTCATAATTATAATCCATAGCCTTTCTGACTTCATTTATTTATCTAAACATTTTTACTGTTATAGAGTTGGGTTATCTAAATGATTATAACACAAAAAAACACATTTGTCTTTACTTTTTCAGAAAATGTTGAATTTTATCCTTACATACTTTTATCAGGTTATTGGGTTTCTGCCGGAAGTGAGCTCCCCGGGGGCGAAGCACCTTGCCTTCGGCAAGGTGAAGCACGGCTTCGCCGTGCTTGTTTGCGCCGCAGGCGCAAACCTTCGCCCCCGGGGGGCTGCCTCCGGAACAAACCGGCTATATTCAATCAAAAACAGCTGTAAAAACGAACGTTTTTACAGCTGTCCCTTTTCATCAATCTTTGCTCTTTAAAGCCTGCAACACCTTGTTCGCAACGGGAATAGCCACAGAGCTTGCAGAACCTCCGTTTTCCACCATTACAACAATCGCATAAGGAAAATTCTCGTCTTGAGAAAATCCGATAAACCAAGCATGCGGGCGCTTGCTTTCAACTTCTGCAGTTCCTGTTTTACCACACATTTCAAGTCCTGAAAAACGCCATTCACCATAATAATCAGTTACTGTTGAACGCATTATCTCTTTCATTCTTGCAGCTACTTCACCGTCAATGCTTATTTGAGATGATGTCGGAATCGCATTTATTATGTTAAGCAACTTTGAAGATGTTGTGTTTTGCACCAAATACGGAGTTGTGCATTCACCACCGTTCGCTATTGCTCCGGCAATCATAAGAAAATGACACGGGTTGGCAAGAACCGTATGCTGACCGATGCCTGCCCAACCAAGCTCGCAGTCATTAGCTTTTTTTACATTAAAAGAACTTTTCGCAAGATTGACTCCGCAAGCATTCAGACTCGTGTTAAAACCTAATTCTTCCGCTGTTGCTGTCAACTTTGTTTTTCCCAGCTCGTTGGCAAGTTGAGCGAAAACACTGTTGCACGATTTGTTGTATGCCTGCTCGAAAGTCAATTTCCCGTGAGTTGAATTACAAATAACATTGCCGTCATCTGTCTTATACTTTCCTGTGCAGGTAAATGTTCTTTCATCAATGTCTTCCATGTTTTCCAATGCGCAAATGGCAACCACTGTTTTGAAAATCGAACCAGGGACGAAAACACCTGAGAGCAATCGATTCAGATATATGCCATCGTATTTACCCGATGTGTCTGTATCAATATCATCTGGTTTGTTTTCCGGATCGTAAGTGGGTTTTGATACAACGCAAAGGACTTCACCGGTTTTGTAATTATATACACCCACTGTTCCGTTGTTATAACCTAAAGCATTATATGCCACCCTGCATATTTCACTGTCAATGGTGAGGGATATGTCATTACCTGTTCCGTCTCTTACCGCTTTATAAACTCCGTTAATAAAGTCGTATCCTATCATGTATGAACGATAAATTGACTGAACACCTGTGGCAATATATCCCTGTGTGTCTCCCACGGCATGAAGTGTGGCTTTTCTTAAGGTTAAATCAGAATTAAACTTTCTTTCACCATCTTTACTCTCAACCAAAACTTCACCGTTTCTGTCAAGAACAGCCCCGGCTGTTGTGAGTTGTCTGTTTGTGTAAAGGTGATTGTTGACCCTCTTAGTCACCCATTCTTCTCCGTGAACACCATAGTTATATGCTAAAAATATGAGTCCGCAAAAGAAAGCCGCAACCAAAGCATAAACAACATATCCTCTTTTTACCGTATTTTGCATTTTCCCACCTTCTTTTAGTCTGATTTATAGAGCTTGGGGTATGTTCTCAAATCCGCTGCTTTTATGAAAGCAATAAGTCCCCATGAACATATCATACTCGAACCGCCTCTGCTGACGAAGGGCAAAGTTACACCCGTCAATGGCAGTATATCGGTGATGCCGAAAATATTCAGGCATACCTGGAAAAGAAACATTGCAGCTGTACTGACACATGCGATAGCGTAAAAAGCCGAGGGGGACGATTTGGAAATCTTAATTGCATAAACTGCGAGAAAAGCAAACACAGCGACCACAAGAAATCCGATTATAAGTCCCATTTCCTCACATATAACGCCCCAAATAAGGTCAGTCGTTGCGGCAAAAATATTTCTGAGTTTGCCGTTACCTATGCCCACACCGAAAAGACCGCCGCTGAGAGAATATATCATTGTTCTGGTCTGCTGATATCCCGATCCATCCATGTTCTCCCAAACATGACGGTAAACCGCAAAACGAGACGCCACTGTGGGCTTAATGTAAATGATGAGCATAGCTCCCAAAAGAGCACCCACACAGGTGAACGCTATTGAACGCACATCACCGGAGCGAATAAATGCAATAACAATGAATGTGAAGAAAAATATAAGGGCAGTGCCGAAATCTCGCATAAGGAAAAGTATGCCGATACAAGCCACCGAGAAAATCAAATATCTGAAAACACTTCTCGAGCTTTGCAGTTTTTCAAGAGTTGCCGCACCGACAAAGACAAAGGCAATTTTCACTATTTCCGAGGGCTGGAAGGAAAATCCGGCAATGTTCATCCAGTTGTATGCGCCGTAGGTTGCACCAACTGTAAAATAAATTATCACAAAAGATGCCGCAAGACCTATTACCGAAAGAATACCAATATAAAACCGAAGTTTCATCATTAACTTAACATCTTTTAAAAGCCAAACGAGAAATGTGTAAACTGCCAAGCCTATCAATATAGCTATAAACTGCTTCATCACACCGTCAGGATATATACTTGCGGTAATTACAAGTCCTATTCCGCAAAGAAAAAATGCTATACACTCTATTTCAAAGTTATGCTTTTTAAAAATCAGCGCCATTATAAAAATATACACCCATTCCACAGATATATAAGCTAAAAGGTACAATGCGGTTTCGCCTCTAAACTCACCGTCAACAAACACAGTGGGAATAGATGCTAAGATTTGAAAAACAGTCAAAAACGCAAGCATAACTCCTGCATCAACGCTTTTATATTTTTTTCTGAGTTGCTGTATTTTCATCATTTAATTCACCTCTTTTTTGTCTTATGTGAAACATTATCTATAATCTTTTATAAATCTCAGTTCCGTATCACTGAGGAGAATAATATCTCCGTCATTCAGCTTTGTCATTTCAGTTATTTTATTCCCGTTCACATAAGTGCCGAAAGTTGAGTGTGCATCTGAAATATACCAATCGTTACCGCTTTTTGTCAGTAAAGCGTGATTACGAGAAATATCCTGAGCGTTAATTCTGATATCACTGGCTCTGCTTCTTCCCAAAGTTATATGATTACTGCAAAGAAGGAAAGTTTCGGAACCTGAGGGACTGTAAAGTGCTGCCTGCCTGTTTTGATTTATTTCTTCAACTCTTTCCTTTTCAACTCCATGATATTGCTTTTGAGCAGTTCTGTTGCCGTATGAATTTTCCTTTCCGTAAGCCGGGCCGAAAATATCCTGAGCCATACTATCTTTCGGGCTTTGAGAGAATATATCCCCACCGTAAAATTCCTTATAATCTTCATTTTTACTTGTTGGATGGAAATTGATGAACATATCATCTCCACAGCTATCAAAGTTGAAATCATCTGGGTTAAACACGGGCTCAGTATTAGGAACTTTTGTATCAGTTGATACATTATCATATACATTTTTCGCATTCGCCTGAGTTTTTACAGGATTTGATCTTTCTTCATTGACATTTGATTTTGAATAACGGTGTCTTTTCTTTTTTCCAACTTGAATGACAGGATCATCAGTAATAGCAAAAACAAAAGAATTACCGCTGAACTGAATTTCGTCACCGTGTTTGATAGTGGTGCTGTTGTCAATCTTCTCCCCGTTTACAAATGTTCCGAGTTTTGATAAAGTATCGAATAAATACCAACCGTCCGCTCGTCTGCATATAACAGCATGAAATCTTGAAACATCACCGTAAGTGAGGGATATATCGCAGGACTTACTTCTGCCGATGGAAGTTTCCCATGTGTTGAGAGGTATTTTGTCCCCTGTTCTTCTGTCGATAATATATCCGTAAGTCTTATTTATGGGGTGACCTATCAGCAAAGTTTGAAAACATTTAAAGAGGATTATGAAAGTCAGTAAAGGCAGAGCGTATCTGCAAAAACCTATTACAAACTGCATTTTTGTCCCACCTCATTTCTATGCAAAATTTTCCTTTTATTTCTTTGTTCTATAATAATACGAATACGGTGAAAAGTCAAATTAAGAAATGGCTAATCAACGGATATTTTTTCTTTACTCCCCCTTATATTGCTTGACTTTTTCGTTAAAACATGATAGTATACTTCCATACTTTATGTGGAGGTAGTTACAATGGAACACATTAAGACAATTGAAACACGCAATCTTTGCGAAAGCGCAAAGAACGGCGGTTGCGGTGAATGCCAGACTTCATGTCAGTCTGCTTGCAAGACCAGCTGCGGTATTGCAAATCAGCAGTGCGAAAGCACAAAGGAAAGCAAGTAATTGCAACAACGAGATGCCACCTATCGGTGGCATTTTTTATGCATATTTAAAATTTAAGGAGTTATAAAATGATACATCAATACAAATTAAACGGCTATAATATTGTTCTTGATGTCTGCTCCGGTTCAGTTCATGTTGTTGACGAAGTGGCTTATGATATTATTGCCATGTTTGAAGATAATGACCGTGAAACAGTAATAAAGGCGATATGGGAAAAATATTTCGAAAGCCAAAACATAACCGAAAAAGATATCGAAGAATGTTATGAGCAGATCGTTTCACTTAAAGACAGTGGAAAACTCTTTGCTCCTGACTCATTTGAGTCAATGGCGGGTCATCTTAAGCAGAAAACAGCAGGCGTTGTTAAGGCTCTCTGTTTGCATATTGCTCACACCTGCAACCTTAACTGTTCTTATTGTTTTGCAAGCCAGGGTAAATATCACGGTGAAAGAGCAGTTATGAGTTTTGAGGTCGGAAAGAGAGCCTTGGATTATCTTATTGAAAACTCAGGCACAAGAAGAAATCTTGAAGTTGACTTCTTCGGTGGAGAACCTCTTATGAATTTCGATGTAGTAAAGCAGCTTGTAGCCTATGCAAGAAGCATCGAAAAAGAGAAAGGCAAAAATTTCCGTTTTACCCTTACAACAAACGGTGTCCTTGTGGACGATGATGTTATTGAATTTGCAAACAAAGAATGTCACAATGTTGTTCTCAGTTTAGACGGAAGAAAAGAAATTCACGACAGATACCGTGTTGACTATGCCGGTAAGGGAAGTTGGGAAAAGATCGTTCCCAAATTTCAAAAATTTGTTGAGGCAAGAGGCGGTAAAAATTATTATATGCGTGGCACTTTCACCCATGCAAACCCTGATTTTCTTAAAGACATTCAGCAGATGCTTGATTTGGGCTTTAATGAATTAAGCATGGAACCCGTTGTTTGCGCTCCCGGTGATCCATCAGAACTTACAGAAGAAGATCTGCCAATAGTTCTCGATCAGTATGAGAAGTTAGCTGAACTTATGCTAAAAAAAGATAAAGAAGGTAAACCTTTTACATTCTATCACTATATGATCGATTTAACCGGAGGCCCATGCATTTATAAGAGGATTTCCGGTTGCGGATCGGGAACTGAATATATGGCTGTTACTCCATGGGGTGATCTTTATCCTTGTCATCAGTTTGTTGGTGACGAAAAGTTCCTCTTAGGCAACATTTGGGACGGCGTCACAAATAAAGAAATTCAGTCTGAGTTTGCATCATGCAATGTTTACGCTCATCCGGAGTGTCGAGATTGCTGGGCAAGATTATATTGTTCCGGTGGTTGTGCAGCCAACGCATACCATTCAACAGGAAGTGTGACAGGCGTTTATGAATATGGTTGCAAACTCTTCCGCAAGAGAATGGAATGTGCCATAATGGTCGCTGTGGCAAGAGCATTAGGTGAATAATATGAACACTCCTATTTGCGACTTCGTTAAGTCTTATGCTGACAGTGAACCGCTTAGACTTCACATGCCGGGACACAAGGGTTTAAATCTCACCGGAAACGAAACTTATGACATAACTGAAATTCACGGTGCAGACAGTCTTTACGAATCTTCGGGAATTATTGCTCAAAGCGAAGAAAATGCAAGCAGTCTTTTCGGTTGTGAAACTCTTTATTCAACTGAAGGCTCTTCACTTGCCATTCGTGCAATGCTGTTTTTAACGGTTTTATATGCCAAAGAGCGACACGAAAAGCCACTCATTTTTGCAGGACGAAATGCTCACAAAACTTTTCTTAGTGCCTGTGTTTTGCTTGATTTTGATTACCGTTGGCTTTGCCCGGAAAATCAAAGTTCCTATCTTTCATGCAAAATAAACGGCGAATATTTGGAAAGAGTTTTCTCCGAATGTGAGAGAAAACCCACTGCCGTCTATATTACAAGTCCGGATTATTTAGGGAACATTACGGACATCGAAGAAGTCGCAAAGGTTTGCCATAAACACGAAGTTCTGCTGTTAGTAGATAATGCTCACGGCGCATACCTAAACTTTTTATCCCCATCTAAGCACCCTATTCACTTAGGTGCTGATATTTGCTGTGACTCAGCCCATAAAACATTGCCGGCTTTAACTTCAGCCGCATATCTTCACATTTCAAAGACTGCCCCTGAAGTTTTCTCATCGCAAGCCAAAAATGCTCTCAGCCTTTTCGGCTCAACAAGTCCTTCTTATCTTATATTAGAGTCACTTGACGCTGTGAACGCCTATTTGTTTAACGGATACTCTCATAAACTCTCTGCTTTTATTTCAGAAGTAAATAAAACCAAGTCAAGGCTAAAAAGCAAGGGCTATATCTTAACAGGCGATGAGCCTCTTAAGATCACTGTTTCAACCAAAGATTATGGTTACACCGGCGTGGAAATCGGAGAAATCCTCAAAAATCAAAATATTTTCTGTGAGTTTGCCGATCCGGATTTCATTGTATTTATGGTAACCCCCGAAACTGAAACGGAAGGATTAAAAAAACTTGAAGAAGTTCTTTTATCTTTGCCCCAAAAAGAAAAGATTAAAACTTCACCTCCTGAATTTTCTTTACCCGAAAAAGTTTTATCAGCAAGGGAAAGTGCCTTTCTTAAAAGCGAGACAATTCCGGTTTCGGAAAGTTTAAACAGAGTTCTTGCTCGTTCCACTGTTGGCTGTCCCCCTGCTGTACCAATAGTTATAGGTGGAGAACGAATTGGCAGCACTGCAATAAAGTGTTTCAAATATTACGGAATAAACAATGTTCAAGTTATATTTGAATAATGATTTTAGCATCAAACGAACTATAAAAAGCTTGTATTTTTTATAGTTCGTTTTTTCACCGAATCTTTAGCTGTGCAAATGGATTATGTGAAGTGAGGGAAAGCCGCCCGCGGTATAGTGGGCGGCGGACTTTTCGGAGTTCCTCCGAAAAGTCCGAAAAATCCGCAATTCAGTACAAATTTCACAAGCACATTCCAGTTAGTTTTTGCTTCATCCCTCGGCAATTTTAGGACATCGAGTCCTAAAATTGCCCCGCCCCCACTATACCGCGGGGCGGTTCCACTCCATTCCTAATGCAAAAAAACACACTGTAAAAAACTATGTTTTTTACAGTGTGTTTTTCAACTACTAAAATTAAATTATGCAGCTGTTACGAACTTGTTTGCAATTTTCTCTGCTAAATCTGCGTCAAAAACAGCGATAACTGCGCAAATAGCTGAAATTACTGATGCAAATGCTGCCTGTACGTTTGCGAGTGCGTCCATCTTATATTTCCTCCTTTATAAAATTGGAAAATCTTTTTATGTAAAAGATTTTTCTTATGAAGTAATTATAGGCTTGTTTTTTAATAATATCAATACTTTTTTAACATAATAAATAATTTTTTAAGTGCTTGTCCATTTTGTATTACGATTATCTTTGTCGCATTTAATAATTTATGTAACTTTCCGTTTCCTCGAAAGCATAGCAAATATCCTCGGCTTTGTGACTGTCGCTTGAAAGAATAAGTTTACCGCCTTTTGATTTTATGTAATCAATCATAGCCTTTGAGGGATATGGCGAAGTCCTGTAACCTCGTGACATAGCTCCTGTGTTAATTTCAAAAATACAACCGTAACTGAGAAGTTTATCAAGACTTTCTTTCCACAGAGTTATGTATCTCTCGTCATTCTCATCAAAAAGCGGAGTTTTCTCATTAAACTTAGTTATAATATCAAAGTGTCCTATGATCTGACAAGATGTTTTTTCAACCACCTGTGTCACGGTATCGAAATACAGTTTTACAAGCCGGTAAATATCTCCACTAAAATACTTCTCTGCCGCTGAGAAAAGCACCTGTGGCGATTCATCAACGGGTATATATTCATTTTCCACTTTAACATAGTGAACAGAACCGATCACATAATCATATTTATCTGTCGGTTCAAGAGAGAATATATCCTGTTCCACTCCGCAAAGAATAGTAATTTTGTCTTTATATTTTTCTTTCAAAGCACGAATTTCAGCCCGATATTTTTGACTGTTCAATTCCGACATACCGTAAACTTCTTTTATTCCTGTTGTGCCGTGATCTGAAAAGCCTATAATTTCAAGTCCTTTGTCTATTGCCGTTAAAACAATCTCTTCGGCTGCGTTTTTACCGTCACTGTAAGCTGTATGAACATGAAGGTCGAATTTCTGCATATTTTTGTTCCTCCTTGCGGTAAAAATCAGTTTTCCGAAAAAATAAGATAAACCGAAACAGAAATCACGAAGAATCAAACCTCGTGATTTCCGTTATTCTAACCTTTTTAATCTTTCATTGTGGCAAGCATTACTGCCTTTATGGTATGCATTCTGTTTTCAGCTTCATCGAAAACAATGGACTGCTGACTTTCAAACACTTCGTCTGTAACTTCCATACAGGTAAGTCCGAACTTATCATATATATCTTTGCCCACAGTTGTTTTAAGGTCATGGAAAGCAGGGAGACAATGCATAAACTTGCAGTTTTCTCCGGCGTTTTCCATAACAGCCTTATTGACCTGATATGGTGAAAGTTTCTCAATTCTTTCCGCCCACACGTCTGCCGGCTCTCCCATAGAAACCCACACATCTGTATAAATTACATCAGCGTTTTTCGTGGCTGTCATCGGATCTTCTATAAACTCAAGAACAGCTCCTGTCTCTTTGGCAACAAGCATACATTCGTCAATGAGTTTCTTATCCGGAAAATACTCTTTCGGTGCACAAGCAACGAAGTGCATACCCATCTTTGCACAGCCAACCATGAGGGAGTTACCCATATTATATCGTGCATCACCCATATATACAAGTTTAATGCCCTTAAGTTTTCCAAAATATTCTTTTATAGTCAAAAAGTCAGCAAGGATTTGAGTGGGATGAAATTCATTTGTAAGTCCGTTCCACACAGGCACACCTGCATATTCCGAAAGTTCCTCAACAATTTCCTGACCATAGCCTCTGTATTCAATGCCGTCAAACATTCTGCCAAGCACTCTTGCAGTGTCGGCAATGCTTTCTTTTTTTCCAATCTGAGAACCCGATGGATCGAGATAAACCGGGTGCATACCCAAATCAGCTCCTGCCACTTCAAAAGCGCAGCGTGTTCGAGTGCTTGTTTTTTCAAAAATCAACGCAATGTTCTTGCCTTCACATTCTTTATGAGGTATGCCTGCTTTTTTCTTTGCCTTGAGTTCCGCCGCAAGGTCGATTAAGTATTCGATTTCTTCCGAAGAAAAATCAAGCAACTTTAAAAAACTTTTTCCTTTTAAATTCATTGTTATTCCTCCTCTGCACAAACTGTCTTGATAATTTCTATTGCTTCTTTAAGCACATCTGTTGGTATATTCAAAGCCGGAAGTAATCTGACTTTGTCTTTTGCCGTTAAACAAAGGACGCCCTTATCAATGCACTCTTTCACAACATCTGAGGCTTTCTTCTCAGTTTTAAGACCAACCATAAGTCCCATTCCCGAAACGCTTTCAATACCTTTTGCGCCTTCAAAAGACTCAAACATAAGTTGACTCTTTTCCTTAACCTGAGATAAAAATTCATCGTCAAGTCTTTCAACTATACTCACTGCTCCTGCACAGCAAACGGGATTTCCACCGAAAGTTGATCCATGGTCACCGAAACCTAAAACATTTTCAACTTTCTCCGAAAGAAGAGTTGCACCAATGGGCAATCCCCCACCAAGTCCCTTTGCTGTTGTAACTATATCCGGTTCAATTCCGTAATTCATATAAGCATAAAGTTCTCCGGTTCTTCCATTGCCTGTTTGAACTTCATCGACTATTAAAAGTATATCTTTATTCTTTGCAAAATCGGCAAGCTCTTTAACAAAGTCATAACTCATGGGAACAACTCCGCCCTCGCCTTGAATACACTCAATCATGATTGCGGCAATATTGGTTTTGGCGGCAACTGCTTCAAGCTCAAACATATTATCCGCTTCAAAATGACAAAAACCCTTTGTCAGCGGTTGAAAAAGTTCATGATAATGATCCTGACCTGTTGCGGAAAGGGTAGTCAATGTTCTGCCATGGAAACTGTTTTTCAAGGTTACTATTGTAAAATAGTCTTCGCCCTTTTTCTCTGCCGCATATTTTCTTGCAACTTTTATTGCACATTCATTTGCCTCTGCACCGGAGTTACTGAAAAACACCTTTTTCATTCCCGTTTTTTGGCAAAGAAGTTTTGCCAATTTTCCGCATGGCTCGGTATAATAAAGGTTAGACATATGCTGAAGTTTTTCTGCCTGATTCTTGACTGCATCAGCCCAAATATCATCTGCGATACCGAAACTTGTCACACCTATACCACTACCCATATCTATATATCTTTTTCCTTGTGTGTCATAAACTTCCGAACCTTTTCCGGAAATTATTTCAACAGGAAAACGGGCATAAGTTGATGCCACATATTCTTTATCTGTATTTTGTATATTACTCATTTATTATTCCCTCTTTCCGCTGACCATCGTGCCTGCGCCTTCATTTGTCAGAAGTTCCATAAGTATGGAGTGATGAACCCGTCCGTCCATTATTACCACATGTTTAACTCCCTCTTCAATGGCTTTTATGCAACAGTCAACCTTTGGTATCATACCTCCGGAAATCACGCCTTCATCGTAAAGTGCCCTTGCCTCCTCAATGGTAATTTGAGGAATTAAGGTCTCCGGATTATCTTTATCTTTGAGTATTCCCGCAATATCTGTCATCATTATCATTCTTTCAGCTTGCAATGCTCCTGCAATACACGCTGCCGCTGTGTCACCGTTAATGTTATATGTATTGCCGTCCTTGTCGCAACCAACTGTTGAGATTACGGGAATATAGTTCTTTTCAAGCAAATCCATTACCGGATCGATGTTTATTTTGGTTATCTCTCCAACATAACCCAATCTTTCGTCTTTGATTTTAGACTGAATAAGTCCTCCGTCCATACCTGAAATGCCCATAGCTTTTCCGCCTTTGGTTTCAAGCATATTAACAAGAGTTTTATTTACCTTGCCTGCAAGAACCATTTGAACAATATCGACCGTTTCCTTATCTGTCACTCTTAATCCGTCAACAAATTCCGCTTTTTTTCCAAGTTTGTTCATCAGTTCGTTTATTTCAGGACCACCGCCATGCACCAAAACGATTTTAACACCAATAAGCCACAGAAGAACTATATCTTCCATAACTTCCTTTTTAAGATTTTCGTCAATCATGGCATTTCCGCCATATTTCACCACGACTATCTTTCCGTTATATCTTTTTATATAGGGAAGAGCCTGTGTAAGAACCTGAGCCCTTTGAGCGTTTGAAAATGTATTGCTATTCATTTTATCACCTTAAGTTCTGTAATCACCGTTTATTTTCACATAATCATAAGTAAGATCGCAACCCCAGGCTGTGGCGCTATATTCACCGTCACCAAGAGAAACATTGATCTCAATGTCTTTTTCCATAAGGATTTCTTTTGCCTTCTCCTCTGAAAACTCGACCCCTGCACCGTTGCTACATACAGTTATCTCGCCTTTTGAACTTTTGAACGAAACTCCGACCTTGTCCACTTGAACATCTGCCTTGCTGTAACCGATAGCACATAAAACTCTGCCCCAGTTAGCATCAGCGCCAAACATGGCAGCTTTAAGAAGACTTGAACATACAATGCTTTTGGCAACTGTTTTAGCTGTTGCAAGGCTGTCTGCCCCTTTGACATTACATTCCAGCATCTTCGTTGCACCCTCACCGTCTCCGGCTATTGATTTGCACAAGTATACATTAACTGTATTGAGTGCTTTGCAGAAAACTTTGAAGTCATCATCATCTGACTTAACTTCCTCATTACCTGCCATACCATTGGCGAGAACCGTAACCATGTCGTTTGTTGATGTGTCTCCGTCAACACTTATCATATTGAAGGTTTCGGTTATATCGGAAGACAGAGCTTTTTGTAACATTTGAGACGAAATCGCTGCGTCCGTTGTTATAAATACTAACATAGTTGCCATATCCGGATGAATCATACCGCTACCCTTCGCTATACCTCCGATGTGGCATACTTTTCCGCCGATTTCAAATTCAACGGCAATCTCTTTCTTCACTGTATCCGTTGTCATTATGCCTTCAGCAGCTAAATCGCTTCCATTTTGAGACAAACTCTCCACAAGGCTCTCCATACCCTCTGCAATAGGAGTAATATCAAGAGGCTGACCGATAACACCTGTTGATGCAACAACCACATCTTTTGGACTGATATTAAGTTTTTCTGCCACAAGAGTTGACATCTTTTCGGCAATCTCAACTCCGTTGGCATTGCAAGTATTGGCATTTCCGCTATTGCAAATAACAGCCTGTGCCTTTCCATCTGATATGTGCTCCTTAGTCACGAGCAAAGGAGCGCCTTTAACAAGGTTAGTTGTATAAACCGCTGCTGCGTTAGCCTGAGTCTCACTATATATTAAAGCTATATCTCTTTTTGTCCTGTTCTTTCTTATGCCGCAATGAACTCCACCTGCTTTAAAGCCTTTTGCGGCACAAACACCGCCGGAAACAATTTTCATTTCTTTACCCCCAAAAGTTATACATTAAGTCCTGTGTTTTCATCAACACCAAGAACTATATTCATATTTTGTATTGCAGAACCTGACGCACCCTTGCCTAAATTATCAAATCTTGCAGTTAAAATTATTCTTTCTTCATTCCCGAAAACGCTGATCTCCATGTTATCTTTTCCCGAAAGAACATTTGCTGACACAAATCCGTTTTCATTTGAATTTTCCGCATACTTCACAAGACCGTGATCGTAATAGGATTTATATGCATTTTTTATATCGTCCACACTTCCGTTAACATCTTTTCCAAAGAGAGTTATGTTAACTTCCATTCCGCTGTAATAATCGGCAACAACAGGGCAAAATGCCGGTGCTGTTTCCAAGTTGCATATCTTGATCATTTCTTTTAAATGCTTATGATTTTGTTCCAAGCCATACATCCTCGGTGAATTTAGAAAGTTGCATCTGTCATCACTCTCATATTCGGCAATCATCTTTTTTCCACCTCCGGAATATCCGGTCAAAGAAAAACAACTCAGCGAAGTTTCTTTATTTATAAGACCTTTTTCCGTCAACGGAGCAATCAAAGCCACAAAGCCACTTGCATGGCATCCGGGATTGGCAATTCTTTTTGACTTTTTTATATCATCTCTTTTTCCTGAAAGCTCAGGGAAACCGTAACTCCAACCCGTCGCAGTTCTGTGAGCTGTTGACGTGTCTATTATGACTGTATCGGGATTGTCACAAAGGGAAACAGCTTCAACCGCAGCGCTGTCAGGCAAGCACAAAAACACAATATCTGCCTTGTTGATTGCCTCTCGTCTTGCTTTCACATCTTTGCGCAATTCTTCGGGCAAAACCATAAGCTCAATATCTTTGCGACTTTGCAAACGATCGACTATTCGCAAGCCGGTTGTTCCCGCACTGCCGTCAATAAAAACTTTTTTCATAGAGCACCTCGCTTCTTCAAGCATAATTAAACACTAATTTTCTAATATTATGAATAAATATACACTATTGTATTACATTTTCTGCATATTGTCAACATTTTCATGCAAGTTTAATGTGAATTTTTTCTCTAAAACAATTATTTTTTCGTTAAAACTGACTAACTGAGCTTAAAACAGCCAAAAGGTTCAAATAGGGAGATCGCCTGTCAGCCGAAGGCTGACAGAGAAAACTCTCTGATAGAACAGACTTTTGGCTTATCACGAAACTAAAAATGCTCCCATCTAAACTGATGAGAGCATGAGAAAACTAAATTTATATGTTTAATTACGGTCGGGTTTGGCCTCCAAACGATATATAGGTTGTCCCATAGAAGAAAACCTATGCTCATATTCGGTAATAATGTTGCCCTCAAAATCACTGTTGTGTAAATCCAAAGACACATTTTGTATGAGCCAGCCTTCCTGTGAAAATTGTTCTATGGAAAACTCAAAGAAATGCATATTATCTGTTTTCTGGTGTATTTCTGCCCCCTTTGCCATAAGAGGACGATATATATTTAAGAAGTATGCATGAGTGAGTCTATGTTTTGCATATTTTGCTTTTGGGAACGGACATGAAAAATTAAGATAAATTCTTTCTATACTACCCTCAGGTATATATTTTGGAAGATATTCCGCACTTCCCTTAATGAAAAATACATTCTTCAATCCTTTTTCAATTACTTTTTCACAAGCAAGAACTATAACATCTGCTGTTTTTTCAACGGCTATATAGTTAATATCCGGATTTCTTTCAGCGATCTCGGCAATGAACTGACCTTTTCCGCAACCGATTTCCATGTGAACAGGATTATTGTTTCCGAAAAGTTTCTCAAAATCGAAATACTCTTTTTCTTTGATTGTTGTTTCAAAGTTTCTGTCCTCACAGATTATTTTAAATAAAATATCTTCACATTTTGCTAGTCTATCCCCAAGATTTTTCTTGTGTCGCATTCTCATAGTTAATACTTCCCTTTTTATAACATTTTGTAATTTTCAAGTTGTATTGTATCATAACAGCCGCTGTTTTTCAATATGAGAAAGTCGGTGATTTTGACTGTTTTTACGGAAAATTTATAAAGTCACGAAGAAATTTCCAAAAGATAAAACAAAAACTTCAAACAATTTATCTCTTAGGTATTGTAATTTACCCATTTTTAGTATAAAATAGACAATGAAAACAGGAAAAACCGTTTCTTTTTTTATGAATTTTGGGAGGTTTTTATGAAAAATACACTTACAGTAGCGCAAGCTAAAGAACTTATTGAAGCGAAACTTTCGCATTTTTACGGCGTATCTGCTCACGAGGCAACAGATGAACAGTATTATAAAGCTGTATCACTTATCGTAAAAGGAATGTTGCAGGACAGAAGCAGAGAATTCAAGGGTGAAGCTCTTGAAAAAGGTGCAAAAAAGGTTTATTACCTCAGCATGGAATTTCTTATGGGTCGTTCACTTAAAAACAACCTGTATAACCTTAATCTCACATCTGTATTCGACAAGGCATTAAAGGAAATGGGTGTGAAACTCGAAAAGTTGTATGAACAAGAGCCTGATGCAGGTTTGGGCAACGGCGGATTAGGTAGACTTGCAGCCTGCTATCTTGACGGTTTGGCAACACAGGGTTATCAGGGCATGGGTTATTCCATACTTTACGAATATGGAATATTCAAGCAGAAACTCGTTGACGGTTGGCAAACAGAACTTCCTGATTTCTGGCTTCCCGGTGGTGAAGTTTGGCTCACAGCAAGAGAAAAAGACAAGGTTGAAGTTCGTTTCAACGGATATATAGAAGATTATTGGGATAATCAATATCACCATGTTGAGCATAAGGATTACACATCAATCACAGCTATTCCTTATGATATGTTTGTCAGCGGTAAAGATAATAAGGCTGTTAGTATTCTCCGTCTTTGGAAGAGTGTTGCTCCCGGCTTGGACATGAGTCTCTTTGATCAGGGTCAATACATGAGAGCTATGGAGCAAAACGCTATGGCTGAGGTTATCAGTAAGGTGCTTTATCCTTCAGATAATCACTATGAAGGCAAGTCATTGCGTCTCAAACAGCAGTATTTCCTTGTTTCCGCATCTACTCAGGATATAGTAAGCCGTCATTTAAGACATTACGGCACTATGGAGAACTTTGCTGAAAAGAATGCAATTCACATTAACGATACACATCCCACTATGTCTATTCTCGAACTTATGAGAATACTCCTTGACGAGTGCGGCTACGGTTGGGACGATGCGTGGAATATCGTTACCAAAACTGTTGCATATACAAACCACACAGTTATGAAAGAGGCTCTTGAGTGCTGGAACGAAGATCTTTTCAGAACTCTTATTCCGAGAATTCACCAAATTGCTAAGGAAATTGACAACAGATACCGTGCTCACATTTGGGCTGTTACAGGAGATGCAGGCAAGGTTGAAAGCATGGCGGTTATTTCTAACGGTGTTGTTCGCATGGCTAATCTTTGTGTTGCAGCTTGCCACAGTGTAAACGGTGTTTCCGCCCTTCACTCACAAATCTTAAAAGATGATCTTTTCAACGATTACTACAAATTAACACCCGAAAAGTTCCTCAATGTTACAAACGGAATTGCTCATCGCAGATGGCTCTGTCAATCTAACCCTGAGCTTACCGCATATCTTGAAAAACTTATCGGTGGCGGTTTTGTTTATAACGGAGACGAGCTTGAAAGACTCAAGGATTTTGCAGATGATAAAAAGGTGCTTGACAAAATCGGTGCTATCAAACTTTCAAACAAAAAGAACTTTGCCGCTTATGTTAAGAAAAAGACCGGCATCGAACTCGATCCAAACTCAATATTTGATGTTCAGGTTAAGAGACTTCATGAATATAAGAGACAACATCTCAACGCTTTGAATATAGTTGCGAAATATCTTGAAATCAAAGAAAACCCCAACGGAAACTATGTTCCTCACACATATATCTTCGGAGCTAAGGCGGCTTCAGGATATTTCATGGCTAAAAAAATCATCAGTTTCATCTGTGCTCTTGCCGATCTTATTAATAACGATCCGGATATGAGAGGCAGACTTAAAGTGGTTTACCTTGAAGATTACAATGTTTCTATGGCTGAAAAGCTCATGCCGGCAGCAGATATCAGCGAACAGATCTCCCTTGCAGGCACTGAGGCAAGTGGTACCGGTAACATGAAGCTTATGATTAACGGTGCAATAACATTGGGTACTCTTGACGGTGCTAATGTTGAGATTCACGAGGCTGTGGGTGATGAAAACATGATTCTTTTCGGAATGCGTACACCCGATGTTAATGCAGTTAAGCAAGCAGGATATATTCCGGCAAATTATTATCACAACAATGCTGAACTTAAAAAAGTTATTGACTTTATTCAAGGCGGCATCAACGGTGTTCAATTCCCCGAAATCGGAAACACTATCATTCATCATGATCCATACATGGTTCTTGCTGATTTCGCAGACTATCGTGCAGCACAGAAAAAGATAGATGAGATCTACACCGACAAGGACAGATTTAACAGAATGTCACTTATGAACATTGCAGGTGCAGGAAGATTTGCAGCTGACAGAGCTATAAATGAATATGCAGCAAACATTTGGAATGCCAAACCGGTAGCTGAATAAAATTATTTGGTAAGGACTTAAAATAAAGTCTCGCCTGTCAGCCTACGGCTGACCGCCCGACTATACCGCCGGGCTCGGCGGTTGTTCCAACCGCTTCAAATTACGCGCCCACGACCGCGGGCGCTCATAAAAAGGTCTGTAAAAACTCCAGTTTTTACAGACCTTTTTTCGACTTTTGTTTTTTTCTCTCTTCTGTAAGCATTGGAATCGAATCCCGACAGCTTAATTTAATATATCATTTATCAAATGATATTATGGACTTGAATAAGTCTCCGTCAATGTCTATGCGAAAATCTGCATTTTGCAAAACAGCAAAACTTTTCGCTATTGATAAGCCTAAACCACTGCCCTCTGTATTTCTGGAAGAATCGCCACGGACAAATCTTTCCATAAGCTCATCGCCCGGAATGTTGAGACTTTGATTGGAAATGTTTTTGAAGGTCATTGTAACTTTATCACCTACACAAGCCGTTTCAAGATAAACTCTTGTGCCGGATTTTGAGTATTTGCAAATATTGCTCAACAGATTATCGAATATTCTCCACAGCAAATTGCCGTCAGCTTTTATAATCGGATCTGCTTCGCTTAAAGTTACAACCGGTTCCAAATCGCCTGCTTCAAACTTTTCCGAATATTCACCCACTACCTGGGCAAGAAGCACATTAACATTAACATCTGTGATAATCACATTTATATTCCCCGTGTTAGCCTTCGATGCCTCAACCAAATCTTCCGTCAATTTTTTCAGTCTCGCTGACTGTCTGTCAATAACTTCGAGATATGACGATGCATTCGGGCTTCCCAAACCTTCTCGCTTTAATATATCAACATAGTTGATAATGGAGGTTAACGGTGTTTTTATGTCATGAGACACATTTGTAATAAGTTCAGCTTTCAATCTTTCACTCTTTACTTTATCGTCAATTGCCAAGTCCATGCCTTTGCCGATTTCATTAAGTCTTTGCGCAATCTTTTTAAAAGGCGGAAGCATATAAGCGGTATTGATTTTATATTCTAAATTTCCTGTTGAAATCTCGTTTATTCCGTTTTGAATTTTCTTCATTTGCACAACAATAAAAGCCATAAAGACATACAAGCAGAATTTTAAAAACAGATATAAAAATATTTCAAATTCATCATTAAATCCCATGCTCAAAAAAATCATAGAAATTAAAAAATCAAATCCGAAAACAATGGCAAGATATAAGAAGGAAATGCCGTAAAAAGACAGTCTTTCCATCAAGCTCATAAACCATCTGCTTAATTTTTTGATGAACTTAAAAAATCCTGAAATCAATATGTATATCAGAAAACTCTTAAATAAAGTTTTGCTTTTAATTCTTGCTGAAATCGTAACGCTTAAGGAAATTATGGCAGCAAGTGCAAGCAGCACTCCCAGAAAGACAACTATTACCACAAGTTCGAGATTATCCCCAAACGAATCTGAAAAATCAATGAGAAGCGGTATTCCAATGATCACTGCCGAGAACAATGCAAGCAAAAATTCAAGAGGTATCTTATCAAATAAGCTAAGTTGGAAATTTCCGTCCTCGTCTCTTCTTACTGCCGTTTTAACAAGGTAAGTATACAGCAGTAAGCCTATAAAGAAACTTACAATAGTAACTACTACGGTTTTGGTTTCATTTGCCAAAACTGTTTTTCCAAACCAATCAATATAGTAAAACTCATCTCTCACCGAAAAACTATGTTTCCAGCCATAGTAAAAGCTGTTTTTCATCTTGAAATCCGTTTTTAAAAACAGTTTATAAGCTTCGAAATATTTATTTCCGTTTGAATCTGTTTTTATAATCGATTTTGGAACGCCCTCTTCTTCTCCTAACTCAATTGCTTCTTCAAAATCCGTTAGTTGTGTATTAAAAATATTGCCATACCAAAATCGCCACTCATAGTTGGAACTGTAATCATCAAAATTGATTTTCACCTTTTCCGTCCTGTATTCAACATCATTATAAAACGATTTTAAATGGTTGATATATTCTTCGGCTTCTTTTGTATCAAAACAGTAGAACCCTCCTTCATATTCTGAATTATCATTTAAAGTCAATCGTTCAAGAAAGCTCTCTTTCAATATTTCAGAGCCGTCTAACATTGTTGAAAATTTGTCACCGTCCACCATATTAGTGCAGGTGTTTCCGTGATTATCCGATAATTCATAAATGAAATTCGTTCTTTCTATGTTTTCATTTATTGCATCGACATTCTCAATGGCTTTCATGTTGTGGGAAAGAGTATAACAAACATTTCTTGCATAGGTCTCAGCATCATCAATCATTAAACTTTCAACATTGAAATTGAGATCACCGGTTTCATATTTCATATATTCCCCACATGCAACACCGGCTAAATTAAATAGAAAAGTTGCAGAACACAAAAGACACAGCATAAAAATCATGCCTTTTACCACACTCTGTTTAAACTCTCGCATTTCTTTTCCTCCCTTTTGTGATCCTTTTCATAAATATAAAATATTCACACTCTCTTTCGCTTTGAATGTGGTGGTGTCATTCTAGATTGTATATGCGGAAAGTGAACAACAAATTTGATTTGTATATTCCTTTGCAATATATGTCGTTAAATTGTTGGTGTTCAAAACTGTGATATCAGCATTATATTTCACAAATTCGGAAAATGCAATACACGCTGAATTTACAACAAAAAGCAAAGAGCACAATACGCACAGTATAAACGCTATGACTCTCGACAAAGAGCTATATTTTGTTTCATCCATTTTTCATTCCTCCATTTTGTATCCCTGACCCCAAACAACTTTTAAATATCTGGGATCTTTTGGGTTAATTTCAATTTTCTCTCTTAAATGTCTTATATGAACTGCCACCACATTCTCAGCGCCAAAAGGTTCTTCATTCCATATTTTTCTATAAATCTCCGCAGGAGAAAACAACTTTCCCGGATTTTGCATCAGCAAATAAAGAATAGCATATTCTCTTTTTGTCAGAGCAATAGGATCTCCGTCAACGGTAACGATTTTTCCCTCATCATCTATCTCAATGTTACCGATTTTATTTTTGGCTTTTTCGTTTCCTGCTGAGCCTAAAGTTATGTAACGCCTTAATTGGGAGTGGACTCTTGCAAGCATTTCAACAGGATTGAAAGGTTTTGTTATATAATCATCAGCTCCAATATTCAACCCCAATATTTTATCTGTATCTTCGCTTTTAGCTGTCAAAAGAATAACCGGTACATTTGAGGATTTGCGTATTAAAGAGATAGCCGTTATTCCGTCCATTATCGGCATCATAACATCTAACAAGACAAGATGTATATCCTTGTTGGATTCAATTATATCAACAGCCTCTTTTCCGTTATATGCAGCGATAACATTATAACCTTCCGCGGAAAGATATATTTTTAACGCCTCCACAATATCTTTCTCATCATCACAAACCAATATGTTATTCATTTTCACTCACTCCGTCTTTATCTTTGTTCTAACATAAGTATATACAAATACTTCTTAAGAAACAAGTGGGTAAAACCTTAAGAAAACCTTAAGTTTTGTCAAAAAGAACGAACCAATGCCAAATGTGCAAACTTACACTGCCCTTGACACAGAGCAACTTAAAGGAATATAATTTAAGAAAACATTTTAAAGGAGATATTATGAGTTCACAGGAAACTTATCTCAGGCACAGTGTTACCGGCATTGTCATACATGATGGTAAAGTATTGCTCGCTCGTCACACTTACGGTGCAGGCAAAGGCAAGTTAATAGTACCCGGTGGCTATGTTGAAAAAGGTGAGACACCTCAAGAGGCGCTGATAAGAGAATATAAAGAAGAAACCGGAATTGTTATTGAACCGGAAAATATAATCGGCATAAGATTTAATATGCAAGACTGGTATGTGGCATTTAAAGCTAAGTATATTTCAGGAACTGCCAAATCTGACAAACATGAAAACAATGAAGTTATATGGTTGAATATTCAAGAGGCGCTTCAACGAGAAGATGTTCCGGATTTAACAAAGAAGCTTATCGGAAGTGCCATTTCTAAGGAAAAAGGGTTAGAAAAAATCGACTACAAAAGCAGAAATTATCCACCGTTTTCTTTTTACGGACAAAAATAAAATAAATTTAACACGAGGAGATAATATGATAACTTTTATATGTTACCCAAAATGCTCAACCTGTCAAAAGGCTAAAAAATGGTTGGACGAAAACGAAGTTGAGTACCAAATCAGAGATATCAAAACCGACCGACCCACATTTGAAGAACTCAAAGAATGGCATACTAAAAGCGGATTGCCGTTAAAACGCTTTTTCAACACAAGCGGAATGATATATAAATCCATGGATTTAAAAAACAAGTTGCCTGAAATGTCGGAAGAAGATCAGTTAAAACTTCTTGCCACTGACGGAATGTTGGTCAAGCGACCGCTTTTAGTCGGTGATGATTTTGTTTTTCCCGGATTTAAAGTTGCCGAATGGAGCAAAATAGAGAAATAATATAAATGGTTTGCAACAAAACTTAACAGGAGAAAAAAAATGTCTTTATCCAATATTAACATTTCCGTCATTCGCAGTAACCGAAAAACAATTTCTTTGGAAATCAAACCGGGAGAAGTTATCGTTCGTGCGCCTCTTTTCATGAAAGACAAGGAAATAAAATCATTTCTCCAATCCAAGAATTCATGGATTGAAAAACACCTTTCTTCTCTTTCCAAAAAGCAGAAATATCTTGATGACGCCAAACCTTATACCAAAGAGGAAATTAAGGAAATGACCGAAAAAGCAAAAGAGGTTATCCCTCAAAGAGTCGAATACTATGCCGAAAAAGTCGGTGTCAGTTACGGAAGAATAACCGTTCGTTGTCAGAAAACCCGTTGGGGCAGTTGCTCATCAAAAGGAAACCTTAATTTCAACTGCCTTTTGGTCTTATTACCTCAAGAGGTTCTTGACAGCGTTGTTGTTCACGAACTCTGTCACAGAAAACAAATGAATCACTCCTCCCTCTTTTATGATGAAATAAATAAAGTTTTTCCCGAATACAAAAAATGCAATCAATGGTTAAAAGAAAACGGCTGGCGATATTTCAGCCGTCTGTCATAACCAAAATTTAAGGAAGTATATCATTATGATAAAAGAACTGAACCACGATCCGATTTTTCTGAGTTTGAAATCAGAAAAAGCAACAGCAGATGATTTACAGGTTGCCGAAGATTTGCTTGAAACGCTTATCGCTCACAAAGAAACTTGCGTGGGCATGGCAGCAAACATGATTGGTGTCAGAAAGTGCATTATCGCTTTTGATAATGAAGGCACATATATGACTATGTTTAATCCGGAGATCATAAAACGGTCTCAACCTTATGAAACGAAAGAAAGTTGTCTTTCACTATTGGGTGAGGCAAGAAAATGCAAAAGATATAAAACAGTAAAAGTTAAATGGCAGACAGCAGAATTTCAGACAAGAATAAAAACTTTCAGCGGTTTCACCGCACAAATAATTCAGCACGAAATCGACCATTGCGAAGGGATATTGATATGATAGCATTAACATATAAAGAAAAAGGAAAGTTTGAGCTGACGGAAAAGCAAAAGCCTCAGATCATAAACAGCAGCGATGCAATAGTAAAGGTAACTATGAGCAGTATTTGTTCCAGTGACTTACATATTAAACATGGCAGTGTGCCAAAAGCAGTTCCCGGAATAACGGTGGGACACGAAATGGTTGGCATTGTGGAAAATGTGGGAAAAGATGTAACAAAAGTTAAAGTCGGTGACAGAGTGACTGTCAATGTTGAAACATTTTGCGGAGAATGTTTTTTCTGCAAAAACGGTTATGTAAACAACTGCACTGACAAAAACGGCGGTTGGGCTTTAGGTTGCCGCATTGACGGAGGGCAAACTGAATATGTCCGTGTTCCTTTCGCTGATCAGGGATTAAACAAAATTCCCGATTCCGTTTCAGATGATCAAGCATTGTTTGTTGGAGACGTTCTTGCAACAGGCTTTTGGGCAACCCGTATTTCCGATATCAAAGAAGAAGACACTGTTCTTATAATCGGTGCCGGCCCAACAGGAATATGCACTCTGCTTTGTGTCATGCTCAAAAATCCTAAAAATATCATCATTTGCGAAAAGGACGAAAACAGAATTGACTTTGTAAAAAAGCATTATCCAAGAGTTCTTGTTTGCACTCCCGAAAACTGTGAGGACTTTGTTTTAAAAACATCTGAACATGGCGGTGCAGATGTAGTGCTTGAAGTTGCCGGAGCAAGAGACACATTTGAGCTTGCATGGAAATGCGCCCGACCGAACGCCACCGTCACTGTTGTTTCGTTATATGATGAACCCCAGATATTACCGTTACCGAATATGTACGGCAAAAATTTAACCTTTAAAACAGGCGGTGTTGACGGTTGCGACTGTGAAGAGATCCTCAGTTTAATTGAGGCAGGAAAGATTGACACAACGCCTCTTATAACACACCGATTCTCACTTAAAGATATAGAAAAAGCATACGAAATATTTGAAAACAAGTCAGACGGAGTTATAAAAATCGGAATAACAAATAACTGAATGGAAAAAGGTTCGAATAAGTAAAATGAGAAGTTAAATTGAATGAGCAGTAAAAACGGTGGTTTTTACTGCTCATTTTGTGTGTGGGTGGGGGGGGGAAGGACCGCCCGCGGTATAGTGGGCGGAGTCTGCCGGAGGCAGACCGGTGGGAACTGAAACAATAAGTTTTAACTTTCTGTTATCAGCACAATCTGACTTCAGGTTCTTTTGCGAAAGCTCCGCTTTCGCCGGCCCGACTATACCGCCGGGCCCGGTCGGCCTCCGGCCGACTTGGAATTACGCGCCCACGACCGCGGGCGCTTCCACACCACCAAAAAAGCCCCTACAAGCGTTTCACCGCTTGTAAGAGCCTATCTGTATTATACAGTTTTTCAGTTTGCACTTTTTCCGTTCACTAAATATACCGTTTTATTATGATTTTTTCTCTGTCTTTTCGGCTTAAACCGTTCTGTTCACTAAGAATTGCTTTGCCTTTGCCCTGACACACGATCTTAGAACCCACAGGAACACGAAAATCGTTTTTCTCAATCAGCACACCGTCAACATAAACCTTTTTCTGCTCAATGGCGGAAACTGCCGATTTTCTTGAAATTTCAAAGGCAGTTGCCACTATGTTGTCAAGCCTCAAGGAAGCCACAGTGCCGAAAAATTCCTTAATATTCGGTTCAGCGGTTTCACATTGGCTTAAAGGTTGCTCACTGCATACACATGAACCTCTGCCGATGCGATCAAGAGACTGAATAAGATAATTGCAAATTTCTTCAAGAACAATAACAGTTGCTCCCTTTTCATCGCAAATAATATCTCCGATCATTTCCCGCTTAATACCGCAATTCATTATTGCTCCAAGGTAATCCCTGTGAGAAAGTGTTGAAAACTTGTCTTTGGCTATTCTGATTGCCTTAAGAGGCGTGCCCCCCTCAAACTCAGAAAAATCTTTCTCGTTTTCTATCCCATAAAGTTTGGGAACGAAAATCCCCACCCTCCGTTCTGCTGAGTCATATCCTCCATGAAGGAATGAAACAACATCTTTGTCTTTCGGAAAGGATAAAAACAAACTCTGCTGTCTTAAGTCGAGAAATCTTGTATGCGTTATTATGCAGTCATTTAGGCAGGCCGTTTTCAGATCACTGAACTGCGCTGTCAATATTTTGTCATCCATTATAAAATACCTTAAACCTCTCATACACCAAAGATGTATGATCAAGCAAATATGCGCCTTGGGTCGGTTCATCTTTTGAAAGAATAACCGCAACCACAGCTATGAGAACAAGCAAAACTGCCGCAATGGCAATAAGCAATATTTTTTTCTTTTTGTCAAGAGTTTTCTTCGGAGCTTTCTTGTTTGTATATTCATACATTTTTACATTTTCCAAAGGGAGACTTTCCTGCTTTACAGTTTGCACAGGTTCTTCCTTTTTCTTCACAAAAGGGTTTGCTTCAGCCTGTTCTCCTAAAGCAAGTAATAAATCGTTTTTCATATCCGTGGGAGATTCATATCTGTTAACGGAGCTTGCAGAACAGGCCTTCAAAATGATATTTTTCACCTTTTCGCTTCCATTGTCCGGATCTGAAAAAATATAGTTAGCACATCTTTTTTCTATGGCTAAGTTGGTGTCGCTTATGCCGATATTCTCTTCATATCTCGGTATGAACGGCAATTTGTTATTATTAAGAAGTGCATACATTACAAGTCCAAGAGCATAGGTATCACTCGTTGAGTTTATCTCTCCGAACTTGATAAATTCGGGTGCCATATATTCCTGTGTCTTTCGCATTGCAACATTCATCTTCGTAGGTTCATACATTCCGAATGTTCCGAAGTCGCCCAATTTGCAACCCTTTTCAGTTATGAAAATGTTGTTTGGTTTCAAATTGGTGTAAACATAGTCCATTTCTCTGCACTTTTCAAGACAACGGCACACGTTAACGGCAAGACGAAGAACTTCATCCTCCGTAAATTTGTGATGCTGAGAAATTGTTGAAAGGCTGACATGCTTCGCAAGTCTTATTTTCATTATAAGTGTCTTAAAGTCCTCTGACGCTGTTAACTCACAGTCCTCATATTTAACAAAAAATCTTCCGTTATCACTCATTTGGATATACTTAATCGAAGATAATATGTCATGTCTGACTTCTTTGAGACAGTCTTGCTGGGTTTTTACCGGAAATACATCCGGTTCATTTTTTGCTTCTACAGGGATCTTTATAATCTTATAAATTCCCTCTTCCTTTGTGAAATTTTTGATTTCGTAAGTTTTTCCGTATGTGCCGATACCTATGGGTTTGCCTAACTCCCATGTACCGAAAACTGTTGACGGATTGTTGCTCATTTTTCTTCTTCCTTTCTTTTTAGATTAATTTATATCGAAAATATTTTTGTGTTTTTGTTTTAATTATATCATACAGCGGGTAAAATGAAAATAAGGAAATGAAATATTTTAGTTAAGTTTTTTCTGACAGCGCAGATTGAATAATTTGCTCGATAAAATACAGCAGTTCCGGTGCATTATGACGCAGTATTGATGAAATATGCCCGAAAAGCCATATTGTATTCGTCTATCGTCAGCTTTAAGGAAATCTATGCTAACATATTGACTTATGGCCAAAAAAATATTAAAATATAATCAGCAAAAGAAAGGATATTAAAAAATGGAAGATAATTACGATTTTGATATAATCAGCGTTACAGATGATGACGGAAACGAACACCAGTTTGAAGAAGTTGACAGAATTGAAACAGATGACGGTAACCGTTATGTGGCTCTTCTTCCTGTTTTTCGTGAGTCAGAAGAAATGCTGGAAGATGACGGAGACGTTATCATTTTAAAAGTTCTCGAAAATGACGGTGAAACTTACCTTATTCAAATTGAGGACGAAGAAGAATTTTCGGAAATTGCGGAAATTTTCGAGGAAAGACTTGAAAAGCTCTTCGAATATGAAGAAGAGGAAGAATAATAATAAAAACAATATTGTTTATTGTCCTGCTGTGTGCGTCAGGTGCGGCTACTATAACCTAACACTTATTTAAAGGGAGAATAAGCTCAGCCGGCGGATTGCAGACCTCCCGACTTTGTCGGACGAAGGGAGCGTGAACCCGGAGGCATTCACCCACCTGCTCTCGAGCAGATTATAACGGCCGTGCTAACGGCATGGCGGGATTATTATTTATATTTGAATAATTGTATCAGGCGATACAGATTTCAAGGAGTTGTAAAACACTGTTTTTACAACTCCTTATTTTTAGTATAATCCACATTTTTTCGGAAACACTAAGAGCAATTAAGTTTCAGCGGGTGAAAAGATGAAGAAACGCAGTTTAATTCTATGGGGAGCGATTATCGGTTTTATAAACTCTTTTTTCGGTGCCGGAGGCGGAATTGTGGCAGTTCCAATTCTCAAAAAATGCGGACTCTCCCAAAAAGAAGCTCAAGCCACTGCCGTTTCTCTGATCCTTCCTCTAACGGTTATAACCGCCTTTATATATTACTTACAGGGAAATCTTGTTATAAAAGATGCGCTCACCTTTTTACCGTTAGGTTTTTCAGGTGCAATTTTCGGTGCATATTTGCTTAACAAAACAAACAATAAAGTTTTGAAAAATATTTTTGCTCTTTTTATGATATGGGCAGGTCTGAGGATGGTATTCAAGTGAACTATATTGCAGGATTTTTTGCCGGTCTTTTGGGTGCTATGGGATTTGGCGGAGGAAGTATACTTATCATATATCTAACAGTTTTTATGTCTGTGCCTCAAATCACGGCACAAGGCATAAACTTGCTGTTTTTTATACCTTGCGCCATAGTTTCGATTATTTACAATCTTAAGAAGAAACTTATAAAGTATAAAGTTGGAATTTACATTTTATTGGGCGCTGTTCCCGGACTTGCTTTAGGTGCTTTTCTTATAAGTAACATTGAAACTCAAATTCTCGGCAAATTATTCGGAGGTTTTCTCGCTGTCTCCGGTATACTGTCCCTTTTAAAAAAAGAAACAAACAAGTCATAGATGTCTTTTCTTTATTGATATTTTTCCTATATGTGTGATAAACTGTAAACATATCTTTAATCAGGAAGATTTTATGAAGAAAAGAATAATCGCTTTATTCCTTAGGTTGACTTTAAGTTTCACCACCGCATTCAGCGTAAGTGCTTACAACAAAGTCAAGAGTAAAAAGAAGGAGATGTCCCAAATGGCACAAATTTCATCTTTATTCAACAAAGAATGGAACATTAAAACGGAGAATATCCATCCTGAACTTCGAGTGATCGGTAATCTTATCCGCATTGTTATGCCTCACTTTACGGAAAACTTTTTCTCAGTTGCCAATTTCTTTCTTGATAATTTTCTTCGTGGTATTAACCTTGCAAGAAAAATCAATTATGAAGAAAAATACATAACAAGAGAAAACGGATCAAAACTTCGCATCTGTGTTTATTCTCCAAAAGAGAAAAAGGGAAATGTTCCCGGACTTTTATGGATTCACGGTGGCGGATATGCAATCGGTATTCCGGAACAGGATTTCAGTTTTATTGAATCCTTCGTCTTAGAATCGGGCTGCCTTGTGGTTGCTCCCGATTACACTAATTCACCAACCGCACCATACCCGGCAGCACTTAACGATTGTTATTCAGCTCTTTTATGGCTTAAAGACAACGGTTCAGAATACGGTATGCGTTCAGATCAGATATTTATAGGAGGTGACAGTGCCGGTGGTGGGCTTTGCGCTGCAACCACTCTTCTTTCACGAGACAAAGGCGAGATCAACATAGCGTTTCAGATGCCTCTTTATCCCATGTTAGACAACAGAATGACAACTCAGTCATCACAAAATAATGATGCACCTATATGGAACACCAAGTCAAATGAGATCGCCTGGAAACTCTATCTTCAAGATGCATACCAAACAGATAGTGTTTCAAAATACGCTGCGCCCGCCCGTGAAACAGATTACACTAACCTTCCACCAACTCTTACATACGTCGGTAACATTGAGCCTTTCACCGATGAAACCATCGAATATGTTAAAAATTTAAGAAATGCGGGTGTTGATGTGCAGTTCAAGATTTTTGATGGATGTTTCCACGGCTTTGACCTATTCTCTTTCACAACTCCGGCAAAAGAAGCAAGACAGTTTCTCATAGAAGGTTTCATGTATGCCGTTGAAAACTATACAGCGGAGCAAAATTGAATACAAGAAACCGATCCATAATATAACACAAGGGGTTTTTACAGGAAATATATCTGTAAAAACCCCTTAAGCAATTCAAAGACAATATAAATTAAAATTCTAAATTTGTTTGCTCTGCATCTTATGTATATACCGAAATCCCAACTGTATTTTTGAGACCCCAACACATTAACTATACTACTTTCAAAAGTCAATGTCAATGGA
>CAYPMB010000025.1:0-33998 GCA_964411915.1 uncultured Faecalibacterium sp.
CCTTTGATGCCACTTTTCCTAAAAAGGAAAAGAAGTGGATGCCAAGCCAAGAGGAGTTCTATATTCATAGTCATTCTTCGGTAATAAGGTAAACGCAAAACACCGCTGAGGGGTAAAGATTCCTCAGCGGCCATTTTTTCTCTTTTTATATATCACAAGTTCTGGATTTCCACCGTTTTCTTCATAGGTGCTGATAAGCCGGTGGGAGTCGTCAGCTTTAGTTAAAACGCACAAAAAGACACAAGTGTGCCGGAAATATATTTCCTTGACAAAAGGTAGTTACCTACTTATAATTAGTAGGTAATTACAAGGAAGGAGAGAACTTATGAACGGTGACAGGATTGCAGTTTTAATAAAAACGGCATCTATCGAATTTGATAAAATGGCAAACCCAGTTTTGGCAGACTATGATTTGACGGCATCTCAGTGCCGAATATTAAATTTTTTGTTTATGCAACAAAACCAAAGCGCACGAATTGTTGATATTGAAAAAGAGTGTGTGATTACCCACCCTACGGTTTTGGGACTGTTAGACAATCTGGAAAAGAAGGGGTTTATTTTGAAAATCGTAAATCCCAAAGATGCCAGAAGTAAGCTGATTTCCTTAACCCCAAAAGCCAAACGTATGCAATCGGAATTGGAACCGGTTGTTGCAAAAATTGACCACGCATGGGTTGAACATTTATCGGAACAGGAAAGAAAAGAATTGCAAAAGCTCCTTCAAAAGCTTTTGAGAATAGAAAGTGAGAATAAGTAAAATGCCAACAGAAACACGAAAAGAAAACCGTATGGGAACGGCAAAAATGTTCCCTCTAATTTTATCCATGTCACTGCCTGCCATGTTTTCTATGCTGATTCAAGCATTATATAACATTGTGGACAGTTACTTTGTGGCACAGGTCAGCGAGAAAGCTGTCTCTGCACTATCCCTTGCCTATCCAATCCAAAACTTGCTGATTGCCTTTGCGGTAGGTACTGCGGCAGGTGTTACCTCACTTATGTCACGCCGACTTGGAGAAGGTCGCAGAAAGGAAGCGGAATCAACAGCGACCCACGGTTTGATACTCAGCATCATAACATGGCTGGTATTCGCTGTCTTTGGAATGTTTTTCACCACTCCATTCTTTCAGATGTTTGAATCCGATTCGGAAATTATCCTCATGGGAGATCAATATCTTTCTATTTGCTGTATTTTGTCTTTCGGACAGTTTGTTGTGACCATGCTTGAAAAAATCCTGCAAGCCACCGGAAATATGTTTTGGCCGATGATGTTCCAGCTGGTTGGTGCTGTAATCAATATAGTAGTCGATCCGATTTTGATATTTGGTTTGTTTGGTCTTCCGGCTATGGGCGTTACCGGTGCAGCCATTGCCACGGTGGGTGGACAGATTCTTTCTATGATTTTGGCGATTATTGTAGTCGCACGGCATCCATCAATCAAAATTTCTCTCAAGGGTTTCCGTTTTCACGGCAGAATTGTGAAGGATATTTATGCTGTCGGTATTCCTGCTATTGTTATGCAGGCAATCAGTACTGTAATGAATATGGCAATCAATGCTATTCTTGCAGCCTTCTCCACAGCGGCATACACAGTATTCGGTTTATATTTCAAACTTCGCTCCTTCGTATTCATGCCTGTATTGGGTCTGAACCAAGGTTTGATGCCAATCATGGGATACAATTATGGTGCCGGCAAGAAAAAGCGTCTGCTTCGGTCATTCTATCAGGGCTGTGGTATCGCTCTTGTTATTATGCTTATAGGTGTTCTTGCCTTTATGCTTCTGCCCGGACAACTTCTCGGATTTTTCAATCCCACAGAGGAACTTTTACAGGTTGGTATTCCTGCACTGCGAATCATCAGCCTTTGCTTCCCACTTGCGGCTTTGGGATTGGTGTCTTCAAATATGTATCAAGCTATCGGACAAGGCAATTACAGTCTGGTTATGTCTTTGATGCGTCAGCTGGTAGTTCTTGTGCCTGTGGCATGGATATTGGCAAAGGTGACCAATGATGTTGGCATGGTATGGTGGGCATTCCCCATTGCAGAAATTGTATCGCTGGCAGTAAGCGTGGCATTCTTCGTGCATTTATATAAAACGGAACTAAGAAAATGAAAAAGTAAATGTTGATTTATTATATTTATTCGCCTTTCTGATTCTTATCCTGTTCTTCGTTTGGAACGGCAGGCTCAAAAACTTAAAAACGGTGAAATCTCAAAAGAGGAATATGACGCTTGGCGTTATAACTATCCCGAAAAGTGAAAATCAACTTACGTTACATAAAAATAAGCATAGAAAAAAGGCATTACCGACTGCAAAAAGTCAGTAATGCCTTTTCTGTATTTAAGATAATCTACTTGCAAACCACCCTGACTGTTTAGAATAAAACAGCCTGATAGTTTGGTATCATTTTGGGATCAATTTGCCTTTTGAAATCGCCTAAGCCCGCATAAACACTGGGTTTTTAGTGACCGCAAATTTATTCCCACTCGATAGTGCCGGTTGGCTTTGGAGTGAGGTCCATGAGGACACGGTTGATGCCTTCAACTTCACTAGTGATGCGCTGAGTGATCTTGTGGAGGAGCTCATAAGGGATTTCCTCAACAGTTGCGGTCATGGCGTCCTTTGTGTTCACTGCACGAATGATTGCCGGCCAGCCTTCATAACGGCTGTCATCTTTAACGCCTACGCTCTTCATGTCGGGAACGATTACAAAATACTGCCAAACCTTGCCTGCAAGACCGTTCTTATCGAACTCATCACGAAGGATAGCATCAGCTTCTCTTAAAGCGTGAAGTCTGTCTCTTGTGATAGCGCCAAGGCAACGAACACCCAAGCCCGGACCCGGGAACGGCTGACGATAAACCATTGCATGAGGTAAGCCTAATGCCTCGCCAACAACTCTTACTTCATCTTTGAAGAGGAACTTGAGAGGCTCAACCAATTTAAAGTTGAGATCTTCCGGCAAACCGCCAACATTGTGGTGAGACTTAACAGCCTTCTTGCCCTCAGCCTGCTTAATGCTTTCGAGAATGTCCGGGTAAATTGTACCCTGAGCAAGATATGTGATGCCCTCAAGTTTGCGGGCTTCTTCTGCGAATACATTTATAAATTCAGCACCGATTATTTTTCGCTTACTTTCAGGATCTGAAACACCTGCAAGAAGATCGAGGAAACGATCAGTTGCATCAACATAAATAAGGTTTGCGTCAAGCTCGTCTTTGAAAACTTTTATGACATTTTCAGATTCATCTTTACGCATCAAGCCGTGGTTAACATGTACGCATACCAACTGCTTGCCGATTGCCTTTATCAAAAGGGCTGCAACAACAGATGAGTCCACACCGCCTGAAAGTGCAAGGAGAACTTTTTCGTTACCGATTTGCTCACGTATTTCCTTTACCTGTTCTTCAATGAACTGATTTGCAAGTTCTGCAGTTGTAATACGCTGCATACTTTCCGGACGAACATTATTATTCATAACAAATAACCTCCTGAATTTATATAATAAAATTTATCTGGCAAAAATTACTCGGCGAAAATTATCGAACAAAAATTATCGGCAAAATTATCTGACGATAATTTCTTCTCTCTTAGGACCGTTTGAAACCATTGAAATCTTTACGCCGATTTCCTTTTCAATGAAGTTAACATAATCCTGAGCCTCCTGTGGGAGCTTGGAGAATTCCTTAATACCTCTGATGTCTGTCTTCCAACCCTTTAATGTTTTAAGTACAGGTTTAGCCTTCTTAAGCATCGGAGTTACCGGGAAATCATTAACGATTTCACCGTCAATTTCGTATGCGGTGCAAACCTTGATCTCATCAAGATAAGAAAGACAGTCGATTGCTGTGAGAACAACCTGAGTTGCGCCCTGTGCTTCACAGCCGTATCTTGTTGCAACACAGTCGAACCAACCCATACGACGAGGTCTGCCGGTTGTTGCTCCGAATTCGCCCTTGTCACCGCCGTGAAGTCTCATTTCCTGAGCTTCATCACCGAAGATTTCGCTGACGAACTCACCTGCGCCAACAGCTGATGAATATGCCTTTGTGACAGCAACTATATCGCTGATTTCATAAGGTGGTATACCTGCACCGACAGCGCCATAGCCTGCAAGAGTTGAAGATGATGTAACCATTGGGTAAATGCCGTGATCAGGGTCTTTAAGTGAGCCTAACTGACCTTCAAGAAGGATTTTCTTGCCCTCTTTAACTGCGTTGCGAATGAACTTTGCAGTGTCGGCAACATAAGGTTTGATCATTTCTCTATATTCAATAAGTGTGTTGAAAACTTCGTCAACATCAAGAAGAGGCTTATGATAAACATTTTCGAGGAGAAGATTCTTAACTTCGAGAACTCTTGTGAGTTTGTCCTTAAGATATTCCTCATCAAACAACTCGCAGATCTGGAAGCCGATCTTGGCATACTTATCGGAATAGAAAGGTGCAATACCACTCTTTGTTGATCCGAAAGCATTAGCTGCAAGTCTTTCTTCTTCATAAGTATCGAGTAAAACATGATATGGCATCATGATCTGGCATCTCTCACTAACGAGAATTTTCGGTGCCGGAACTCCGCCATCGGTTACTGATTTGATTTCGGCCATAAGACGGGGTATATCAAGTGCTACACCGTTGCCGATAATATTTGTTGTGTGCTGATAGCAGACACCTGAGGGAAGCTGATGAAGTGCAAATCTTCCAAAATCATTGATAATAGTATGACCTGCATTGGCACCGCCCTGAAAACGAATAACTATGTCTGACTCTTCGGCAAACATATCGGTAATTTTACCCTTACCTTCGTCGCCCCAGTTAGCTCCAACAATTGCTCTAACCATAACTTAAAACCTCCTGAATTTTCGGGAAGAAGTACCTGTCCCAATTTAAAAAATACTTTAATATTATATATCTTCACAACCTGTAAGTCAATCTTTTTGAAAAAATGTTTAACTGATTTTTTCAAAAATTCACTTTATTATCATATTTTTCTCCATGAAAGAATTGATTTCTTCCTTAACTGCGCTATATTTTTTCACGGGAACGGGAATTTCATCACCGTTATCCAAAAACACCTTATAATTATTTATTCTCTCCACGAATTTAAGGTTAACTATATAGCTGGAGTGACAGCGATAATAATAATCGGGGAGTTTATTCATTATATCTTTAAGCAGATGTATTACCGTATATGTTTTATCTTTGGTATGCACATAGCTTTTCACGCCTTTTCCGCCCTCGATATAAAGTATGCTATCCTCCGGGATATAGTAATTAGAATTATTTTGCCCGGAAAACACAATTTTTTGCACCTTTCCCCTATTACTTATGGCAAGATCGAAAACATCTTTATCGAAGTCCGCAACATAGGCAGACTGCTGGGTTTTATCCCCTTTTCGTGAAAGCACATCGGACACATGGATAAGGGGTGAGACCCATCTTGTGACTCCGTCCTTACACTTTTTCATTCTTGAAACCAACAACAAATGCTGATTATACTTAATGACTTTTCCATTTGGATAATATGTATAAAGCTCATAATCGGCGATAAAAGTAAACGCATTTGCTTTAACCGGTATGATTTTCGTGTTAAGATTTTCGATATTAAACTTCAAGCCTGATTTTCCTCTGGAGAATGCCTTTATCAAGTTTTCTTTTCCGCGGATCTGCTGACCTTCCAGCGGACCATACCAGACCACATTATCATCAAGATATTCTGCAAAACCGATATTTCCGTTATTATAGAAATCCAAAAGAGATTCAACGCAATATTCTTCAACCAAGTTATTAAGCATTGCCATACCTCCAAAAAATATTCTATAATTAAAATATCACAATTTGTATCTTCAAGTCAAGATTTGTTTTTATTATGCAGGGTTGTGCAGGAGGCGGGTCCGGGGGCGAAGCCCCAATGCCGGAGGCATTGGGGGGAGCACGGCCGAAGGCCGTGCTCGTTTGTGCCGCAGGCACAAACCTTCGCCCCCGGGCCCGCCTCCACCCAAAAACTTTCTGATCAGGCAATAAACTCTCCCTCAGGAGATAAAAAACTTACAATTTTCTAACACTACCTGTCATTGATTATGAATTAGCGGTTATTTATTTATTTCTATTGAAATCCCAAATACTTCCATTGTATAATACTACCAAATTTTGTTGTTTATATTCAGGAGGCAGTTCCGTGTTAGAAAAATTGTATAATGTTCCGAAAGAACAGTATCTTACTAAACCTAATGATCAATCATGTTATGAATATCTCCATGAGTGCTATGACCGTATAAGTGCCGACCACGGAGATTACGGTGCTTTCGTTAACTTGGAAAGCGAAACCAAAATGTCACAGTTGTTTGCCGATGTTGAAAAACTTGCCGCATACCTGTCAGCTCAGGGATTTAAGAAGGGTGATGTTTTCTCAATCTTCCTTCCAACTTCAGCTCACGCTTTTGTTGCATTCTATGCCCTTAATAAGCTGGGAATTATCGCAAGTTTCGTTCACCCTCTCACACCTCCAGATGCATTGGCAAAAATTCGCACTTTAACAAAATCGAAGGGTATTTTTATCCTTGACAGGAGGCAGTTCCGTGTTAGAAAAATTGTATAATGTTCCGAAAGAACAGTATCTTACTAAACCTAATGATCAATCATGTTATGAATATCTCCATGAGTGCTATGACCGTATAAGTGCCGACCACGGAGATTACGGTGCTTTCGTTAACTTGGAAAGCGAAACCAAAATGTCACAGTTGTTTGCCGATGTTGAAAAACTTGCCGCATACCTGTCAGCTCAGGGATTTAAGAAGGGTGATGTTTTCTCAATCTTCCTTCCAACTTCAGCTCACGCTTTTGTTGCATTCTATGCCCTTAATAAGCTGGGAATTATCGCAAGTTTCGTTCACCCTCTCACACCTCCAGATGCATTGGCAAAAATTCGCACTTTAACAAAATCGAAGGGTATTTTTATCCTTGACAGAGCGGCAGGAAACTTCAGTGAAATTCTTAAGAATACTCACACCATCGTCTGTTCAACAAGTGACTATGTCTATGGCCCTGCAAAACCTTATGTGGTTGCAGATGACGCTCAGAACTCCAATGTTCCTCAGGGAGACTCTATCCATAGATTCAGCGATATTTTGGCAGGAGATTATGAACCGGTTGAAACTGTGGGTCACTTGGGTAAGGAAACCATGATTTATATGCACGGCGGCGGAACTACCGGTAAGAGCAAAACAATTAAACTCTCTTCTTATGCCTTGAACTCTTTGGCTTATGCCTTATATTTCCTTGATAAGGATCATGATTACGGCCATTCTTATAATCTCTGCGTTCTCCCCTGTTTCCATGCTTACGGTCTTGGCGGTGCTATGCACTACGCCTTGTGTAATGCATATACAGCTATTGTTATGCCGAAATTCGATGCGGAAAAGGCTAACAATTATGTTAAGAATTATAATGTTCAGGAAATTCTCGGTGCACCTCTTATGTTTAAGAAAATGTATGATGCACCAAACTTCGACAATGAGGGGCTTAAAAATCTTAACTTTATTTCATGCGGTGGCGATATCGTCAGTGAGGACTTCATCAGAGCTCTTCATGAAAGAATCGTCAAAAACGGCGGTCATGCAAAACTTTGCCGTGGCTGGGGATTGACTGAGATGTGTGCAGTCTGCACAACTAACACAGATGAATTCACAAGAGCAGAATCCGTAGGAATGGCTGTGCCATTTGTTGAGGCAACCATTAGAGACTCTGAAGGTGAAATCCTCCCATGCGGAACATTGGGAGAAATCACTCTTCGAGGCGAAACAATGATGAACGGATATCTCTATGATGATGTTATCCAAGAAGACGGCATTTGGTATGACAAAAACGGTGAAGCATGGATCCGCACCGGTGACATCGGTTACATGGACGAGGACAACTATGTTTATTTCACCAGCCGTCAGAAGAGAATTATTGTCATTTCCGGTTATAATGTTTATCCTTATAACATGGAACAGCGCCTTAACGACATTGAATATGTTAACGAGTGTTGTGTAGTTCAGGCTTATGACAGCAAGGGTAAACCATGCATTAAGCTCTGTGTTGTTCTTAATCCGACTGACAAGACAAAAGATGAGATCACAGAGGAACTTGTTAAGTTCTGCCAAGAAAATTTCGATAAGTTCTCAGTTCCGAGAAAGGTTGTTTTCCTTGATGCTCTTCCAAGAACCAAGATGGATAAAATCGATTTCATGGCATTGACGGAGAAAGAACCGGCAACAGTATAACTATTTATCATATAAAATATTTAATTACAAACTCCTCTCAATTTTAATTCAAACTAATACAGGCGCCGTAGCAATTTGCTGCGGTGCCTGTATTTTATCTTGGCTCTTTGTCTGAACACAAAACAGACCCACTTTAAAGCGGATCTGTTCTATTATAAAGTTATTAAATTACTGTTTTGCACCGTTATCGAACTTTTCAAGAACCTTAACTGTGACTGCGAAACAATCAGCAAGTCCTTTCTTATTCATATTGGTGAAAGTATCCATTCTTGTGTGATAATATCTCTCCAGCTTATGGTTAAGACCGGTGATACCTGTTGCTCTTAATCCGGCTTGAGCAAATGCAGCAGAGTCTGTTGCGCCGCCCATCGGTGGAATCATGCCCTTCTGACAATAAATATTCAAGTCGGCAGCTGCTTCCATAAACAAATCTGAAACATCTTTATCTGTTTTAACAGTGCCGTTAAGGTCACGATAATTTGTCATAAGGTATTTCGGATCGTAAATTGTGTCATAAGAATAGATAAATGTTGGGATATCATCGTTCTTATATTCCTCAGCGTGAGCTTCACACCAAGCCTTAGAGCCTCTGAGACCTGCTTCTTCTGAACCTGAGAGGATAACACCGATTTCAGTATTTTCAAGTTCAATGCCCTCATCTTTAAGAGCCTTAAGCAAGGCGATACCCATATAGCAACCTGAAAGGTTATCATTAGCACCGTCAACGACTCTCTTCTTATTCCACATGAAGTATAAGCCGATCCAGAACGGTAAGAAGATAAGTCCCCATTTACCGCAAGCAGTAAGTGCTGCGTCATATTTTTCAAAATCAAGCACAAGACGAAGAACGGCAATAATCAGATAATAAAATGCGCCAACAAAGCAGATAATTGCGTGACCCTCAAAGCCTACGCCACCGAGAGCATAGTTAACCGGCCATTCCCAGGCGGCATCGGGGTGTCCGTTAAAGAATATGCGTCTTTTTGTTTCGCCCTTGCATTTCTTAATTGCGGTAACATTATGACCTGTCATCTTTTTGAAGAAAGGATCAACAGCTTTTTTATAAAAGCCGAACTGCAAAAGGCAGATTGTCAAGCCAACTGCAATAAGAATGATTGATGCCACAGGCACTTTAAATATGTAGAGAAAAGCGGCGGCAATAACAAAGGTAATCGTAAAATAGATCCAGCCAAAAAACGAACCCGGATTTTCTTCAAAAGATTCGATTTCAGCGCTGTCGCAACCACATTCTTCTTTGAGAACTTTTGCCATATATTCGCATGACTGAAGTTCGCCTTTTGTTCCCGGAGCACGCTTCTCCATGGTTGTGCAGATATGGGTGATTTCATCGACCATATAGTCTGCGTAATGTTCTTTCTTCTCAATAATTGACTTAAAATCCATAATTTCCTCCTTAAACCTCTCTTTAATAAATGTTTAACATTTTGACAACATTTTAGTACTTTTGTTAGAGTTTGTCAATATAATTTCTATGTTTTTTAATAAAAATTTATGCAATATTTTAAAATTCGGTATAAAGTATTGGATTTTTTCGACATATTCGTTATATTGTTGCAATAAGTCGGTGCATTACCGTGGGTTTTGGGGAAGGCGGGGTGGGGCGAAGGTTTGTGCCGGAGGCACAAACAAGCACGGCAGAGCCGTGCTCCACCTTGCCCGCAGGGCAAGGTGCTTCGCCCCACCCCGCCTTCCCTCCTGCACAAACCGAAACAACAACAAACGCCGGGCTCGATGCCCGGCGTTTGTTGTTTATCATCTATTATTCAGTTTTATCCCAAGAAATAAAGTGCTGCAATGAAGATCGCTCCACCAACAAGAAATACTCCTCCAATCGCTAAACCGGCAAGCATTGCGGAAAAAGCAACCTGTCCTGCTTCCTTGGTTGAAAACTCAGGTTTCTGCTTCTCCCCTTTTTCTTGACCGTTAAATTGGCTTTCTTTCCTGTCATCATAAAAGGGCATACCCTCAATGTTCATGTTGGCAATGGTTCTGCCATCATCATAAAAGTCTTTCTTCTTACTCATCTTCACTTACACTTTTAACATCATCATAAAGATGACAAGCAACGAAATGTCCCTTTTCAATCTCTTTCTGCTCCGGTGCAACTTCCTTGCAGATATTCATGCAGTTCTTGCAACGAGTGTGGAACTTACAACCTGAAGGTGGATTTGCCGGTGACGGAATACTTCCCTCAAGAACAATTCTGTTCATCTTAACTGTTGGATCGGGAAGAGGAATTGCAGAAAACAATGCCTGTGTATACGGATGTGCAGGATGAGAGAAAATATCGTCCTTTGAACCGTATTCAACAAGTGAACCTAAATACATAACGCCGATGGTGTCGGAGATATGCTCAACAACTGATAAGTCGTGAGAAATGAAAAGATAGGTCAAATTGTATTTGTTCTGTAAATCCTGAAGAAGGTTTATGATCTGAGCCTGAATTGAAACGTCAAGAGCTGAAACCGGTTCGTCACAAACAACAAATTCCGGATTAAGAGCAAGAGCTCTTGCAATACAAATTCTCTGACGCTGACCGCCTGAAAATTCATGAGGATATCTGTCCTTATGGTACGGCATAAGACCGCAGTTTGCCATAATATTGTCAATATAATCGTCAAATTCAGCCTTTGGAACAATGTTGTGCTCACGAACTGCCTCACCGATAATTTCGGCAATGGGAAGTCTCGGAGACAAGCTTGAATACGGATCCTGGAAAATGATCTGCATCTGTGTTCTCAACTGGCGAAGTTCTTTCTTGCTCATATCGTGAACTTCCTTGCCGTTGAAAAGAACTTGACCGGAAGTTTTATCGTTGAGTCTGAGAATAGTTCTGCCCGTTGTGGTTTTACCGCAACCGCTTTCACCAACAAGACCCATTGTAATGCCACGCTTAATGTTGAAACTTACACCGTCAACAGCTTTAACATAACCAACGGTTTTCTTGACAAAACCGCTTTTAATTGGGAAATACTTTTTAAGAGCGTTAACCTCAAGAATGTTCTCGGGATTATGCTCAATAGGAGTAAATGATGTGTCAATATTAACTGCCATTACTCATTACCTCCTTCATTTTCATCAAAGCGATAGCATGAAACGTAGTGTGTATCACTGAGCTTTTTAAGTGGTGGGTATGCGCCGTTGCACTTTGAAACACACATTTCACATCTATCTTTAAAATAGCAATAGTCCGGCATATCAATAGGATTGGGAACTTTACCGGGTATGCTGTAAAGTCTGTCAACCTTCTTGTTGATTGCAGGCTTTGAATTCATAAGTCCGATAGTATACGGGTGAGAAGGATGAAGGAAAATATCATCAAGAGTTCCCTTTTCCACAACTCTGCCGGCATACATAACAACAACATAATCAGCCATTTCAGCAATAACGCCCAAGTCATGAGTGATAAGCATAATTGATGAATTGATCTTGTCCTTAAGGTTTCTGAAAAGGTCAAGGATCTGTGCCTGAATTGTAACATCAAGAGCTGTTGTGGGTTCATCGGCAATGATCATCTTCGGCTCACAAGCCAAAGCCATGGCGATAACAACACGCTGACGCATACCGCCGGAAAGTTCATGGGGATACATATTGTATACACCCTCGCTGTTAGCGATGCCGACAAGTTCCAACATCTCAATGGAACGCTTCTTTATGTCTTCTTTGCTCATGTCCTTGTTGTGAAGTTCGATAACTTCATCAACCTGTGTTCCGATTTTGAAAACAGGATTAAGACTTGTCATTGGCTCCTGGAAAATCATGGAGATTTCGTTGCCTCTGATCTGCTGCATGAGGCTGAGAGGTGCTTTTGCGATATCGATTGCATTGTCTCCCATGTTGAAACGGATTGAACCATCAACGATCTGACCGATCGGTCTTTGAAGAAGTCGCATAAGGGAAAGGCTTGTAACAGACTTTCCGCAACCGCTTTCACCAACAACACCGACTGTCTTGCCTCTCGGAACTTCAAATGAAACACCGTCAACTGCCTTTGATGTGCCTGCATCTGTGAAGAAATAAGTATGCAAGTTGTCAAACTCAACAATATTATCCGGATTTTTCATCTGAGTTATATATTCACTTTCGGGAATATTCTTTCTTGAAATCTTCTTCTCATATTCCTTTGTGATTTTTCTGTTTGATTTGGAGATCTTTCTTGATTCCTTGGCTGAGAGGTAATTTCCACTCTTTGCTTTTTTATTGTCTTTTTTCATGTTAATTACCTCCTTATCTCTTCATTTTCGGGTCAAATGCATCTCTTAAACCGTCACCGATAAAGTTAAATCCGAGAACAGTGATAAGAATACAGAAACCAGCTGGAATCCAAACAAACCAATAGTTTGTCATAACATAAACATTACTTACTGCGTTGATGATATTACCCCATGATGCAAACGGGTATCTAACACCAAGACCTAAGAAACTAAGGGTTGACTCTGTGAGAATAACACTGCCAAGACCCATTGTGCAAAGAACGATAAGCTGAGGGATAACATTGGGAACAAGATGCTTGAAAATTCTTCTTGTTACTGAAATACCGGTTGCCTCTGTTGCTGTCATGAACTCCTGTTCACGAAGTGAAAGGATCTGACCTCTTACCATTCTTGCGATGCCCGGCCAACCTAAGAAACCGAGAATTAACATGAGATAAATCATTCTCAGCTGAGGATCCACCTTCATCGCGTCCATCATAGCGCCAAGGATAATAATAAGCGGTGTTGACGGAATACAGTTGAAAATATCAACAAGTCTCATGAGAAGGTTATCGATCCAACCGCCGAAATAACCTGCAATACCGCCTAAGATAACACCTAAGAGTGTTTCAATAATAACAACGATAAAGCCGATCATAAGTGAAACTCTGCCGCCATACATAAGACGGGTGAGAATATCCATGCCGTTGCCGTCAGTGCCAAGCAAGTGTTCCTTTGAAGGAGCGTTATACTGCATGATAACCTGAGTGCTCTTTTCGGCTTTAACTGTCCACTGAAGGTTGTTTCTTTCGATAACATAGGTCTCTTCGCCCCATGCGAGCTCGCTCTCCCCTGCCAAAATAGCAGTTTTGATTGCAGACTTTTCATCAATGGTGATAAATCCGTCTGATGCAAATGGATTAACTATAAAGTTGGAAACATAAACGAACTCTTTGCCGTCAAGATAAATAATAGTATCTCCGGCTTCATTGGTTTTTATGTCATAAGTTTTGCCGTCATGCTTGAAAGATTTTTCTCCTTCGGCAGCAGCTTTTTCTGATTTATATCTGAACTGAAGTGAAACAACTGTGTCAGCTGAAACTGTGTCATAAATGAGCTTTGATGCAACAGAAACTAACTTTTTGCCGTTATCTGTTGAATAAATTGCATAAGCGTCATCGCTGATTTTTTCGATTTCAAACTTTGAGCCATCGCTTTCAAAAGCAGTTTCGTTATTATTCATTGCAAGAACGAACTTTGCCTTTGCGATTGCCGGAAAATCAGTTCCGTTATCCTCTGTGTATCTGAACTCTGTGTTTTCTGTTACATTGGCATAATCCTTGCTCATAACCGTATAGTCTCTGAAAATCTGACTTTCGGCATAAGGTGAAACAAGTCCGCCAATATAAGAGAAAATGAACATTCCCAAAATAAATACAGTTCCCACAATAGCCAGCTTATTACGAACAAAGCGCTTGAAAACAAGCATTGACGGTGAAAGAACCTTTACTCTCTGATCGTCATCAAGAGCCAAATGTGTGCTGTTGTCACCCGGGTTATTCATTTCATTTTCGTTGATCTTTTTTTCTGACATTACAGCACCTCCTTAGCTTACTCTTACTCTTGGGTCAACAACTGCATATAACAAGTCTGAAATAAGTGTGCCCAAAAGTGTTAATATTGCCATGAATACCATATAGAACATGGAGAACGGAATGTCGCCGCCAACCATTGCCTGATATGAAACATAGCCGATACCGGGAATTTGGAATAAGGTCTCTGTAATAAGAGCACCTGAGAAAAGTGACGGCAAGCTACCGCCAACGATAGTAACAATAGGAATAAGTGTGTTTCTGAAAGCATGATAGCTGATAACCTTGTTTTCAGCAACACCCTTTGCTCTTGCAGTTCTTATATAGTCTGAGTTGAGAACTTCAAGCATATTTGTACGGGTATATCTCATAAGAGAACCGATACTTACAATAACGATTGTTATAACAGGTAAAACCAAATGTTTCGCCATATCCAACAACTTGCCACCGGCAGACAACTGTTCATAATATCTGCCTACCATACCGTAAAGGTCGAACCAACCGAGTTTAATACTGAATATAAGTTTCAGCAAGGTTGCGAAGAAGAATGTCGGCAAGGATATACCGATAAGTGCAAAGACGGTTACGGCATAGTCAATCTTGCTATACTGCTTAACAGCTGAAATAACACCGAGAGGGATTGCAATTCCGATTTCGAAGATGAAAGAAATTGCGCCCAATGCGAATGAATACCAAATAACTTCCTTGAATTTTTCAATAACAGGTACATTGAACTGCCATGAATCGCCGAAGTCGAGTTTGATAGCTGATGAACACCAGCGTAAGAAACCTCTGAAAATGCCTACATCAAAACCGTAAGCTGCATTAAGCTGTTCAAGCCACTCCTGATATGATTTTGATCCGGGTAAAGATGCTCTTTGTCTTGCTATCGATTCAACATAAGATGTGGGAATACAACGCATGATAGCATAGATTATCAGAGCAACAAAAAAGAGAATTACAACACTTGTCGCAATTCGTTTAACAACATATTTGCCCATAATTATCAATTCCTTTGCTTGTTTTTATTATACTTTTTGCCCTATGATAAAGTTTTTTACTGATAAACAATGGAGAATTTATCAGATTTTTCCTTTTTGAAAAATAAACACAAAAAGCCTTATCAAGTGGCAAAACCTGCACCCGCAATATAAAAATTGCGGATGCAGTACAATTAGTTAATTATAAACTAACCACAAATCTGATTATTCAGCTGCCGGAGTTGCACCGTCATTCATTTCAAGAAGTTCGATGTCATTCATCCAGCCCCAGAATGTTGTCATGTCAGGTGTGAGTGTTTCAACATTGATACGCTCTGCACTGTAAACAAAGCATTCCTGTCTCTGGTAAACAGGGATTTCAACTGCCCAATCAATGATTGTGTCAAGACATGCCTTATAAACAGCCTTTCTGTATGACTGATCTGCACTTGAACGAGCGTCCATGATGTTCTTATCAAGTGAAGCATCATTGATGTGGTAGTGGTTTGAGTTAGTTGAACCCGGCTTGCCGATAATGTTGCTTGAGTGGTAAACCTGATACATATCAGGATCTACTGTTGCGCCCCAAGCTGCAACCCAAAGTTCCTGTTCGCCTGCATCGAGTGCATCCCAAAGAACGTTTGAATCAGCAGGGTCATTGATAACGAAATCAAGACCGATTTCAGCAAATGCTTCCTTAGCAGCTGTAAGAACTGCATAAGTTGGGTGGTCACCGCTGCCTTCAGCAGGGATAATTACTTCATACTGAAGTTTTGCGCCCTTTGGAGCTTCTACGAGCTTGCCGTCCTTAACTGTGTAGCCGGCTGCATCGAAGTAACCAAGAGCAGCTTCCTTTGCTGCAGCATACTTATCATCAGCGTTCATGTCTGATGTATAGATATCATTACCGTCAACATCCTTTGAGAATGCGATAGCATAGTCTGAGTCTGACTTCTGAGGAGCAGCCCAAGATGTGTTAGAGATAGGATAGTTGATGATTGATGCAGCTTCGCCATAGTAAGAGTCAATAGCAACATCTCTGTAAACTGCAAGGATTGTTGCGATAGCCTTACGAAGGTTCTTTGATGCATCACTTGCAGAATCACCGTCAACGCAAACTGTGTCTGCGTTCATACCGATGTAACCATAACCGAGGAAGTCGAATGTTGTTGTGATGAGCTTATCGCCTACAACATCACCATTTGAGTTGTATGTAGCGATTTCTTCAGCGCCTGCCTTTGAGAATGAAGGATCTGAAAGGTCGATTGTACCTGTGCCAACACCTGAAATCTTATCAGCTTCAGCTGTTTCCTTGAACTGAACATTCTTTGTCTTCGGCTCGCCCTTCCAATAGTTTTCGTTAGCTTCAAAGTAAACTACCTTGTTTTCATACTTAATGAACTTGTAAGGACCTGCACCCATAGGAACAGTTGTCTTAGCCTTAACGCTTGAAAGGTCACCCTTTGTGAAACCAAACTGGTTGTTTTCATAATCGTATGCATCATCGCTACCATAGTAGTGAAGAGGAGCAACTGTAATACCTAACTGGTAAATTGCAACTGCATCAAATGTTGAAGTTGTAACTTTAACAGTTTTGTCATCGATCTTCTTAATACCTTCGATGTTGTCAGCGCTGTCGCCTGTCTTAACACCTGCCTGATAGAAAGCAGCGTCAAGGTCAGCGAAGAGTAAGTCTGTGAATGAAGAGCCTGCTGACTCTGTTGATGAAAGAGTTACATAGTCATTTTCGTATGCTTCCATCATAGCCATGAAGCCATCAACTGCTGTTGCATCAGCATCAACACTGAAGCCCCACATGCCTAAACCAGCTGCAGGAGTTGCGTCTTCTTCTTTAAGAGCGCCTGCTGCTACACAATAGTCAACGATTTCCTGAACGAACTTTTCAGCAGCTGCATCAAATGCAGTCCAGAATGCTGTCTGCTGTTCTTCTGTCCAGTTTGTGAAATCCTTGTTGTCTCTGCCGGCTTTGATAAGAAGAGCTGTACGAGATTCCATACCTGCTCTATACTCGTCAATACCAACGATTGGTACTGAGTAGAGTGTTGAAGAACCATCGTATGTCGGGTCAGCAAGAACATATAAGCTGAAGATAACGTCATCAGCTGTTAATGTTTCACCGTCACTGAACTTAACACCATCTTTAAGAGTAAATGTGTAGTCAACTGTGCCGTCATCGTTCTGCTTAACGTCAAGATCAGAAATACCTGTGTAGGTATAATCTTTGCCGTTGTAAGGGATTGTTTCACCTTCAATGCCCTTATAAACGATAGCGCCTGTACGGTCTGTTGTGAGCAAGCTTACCTGTGTCATAGCGTAAACATCTTCGTCATATGATGTGTCAGCGAAGAAAGGACTGAATTTCTCACTGAAAGCAGCATAACCTACAACGAGAGGTGTTGACTGTGATTTTGTTCCGCCGCAAGCAGCAAATGTGCCAAGACAGAAAACAGCCACAAGAAGCAATGCAACAATTTTTCTGAGTTTCATTGTAATGATCTCCTTTTGAAATATTTTAGCCCAATGGGCTTATTAACTGAAAAAGTGGATTAAAGCTGTTGAACAGAAGAAACCAAGAGAGTATAAAGGAAGGTAAACACCTTCCTTTTTCTTTGCTTAAGCAAAGAAAACTTAACTTATATTTCTCTATCCGCACAATGCTTTTTTTCCGAAAAATTTTTCACGCAACTCACTAAATATAAAATTTAGATAAAGTTGAGTTGAGTTATTATACCATAAACTGTGTTTTTTTGTCAATAAAAATGCACTTTATATCAATATTTTCTATTATTTTTCATTTTTGATTGGGGTGCATACTAATTTTTTGCTAAAAGAATATAACAAAACATTTAACAAAAGAATGGCTGACAAACAAAGCGTGAAAACAATATCCAAAGTCGGGGTTTCAATTTCGATTTTATCGAAACCGTAAGCCATGGCATACATAACAGCGTCACCCAACAATGCCAAAGATGAAAGAATAATATTGGCAAGGGAGGTTTGCTTTAAGTTGACAACAGTTTTGTCATATTGCTTATGGGTCAGCTTTTCACCGTAAGACATGAGTTTAAATCCGTCTGCAACAGAATAAACAATTGGAAGAAAAGAGACGATAAAAGGCATAAACACATAGGCGGTGAATGAGGCTTTGGCGTCAAGGAAACCGGCAATCACAAAAAGCGCAGCCGAAAGGACACTTGTTATAACAGCGCCGATTTTCCCCTTTTTAACAGTCTTTCTGTCATTTTCAAACACATACCAATCACCGATATATATAACTCCGTCTTTGGCTGAGCCTGAAATATCCCTTATATATTCATCATTATATTTCTTAATTCGTCTGTTCATAATCTTTACCGCTTATTTCAACTGATTTTTGTCAAATGCATCAATCCAAGCATCGGCAGCACTGCAAACCTGTTTAATTGAGTTTTCGTCAAAAGGTGAAACAAGACCGGCAGCATCAACCAAATCGGTGAACTTTCTTGTGCCTGCAAGTTTAACAAGTGTCAGGTATGCGTTCCAGGCTTTGTTTCTGTCCTTTCTCATTTCTGCCCAAAACTCAAGAGCCACTGTCTGAGCGAAACAGTAATCAATATAATAGAAAGGATTGCAATAAATGTGAGACTGTCTCTGCCAAGCTGCTCCGTCACCGTAAAAAGGAATTTCTCCCAATTTGATCCAAGGCATATAAACGGCTGTCAGCTTTTTCCACTCCTCATCTCTCTGAGCCGGAGTCAATTCCGGATGTTCATATACTATATGCTGGAAGTGGTCTACCATAGTACCATAAGGAATAAATTTAAAGGCATCTGCCAAATGCTGATACTTGAATTTTTCCGTATCCTTTCCGAAGAAACCTTCAGCCCAATCCCAAGCGAAAAATTCCATGGACATGGAATGGATCTCACAGGATTCATAAGAGGGACTTTGAAGTGATACGGGGACTATATTTCTTGCGGTATACCCGGCGAAAGCGTGACCGGCTTCATGAGTCATTACCTCAACATCACCGGAAGTGCCGTTAAAGTTAGCAAAGATAAATGTTGATTTATAATCGGGAATATTTATGCAATAACCACCTGCTGCTTTACCCTTTTTGCTGAGAACGTCCATAAGTTCGTTATCAAGCATAAAGTCGATAAACTCAGCTGTTTCCGTTGAAAGCTCATGATAGAACTTTTTGCCGTGAGCGATAATATCATCGGCACTGCCCTGAGGTTTTGCGTTACCGCTTCTGAACATGAGAGCTGCATCGGCATAGTTAAGAGGATAATCTTTTCCGGTTCTCTCTGCCTGTTCTCTGTAAATTCTGTCGGCAACGGGAACTAAGAACTTCTGCACAGCCTGTCTGAACTGCTCCACATCTTCCTTAGTGTAGCTGTTTCTTCTCATACGGTAGTAACCGAGTTCAATGAAGTTTTCATATCCCAATTTCTTTGCCATGCTGTCTCTTTGATGAGTCAGTTCATCATAAATTCTGTCAAGGTCGGCTTTATTTTCTTTATAGAAATTACCTTCCGCATTCCATGCCTCGAGTCTTTCCTCGTCATCGGCAGACTGCTTAAAAGGAGTTAACTGAGAAAGGGTATAAGTTCCGCCCTTAAACTCAACCTGAGCAGAGGCGATAAGTTTTTGATATTCTGAAACTAACTTATTTTCAGCCTGTATTTCTTCGATTATTTCAGGTTTAAATGTTTTAAGCTCCATTTCCGAGTTAACGAAAAGAAGTTCACCGTATTTTTCTTCAAATTCTTTTCTGAAGGGAGAATTGAGGAATGTTTTTGTCCAACTTTGCAAAGCCTCGTTAAGAAGTGGCATGGACTCGTCCATGAACTCCATTTCCTTATCGTAATATTCGTCTGAAGTGTCAACGGTGTGTCTGACATAAACCAAGGCATTCAAAGTTTCGAGACGGCTGTAAAGCTTATCATACTCAATGAAAATCTCATCAGCTTCACCGAAGTCTTTTGCTTTAGCGAATTTTTCCACAAGAGAATAAATCTCCTTATTGATGCCCCGGATATCTGGGCGTTCATACTTCATTTCATTAAATTTCATGTTTGTTTTCCTCTCTTAATCGGGTAATGATTTATTAGCAGACAGAAAGCCGTCATCGTCAACGACCTCATCTATCCAATTATACAAATTCAAGTTTGTCACTGAGTAATACTCTTTCTTTCCGTTGCTTTCGCAAACAAGGTAGGCAATATCCCCACTCTCTGTTTGTTCATAATTGATGACGGAAATTTTTGTTTTATCAGTAAAGGACAAGGTTATATATTCTTTATTTTCAATATCATTCACAGAGGCGACCGGTTTTTTCGTGCTTGTCAAAAGAGAAAGAAGTCTATCGTAATTGGCGCCTGCCAAAATATATTTTTTGCCGTTATTGTCTGCATAAACAGGTTTTCCGTTTTCCGATGCAGTCAGAAATTTCATTTCTATGTCACGATTTAACTCGATCACGGCATACCTTGACTTCATAAAATAGACACTTGGAATAAATGCCACCACGATCGCTGTCAGGCAAGCGAGAACCAATGCCACAATTTTTTTCAATATACTCCCCTCCTTTCGGTGTGGTATATATTATAATACATTTGGAGGAAGAATGCAAGGTGTGGGAAGCCGCCCCGCGGTATAGTGGGGCGGCGGCAAAGCCGGGGCTCGATGCCCCGGCTTTGCCTTGGGGAAGGTTTAGACTTGCGGAGAGAGAACGAAGGCAGTTACCCCCTTTGCGGGATTACACGCATTTTGACAGTAAAATGCCCTGCAAGATTTTGATTTCTTGCAGGGGGCTTACATAAAAGTAATTAGAATTTGTTATCTGCGTTTTCTTGCCTTTTGAAAAACTTTTTCATATATATCAAGAGAAGCACTCCCAAAATCGGGAATATAGCAGCTATCAGCATTCCCACTTTGAATCCAACTTGTTCCGGTGACAACGATATGGTATTGCCGAATGTTTTTGCCCACTCCGTAAGAGCAACATTGTCAACAATGATACCCAACGTTTGAGGCGCAACCGAAGCACCAAGATCCCCTCCTGCAGCCATTAATGCATATGCGGCAACACCAGCCACCGGGATTTTTTCTTCCATCAAAATCAATGTTCCCGGCCAAAGCATTGAGGCACAAATTCCAAGTGCAACACAAGCAATTAAGGAAAATACTGCGTTCTGTGAAATCGCAACCGCCAGGTAACAAACAATGGCGCCTAACATGCTAATCATCAAAGTCTTAAAAATGTTTTTACCATATTTAGCATAGACACTTCTTGTAATTGCCAACAGAATTGCAAACAAAGACATTCCAAGAATATCTCCCCAAACTTTTGGTATATCCAGTACGGTTTCTGTGTATACAGAAATCCAATTCGACATTGTATTCTCGACACAAGCTCCTAAAAAGATACATAACATACATAAAAGCAAGCCTTTTGTTCTTTCCTTGTTCTTTGCGGATTTAGAGTCACTTTGTTCCATATCCATATTCGGAAGGGGCGATGTCATCAATAAAACAGAAGCTATCACAGGCAATGTGGCCCAGAAAAAGACCAAGTACATCCAATATTCATTTCCAACGAACCGAAGAAACAATGTGCTAATGAATGCAACACCTACAAAACCATAACCATAAAGAGAATGAAGAATACTCATATCTTTTTCGGGTGTTTCTGACGGTAACGCTGCAACAGTCGGACTTACCAATACTTCACCCAACCCTGCTGCAACCGAAAAAATCAATGTGCCGACAACAAGTCCTATATAGGCATATTGCGGAAACATCATGGGTATTAATGCATATACACACAATCCGATTGCTGTCACAAGAGGCATAATCCGAATTGTTTTATGAATATTAAAATATCTGCTAAAAAAACTAAAAATCAAATCTATTCCTAATTGCGTGCAGAAATTAACGAGGACAAGTGTTCCAAGCAGTGTATAAGATATTCCGTACATCTCTCTGAATGTCGCAAATAGCAATGGTGGCAAACAAAATACCGATGACATTGCAAGATATGTAAAATAACAAGTAAGTTTCGTTCGTCTGTAATTTATCTTCTCCATAATATTTACTCCTTCTATCAGCATCTGCATCAACTTGTATTGAAACCATATCATCATTCGCTATGTATCAACACTTGTCATTGACAAAAATGCCCATTCACAATACAATTATAGTACCATATTAAGTGAAATACTATAACGATTGTTTCATTTTTTAGTAATTTAGTGGCAAAATAAGGTCGTAACAATGTCTGAAATCCAGTTTTCCTTTAACGATGAAATGAGAGAGTTGTTTGAATATCCTGATCCGTCAGTTCCATTGGTCGTATGGAAGGGCGATTTCTGTAATTTCATCAACCGAAGTTTGTCATATCACCGGCATAACGAATTTGAATATTGTGTTGTATTAACCGGAACGATTGGCTTTACGATTGAAGGCAACTATATAGAAGCAAAACAAGGCGATGTAGTATTTATTAACGCAAATTCAATGCATTTGGCTACCCAAGTGGGGAAAAACAATGCAAAGGTATTCACCGTAAGTTTCTTGCCAGCTTTATTGGCAAGTAATGATTGTAGTACGATTTATCGAAAACATTTTCTTCCTATTTTGCAATCTTCTATCAAAGGTTTCTTAATCGATAATAAAAAAAACATACGGTAATGATATTATGAAATCCTTGGTTGAAACATACGAAGTCTACACAAAACAAAATTATGATTACGAATTGATGTGCATAATCTTATTAGCCGCATTTGGAGTTTGACGATTTCTTATCTCAGAGAATACAAAGACACTATTTCATTGCCAAGCATTAATCAAGACGATGAACAAAAGGCGAAAGATATTCTAAATTATATTCATAATCGTTATAGCGAGGATATAAAAATAGACGATATTGCTCGACACGCAAAAACAAGTCGAAGTGGATGCTTTCGTTGCTTTCGGCATTATACAAACAAAAGCCCAATTGAATATTTGATAGAATATCGTTTATCGCAAGCTGTATATTTGATGATGAGAACGGATAAGTCAATCACACAAATTGCTACGGAGTGCGGATTTTCTAATTCAAGTTATTTCGGTAAAGCATTTAAGCAAAAATACAAAAATGACACCATTGTAATACAAAAAAGAAATGATAAAGTCTGATGTGCCAATACGAACGGTATAACCATTGACAACACATTTCTATATTATTAACCCATTGAATTTTACTGCAAACAGTTTTTTCGGAATTACAAGGCAGAAAACAATAATCTCATCACTCTTCACTCATAACTTAAGCGCAAGTTCAACCGAAACGCTCAAAAAATCGGCAGGTAAAACCTGCCGATTATCTTTATTATTCGGTTTCAATATGTGAGAAGAAGAATTCTTTTCTCTCATCTGTGTTAATAACTGTAACCGGCTTGATCTGGTTGAGAACCTTGCCCTGTTTCTTGAGCATTTCTTTGTAATCAGCGTATGTGTTCTTCTTAAGAAGAGATACCTTCGGATCACTGATCATGCCCCAACGGCGATACTTAAAGTATTTTTCGTTGCTTTCGTTAAGCCACTTATCCAATGTCTTTTCGATTTCCGGAAGTTTCTCTGCTGAAATATCTTCCTCAGGCTCTGCAAGCATCATGTAACGAACAGGCTCGTGAGCTGTGTCTGCATAGAAGCTGTAACCCTTGAATGATATACCTAACTCTTCCTGAACCTTTGATGCTGCCCAGTCAACCATCTGAGTTGTTGTCTTTTCGTTTGCAATGTTCATTGCAAGGTTGTTTCTATAAAGGAATTCAATCTTCGGTGTCTTGTTGAAGTAACCTGTTACTCTGACAACGTCCTCAATCTTGTATCTGTAAAGACCTGAGAAGTTTGTAACAACTAATTCGTAATCCTTGCCAACTTCGATTTCACCGATTGTAAGAGGTCTCTCGCAATCAGGATCATCAATAGGAATAAACTCGAAGAATAAACTTCTCGGAAGAAGTACATAGTCATTAACATTAAGCTCAACCGGCATTGCCATGTAGCCTTCTGCTGCTGCATATCCCATGTTGTGGATAGGAGCATCTTCACCGATATGTCTTCTTAATTTCTGAACATAGAACTGAAGGTTTGAACCTACCATGCCGTATGACCAAACGAAATCAGGCCAAATTCTCTTTGCGATAGGTGTGTCGAAACCTTTTGCACATTCTCTGCGGATCTCTTCAGCACGCTTTGGCATTGGCTTAAACTTTTTGCTCCACTTTGCTCTGAGGTCATCAGGGCATTTAATGCTCGGGTCAATAGTACCCTTTTCAATATCGTTACAGATAAGTTCCCAGTTCTGCTCAAGATAATCGAACATACCTGTGAGAAGTGTAACAACCATTGAGCCTAAATATGTAAGATCCTTTCTCTGAAGAGCGAAACGAAGGTGGAAATATGTTGTGTCAACTGCATCTTCGTTTTCCGGATACATGAAATCATTTGGTGTTGTCATGAAGAACTTTGAAATAGGCTTAAGATATGTGAATGGAACCTGTCCGGCACCGTTACACATCTTTCCGTCCTGCATCTTATGTCCTGTGAGAAGAACGGCAACAGGGCCGATCTGCTTGGGGAACTTCATGCCATGCTCTTTGAACCACTTAGCTGCACAAGCCGGTGTTGCTGCGAATCCCATGCACTGCATGTTCCAAAGGTCTTTGCCTGACTTCGGAAGCACTTTCGGCTTGCCGACAGAACCTGATGATGAGCAATAACGTCTGCACTTTCTTGACATCATAAGATTTTCTTCACCGTTGTTAAGCATACGGTCAACATAATCTGAATAATCATCATAAGTTGAAAGAGGAACTATTCTCTGATAATCTTCAACAGAGTGAACGTCCTTGAAACCGATTTTCTTTCCGTATTCTGTATCTTTATTTTCTTCCATGATCTGAAGAAGGATTTTTTCCTGAGTTTCAACAGGAATAGAGGTATAATGGTTAACGCCCTTTAATACCATATTACCGAGCATTACACCGATATCTGACATTGCCATAATAGTTATCTCCTTTTTCTGTTTTTTCTTGTGACGAATTATTCCGAACACGATTTGACTGATTATACTACATTTATTAACAGTTTGTCAATATATTACCGAACAGTTATTTGCTGTCCGGTAAGTTTTTATTATATTCCGAAAATTGATCTGACCATCTTTATAATTGACTGAATGAAAGCAACCAACTGTCTGATATATGTCATCACTACGTTGTTTGAATCACCGAATTTATCGGTTACATAATCTATAAGTGATCCGTCATCGTCATATTCAAGATATTGTGGGAAATTGCCGTAAGAGAAAATTGTCATCTGTCCGTCATATCTTGAGAGGGCGAGAAGAAGATCGTCCACACATTCGGGGAAACTGAAATGATCCACACCCTTAACAAACCATGTGCAATCGGGAATAAGAGCAGTGGCGGCATCGATTTGTATTTCCGGTGAAATGTAATATCCGCCGTAAGCCGCATTTTCCAAATAATCACTGTCAAAAGTTTCGTTTACCTTAGTTACGGTTGCACCTAAAGATGCGCTATCAACTTCAACGATACTGTCACCGATAAAGTCTTGATCTTCAATTACCGGAACAAGCTGACTGCCATACTTGGTAATGTTAGCATATCGCATACCGCTGTCAAAGGCTTCTTGAAGGATATATTCCACATTTGCCTGTATGCCGTAATGGTAATAATCCATCTTTTCAATAAGTTTTTCGTATTTCTTTAAATTGTTCTTGTCCTTGCCGAAAGCAAAATCCTTGGCAATGGCATAGTGATTATCGTCAACCATGCTCCAATATCCGGGCATGGAACCGAAACTCTTTATAAGCGCTCGAGGTATAAGGTCATCACCGACCTTTTCCAATATCTTGTTAACGCTCCATGAACCTGCCTCTGCAACAGCACTGTTCAATGATGCGCCCAAGATCTGCTCAATGGGATTTGTTCCCCCAAACAGGTCTCTCAAATAATAGTTGAGTCCCTCTGCATTAACATTGATCTTTCCGCTGAAGATCTCACTGCACACAACAGAACCTACGGCAGTTGAGCAGTAAAGTATGCAGTTATCAACAGCATCATAACCGTATTCCTGAAGATATGTGGTAACAAGATTACAGCCGTAACAACGGCTGATGAGAACGCATTTCTCAGCTCCCGTCACTTCCAAAACTTCGTTTATGTATTGGTCGAGGATTTTCGCATTATGGGACATATCAAGTCGCCAGTCATAATGGAAAGTGTAATCATAAAGACCGTATAAGCCGGCTTTTTTCATATCGTAAAGAGGTGTTTTCGGCCAATCCCAACATATACCGCTGCCGTCAGATGCCTCTCCGTTTTCATCAAGAGCCAATTCGGAAAAAATATCAACGATTATTTTATAAAGGGCATCACCGTATTCTTTCCAATATTTGTCAGCTACCGGCTGATCGTTTCTTGCCTCAGCCGCAAGAGCCTTGCTGACTGACGGAAGAAGTTCTTTTGTTATTGTGTCAAGTTGCACATTGTCAAGAGAAGAGGGATAAATTACCTTACTGTTTTTGTCTCCTGCCACCTGATAAATAGTGTCCACCTTACCGATAACATAAACAATGGGATAAACCTCTCCACCGTCATAATAATCCTCCACCGGCTGTGTGGGTTCCTCATCTGTTTCAGCAAAAGCGATTACCGACAGAGGAACAAGCATTAAAACAGCAAGAAATACAGCTATTAGTGATTTCATCTTTTTTCTCATTTACTCTCATCTCCCGATTTTAAAATGTATATTATTCCGATTGTTTGTATTCTAACATAAGATATTGTGAATTTCATTAACTTAAAATTAAATTCAAATTAACGTGATCTTAAAAGCATCTTGAACATTTCTTATATCCCTGTTTCAAGGCATAAGAATATGTAACCTTCTTTTTGCCGGATTTAATATAAGAACAGTTCTTTCTGTGATACTTAGAGCCCTTTTCCGTGACATAAACAGGATCATCTGAAGACAACTTTGTTCTGACACTCAAAGAGTTACTGAATTTGCCGTACAGGGTTTTGTCATCAAGTTTTGTGACAGCTCTGACTTCCAATTTATACACGGTATCCGATTTCAGATTTTTAACAGTGCATGAGTTACTTTCGCAACTTTTCAGCAAAGTGGATTTTCCGTCCTTTTTATAATAAATTTGGTATTTGTCCGCACCTTTCACCTTGTTCCACTTTAAGCTAATGCTGTTATGGGTTTTGCCCTCAGCTGAAAGGTTGAGAACCTTGGAAGGTTTTATGTAAAAATACTTTTTGACCTCACCTTTAAAATTACCCAAACCGGTAATCACCACAGCGGCTTTCCCTGTATTCTTATTATTCTTATAAGATACTTTATAATCCTTGTTTTTCTTAAGGGTTTGTCCGTTATAAGTTACTGTGACTCCCGGTTGTTTCTTTTCGCCGTCATAAGTGGCATAGGTATATTTAAGCTTAATTTTCGTCTTGCTGATATTACATGGTATTATGTCAAAATACTTATAAACAGGGGCGCATTTGTCATTCACTTCATCGACTATAACAGTGCCTCTGCCCACATTCACATTGTTTGCATAGGACACATAGTAATCCTTCCCTTGTTTCAAAGATGACACGGTGACTTTGGGTTTCAGCTCTTTTCCGCTGTAAGTTACAGAGGTATATTCTATCTTCACATCGGAGGAGACGAAACTTTTGGCAAACACCACTGTCAGCAAAGACAGCATAATAACAAAAGATAAACTCAGGACTTTAACAAACTTTTTCATGAAAGTCACCCTTTATTCCAAAATTTCACAACCTTGTTTTGTAGGCTTACAAAGATAAACTTCTTCAATATTGTTTTTCAGTTCTTCATAAGCCGCTTTCCCCTCTTTTTCATCGGCAAATATACCGAAAACAGAAGGCCCGCTTCCACTCATACAAGCGGCTTTGGCATTATGCTTACGCATTATTCCTTTAATATATGCTCTGTCGTGAACTTCAATAGCCTGTTCAAAAACATTGTCACAAAGGGCGCATACCTTATCAATGTCTTTATCAAGGACAGCTCTAAGCATGCCGTAATTATCCGGGTGACGGACGCTGCCTGCAACCTCGTCATAAGTTTTATATGCATTATCCGTTGGCACTGCCTGTTGAGGCTTACAAATAACAATGCTGCATTCCGGCAAATCGGGAAGTCTGGAAAGCACATCTCCGATATTCTGAGAAAGCTGAGTTGCACCGAAAATGCAAAACGGCACATCTGCACCCACCTTTAAGCCGATCTGAACCAAGTCAAGGTAAGGCAAGTCGGTTTTATATATTTGATTTAAGGCAACGATAACCGCTGCTCCGTCTGCACTTCCCCCTGCAAGGCCGGCAGCATGAGGAATGTGTTTTTCGATTTTTATATTAACTCCCTTATTGCGTATTTCGGTGAAATCGAAAAAGCTCTTTGCCGCCTTATATGCTATATTTCTTTCATCTGTGGGGACGCCCTCTTTGTCACATTCAATGGTAACAAGTCCACTATCGGTTTCTTCCACAGTGACCAAATCATAAAGTTCCACGGATTGCATGATCATAAAAAGGTTATGATAGCCGTTTTCAAATTTTGACAATATATCTAAAAGTAAGTTGATTTTTGCATAAGCCTTGATTTTCATGTTTTTAACCCTTTCAAGAAAAAAATTCCTGCTTATATTTTAACATACAAGCAGGAAGATTTCCACATATTTTTTCGGTTTTTTGGGAACCGCCCCGCGGTTTAGTGGGGCGGGGCAATTTCGGGGTTCGATGCCCCGGAATTGCCAAAAGGTTTGCAGAGAGCCAACAAAAATCTAATGTAGGGGGCGGTGAAGATTTCCCTGATAGGGAAAATGTCACGAAGTGACAAAAGGGTAATGGCGAAGCCTGTAACCCCGACGACCCGCATTTCGCACATTCTCTCTGTTTGTGCCATAAGTGGCAATTTCGGATTGATTCAAACCCCACCATCAAGCAGGATATTCGTCAAGACCTCTAAATTCGTAACCTTCGGCTCTTGCCTTGTCGATAATCTCCCCTAAGGCATCTGCGTTATCCTGAGAAACCGCATGAAGAAGAATTACCGCACCGGGATGAAGTCTGTCCATTACGGTGCTGACCGCATAATCCTTTCCTTTGCTGTTGTTAACATCCCAATCGGCATACGCCACAGACCAGAACACGCTGGCATATCCCATTGAATTAACGACATCTAATGCAGATTCAGTATACTCCCCTGCCGGGAAACGAAAATATTTTGCCGCATATCCAAAGTTCTGTCTGAGATAATTTTCACATTCTTGGATTTCTTCTCCCATTTCCTCTCTTGAAATTTCAGCAAACGAGGGGTGAGTTGTTGAGTGGTTGCCGACAATATGACCCTCATTTATCATTCTCGATATCAATTCCGGCTGTTCCTTAATGTGGTGAAGGGTGCAGAAAAAGGCTGCGGGAACTTCCTTTTCTTTCAAAACATCAAGTATTCTGTTAGTTAAGTTATTATATTCATATCCGCAGTCGAAGGTGAGATACAAAACTTTTTCTTCTGTTTTGGTGTCAACTGTAAAGCCACCGTATTTTTCAAATGTTTTCTGAAATTCCAGTACGGTGTGATGTGCCTTACCTCCGGAAGCAGGACCATGGGAATGGCATACCTTTTCTGTGGAAAGACCTTTTGAGTTTTCCGGATCGGGAATATTATAGCTGATTTCATCTAACGGCATTAAACCTGTATAAGTTGATGCGTTTTCACTTTTTTTGCCTAAGATCACTGTGTCCGAATTTTTATCTGTGGGTGCAACTATATCATCGGTGACAGGCTCCGGTTCCGGTTTTGTTGATGAAGTTTCACTTATAGTTGACTGAGGCTGAGTGCTTATCACGGAATCCTTTATTCCGCAACCTGTCAAAACAGCCAATATTACCAGGGTCAGACTCCCCCATTTGACTATGCTTTTCATTTTTGTTCCTCCTGAAACAAGAATTGACAAACCCCATGGGGTATGTATTACGCTCAAGTGGTGCGTGATAAGTGATAAGATTATTGTTTTCTTTTCTTGCGGGATGTCGGGGACGCCATCCCCTACAAATTTAAGCCACCAATTTCTGCAAAAAAATTTTGGTTTTTGTTTTTGTGAAAAGGAAAGCCAAAGTGGAACGCACCCGCCCCGCGGTTTAGTGGGGCGGGGCAATTTCGGGGTTCGATGCCCCGGAATTGCCAAAAGATTTGCAGAGAGCCAACAAAAATCTAATGTAAGGTCGGTTAGGATTTCCCTCACTTTCACTCCGCTAACCACCTTGGCAAAATTGGGGCATCGAACCCCAATTTTGCCGCCGCCCACTATACCGCGGGCGGCTCTACCCCCTACTTAAACATATACTGAATATCATCAATAAGTGTTTCCATGGTTTTCATTGCCTTGTTGGCTTTTTTCTTAAACATTCTTTTTGTATTTGAACCGCACATGCATTTGCTCAAAGCTATTCCCGCACCTGTTGCGGCAAGTCCTATTCCTACGCAAGTAGCAACACCGGACATATTTTTACACATTTATATCACTCCCGAAAAATTCAGACAATCGTCCGTATCAATATTTTAACCCGAAGAATTTGAAATATAAATACTGAATTTTAAAAAGTTCTGTTTTGAATTTTTTCAATATCGTCAATCCTATGGTTTGCTACTTTCATTCTCTCTTCAAGCTGAAACATTCTTTCAATCACGCTGTTATGCTTGTCAACTTTCTGCTCAAGCTGTTCTATGCGATATACGGTTAATTTATTTGAAGTCATGATGCCGATAATCGAACCGAAAACCGTTCCTGCAAGAGATAAAACAGCAACCAATACAGCTTCACTCATCAGAACACCTCCTTCATATATTTTAAAGCGGCATAACATATTTTCCCATTATATCTTACTTTGCACCAGGTGTAATTGTCTCTTCTGAAAGTCATATCATTTTGGGCAACTTCCAACTTTGTTGCAATTCTGACCGTTCGGTAAATTTCCCCCTTAAGAGACGGCTCTTCCCTTAAATTCAAGTTGGCAATCGTCATATACTCCTTGAATTCTATTTTGAAATAAGTGTAAAAAGAATTTCCGATACTTGCCGACATGCTTTTCTTTTCGTCACCGAACCACTTATTTTCTCTGTAATTAACATCAATATGGGTGGAATATGCGTTTCCTCCGCTTCTGTAACCGATGCCCTTCACGCCTATATCCTCAAGATAAAGAACAATATTTTTTGATTTGATAAGATTGCCCTGTTTGTCATATGCCTTGAAATCAGCGGCTTTTCCCTGAACATGGTTGCCTTTCCCTCTGCCCCCAACTTTTTTATCGTGGTTTGGAGTTCTGTATCCGCTGACAATGTTTATTTTTAAGCAGTCGAAATGCTCAAAAACCTTTTCAAGCACTTCGATTAAGTCCAAATCAATAAGTATCTCGTCTGTGCCGTCTTTACACTTAAATTCTCTTACCTTAAAGTGTGGGGATAAGTCCAAATCTCCATCTTTTTTTAACGAATAAACCTTAACTCCCATTTGGTTCAACCTCCTTTATGTTCATCACAGCAGAGAGACCTGCCGCCAAGGACGATACCACAACAGACATTATGATTTTCTCGTTTATCTCACTTTCGGTTATGAGCATAAACTGAGCCGCAACGGTGCTCAAAAAAGCCTGAAAGAAAGTTCGTAAGCCTCTATAAAGCCACGGTCTTGATTTAATATAATCCATCATATTTATCCCTCCTTTATGCATCTGTTCCCCAAAGTTCAAAGACGGTTCCAACAAGTATATTGGCAGTGGGAACTGTCACCGGTTCAAAGACAAGTTTAAGGCTTGTCAATGTTTCATCATTCAGTTTAACCGTCTGACCGCTATATAACTTGATATTCGGCTCACCGTTATCCTGAGACTGCATAACGCCTTCCGTTTTCCATCTCTCATCAATTCTTTTTGCCGTTACACTGCCGAAAACCGCATTTTGAGCCGACATATAGTTTGAGAAGTTAAGGAGCAATGTGCCTGTGCTGTCAATGTTTGCCGCATTGGCATACACTTTCATATGGGTATACACTGTTGCCACAACTGTTCTTCTGAGATAAAGAGTAAAATCTTTCAATGAAAATCCCTCACCGTTACTGTCAAGGGAGATGAAAACCGTTTCAAGATACTTGCCGGTGCTGTCAAAAGTAAACTCAACATTTTCGATAGCCTTGGAAGCGTTTGCCGGTGCGCTGAATCTGATTATCTGTCTGCGGTTTTCTTTCGGCTGAAGTTCCTGTTTCACTGAATCCACATACTCTTTTGAGGCAAGGTTTGCCAAATCTCCTCCTCGAGTTGCGAAGTCCGAGTCATTTTCAAGCTCGCTCACCTTAGTGGGGATTTTTTCTTCCACTTCACTGAGAATTTCCTCTTTAAATTTCTCCATAAACAGTGGGTTATATTCAAGAAAATCTCTCTGATAATCAATAGAGGGTTCAACGATCATCATAAGTTTTTCCGAATAGAGCTTAATTGTGTTATTCGCATCGGCAAAAGCAAGCTGAACGAAGAAACTGCCGTTTTTTTGAGTATATCGTCCGTTAATACACCAAGATGCTGTCATATAACCGGAATCTCCGGCAGAATATGACAACTCATCACCAAGGGGAACAACATCTCCTGTTGAAACCAGGAGCATGGGAGAAAGTGCGGTGATATTGATTCCCCCAACCTTATTTGGGTGTGAGAACTTAAGAGTGGTCACCATACTTTCAAATTGTTTGACACTGAAAGTCTTTGATTTTAAATCATCGCTTTTAAATGAATATTCCATTTTTCTTTTCCTTTCCGATAAAAGATTAAACAGCCTCCACACGCACAGAAAAAGCGTATGAAAGCTGTTTTTTATTTGAGCCTTTACAACTGAGAGGTTTCCCCTCTCAATTACCATTATATGAGCAGATTTTCAGTTTGTCAAGACTTTTTAGAACATTTGTTCACCATTTTAATCGATGCAATTCGCCCTCACAAAGCAAAGAAGGATAATTCCACTGACGAAGCACCTCATAAACACCGATTGCAACGGAATTTGACAAATTCAGACTTCTGGACTCATTGATCATCGGTATTCTCACACAGTTATCTCGATTTGCTTTCAGCAAGTCCTCCGGTAAACCTGCGGTTTCCTTGCCGAAGAAAAGATAAGAATTATCCGGATATGATATATCGGAATGAATGTTAAGCGCTTTTGTTGTGAAATAATAAAAGTTCCCCTGATTCTTACTGAAGAAATCGTCAAGGTTTTTGTAATAAGTGATATCCAAGAGATGCCAATAGTCAAGGCCTGCTCTTTTAAGATATTTATCATCAATGCTGAACCCCATAGGTTCGATGATATGCAATCTTGCACCTGTTGCGGCACAGGTTCTTGCAATGTTTCCTGTGTTTTGCGGTATTTCCGGTTCAACAAGAACTATGTTTAATGTAGCCATGTTACACTTCCTTTAGTTAATTATCCGGCTTTACGAACTCCGATCAACTCTGAGATTTTTTGGGGTGTTTTAAAACCGTATTCGTAAAAGCGATCTGTATAATAATATATCACTAAAAGGGAATGTTTGCAAGGAGAAAATGAATTGGTTGGAGTAGGGGCGGTTGAGCTTGCGCTCAAGTGAGGAGTGATAAGTGATAAGTGATGAGATTATTGTTTTCTTTTCCAACGGGATGTCGGGGACGCCATCCCTTACAAATTTAAGCCACCAATTTGTGCAAAAAAATTTGGTTTTTTGTTTTTGTGAAAAGGAAAGTGGAACGCCACCGCCCCGCGGTATAGTGGGGCGGGGCAATTTCGGGGTTCGATGCCCCGGAATT
>CAYPMB010000026.1:0-32112 GCA_964411915.1 uncultured Faecalibacterium sp.
GTGCTGTGTCATACTTAAGAAGGTTTGCGAGCATTGAAGGCTTTGTAAGGTCGTTGATAGCAACAACATCATAACCTTCTGCACCAAACATCTGGCGGAATGCGAGACGGCCGATACGACCGAAACCGTTAATAGCAACTTTAACTGACATTTTGAATACCTCCAAAATTTAATTGTAATATAAATTTACCTGTAACATATTATTACATTTTTCAAGATTTTGCAAGTGTTTTGTGAAAAAATTAACCATATTTTTGAAGTTTTGTTAAAGTAGACAAAATATCTTTTTACTTCAAGTCAAAAGGGCATAATACTGACGAATATTATTTTTGATAAATTTACGGTGATTTTATGATAAACGAATTATACAAGAAACTTAATTGTATAACCTTGCTTCCCCCTGTTAAGGAAAATGAACTTATAATAAGAAACATGTGTCACAGACTGATAAACGAATTAAATTTCATGCATTTTTCCGAAGATTATTGCAATCATAAGGAGAAAATCAGAAACAGTTGTCTTGATCGCATTCGCCTTTTAAATTATGACTTAATCTTAAAAAACAATAAAGACGACTACACCTTTGAAAGCTACGATATAACATCAGCCGTTAAAAATACTGTCTGCGCTTGTGAAATTCTCCTTTGCAGAAATCCTGTTACCATCTCTTTTAAAAGCTTAGGCAATGTTACCGGCATATTACCCATAAAACTTTTAATTTCCATCGTCACTCTTATAATACGAATATTCTATATTTCTTCCGATAAAAAAGAAATTTTCCTTTCAGTGAAAAGAAAAAAAGATTTAATCATATTGTTGGCACGATCTGACAATAATAAACCCGATATTTTAATCAGCGGTGAAGAAATTTCAGTTCTAAGAAAAGCCGCATATATTTTAGGCGGTTCTTGTCTCTTTAAAAATAATAATGGAGAAGCACATTTGGCTTTTTCCATCAAAAGTGAAAATACAGATCTAAGCAGCTGTAAAATGATACCGGACTATGTGGATTTACTCTTAGATAAAATTTCCGAAATTCATATTGGTCTTTCCGGCATAAACTAACAGGAATAAATGCTATAAATCTAATATTTTTACATTGACTTTAACTCTATTTATGATATAATTTATATTGGTTATTTATGTAAAGTATCTTTTATATATAAAGAAAGGAAATGTAAAACAATGAAGTTAGTCGAAAAAGAGTTTTTACCTGTTATTTTAGGTGCAGATATTACAGCATACAGTCTTGCCCGTTCTTTCCACGAAGAATACGGAATTAAATCTTTGGTACTCAGCCGTTTAAGAGCAAAAATCATATCTGAAAGTAAGATTTGTGAAAACAGAGTTTTCGCAGGCTTGGATCAAGCCGATGTGCTTATCGATAAGCTTATGGAAATCGGTGAAGAATTTGAAGGCAAGAAAAAATTGATAGTAATGGGCTGCGGTGACTGGTATGTCAGAGCCCTTATTGAAAACAAAGAAAAGCTCAGTAAATACTATGTCGTACCATATATTGATGAAGAACTCCTTAACAAAATAGTTTTAAAGGACAAGTTCTATGAAATTTGCGATGAATTGGGAATAGATCATCCCAAAACTTATGTATATAACTGTGGCGAAGAAAACGACTTAAAGTTTGATTTTGAATATCCGGTTATCGCTAAATGTGCAAACTCCGCTTTATATCACTATGCGGAATTTGAGGGTAAGAAAAAAGTTTACAGATTTGAAAATGAAGCTGATCTCAAGAAGATGCTTTCAAACCTTGAAACATCAAGCTATGATTATAAGTTTCTCATTCAAGATTGTATTCCCGGTGATGACACTAACATGCGAGTTCTCACCTGCTATTGCGACCGTAATGCCAAGGTAAAATTTGCATCATTAGGTCATGTTCTTCTTGAAGATCATACACCGTCAGCAATTGGAAACCCTGTTGCAATTATAAACGAAGTTGATGAAAAAATCGTTGAGGCTGCAACAAGATTTCTTGAACACATCGGATATACAGGATTTGCAAACTTCGATATTAAGTATGACAGCCGTGACGGCAGCTATAACTTCTTTGAAATCAATGTTCGTCTCGGAAGAAGTAACTTCTATGTAACCGGCAGTGGTTTCAATACAGTTAAGTGGATCGTTGACGATTTGATTTACGAAAAGGATCTCGAGTATACCGTGGCTGATAATGAAAATCTTTTCTTTGTTGTACCGAAGGGTATAATTAAGAGATATATTAAAGGACACAAGGAACTTCTCAAGCGTGTTAACAGACTTTTCAGACAGGGCAAAATAAGTTACCCCTTGTTCTATAAAAAAGATCTTAAGCCTGTAAGATTTTTCTATGTGGTTGCTGCCTACTTTAACCAGTATAGAAAGTATCATAAGATGGAGAAAACCTCCGTACCTGTTTACGGTAAGATTACAAAGTGATGAGGCATACTATGGAGAAAACAAAAACATTAGGTATTCTCGGCGGTATCGGGCCCTTGGCATCCGTATATTTTGCCGATACCATCGTAAATATGACCCTTGCCGAAAAGGATCAGGATCATCTGCCTTTCTTCATGTATAACAATGTGTTTATACCTGATCGAACGGATTATATTTTAAAAAAGACAGATGTTAATCCCTTACCTTTTATCATTCAAGGTATGAATAAACTTGAAGATGCAGGCTGTGATTTTGCGGTAATGACCTGTAACACAGCTCATTACTTTTATGACGAAATACAGTCAGCTGTTAACATTCCTATCATCAATATGATAGAATCTACTGTAAAATATACTGCCGATAAAATACCCTCAGTCAAGAAAATAGGCGTTCTTGCCACTGACGGAACTATACAAAGCGGTGTATATAAAAAAGTGATTGAAAGCAAAGGATTTGAATGTGTGACTCCCTGCGAAGACAGCCAAAACAAGATCATGGATATTATTTATAATCAAGTAAAAGCAGGCAAAACAGTTGATTTTGAAGGTTTCATGGAAATTATCCAAGAGCTTAGGAACAAAGGCTGCAACGGCATAATTCTCGGTTGCACGGAGCTTTCCGTAATCAACAGAGACAATGATTTGACACAAAAAAATAATGATATAATTGACGCAATGCAGGCACTCGCCAGAGAGTGTATCACCTTATGCGGTAAAAAAATTAAGGAGTAAACTATATGTGCGGTTTTGTTGGATTTTTAAACGAACTCAGTGAAGATGAGAATAATAAGATCGTCAGAGAAATGGCTGACCGAATTATTCACAGAGGTCCCGACCAGGACGATTATTATGTAGATAATGACATTTCTCTCGGTTTTAGAAGATTGAGCATCATTGACCTTGAAGGCGGAAGTCAACCGATTATAAACGAAGATGGATCAAAGGTTTTGGTTTATAACGGAGAAGTTTATAACTATCAAGAAATCAGAGAAGATCTTATAAAAAAAGGGCATATTTTCAAAACAAAGTCAGACTCTGAAACTGTACTTCACGGATACGAAGAATATGGAAAAGATATTTTAACTAAACTCAGAGGTATGTTTGCTTTTGTTATTTGGGATAAAAAGGAGAAGAAAATTTTCGGTGCAAGAGATATCTTCGGCATTAAACCTTTCTTCTATTATCTCAACGGTGAAACTTTCATGTTTGGTTCAGAAATCAAGTCTTTCCTTTCAAATCCTAAATTTAAAAAGGAGTTAAACAATGAAAGAATACCTGAATATCTCTGTTTTGAATATATTCCAAATGAAGAAACTCTCTTCAAAAATGTTTACAAACTCCCCCCTGCTTCATACTTCACTTATGAAAATGGAAAGTTTGAAACTAATCCTTATTACGAATTAAAGTATGATATTGATAACAGCAAGACATTGGAGGAATGGGAAGATATTATAGACGAAACTTTCAAAGCTTCCACAATTGCTCACGGAATCAGTGATGTTGAAGTTGGCTGTTTCCTTTCAAGCGGTGTTGACTCAAGTTATGTGGTTAATGAAGTTGCAAAGAGAAACAATGTCAAAACTTTCTCAGTCGGTTTTGAGGAAGAGAAATACAGTGAACTTTCATTTGCAGAAGAATTTGCCGATCATGTTGGCGTAAAATTATATTCCAAGAAAATTTCTGCCGATGAGTATTTTGAAGTTGCACCGAAGGTTCAGTATCACATGGATGAGCCTCTCCCCAACCCATCTGCCCTTGCTCTCTATTTCCTTGCGCAAAAAGCTGCAGAACAGGTAAAGGTAGTTTTAAGTGGTGAAGGAGCTGACGAACTTTTTGGTGGATACCACTATTACAGAGAACCACTTGATTTTGAGGCATACCAGAAATTACCTCTCATTCTCAGAAAAGGTGCCGCATCATTTGCTGAACATCTTCCGAGAGTTCATGGCAAGCGATTCCTTATTAATGGCGCTAAACCCATTGAAGAAAGATACATTAGAAACAATTATGTTTATCCGTATACAGAGCGTGATAAAGTTCTTTCTCCGAATATCCCTGCTGAAAAGCCGGAAACATTCACCAAAGTTTATTTTGACAAAGTTAAAGATGAAGATGATATAACAAAAATGCAATATGTTGACATCAAAACATGGTTAGTTCAGGATATTCTTGTAAAAGCAGACAGAATGAGCATGGCTCACTCTCTTGAACTTCGTGTTCCATTCCTTGACAAGGAGATGCTCAAAGTTGCACTTCAAATCCCTTCAAAATACAGAGTTGGAAAGGAAACCACAAAAATTGCACTTCGTGGCGCTGCGGCAAAGGAACTTCCTCCAAAAACTGCCCAGATGCGTAAAAAAGGCTTTCCTGTACCTCTCAACGATTGGCTTAAACAAGATAAATACTACAACATGGTTAAAGCTGAATTTGAAAGTGATGAAGCCGGTTTGTTCTTCAATCAGGAGTATATCCTTTCTCTTCTTGAAAACCACAAGAATGACAAAGAAAAGAACATGAAGAGAATATGGTCTATCTATTCTTTCCTTCTTTGGTACAGACAGTATTTCGTTGAAAACTAACATATATTGTTATCTGCACATCACTTTGGTGTGCAGATATTTTAATTTTATTAACTTTACTTTCCCCTATTTTTAATGTATAATTTTCTTATTGCTACCATAGGAGGATATACTGTGAAGAAAATAGTATCTATAATATTAGTATGCATTATACTTTCGGGTTTGGTTGCTTGCAGTAACCACAATTCAGGCATTGACGCTGAAAACGGAAAAGTAAAAATAGTTGCGGCAATGTTTGCAGAATATGATTTTGCCCGACAAATTGTCGGTGAAAAAGGTCAAGTTGATATGCTGATGCCGGCAGGCTCGGAAATTCACTCTTATGAACCCACACCGCAAGATATAATCAACATAAAAAATGCTGATATTTTTATATACGGAGGCGGTGAATCAGAGGAATGGCTGGATACAGTTCTCGATTCCATTGACACTGACAGCCTGAAAATCATATCTATGATGGATATATGCGAACTTTACGAAGAAGAAATAATCGAAGGAATGGAAAACGATCATGTTCATGACAAAAACGGTGACCATGTGCATGAAGAAAACGAAGACGAACACCATCATCATGATGCAGAATATGACGAGCATGTTTGGACTTCTCCTTTAAATGCAATAGAAATAATCGAAGAATTAACAAAAGCTGTAATCGAAATTGATTCAGAAAACAAAGAATATTATGAAAATAACTCATCTGCATATATAAATGAAATCAAAAAACTGCATCAAGATTTCCAAGATGCAGTAAGTAAAGGGAAAACAAAAACTTTAGTCTTTGCAGACAGATTTCCGTTCCGATATTTTGTCGAAGAATACGGACTTGATTATATAGCGGCTTTTCCCGGTTGCTCACATGATACAGAACCAAGTGCTAAAACCATTCGTTATATTATAGACAAAATCAAAGAAGACAACGTTTCCGTAATTTTCACAATAGAAAATTCAAATCAAAATGTGGCTGAAACCATATCCAATGAAACCGGCGCGAAAATACTGGAATTTCATTCTTGCCACAATGTTGCAAAAGCTGATTTTGACAGTGGTGTAACATACTTACAGCTTATGAAGAAAAATCTTGAAAACCTAAAGGAGGCAATAAACTGATGAGTCTTATAAAGTGCGATAATGTTTCCCTTGCTTATGACGGAAAGGAAATTGCTTCGGAAATAAACTTTCATGTAAACGAAAATGATTATTTGTGCATTGTCGGTGAAAACGGCTCCGGTAAAAGCACCCTGATTAAAGCAATTTTAGGTTTAATCAAACCCTCCCGAGGTGAAATCGTTTTTGGTGACGGACTAAAGCAGAATCAAATTGGTTATTTGCCTCAGCAAAGTGCAATTCAAAAAGACTTTCCCGCATCGGTTAAAGAAGTTGTTTTATCCGGTTGCCTTAATTCTTCAAAAATCTTTACCCCATTCTACACCAAGGAACAAAAGGAAAGAGCGAAAGAGAACATGGAAAAGCTCCAGATATATGATATTAAGGATAAATGTTACAGAGAGCTTTCCGGTGGCCAACAGCAACGAGTTTTACTCGCCAGGGCTTTATGTGCAACCAAAAGCATTCTTCTTCTCGATGAACCTGTAACAGGTCTTGATCCAATAGTAACAAACGATTTTTATAAACTCATAAACAGAATTAATGTAGAATCGGGAATTACGATCATTATGGTTTCTCATGACATTAAAAGCGCCATTCAAAGCTCGACACACATTCTCCACTTGCAAAACAAGCAATTATTCTTCGGCAAAACTGAGAAATATCTCGAAACAGATATCGGCAAATACTTTGCAAGCAGTATTTGATGTTGAGTTTTTTTAGTTTAAAATACGATAACCGAGCTGTAAAAACGCAAGTTTTTACAGCTCGGTTTTATAGTTTGTGCAGGAGGGCAGTTCGGGGCGAAGGTTTGGGCCGCAGGCCCAAACGAGCACGGCTGCGCCGTGCTCACCCGATGCCAGAGGCATCGGGGCTTCGCCCCGTATCCAACCGCCACCTCAATTTCCCCTACCAAAGAACAAATTTCATTTTAGAGTTATAGGTATAATTCCGCCAATATCAACTAAATTCCCTTTAAACAGGTTAATATAATTAACGCCATGTTCTTCTAAAAACTTCTTAATCTGTACCGCGTTCCTATGGGTTTCTATATCGCCGAAAAAAAGCAAAGTTTCTTTATCGATTTTACCGGTTGCACCGCCAATAAAGCCATAATCTTTTCCGTTTAGGATTATATCTCCCTTTTCAATAAGAAGAACATCAATAAAATCTTTAACAGAACTATATACGCTAATATCATCTGTTATAATTGCATTTTCATCGATTGGACAAACTGAACAGCGACAATATCCCTGTTTAACGGCAAAACACCTTTTGTTCAGTCCCATATCAACTATCTCTTTGGCAGTTCCTTTTTTTGAATATATCATATTCTCGCTGAAAACAGCGCAATTCAATACCACATCATTCGGATATTCACCAATTGACTCCCGATTTGGAATATGTACATCCATGCCCATTTTTCTTAGTTGAGCTATAACTTTGTTTTGTTTTCTGTCAACAAAAATTTTTCCTTGACCCATATAGCAAGCTGCCATATCACCATGGTTTTTGACCGATATATCAATTAAGTTATTATCATCGAAAACAAGACAGTTAATGCCCATTTTCTCGATTTTTTCAATTACATTAGGATGATTTCCCAAAAGAACGGTTTGTACCCTGCCCCCAGGCAAATTCGGGCTTTCTATAAATTTATTCATGTATTGCCTCAAACGCTCTTCTCACATTTGTTACACCTATGACTTCAATCATATCAAGAGTTTTCTTTGAAACATTTCTCAAGTTCTGCCTTGGTATAACACACTTTGTAAAACCTAATCTTGCGGCTTCGGTTATTCTCTGATCACAGTTTGAAACGCCTCTGACTTCACCGGCAAGACCAATTTCGCCGAAAGCTATTACCTTATCATCAATAGGAACATCTTTAAGAGAGGAAACAAGAGATAAAGCAATAGTTAAATCAACAGCAGGCTCATCGATTCTTAAGCCGCCAACAACATTTATATATGTGTCCATATTATTGAAATAATATCCGGCTCGCTTTTCGAGAACAGCGATAATCATTGCAAGTCGATTATAATCAAATCCGGTCGACATTCTTCTTGGGTTTCCAAAACCTGTCGGTGTAACTAAAGCTTGAATTTCAGCAAGAAGTGGTCTTGAACCTTCCATAACACTCGTTATACAAGTACCGGATACATTTTTCGGTCTTCCGGAAATCATCATTTCAGATGGATTTTGAACTTCTCTCAATCCCACATCAAGCATTTCAAAAACACCAATCTCATTGGTTGAACCAAATCGGTTTTTTACAGCTCTCAGTATTCTGAATGACATATTTCTGTCACCCTCAAAATACAAAACCGCATCAACTATATGTTCAAGAACCTTCGGTCCTGCAATATTACCGTCTTTATTAACATGACCGACAATAATAATCGGTATATTTTGAGTTTTAGCAACTCTGAGAAACACATTTGTGGATTCTCTGACCTGAGCCACACTACCGGGAGATGACTGCAAATCAGCAAAATTCATTGTCTGTATCGAATCAACGATGACAAGATCAGGCTTTCTTGTTATTATAAATTCACCGATCCCCTGCACATCTGTTTCACACAGAATATAAAGATTCTCAGTTGTTACATTCAGCCTTTCTGCTCTTAATTTAATTTGAGTGTAAGACTCTTCGCCGGAAACATATAAAACGCTTTTATCATTTCCGAGAAACTGACATATTTGCAAAAGTAAAGTTGACTTACCAATACCGGGATCACCGCTTAAAAGCACCAAAGAACCGTTAACAAGTCCTCCACCTAATACTCTGTCAAGTTCACTCATACCGGTCTTATATCTTACTTCTTTATTAGGTTTTATATCTTTGAGAGAATACATGCAAAGATTATTATTAAATGATGAAGTGCCTTTAAGTTTATTCTCGAAGGCAGGCCCCCTAGTTTCTTCGTTTAATGTATTCCATTCCTTACATTCAGGGCATTGTCCAAGCCATTTTGCGGTTTCATAGCCACAATTGCTGCAAACATAAACAGATTTTGTCTTAGCCATTTTATTATTCCCTCATCTCTTACAATAGTATTTATATGTACCCGCAAACACTGCAAGTGCCATCTCTTTTCTATAACTGTCATCGTTTAATTTTTCCGCTTCTTCGGGATTTGATAAGAAACCGCATTCTACCATTACAGCCGTATTTTCAGCATGATAAAGCAAGTATATCTCATCACCTGTCGGCTTAATTTCCCTTTGATTTTCAGGTTGCATTAAAGACACAATGCTTTTTTGTATGCTCAGAGCAAGTTTCTCGCTTTCCGGATTATTCACTGAATAGAAAGTCTGAGCACCATTATATTTGCTTTGCGTGAAATAGTTTTGGTGTATGCTTATAAGAATACTCCCTGTGTATTTCTTTGTAATCGCCAGCCTGTTATGAATATCCGATACCTTCTTATTCTTTATCCCCTCATTTCCCGGGTCATAAATAAGTCTGTCAGTTTCACGTGTCATAACTGTATTAAATCCAAAAAAATCAAATATATCTCTTAATGTAAGAGATATTGATAAATTGATGTCTTTTTCGAGAATGCCTGAGGCTGACTGTGTTCCTCCATCTTCCCCACCGTGACCGGCATCAATTATTATGGTTGGAGATAAATTTTGTATGTTAGAACTAACAGCATATTTATAAAACGTTTGTCTGACAGCTAAAAAAGTTGAATATATCCCAACAGACAAGACAACAATCATGCATAACATTGTCAGCACCCTTGTCAGTCTGAAAACAGAATAATTCGGTTTATTCATATAATCACCCCATATAAATCTATGGAGTGATTACTTTTATAATTACTTTTTATTTTTCAGTTTATTTTGAAGTTGGATAATTCTCTGCCTTCTTGCTTCTTCTTCGGATTTATCCTGAAAATAGCTTTCACCATCTGTTAAAAGAATACAGCCTTCATAAACATCAAAAGGTATGCACTCTCTTTTAACTTCTATCATGGTGAGATCTTCTTCCTCGCATACAACGATATCACCGATAATTCTGTCAACACAAAGTTTTCTCATCACTCAGTACCCTTTTCCGTTTTAATGTTATACTCGTTACCATCTGTTATCATGGTAACTGTTCCGTCATCATCAGTTCTAAATGTTCTGATATTATTGCTTTGAAGGAATTGCTCAACCTCAACATGAGGATGACCGTATGAATTGTTTAAACCGCAAGATATTACGGCATTACGAGAATTTAACTGATAAAGGAAATCTTCATAAAGTGATGTGTTGCTTCCGTGATGAGGAACTAAGTAAACTTCACAAGAAAAATCAAATGTCGGATTAGCTTTAAGAACCGACTCCAATTCCCTGTTTTCCGCATCTGCCAAAATCATAGTGGAAATATCTCCATAATCAGCTTTTACAAGAAGTGACATATTGTTAAAACCTCTGACTTGCTCTACGGGAGAAATCAGTGTAAGCATAACATTTTTGAAAGACAAGGCTGTATTTTCACTGACAAAATAGGCTTTTATATTATGATTATCCACAGTCTCTAAAAGATTCAAATATGTTTTACTTGTTGGAGCATATTTATCAACAATATACGGAAAATAAATCTCCTCAGCTTCAATATTTTCAAGAACAGCAGCCATACCGCCAATATGGTCACTGTGAGGATGAGTCACAATAACATATTTCAAGTGAGTTATTCCGTTTTCTTCGAGAAACTTCAAAATATCAGCCGCATATTCTCTTTCACCGGCATCAATAAGAACACCCTCATTGCCTGACTGAATAATAGTGCAATTTCCCTGACCCACATCAACAAAGTGAACAGCTATACTATTTTCATCTAAAGTCAGATTAGAGTTAATATTTCCATAATCACTTCTGCTTATCCAAGCAAATATAACTGCAACAACAGCAATTATATAAAAGACTATTTTCGTCTTATCTGCCTTTTTTCTTTTTGCCATATCTGTTATCTCTCCTTTGAGTGCCGTTTTTATAAATACTTCTGTTATTATTGTTTCTGAAATTCGGCACATTTACAAGACATTCAGGTCTTGTACCTATTAAATCTGTTCTGCCGGCTCTTTTTAAGGCTTCAACAACAAGTTCCTTGTTATTAGGATTGAAATATTGCAATAATGCTCGCTGCATAGCCTTATCCTTAGGTGTCTTTGCCACATACACTTCTTTTAATGTATAAGGATCAAGACCGGTGTAGAACATACAGGTGGAAATTGTTCCCGGTGTGGGATAAAAATCCTGCACTTGCTCAGGTCTTATTCGTCTTTTCTTCAAAAACTGAGCAAGTTCAATAGCATCATCAAGAGTCGATCCCGGATGAGATGACATAAGATAAGGAACAAGATACTGCTCTTTATTCGCATTTGATGAAAGCTGAAAATACTTTTTAGAAAACTCAATATATGCCTCAATATGAGGCTTGCCCATTTTATCAAGAACAGTTGCAGAGCAATGTTCCGGGGCAACCTTAAGCTGTCCGCTGACATGATATTTAACTAATTCTTTGAAGAATGTATCGTCCTTATCTTTCAGCATATAGTCATATCTAATACCCGAACGGATAAACACCTTCTTCACTTTCGGTAATTTTCTCAAACTGCGTAAAATATCAATATATTCAGTGTGATCTGCAATTAAAGCTTTACACGGTGTCGGTGCTAAACACTTCTTACCTTTGCATAAGCCATTCTTAAGCTGAACATCACATGAAGTTCTTCTGAAATTCGCTGTCGGACCTCCCACATCGTGAATATATCCTTTAAAGTCAGGCATTTGTGTTAATTTCTTAGCTTCTTCAATGAGAGATTCTTTACTTCTTGTGGTTACAAATCTTCCCTGATGAAAAGCGATGGAGCAAAAATTGCAAGCACCGAAACAACCTCTGTTATGGGTAATTGAAAACTTAACTTCTTCAATTCCCGGAACACCACCCAAACTTTCATAAGAAGGATGATAATCTCGCATATAATCAAGGGAATAAACCCAGTCAAGTTCTTCTTGAGTCAATGGAGGCATAGGTGGATTTTGAACTAACATCTTGTTGCCATGCCTTTGCTTAATAAGTTTGCCTCTTATGTGATCTTGTTCATCTTGCTGTATACGGCATGAAACTGCATAATCTTTTTTATTTTCACTGACCATTTCAAACGAGGGACATTCTGCACCCATTAAAGGAGTTTCTCTAACATCGCATACATAACAAGTGCCTTTTATATCTCGCATTGTCTCCACATTTTCACCGCTGTTAAGTCTGTCTGCAATCTCAATAATTTGATTTTCACCCATACCGAAAATCAGTAAATCAGCCTGAGAATCAAACATAATTGATCGGCGAATTTTATCGTCCCAATAATCATAATGGGCAAATCGTCTTAATGAGGCCTCAAGACCTCCGATAATTATAGGTACATCACCATAGGCTTCTCTTATTCTGTTGCAATAAACGATAACTGCTCGATCCGGTCTTTTTCCAATTTCACCACCGGCAGTGTAAGCATCTTTGTTTCTTTTTTTCTTAGCCGCTGTATAATGAGCAACCATCGAATCTATATTTCCGGATGAAACAAGAAAGGCAAGTCTCGGCTTGCCAAATCTTTTAAAGTCTTTACAACTGTGCCAATCCGGTTGAGAAATTACAGCTACCTTATATCCACGAGCATCAAGAATTCGGGTTATAATTGACATACCAAAGCTGGGATGATCAACATAAGCATCGCCGCAAACATAGACGAAGTCAATATCGTTCCATCCTCTTTCTTTCACATCTTCAACTGTAACAGGTAAAAAACTCATAATTATAATTCCTTATTCGTCACTTTCATTAACATTATCTGCATAGGCTTTCATCTCTAAAAGCTGCGCCTTTGTTATAAGAACCTTTCTCGGCTTACTGCCCTCCGATGGACCTACGATACCGCTTGTCTCAAGTTGATCCATAATTCGTGCTGCTCTTGCATAACCGAGCCTTAACTTTCTTTGTAAAAGAGTTGTACTTGCTTGACCTAATTCAACCACGACTTCAACTGCTGATTCAAGCATTTCATCTCTTTCCTCTCCGTCACTCTCTTCAACTGTTGAGCCCTTTTTCTTTTCAGCTGCAGCTTGTCTTTCGATTTCCTCCATGATTTCATCATCATAATCGGTTTCTACTTGTGACTTTATGAAATCCACAATTCTGAGGATCTCTTCTTCAGAGAGATAAGCACCCTGTATTCTCGTTGGCTTAGAATTACCCACAGGGTTATAAAGCATGTCACCGTTACCTAAAAGTTTCTCAGCGCCTATCATATCAAGGATAGTTCTTGAGTCAACCTGTGATGAAACAGAAAGGGATATACGGCTTGGAATATTAGCTTTAATGATACCTGTGATAACATCGACTGAAGGTCTCTGAGTTGCAACAACCAAATGCATACCAGCCGCACGGGCTTTTTGTGCTAAGCGGCAAATTGAATCTTCAACCTCTTTCGGTGATATCATCATCAAATCGTTAAGTTCATCAATAAATATTACAATTTGGGGCATAAACTTAAGTTCGGGATGATCGGCACAGTATTTATTAAAGCCTGCAATATCTCTCACTCCGCACTCTGAAAATGCTTTATATCTGTTTTCCATTTCAGTTACCGCCCATGCTAATGCACCCGCAGCTTTTCTCACATTTGAAATTACCGGAACCAACAAGTGCGGTATTCCGTTATAAACAGAAAATTCAACCTGTTTCGGGTCGATCATAAGCAGTTTGACTTCTGATGGAGTTGCATTATAAAGAATACTTGCGATCATACCGTTCAAGCAAACAGATTTACCTGAACCGGTTGTGCCGGCAATCAACAAGTGAGGCATTTTTGCGAGATCTGCACAGGTAACATTACCGGTAATATCCTTACCTAAAGCAACATTTAACTTGCTTTTTGCATTTTGGAATTCCGGAGAGGCAATAATTTCTCTCAAGGTTACCATTGACTTTGTTTTATTTGGAACTTCAATGCCGACAGCGGATTTATTTGGAATGGGTGCCTCAATTCTTACACCGGACGCTGCCAAACTAAGAGCAATATCATCAGATAAATTAGTAATCTTACTGATTTTTACACCGGGAGCCGGTTGAAGTTCATATCGAGTAACAGATGGGCCACGGCACACACCCACGAGATTTGTTTCAACCCCAAAGCTCTTCAATGTGTCGACAAGTTTCTGTGAAGTTGTTCTCATTTCGCCTGTAAAATCATCACCGCTTTTAAATTTAGGCTGATTAAGACAGGATATAGGTGGAAGTTGATATTCAACCTTTTTCTTATCCTTGGAGTCCTTGAAACTTTTAACTGATTCCATGTTTTCAAGTTGCTTATCATTAGCCTCTTTGTTGGCCTTTTCAACAATTTTTTCTGCTTCATCATCAGCAAAAGCTAATTGCTCTCCATGAAAAACAGTATTTTCTTCTTTAGGCTTTGCCGGTTGTTCTTTAACATGGATAAAGGGATTTGTTATTTCATCTTTATTTTCAAATGTTGACGGATTAGTGAATCTGAAACTTGGATTCGACGAAGATGCGATAGGATTATCATTATCAGATAGATCCACAGCCTCATCAAAATTGAACAACTGATCTCTTTCAGCCTTAGTTTCATTCTCGGTTTTAACACTTTTGAAAATTTCTTCTACACTTTTTGTCTCAAAAGGAATATCTATGTTTACTTTCGATTCACTTTTAATTTCATCATGAATTTCAGGTGAATTGAAAGTTTCCTGCTCCGCTTTCATTGCTTTGCTGATAATTTCAGCTTCTTCCTCTTTTCTAAGGCGTTCTTCTTCTCGGCGGCGGGCAATTTCTTCCCTTTCCTGTTCACGAATTGCTTTTCTTTCTTCACTTTTTTCTTTAAGCTTCAAAAATACTTCACTAATTGATTTTCCGATTATATTCAACGTAAGTCCTGTGAGGAACATTATATTTGCAATCGTCAAAATACTTAAGGTTGCAACTGCCCCCTCTTTACCGAAACCTTGCAAAAACATACCGCCAACAGCACCACCAAGTATACCGCCCGTCATGTGTATACCTTCACTGCTTACATGCCAGCCGATTGAAGCCGCCTCTTTAAGCTGACTCCACCATTCTGAAGTTCCTCCTAAAACAACTGAGTTGACACAAATATGGACAATTCCTGAAAACAAAGTTGTCAAGGATAAACTGAGACAAACAAAACTTGCAGGACTTTTAAATATTTTGTTGGTAGCAGCAAGTATACCGAAAGCAAACATAAGTGCAGTAAGCAAATAATATCCAATACCAAAGAGAGCAAAAAGCGCCCCTCTGATGCTTGCCCAAACTTTAATGCCGGGTATAAAAGCGAAACAGCATAAAAGTATTCCTATTCCTATAAAGCATATAGCATAAAACTGCTGTTTGTCTTCATAGCTTTTAGGTATTTTACTCTCATTGCCAACATACTTGATTTCCTCGATAACTGACTGTTTTTCAACTTTTTTGTTGGTCTTATCATTTTTGGCCTTGCTGTTTGTATTTGTTTTTTTATTTGTATTATTAGTATTTTTCTTTTTAGTACCGGCCGATGATGCCGTTTTCTTTTTTTCCGCCATTTTTTCCTCCAATCAAGGTGAAGACAGGCGAACCACACAAGGTATTTCTCCACCACTAAATAAGCGTAAAACAACCGAAGTTGCATACACTGAAATAATAATAAGCTATAATGTAATTTAAGCAAACATCTGAATTAAAGATGTTATCGTCACCACTACACCGAAAACAAAAGTGTAAACAGTAAAAATTGTATATGTTTTCTGAGTAAATCTTTTAACAACATTGAGTATCAAAACCGAAAGAGCAAAACTGATTATCAAGCCGATCACAGCTGCCAAAACATTGATCTGAGTTGCAGTGACACCGTAATATATTGTTCTGAAAAGGTTTACTATCAAATAAGCCGGTGCAACATAAAGATATGTTTCATTAAGAATATTTTTAATATCAATATCAGATACTGCTGTTCTTGAAGATCCTATTCCAATATGGGAAAAACCGGGGAAAATATAAGCAGGAAGCTGATAAATTCCGAAAGCGACCGCATCTTTTGAAGAAAGCAAATTAACTTTTTTCTTATTAAGATTAAGATACCAGAATGAAATAAACATAAGGATTGCGCAAAAGATACTTGCAATACCGACAAATATAAGGCTTCCTTCGCTTAAAAAATATGTATTCAAAGAACCGAACACTCTCTTCTTGCTGATGGGAATCAACAACACAATCAATGGTATAAGAGAAAAAATAATATTCTTTCCCGCATTCTTATATGCATGTTGCTTATTACTTGTAAGTTTATCATCTGATTTAAATACATTCTTGATGATATTTCTATGCATATTAAAATAACGAAGATAAAGAGCTAAAGCTGTTCCCAAAGAAAAAACCGCATAATAAAATGGTGCGTTAAAGTTTTCATCGGTAAAACCGAAAACTTCTTTCAAGAGAGAAAAATGAGCCAATGAGGAAACAGGCAAAGCGCCTGTTAAGCCGTTGACGATTGATAATAAAATAATTTTAATTGTTTCAAGCATAATCCTTCATCCTTTATTTTATATTTTCTTTAGCAGAATACTTAATTTAAGCTAAAATTGCCAGACAAATTTACCTCATGTGATTATACCACATTATTGTAAAATCATCAACCATTCACTTAAAATATTGACAAAAAAATTATTTTAGTTTACAATATACATTGTTAAAAAGATGAACATATTGAGGGAGAACATAATGGAAAGCAAAAAGCACATCTCAATGTCTGTAATAAAGCGTTTACCTCGTTATTACAGGTTTTTAGGCAGTTTAAAAAATAAAAATATAGAAAGAATTTCCTCACTTGAACTTTCAAGGCAGATGGGTTTAACTGCTTCCCAGATAAGACAGGATCTTAACTGTTTTGGCGGTTTCGGTCAGCAGGGTTACGGTTATAATGTAAGTCTTCTTCATGAAGAAATCGGTTCAATTCTCGGAGTTAACAAGCAAAACAAGACCATTCTTATCGGTGCAGGTAATTTAGGACAAGCTATCGCAAGGCACATGTCTTTTGAGATGAGAGGTTTTAATGTGATTGGTATATTTGACAGTGACGATGCTCTGCTTAATTCCGAAATCAGAAATCTTCATGTGCAATCAACCAAAAACCTTGAGAAATTTTGCAAGGATAATTCACCAATTGTTGCAGTTTTGTGTGTTCCCAACACTAAGGAAACCGAGGAGCTTATCGATTCCCTTGTTAATCTGGGGGTTAAGGCGTTTTGGAATTTCACCCATATCGATATTAAGGCTAAATATCCGAATGTATGTGTTGAGAATGTTCACTTATCAGACAGCTTGATGACTCTTTGCTATCAAGTAAATTTTATGAATAAATAAACAGTGATCCCACCGCTTTTAGCGGTGGGATTTTATGTTATTTGTGCAGGATGGAAGTTCCCGTGGGCGAAGGTTTGTGCCGTAGGCACAAACGAGCACGGCGGAGCCGTGCTCCCCCAATGCTTCGCATTGGGGCTTCGCCCCCGGGCTGCCCGCTTCCACAAGCCCTAAAAAAAGCACTGTAAAAAACAAAAGTCTCTTACAGTACATTTTTTATTTATCGGTATCAACTTGTATAACTCTGCTCTCTAAAGTTCTGCCCATAAAGAGAGAGGCATTTTTTTCAAAATCGTCCTTTGCATCATTTACATAATATTGTCTGTCCGGTGACGGATTACATTTATTATCTAAGTTCTGATTTTCAAGAGCTGATTTCACACATCTTGCCGCCGCCTCACTGGAACTTATAATCTTCACACCGGGTACTATATCACTGATTATATCCATAAGCAACGGATAATGAGTACAACCTAAAACCAATGTATCAATACCTGCGTTTTTTAACGGTTCAAGATACTCTCTAACTACTGTTTCAACAACTTCGTCCCCACGATGGAATCTCCCCTCTTCAACAAGAGGCACAAGCAAAGGACATGCAGCTGAATAAACTTCAGCATTAGGAGCGTATTTTTTTATTGCTGTTTTGTAAGCACCACTATTGACGGTTGCATTGGTGGCGATAACACCGATTTTTCCGTTTTGTGAAGTTTCTGAGGCAAGTTTTGCCGCCGGTTCAACAACTCCGTAAACAGGAACCGTGCAAAACTCTTCAACTTTTTTTCTTGCAATGGAATCAGCAGTGTTGCAAGCGATAACAACAGCTTTGATATTATGTTTCATCAAAAAGTTAACATCTTGCATTACATATTCCGTTATCTGCTCCTTTGATCTGGAACCGTACGGAACATGGGCAATATCGCCAAAATATATAATATTTTCATAAGGCATCGTTTCCACAAGACTTTTAACGACAGTGAGACCGCCTAAGCCTGAATCGAAAACTCCAATATAGTTATTATTCATATATAAACCTCGATCAGTTTAATTGAGAAACAAGTTTTTTGAAATGATCTCCTCTTTCTTCAAAACAACTGTATTGATCAAAAGAACTTGTTGTCGGTGAAAGAAGAACAGTGTCTCCTGAAGTTGCTATGCCGTATGCACGGGCTACCGCTTCCTCAAGATTATTTACCACAATACCCTCATCTCCAACTAACTCCTTGACAAGCCTCGGACCACAAGCACCATAACCGATAACAGTTTTAACACAGCCCAAATGCTTTTTCATTTCGTTCATGCTAAGACCTTTTTCGAAACCACCGACAAGTAAAATAACGCCTCTGTCAAAGGATTTAAGAGCGATTATCGTTGCATCGGTATTAGTGCCTTTAGAATCGTTGAAATACTTAACTCCATGTAATTCTCTCACAAATTCAATTCTATGTTCAACACCTGTAAAAGAAGAGACTGCGTCTAAAATAGATGAATTGTCAATACCGCTGAGTTTTGTCAAAGCAACAGCGATCATAACATTTTGCATATTGTGTTTACCGACAAGCCTCACCTTTTCCGTGGGAAGAACTTTCTCGCCAAACACACAAATATAACCGTCCTTGATTGCAACATCGGTGTCATTTTTGTCAAGGCTGAATGTGACTGTCTTGCAATTTACAGGATACTTTTTTGTATATTCAATTACATTTTCGTCATCGCCATTCACAAGGAAAACATCATCATCGTCCATATTCTTATATATATCGGTCTTAGATTTATAGTATGCGTGAAGACTTCCCATAAAATCAACATGATCAGGTGTAAGATTTATTATGGTAGCAAACTGTGGGCGGAATTTTTCTATATTTACAAGCTGGAAATTAGATATTTCGAGAGCTATATAATGACCCTCTTCTTCAAGTAAATTATGTTTAAGAACGATCTCACAAAGAGGTATACCAATATTACCGCAAAGATGCGCTTTATCACCGTACGCACGGCGAAGTATCTCGTAAACTATCGTTGTTGTAGTTGTTTTTCCGTTAGTTCCGGTTATTGCAATGTAATTTTGAGCTTTACTGACATTGAAGGCAAGTTCAATTTCGGTCACAACAGGAACATTATTTTCTTCCAGTTTTTTAATCATAGGGCTATCAAAAGGAACACCCGGATTTTTTACGGCCAAATCATATTCACGCTCAAAAACTGACATGCTTTGATCGCAAACTTCAACTCCGTTTTCAATCAAAAAGTTAAGTTCTTTTATATCCTCTCTTTTCTTAGATTCTGAAAGAGTGATATTCGCTCCAAGTTTTTTAAGCACCTTTATTGCTGCCATACCACTTCTGGCAAGTCCTATTACAAGGACATTTTTGTTATTCAGATCCATATTCAACACCCCAATTTATATATGTTTGTCATTATACCCCAAATAAATAAATGTGTCAATAACGGTATAGACTTCTACGGGATATAAGAAGTTTTTTCGAGAAAAGTTTAGCCTGTTCTGTGGAGGAGTTTTTTTCGTCAGCCTTCGGCTGACCGCCCGACTATACCGCCGGGCGCGGCGGTAAACCGCTTAAAAAATACCGACCCATCACAGGTCGGTACTACTGTTATCTTTTTTATGCTTTTTTGCAATGTTTATTAACTTAGTAAGTTTATGATTAACACTTGAACGACTTATCGGAGGATCGAACATTTCCCCTAATTCACGCAAACTCACATCGGGATTTTCCGTCCGCAACATCGCCATAAGTTTCAAATCTTCGCTAAGCATCTCAAAGCCCATATTTTCTTCTATGTATTCAATAGCCTCCACCTGTTCCATGGAAGCGGCAACGGTTCTTGTAATATTGGCGGTTTCAAAATTAGTTCTTCTGTTAACTCTGTTTCTGACATCTTTCAAAACCTTAATGCCCATTATTTCAATAGAGGACATTGTTGCGCCCATCATTGTCAAAACATCTTCAATAGTTCCGCTGTCTTTATAATAAACAACTCTCACACCTCTGCGCTGAGTTGATTTTGCTTGAACACCCATCTCATTCAATAAAACCAATAAGTCTTCACTAAGACGGAGAAATTGAACGATAAATTCTAAAGAATACATTTTGTTAGGGTCGCAAATTGTACCACAAGATAAAAAAGCTCCTCTTACAAAGGCTCTAAAACAACAAAACTCTTCATCATCAGCATCATTTGTAAGATTAGAACGATTTATACGCAAGGAACTTTCCTTGCCTGTCAGATTAAATGTAGCAAACACTTTTGCACGATCTTCCAAGCTATCCACAGATAATATATACTTTCCTGAAGGGGAAACCGTGCAAGTCACATCTACATCGGCAACTTCTTTAACCAGTCTTTGATACGTAGTCGCTGTTGCTTGATTATCTGTCAGCATTGAAATTCCGCTTAACTTAAAGGATCTGCCGAATAAAAGCATACCGTAAGCCATTGCCTTTAAGCAGCAGGGATTTTCAATTTCTATATTAAGCAGTTCTTCTTTTACATTTGCCGAAAAGGACATTGATCTCCCTCCTATTTTAATGCATCTCTATGGCTTACACTAATATTATAGCCATTTTCTTTTAAGTGCTCTGACATAAGCCGTGCGAAAGTAACAGATCTGTGATGACCACCTGTGCAACCGAAAGCAATGACCAGCTGACTTCTCCCCTCTTTTCTGTAAAGAGGAAGAGAAAAATCTATAATATCAAATATCTTTTCAGCAAGTCTCTTTGATTCATCAAAGCTCATAACATAATCAAACACTCCGGAATCAAGTCCGGTTTTTAACTTAAGTTCCTCGATATAAAAAGGATTTGGAAGACATCGAACATCAAAAACCAAATCGGCATCTTTGGGTATTCCGTATTTATAACCGAAGGAAACACAATGAACGCTCATGGAATCTTCTCCGGCAACGGAAAACATATCAGCAATACGAACTCGGCACTGAATTGCAGAAAGACCGGTGGTATCAAAAATAACGTCAGCCTTTTCTCTCGCCTTCTTCATTAGCGTTCTCTCGACTTTGACCGCTTGTTCTATTGAATATATTTCTTCATTCATAACAGGATGTCTTCTACGGGTTTCTTTATAGCGCTTAACGAGAACTCCGTCATCGGCATCAATGAATAAAAACTTATATTCATATCCTAAGTCCGTGATTTCCTTAAGAGCATGAAAAATATAATCAAAGTTTTTGCCTGCTCTTGCATCTGTCACAAAAGCAACCTTTTTCTTATCACTTTTTGAAAGCAATTCAACGAAAGTTGTAATAAGTTCGGGTGGCATATTGTCAGCACAGAAAAATCCGATATCTTCAAGAGCGTTAACCGCTGACGATTTTCCTGCTCCCGACATTCCCGTTATTATTACAAGTTCCATTATCAACCTCTCCGTTAAGTTAACTTAAACACCTGATCTCCGGTTCAAGTTCTACGCCTTTTTCAAATTTAACCGTTTTTTTGCAAAGTTCGATAAGATCAAGGACATCCTTAGCAGTAGCCCCGCCCTTGTTCACAATAAATCCTGCGTGTTTTTCACTGACGAAAGCTCCGCCAATATTTTTGCCCTTCAATCCGCATTCTTCAATGAGTGCACCTGCGAAATAGCCTTCCGGTCGCTTAAAAACACTTCCGGCACTTGGAAATTCAAGTGGCTGTTTGCTCTTTCTTCTGAACATATAGTCTTTCATACGCTCTTTGATTTCATCGTATGAACCTTTTTTCAATGTAATATAAACAGCAGTTATAATTCTTCCGTCATCGGCAAAAGCACTGTGTCTGTAAGAGAGTTTCATATCAGAAAGATCACATTCTCCGAAGTTTCCCTCACTGTCAACAAACTCAGCCTTAACAACATAATCTTTCATCTCTCCACCGTATGCGCCCGCATTCATGTAGAGACCTCCGCCTACACTTCCGGGAATACCGTATGCAGTTTCCATGCCTTCAAGACAATGCTCCAAAGCAAAATTACATACCTTGACCAATAAAGCTCCTGCTGAACACTTAATAGTGTTTTCACTAATAAGCTGAATTTCGCTCATAGCCTCCCCGATATGCATAAATACGCCATCAATACCCTCGTCGCAAATAAGCATATTACTGCCATTACCTACAACATAGAGTTTCTCATCATATTTATGAGCAGTTTTCACTATCTGTGAAACTTCCAGAGGATTTTTAGGCGTAACCATATATTTGACCGCACCGCCGATTTTAAAAGTGGTATATCGGCTCATGGGAACAGACTTTTCTATATCTATGGAAAGATTATTTATTTCTTCATAGAAATTACTCAAGGTAAAACCTCCGTTATTCGTCAAGGAGAGCTGCACCGATTATGCCTGCATCGTTACCCAAAACTGCACGACAGATCTCTGTCTGAACATCAGCATAACGGCTATATCTCTCTTTTGCTACATATTCTCTAATAGGATTAAGTAATGTATCACGCTCATTGCAAATACCACCACCGAAACAAACTACTTCCGGCTGAAGAGCGTTAATAAGGTTAACAGTACCAACTGAAACATACTTAATATACTGCTCAACAACTTTCGTTGCAGTAGGATCTCCTGCTCGCATACCGTCAAATGAGGTTCTTCCGCTGACAAGGTTAATGTCACCGCCCACAAGTTCCCACATTGCTGAATTTTTATCTTCAAGCATTGCATTTTTTGTCTGTCTGATAAGTGCTGTTGCTGATGCGTATGCTTCCCAGCAACCCTTTCTTCCACAAGTGCAAGGTTCACCGTCAACAACGATTACCATGTGGCCGCATTCACCGCCTGCATCGTTGCAACCTGTGAGTATTTTACCATCGACAATAATGCCACTGCCTACACCGGTTCCGAGAGTCACGGCAACAAAGCTCTTTTTTCCGCAACCTGCACCTGCAACAGCCTCACCTAACGCTGCGCAGTTGGCATCGTTATCAAGATAAACAGGAATATCATAATACTGATTGAGAAGAGCTCTTCCCATTACATGATGAAAACCTAAATTATTTGCATACACAATTTCACCTAAAGCCTTATTAACCGAACCGGGTGTTCCGATACCTATGCTTTTACATTCGGAAATATCTACCTTTGCATCATCAATTGCAAGACCAATTGTTTTGGCAATATCAGCAAAAATCTCTTCTGCTACTCTGCCGGCATGTGTTTTCACACTGCCTCTGCCGATTATTTTGTTGTTACCGTCAATAACTCCGGCTGTAATATTTGTTCCGCCAAGATCTACACCTATTCTATACATTTAACTGTCTCCTTTAATTAAAGTTGTGCCAAACGGAGGCTTCAATTTTATCCTCCGGCATATCTTCTGCCGGCATACCGAGCCTTTTAAGAAGCTCTTTTGCGCCGTTATATCCCATTTTTTTCTGTCTGTTGTTCATTGCTGCAACCTCAATGATCAAAGCAACGTTTCTGCCCGGTTTTACAGGCACTGTGGTTCTTGGTATTTTTACCCCCAAAACCTCATCATACTCATTTTCAAGACCTAATCTGTCATAATTTTTATCGCTATCCCAATTTTCGAGATTAACGATCATATCGATTTTTTCACTTATTTTAACCGAACCGATACCGAAAAGCCGTCTTGCGTTAATAACACCTATACCTCTGACTTCAATAAAGTGTCTTATATTGTCAGGAGCAGAACCCACAAGAGTCTTAGCTGTTGTTTTTCGGATTTCAACTGCATCATCGGCAATAAGTCGATGACCTCTTTTAATAAGTTCAATAGCCGCCTCACTCTTACCAACACCGCTGTCGCCTAATATAAGAACACCTTCACCATAAACTTCAACAAGAACACCGTGACGAGTTATTCTCTCTGCAAGCTCAATGTTAAGGTATGCAATAATTGCAGCCATGCATCTTGAAGTTGTATCTGATGTTGTCAAAACCGGAACAGAATACTTCGGCGCTAATTCCAAAATTTCGTCCGGACACTTCAATCCTCTTGTAAGAACAACAGCAACCGGCTTTTTTTCCATAAAGCGTTCAAGTCGGACTTTTCTTATAACATCGGACATGTTATTCAAAAATTCAAACTCAGACAAGCCGATAAAGTTAATTCTTGACGGATCAAAGAAATCTTCATAACCTGAAAATATCAGACCGGGACGGTTAACATCCGGTGAAGTCACCATTATTTCGTTGGCGTCCGCCGGAAGATAAAGAGCTTCAAATCCATGGTCATCAATTATCTTATTCAACGAAACCGAATACTTTGACATATACTTCCTCCTGAAATTAGTAACAATTTATTATAAAGCAAAAACAGATTTAATACAACTGTTTTTTGAAAATTTATTTCTTTTCATATATCAAAAAGTCAAAATGTATCTTTGTTTTAAGTTCATTGCAGTTTTTTACACGGTTACTTCCCTTGACATCGGTTTTCCAATAGTAAGGTGTCATAGAAAACATGTTTTGTATCTGCTCATTATCTTGAAGTTCAACATTGTCTTCAACAGCAATTCTTTCGATAAATTCAAAACCGTCATACTCAGTGTGCTTCACTTCGTTAATATAAGGTTCGTCATAAACGAGGCTCTTAAGTCCCCAAAGGTGATATTCCCCCGGAACGGCAATTACCAACTTTCCGCCTTTTTTAAGTATGCGTAAAAACTCACTTTCTACAATAGGAGCAAATATATTTATCACAACATCTGCCGTCTCGTTTTTCACGGGAATATCAAAAATACTCGCCACGGCAAACTCAATGCTTTTATACTTTTTCGAGGCAGCTTTTACTGCAAATTTCGATATATCAAAACCGGAAATAGAATTGGAAATATTAAGGCTGTCAAGATACTTTTTCAGGTTTCCGGTATAATACCCTTCTCCGCAACCGGCATCAATTACCGTAAAACCGCCTTGAGCATAGCGTGAAACTATCTCATTAAGTTTAACGGAAAAAGGAGAATAATAACCTGCTTCAAGAAACTTTCTTCGTGCATTTACCATTTCTTTAGTGTCACCGGGAACTTTCGAATGCATTTTATTTGCCGGCAAAAGATGAATATATCCCTCTTTCGCAATATCAAAACAATGATTGTTTTCACAAACAAAGCTGTTTCCCACAAATTTTAAACCTGTTTTACAAATTGGACAAATATAGTTTGACAAATAACTCAACTCCGGATATTGAATAGTTTAATTATTTATATTATAATACATAATAAGACATTTTCCAAGTGTATATATAACTTTTCATTACAAATTAAGGAGGAAATAGGCTTGAAAAAGCTGTCAGAATTGTTTTTTACTTTCGCAAAAATAGGAGTTTTCACCTTTGGTGGAGGTTACGCTATGCTTCCTATGCTTCAAAAAGAAGTTGTTGAAAATAAAAAATGGGCAACTCAAGAAGAACTTATGGATTATTACGCCATCGGCCAATGCACTCCCGGAGTTATTGCCGTTAACACAGCGACATTCATCGGTCACAAGATAAAAGGTGTTTCAGGAGCTATTTGGGCAACATTGGGAGTAATTTTTCCCTCAATTGTCATAATCGGCATTATTGCGGCTTTCTTAACGGCATTTCAGGATATCAAAATTATTCAATGGGCTTTCGGTGGCATAAGAGCAGCTGTTGTGGCTTTAATTGCAAACTCAGTTATAAAATTAGGTAAAAAATCAATTGTGGATATAACAGCTTTTGCAATTTTTTTCATCGTTACCCTGCTCTCATTTTTCACTGACTTATCTCCTGTCATATTCGTTATTTCAGCAGGAATTTGCGGACTTGTGATAAATCTTTTCAGGGTGAAAAAGGAGGAAAACAAAAAATGATATTTATTGAAATGTTTTTCCGCTTTTTCTTTGTCGGTCTTTTTTCGATTGGAGGAGGACTTGCAACTCTCCCCTTTTTAACCTCCATGGGAGAAACTACCGGTTGGTTCACTCAAACTGATATTTCAAATATGGTCGCTATTTCCGAATCCACTCCGGGCCCGTTGGGTGTGAATATGGCTACATATATCGGTTATCAAATAGGAAGTCAACAAGGTGAATTTTTCGGTATATTAGGCACGCTTATTGCTCCTTTAGGTTTGGTTACGCCGTCAGTTATTATAATTTTGATCATATCAAAAATTCTCAAGAAGTTTCGCAATTCAAAATATGTTGAATTTGCTTTTTACGGATTAAGAGCCGCATCTGTGGGGTTGATCGCTTCCGCCTGCCTTGGAGTTGCGAAAATTGCTTTTTTTAACTTAGATGCAACAGGAAATGAACTTCTGTCATATATAAATATTAAGAGCATAATTCTTTCTGTTATAATTTTTATTTGCGTAAGTAAATTTAAAAAGATACACCCTATATTTTTTATTTTAGCGGCAGCAGTCATTGGGATAATTTTCCAAATGTAAAGTTTTATTTTTAGATATAATTATGAAACCGATGTGAAAATCACATCGGTTTCATAATTTCTATTCTCCTTTTAAATAAGCCTTTACATACTTAAAGGCTTCTTCTTCACCTTTCTCGCTGAGGATTCTTAACATAGCCTCAATTTCAGATGAGGTTTCAGGGTGCATGGTTCTTTTATCTTTGCCGTTTAAAAAATATTCCAAGGGATAACTGTCAGTATATTTTTCTTTACGGTAAATCTTACTTGCCGCTACCCTGTCGCAAAACATTTCCACAACATATTTTCTCGGCATTTTAACCGGCATTACCTTTTTCTCTTTTATGTTGTAATCCGTCCAATACTCGAAGTGATGCTTATTTCTACCTTTATGATGCATCCATGCACTTGAATATCCGAAAAGTTCTCTCTCCTTTTCGTTTGGACTTCTTGTTCCCATATAATACTTTATGCCGGGTAATAACTCCGTTGGTGAATACTTTGACAAATCGTGACGCAAGCCTTGAAATCCTATTCCTGCTTTAAAACAATGTTTTATCACAGTATGCCTGTGTCTGGTAATTGTGCTGAAATGTCCGAAGAATTTGTTCATTTGATCACCTTTTAATTTACGGTAAATGATTTAACTTTACCTGACGAGTAATAGTATTCAGGCTTAACATAAAGACAAGTTTTAATTTTTACTTTTTGTGTGCCTTTTTGCATACCTGTAAGAGTATAATTGCAATTTTCGGTTTTGTCAATATATTTATACTTACCTGTTTTACTGTCATAAAGGTAAATCCTATAATAACCTGCTCCTTCAACCTTTTTCCAGCTTAATTTATATTTGCCGGAAGAAACCTTTTTAGTTGTGATACTTGTGGTGTTGGCAGGAAGTGTATTAGCTGTGAAAACAGATGAATAAGCACCATTAAACTTATCATCACCAATATAAAGATATGCTCTGATTTTGATCTTGGTCTTTTCAGTTGGGGATCTGTCATCAAATGTATATGAAGTTTTTGTCGTTCTTACAACACGGACATATTTTTTATTTTCAGCATCATATTCATAAATTTCATAACCTTTTGCACCGTTCACCTTATTCCATTTAAGTTTAAATGAGGTTTCGGTTTGATTTGAAATTGATACCCCGCTTACAGCCTGCGGCAAAGTTTTAACTTCAAGTGCCGCTGAACTTTCGCTCTTAATTTTGTCGGAACCGTTCAGAACATAGGCTTTAACAATATATGACGCTGTTTCACCTGAACCTAAATTTTTCACTGTATAACTTGTTTTGGAAGTCGAAGTTAAATATACATATTTTTTGGAAGAACTGTTATATTTATAAATATAATAACCTCTGATATTTCCTTTAACAGCTGACCAAGAAATTGTGTATGATGAAGTTGTGACATTGCTGTATTTAAGTCCTTTGACTTTTTGGGGAGCTGATAAAGCCGTAATTTCACCGCTGTAATCGCTGTAAAGCGTTTTGCCACCGGAATAAATGCAAGCCTTAACTTTAAATCTGTCTGTTGACAATGGAGTTGTCTCGACCTCGGCACTGTTTGCTGTCACTGTTGTATAAAGAACATATTTCTTTTTGTCGGTATCATATTTATAAACTCTGTATCCCGTGGCATTTTTCACCTTGTCCCAAGTGAGGGTATATTTTTCAGCGGTAACATTAGTTACGCTAAGATTTTTCGGTGGATTGGACAGAGTGTTTATACCTATGTTACTTCCATAATACTTAACCGAATTATCGCTCGATGTTATGTTTGTAACAACCGTAAACTCATACTTAGAATTGACACTTAATTCGTCAATTTTATAGGTTGTATCTGTGGTGGAAGTCACTTTTTTATACTCGCCTGAGGAAAGATCATACATATAAATATCATAAGATTTTGCACCGTCAGTTTTATTCCAGCTGAGTGTTACGGAAGTCTTAGTCAAACTTTTTTGAGTTATTTTTCCAATATCCTTATACAGTGTATAACCGGTTACAACAGAAGAATAACTGCCGTAATAGGTTTGTGATCCCACTGTTTTGTATGCTCTGACCTTATACTTGCGAGAAAATCCCGGAACGGAGGTCTTGCACTGAACTTGAGATTTTGTTACTTTTTTAAATAAAACATATTTTGATGATTCATCATCATACTTATAAACTTCATAACCGGTTATGTCATTTACATCATCCCAATCAAGGACGAATGAGTTTTCGGTCATTTTAATACAGCTGAGATTTTTTACCTTCGCAGGATTTATCGTAAAATCATCGACACTGCTAAAGTTTCCGTTGGTTCTGCTCTTATCTGTCAACTTATATGCTCTGATTTTTGCATTGTAAATCTTTGAAACCGACAAGCCTTTTACAGTCAATGAAGTCTCACTTGCGTTGACATTATTATAAGATACAAGTTTGTCACCACAGTAAAGAAAGACATCATATCCGGCAGCGCCACTGACAGCTGACCATTTCAAATTGGCTGCGCCGTTAATTCCGACAACTGAAAAATTAGTTACTTTAAGGCTCGAAACGTTGCTTGAAGAAACCTTAACCTTAATGAAATCATATCCACCCTTTGATGTAACAGCAGTAATTTCACAACTTCCGCTGCCGTTTGAGGTTAAAGTTCCGTCAGCGTTAACTGAAATAACAGATGAGTCGGAAGAATAATATGTTGGATTTTCGTCTGTCTTAATATCGGTCGGCAAAGTGAAAGTTGAATTTGCCGGAACACTTATAACAGTTATTAAATCAATATAAACCGCACTTACATATCCTGAATAAGTCTTACCGTCTAAGGTAACAACTATGTTGTACCAAAAGGGATTATTGAGATAATTATTAAAATATGAAGATGATGTTTTAGATTTTGAAACCACTGTCACAACTGTTCCCTTAGGAATTTTAACTACAAGACTTCCGCTTGTGGAAGGGATATCACGCATATTTAATGTTGTTGTATTAACAGTGCCTTTATTATTAGTCGAGTCAATGAGTTTGAAACTTTCTGTCTGCTCGTCACTTCCGGGCATATTCTTGAAAACAGGAATTGAGAAAACTCTTTCAACAGACATAAGATTTAAGCTGTTATAAGACTGATAAGTTGTATAGCCTTGAGAGTCAGCGCCTGAAACATTTGTCATATACTGGTGAGTATAAATTGATGCACCTGAAGATGGAGCAACATCGAATTTTTGCAAATACCCCGTGTCCTGGCCTCTTGCAATATACTTCTCAGCAAGCCACTTTGCACCACCTGATATAGACTTTTTCGGATCTGTCCACGGTCTTTCATAAGTGCCGACAGTATCGCTTGCCCATTTTAAACCTGTTTGTATAGGATTTTTTCCGTCATAAGCACCGATATTATAAAAATTGTAATACCCCTCATAACCGGAATATTTTCCGCTTACAGAACCACTGCCATTGCCGTTTGAAGTTACAACTTCATTTCTTATTTTAGAGGCAAGATAGCACGGGTTTATATTATACTTCTTTCCTGCATCATATATAACTTCGGAATACTTATTTGACATGGTTTTTTTATTACCGTTTTTGTCATAATATGTTATCTTGGCATTCGCCATAAAAGTACCCGAGAGGACTTTTTCAACAGTCTGAACAGTTATTTTATCCGAAAATGACAGCAGTTCAAATTGAAATATATCTGTCTCTGTGAGGAAATTTCTCGGATCCATAAAATATGAAACAGCAATACTGTTGGCGCAAACCCAACCTGCATCTTTTTCGATATATGTATCAGTTTTTGCATTATAGTCCCCGGGGGCTTTGCTCTTAAGCAGATTGCTTGCGGTTTTAGGCACAAGGTTTCTGTTCTTTGAGCTTTCAGCAGCAATTACGTCTGTCCACTCTAAACCTGTATCCAGCATTTCAAATTTCCACTCAGGATATTTGCTGTGAAGTTCACGAAGATAAGGCTTATAACTTTCTGGGAAAGATGCAATTTCATTTTCAAATGCTTTATCACTTGCACCTAAAGCAACAGGACAGCAAAGCAGACATGATAGTACTGTTATACAAGCAAGAAATAAGGCTGTGATTTTTTTAAAATAATGTCCTTTCATTTTGACCTCCGAGAAAACCGAATGATTTTCAGATTTATCTTTCAAAAAGATTTCCGCCGTGACAATCTATGGCAACAATCAAAGGAAACTCTTTTATTTCAAGCTCTTTAACCGATTCACAGCCAAGATCTTCATAAGCTATAACCTTACAGTTTTCAACACATTTTGCAGCTAATGCACCTGCTCCACCAACGGCACAAAAATACACTGCATCATTGCGAACGATAGCATCGCAAACTTCCTTACTTCTCTGACCTTTGCCAATCATGGCCCTAAGTCCCATATCAAGAAGTCTTGGAGCAAAAGCGTCCATTCTCCCCGATGTTGTCGGCCCACAGCTACCTATGGGAAGATTTTCCGGTGTGGGTGTAGGTCCTGCATAGTAAATAACTGCTTCTTCAATAGCATAAGGCAACTCATTGCCACTGTCCAATGCCTCAAATATGCGCTTATGAGCTGCATCTCTTGAAGTATACACTGTTCCCGAGAGGTAAACTCTGTCACCCGCTTTAAGGGTTTTTGCCTTCTCTTTAAGTTCTTTTGTGTTAAGATTATACGTAGCCATATTTTCCACCTCAATCAACATATTTATCGATAAGCTTCAGAAGTTCATCGTCAGCCGGTTCGATTATTATATTTTCTTCATTATCGGTTTTATTACCGTTATTAACTGTTTCGTGTTTGGTTTCGGATAATACTTCCATATATCCGTTAATGTTTTCATATAAACTTTCAATAATCTCTTTTAAGTTCTCGGCAGAATGAGGAGTGTTTTCATCTTCTCTCACCTTTTCCGCAGTTTTTTCGATTTCAGCTTTTAAAAGGCTGTTTTCTTTTTCGAGTTTTTCTTTTTCGATTTCAAGCAACTGTATTTCATGAGAAAGATCCTCATTTTTCTTTTTAAGATCAAGGTTTTCTTTTTCTATTTGTCTTTTATAATTCTGAAATTCATCAGTTATCCCGGCAATATAATCCATTACATCACTTTTATCAAATCCACCAAAGGAAACCTTTTTGAATACTACATCCTGTTCCATCATTAATTCCTTTCATTAAATATATACATAACCTATTTTATATTACAC
>CAYPMB010000027.1:0-29373 GCA_964411915.1 uncultured Faecalibacterium sp.
GATCCATCGGGGATTCGAACCCCGGACACCTTGATTAAAAGTCAAGTGCTCTGCCGACTGAGCTAATGGATCACATGCATTTGTTTCCAAACAGCTTGTATATGATATCTTATTTTTCACCGATTGTCAATACTTTTTTGAAAAAAATTGAATTTTTTTATTTCAAGCTGTTTTTTCAAGAGACTGACATATTCTGCCAGCCTCTTGATAATTCATATTATTTGCCGAAAATATTGTTTCTTCCCTTGAAGATCGGGAGAATTTCGCCCTCATCTTCATCATCAAAAACCGATGCTGAACGCTTATTGTTTGCCGGAGCGTGAACTGACTCACCGGCAATAGGATTAGGATTGGAATTAGAATTCAAATTCTGATCCTGATTTTCTTTGCGTTTGTTTTCATTATAGGCATTATTAAATAAATTAACGAAATCCGTGCCTAAATCTATCTTTCTTTCACCGGTCTCAACAGGAGTGAAAGTCGGGTTATCGTTGCTAACGATACGCTTTGGCTCTTCGTGGCTAACTTCCGGAGCGCTCTGCTGTGCTTCTTTTGAGAAACCTGTTGCAATAACAGTGATGAGCATTTCATCGCCCATTTCTTCATCAAATACAGAACCGAAGATAATGTTTGCATCCGGATGTGTATTCTGAGCGATAAGGTCGCCTGCTTCTTCGATCTTGTCAAGACCCATATCAGATGAGCATGTAACATTTATAATTACACCGCTTGCACCCTCGATTGTTGTTTCGAGAAGTGGGCTTGTGATAGCCTTCTGAGTTGCTTCGGCAGCGCAATCCTGGCCCTTACCTCTGCCGATACCCATGTGAGCACGGCCGGCATCTTTCATAACGCTCTTAATATCGGCAAAGTCAAGGTTGATATAACCCGGAACTTTGATTGTGTCGGAAATACTCTTAACACCCTGCCAAAGAACTTCGTTTGCCTTACCGAAAGCATCACGAACGCCTAATGTCTTATCACCGAGAAGACGAAGTCTGTCATTTGGGATAACAATAAGGCTGTCCACATTCTTTTCAAGCTCTTTGATACCTGCTTCTGCCTGTTTCATTCTTCTTCTGCCTTCAAAATTGAAAGGCTTTGTAACGATACCCACAGTGAGGATACCCATTTCCTTTGCGATCTCAGCAACTATCGGGGCAGCACCTGTACCTGTACCACCGCCCATGCCTGCGGTAATGAATACCATATCTGTATTCTTAAGAACATCTGCAATAGCCTCTCTGCTTTCCTCTGCTGCCTTACGGCCAACTGTCGGATCGCCACCGGCACCCATGCAACCTGTTGCCTTTTCGCCTATCTGAATTTTATGTGTAGCTTTTGAATTTTCGAGAATCTGACGGTCGGTATTGATTGAGATAAACTCAACACCTACAATACCTGCATTTACCATGCTGTTAACGGCATTACCGCCGCCACCGCCTACACCGATTACTTTAATCTGGTTATAAGCTATGTAATCATTGTCAATTGCGAAACCCATTTTACTTCCTCCAAACATAATTATATAAATAAAACTCGCTGTACTCAAAGATATTTCTTTTGTTTTTTCGCCCATTTAGGCGCAATTATAATAATAGCCTGATGATTATATCATATATTTTTCCGAATTTCAATAATCTTATACATAAAGTTCAGCGGATTTTTTCATCTTTTTTAATTAAATTGCTTAATTTGCCTCTGTTACTCATGTGTCACTCTTATTGTCGGTCTTATCGCCACTATCGGATTTATCCGTATTTTTATCGTCTTTTGCCGTTGTTTCAGCTTTTGTTGTGGGATTTAACTCCTGCTCTCTGAAAAAGGCTTTTGTGACACTTTTAAGATTGATGACACCCTCTTGATTGTTTTTCTCTTCTTCAAGGGTATTTATAATCTTTTCAGCCATTTTCATCTTTGTTGCAAGGTCTGCCCCCGAACCGAACTCCAGACGGATTTTGCCTTTGTAAATTGCGGTCATCAGATTTATGTTTTCCACATCTATCTTAGTAAAGGACAAGCCGGAGCTTTCTCCGTATGAGACAATTTCCATTGCAAGGGCATAGTTTTCCTCAGTGATCGCTTTCGCTTTCACACCCGGCTCAAACTTTTCAAACTCAATACCGGTAAGGAGAACTGTTTTTCCTTTTTTGCCCTTAGTTTCCAAAACCTTGCCGTTTTCGTCTATAAGGACATATTTCTTTTTGTTTTTCACCGAATACTTGGGAGTGGTCTCTGTCACTTCAAGGATCACACCGGAAGGTATTGTTCTTTTAACCTTAACGCCCTTGACATAAGGCAGAGCCACAGACACTTTTTCCGTCACTTTATTCGATGTGGTTAACCAAAGGTTGTCACCAATTTCCACTTGCGACATCTCGATTATTTCCTTTGAAGAATATCTTGTGTCACCTTCCACGCTTACCGTCTCGATTTTGAAAAGAACCGTAAGTGACAAAACCACAAAAGCCGCAACTGCCATAAGCAAGGTGAAAAGCAGTGCCTTTATGACTTTACGGCGGCGTCTTTTCTTGGCATTAGCCGCATACTCCCTACGAAGTTCGTCCTTTGATTTACCGCTGTTTCTGTTCTTTTTGTAATACTTATTCAGCTGTCGTCTTTCTTTGTCTTTCTTCTTTTTGTCACGGGGCGAGACTTTTTCTGCCGGTTTTCTGCTTTTTGCCGGCTGAGTTTTATTTCCCGTTCCCCAGGGATTTCTCGCCTTATTGGCAGAAGGTCTCTCCGGGGCGGAATGCTCCTGCTTATCACGGGAATATGAACCTGTTGTTATTCTGCTTTGTCTCTCATCAAACCAACGGCTTGATGCCTGCCAATCCGATGAACTATCAGCTGATCTTTTTTGGTTTGAACGTCTCTCGTCTTTCATGTTCACACTCCCGTCTTATATCTGCTCCGATTTTTCTTAAATTCGACTCGATATTTTCATATCCTCTGTCAATATGATTTATTCCGTCTATAACGCTGACTCCCTCAGCTGCAAGACCTGCCACAACCAAGGCGCTTCCCCCTCTTAAATCCGGGGCTGTCACCTTAGTTCCGTATAACTTTTTCACACCGTCTATAAGGGCAATTCTTCCCTCAATTTTAATATTTGCGCCTAATCTTTTAAGTTGCGGTACATGCTTAAACCTGCTTTCAAATATGTTTTCCACTATTACGCTGGTGCCTTGAGCCACAGTTGTCATGGACATAATCGGTGCTTGAGCATCAGTGGGGAAGCCGGGATACGGCATAGTACGCACATCTCTGACAGGTTTCAAGTTCCCCTGCCTTTTGATCCTTATTGTGTCCTTATTCACATTAAGTATGCAGCCGCTTTGTTCAAAAACGGAAATCACCGGTTTAAGGTGCATAGGATCAACTTTCTTTATCAACACATCACCCCCGACAGTTGCCACAGCCGACATATAAGTTGCCGCAGTTATTCGGTCGGGTATGATTTCATGTTCACAGCCGTGAAGTTTATCTGTTCCCTCAACGGTAATAGTTCCGTCAGGGATAATTTTTATTTTTGCTCCGCATTTATTGAGAAATTCAACAAGATCACTTATCTCCGGTTCTCTTGCCGCATTGAAAATATTGGTTACTCCCTTTGACACCGCACAGGCAAGAAGTATATTTTCAGTTGCGCCAACACTTGGAAAAGACAAGGTGATATTATTGCCGTGAAAACCCTTTTCCCTTTGGCAAATTATTTCTCCGTGGCTTTCCTCGATATCGGCACCCAGCAACTTTAAAGATGACAGGTGCAGATCTATGGGTCTCAGCCCAATTTCACAGCCACCGGGAGAATAAAGCTTTGCCTTTCCCATTCGTGACAATATTGAGCCTAAGAACACGATGGAGGATCTCATTTCATGCATTAAATTTTCGGGAATATCCCATTTTTCCACACAAGTGGAGTCAACGGTCAAACTGTTTTCTTCCCGATGAACCTTACAGCCCAGGTAAGACAAAATGTCACAAGCCGCATTCACATCTGTAAGGTGCGGGCAATTATGTATGACGCATTTTCCCTCAACAAGAACGGTTGCCGCAAGAATGGGCAATGAGCTGTTTTTAGCTCCGTGAACATCAATTTCACCGCCCAGCTTGTTTCCGCCTTTGATTATAAGTTTATCCACAGAAAACACCCTCTCATAACAACATGAAGTTATTTATCATTCTTCGGAATGGAATATCATTTCATATTTGTATTTTATGATTAAAGGTGATTTTTAGTGAAAGTGGATTTTAAGCAGAGCCGCCACGCAGTTTCGCTTACGCTCAAGTGATAAGTGATGAGATTATTGTTTTCTTGCGGGTCGTCTCATTTTTGCCAATCCATTAATTCCGCAAAAGGCAATCTCTTATCCCTTTTTACCTTTACCTAACCCAACCACTATATCCGCAATCTTTTCTTTTGCGTCAATAATAGCCATTGCCTTCGCATTATTTGCAAGGGTATTTCTCTTGTTATCATCTTTCAAAAGTTCGTCAGCAAGAGCGATTATCTTCTCCCCTGTCAAATCTTTTTCTTCAATAATAAGTGCAGCGCTGTTATTAACTAATGCCATTGCGTTATGATATTGATGATTTTCCGCAACATTTGGAGACGGAATAAGTATTGATGCCTTGCCCAAGGCTTCGATTTCGCTGAGAGTTGATGCTCCTGCTCGGCATATTATCATATCCGCTGCTGACATACATCTGTCCATATCGCTTATGTATTCTCTGATTTCAATATTCTTGTGACTTGCAAGGTCAACGCCTTTTTCTTCAAGCTTGTCCGGAACCCAAAGACCGTATCTGCCCATGGAGTGGAGGAAACGGCAGTTCTTCTCATCGGCTTTTGCGCTGATAAGTTCAACCATTGCCTCGTTAATTGCTTTTGCTCCAAGGCTTCCACCCATGGAAAGAATTAACTTTTCATCATCTTTAATTCCCATTTCGGCTCTTGCAAAATCTCTGTCTGCTCTGAGCATCTCTCCTCTTACAGGCAAACCGGTAAGTATACATTCGTTTTTCGGCTGAAGATGTTTTCTTGCAGCTTCAACGGTTATCATAACCTTATCCACATTCTTTGCAAGAGTTTTGTTTGTTATTCCCGGAAAAGCGTTCTGCTCGTGAATTGCTGTCGGTATGCCCATTTGATAAGCCTTTCGCAAAACAGGACCGCTTACATATCCACCGAAACCGATAACAACATCGGGTTTAAACTCCTTGATTATCTTCTTAACTTGGAAGTTTGAAATAAGAAGATAGATAATCGTCTTTATGTTTCTGATAATATTTTCAAGAGAGATCTTTCTCTGAAAACCGGAAATGTTTATTGTCTTTATATCAAAACCGGCTTTCGGAACAAGATCGTGTTCCATCTTTCCTTTTGAACCCACAAACAGTATCTCACTGTCCGGATATCTTTCTCTTATTTCTCCTGCAACTGCAAGGGCAGGATTTATGTGTCCGCCTGTTCCTCCGGCAGCAAATAAAAATCTCATGGTTTTATCCTCTCATTCTTTTTAGCTAATCATGTTTTTTGTATTGCGCTTGTTCGTGAAACCGATAAGGCAACTCCCACTTCAGCTAAGAGTATCATAAGCGATGTTCCGCCGTAACTGAAGAATGGCAGTGAAATACCTGTATTGGGGATTGTGTCCGTCACAACGGCTATGTTAACAAGAACCTGAATACCTATCTGTAAAGCGATGCCCATAATAAGGAGACTGCCGAATGTGTTTTTAACATAGGCGGCAATATGGAAGGCTCTCCAAACAAAGGCGGCAAAAACAGCAATTATAACTGCTCCTCCAACAAAACCCAATTCTTCACAAATGATTGCAAAAATAAAGTCGTTCTGCGGTTCCGAAACATACATGTGTTTCTGTCTTGAATTGCCCAAGCCTAAACCGAAAGGCCCACCGGAGGCTATGGCTCTCAGGCTCTGGTTTGTCTGCCATCTTGAACCCAAAGGCTCATAACTTTTATCAAGCCAAGCCACTATTCGTTCCCCTGCATAACCGGGGAGAATATCCGGATTTTTGACTACATAAACTACTGCCACTGCCACCACTACACCTAAGATGACAAAATACCCCTTTTTAACTCCCCCGAGCCACATCATACATACGCCCATGGAGAAGATAAGAATTGTGCATGAAATATGATTTTCGATAATAACCATACCGCACATGGCAGAAATAATGAAAGTATACATCAATGTGTAATACATTGACATGGTGCTGGCGTTTTTATAAAACACTCTGACTTTTGAAGTGAATTTATCGTCTATCTTTTGGAGAGTCGGATTGTCTTTTCCGATTTTATTCTTTTGAATAAGTCCGTAATACTTGGCGATGCAATAGGATAGGAACAATATCATGGTGAACTTTCCGATTTCCGAAGGCTGGAAAGTAATCGATCCTATGCGAAGCCAACGCTTAAAGTCACTGTCTTTTCTTAGGTTCACCACAAAGGTTACAAGCAACAATCCCAAGGAGGCATAATAGGCAGCCGGTGCTAAAATGCTGTTCAGCTTTTCATAATTGAACTTGCTTATAATAAGCATACATATTACACCTGCAACGGCAAAAATCGCCTGTCTTTTAAAATACCAAAGTGCGTCTCCGTCTTTTTCATAATATGAGTGGGTGTAACTTGCGGAGAACATCATAACAAGACCTATGCACAGCAAGATTATAACAAGAATAAGAAGCACCGGATCCATAGGACTTTTCAGTGTCCAATCCTTGAGAAATCTGTTAACGGCTACGCCCTTCGCTCTTGCGTCACTGCCGGTTGTTTTCGCCTTGGCAGGAGGAGTATTTCCCTTTCCTCCCCTGTTATCTCTCGGTGAACTTTTCCTTGTTTCCCCTTTTCTTTCCACAGTCGGAGACGGTTGCACCTTTCCATGAACAACGGAATAACTTCTTTGGGTGTTTTTTCCCGAGCCGTATGCAGTTTGATTTCTGCCGGACTGATAGCTTTGTCCCTGACCTATTCTGTTTTCCGATTCACCGAAAGGATTTCTTCCGCTTTTGAAATCAAAATCACTGTATGACAAGCCGTCACCTCCCAAAATTAACTATTTTAATCTGATCTTATTATAAAACTCTGTTGTCACCGAAATAAATGAGTGCAAGACCGATGGCGCAAGCGATTGCATTAACCAATGTGAAAATTCTTACAATTTTAACCTCGTTCCAACCGCACATTTCAAAATGATGATGTATTGGTGCCATCTTAAAGACTTTCTTGTGTCTGATTTTGATGCTGCCGATCTGAATAACATCACTCATGGCTTCAACAACATAAATAAAGCCGAAGAGAATAAGGATAATAGGCATATTGATAGCGTAAGCCAATGCCACCACAAGACCGCCCAAGAACATTGAACCGGTGTCGCCCATCATTACCTTTGCAGGATAATGGTTCCAGATAAGATAACCGCCGCAAGCTCCTGTGAGTGCTGCTGCAAGAATACTTACAGATGTTGTTTTATAAAGGATAGCCGCAATGGTGAATGCAAGAGCCGCAACAAGAGTTACGCTGCCGCAAAGTCCGTCAATGCCGTCAGTGAAATTAACTGCGTTGATTGCACCGTAAATAACGCATACACCAAAAATCCAATAGAAGAAATGAAGATCCACATCACCGACAAAAGGAACATACATACTGCTTCCGTTAACCTTGTAATAGCAAGCAAGGTAAACTACGGCAACAACAAGCTGGGGAATTGTTTTCTGAATTTCCGTAAGACCTAAGTTACGCTTTTTTACAACTTTGATATAGTCATCTGCAAAGCCGATAAGCGCAAACATAAAGGCGAGAAGTATGCCACCGAAAATTTCCGTATATTCAATGGCTTTAAGCTGTTCAAGCTCACTGAATGCGGAAAAGCCGGCAAACTTACAAACAAGATATGTTATAACAGATGCCAATATAGTGCCGATGATAAACATAATACCGCCCATTGTGGGTGTTCCCTGTTTCTTTGCGTGCCACTTAGGGCCGATATCAACAAGAATAGTCTGTCCGAACTTCAACTTATGAAGAACGGGAATAAGCACATAACCTAAAAGTGCGGTTACGGCAAAACCTATAACTAATGATATTAAACTTGCAACTGTAATATTCATTTTACAAAATCCTCTCTCGATTTATTTCCTTAAATTCTTAATTTAGGTCAACTTATTTTTTCAAAATACTCTTTGACCTTTTCTCTCTCATCATAATGATGCTTTTCTTTTCCTATTATCTGATATGTTTCATGTCCTTTTCCTGCAAGAAGAACCAAATCATTCTCCTTTGCAATGCTCAAGGCAAACTCGATGGCTTCTGTTCTGTCCACCTTAACGAAAGTCTTGTTCTTGCTTCCCTTCATGCCTTGAAGAATATCATTGATAATGTTTTCCGGATCTTCCGTTCTCGGGTTATCCGTGGTGACAACTGCAATATCGGAAAGCTCTGAAACCACCTTGCCCATTATGGGGCGCTTGGTGGCATCTCTGTCTCCCCCGCAGCCGAAAACCGTTATAACATTGCCCTCTCCTTTAATTTCGTTAAGGGTTGAAATAACATTTTCAAGTCCGTCCGGAGTGTGAGCATAGTCAATTATGACTTTATATGGGGTATCCGTATCAAGAACTTCAAATCTTCCAGGAACACCGGAAACATCACCGATAGCATTAACCGATTCGTCAAAATCAAGACCCAACTGCAAACAGCAACCGATTACCGCCATTGAGTTATAAACGGAAAACATACCCGGTGTGTTATAATGCACTCTTCCGATCATGGAAATGCCGACAATGGCATAATCCACACTGCCCGGACTGAGTTTAACGGTTTTTGCCGTCAAGTCGGAATTATCGTTCTTAGCCGAATATGTGAGAATGGGGCAATCAATACCCTCAAACATTTTTTCATAATATGGGTCATCAAGATTTGCCACTGCCTTATTGCAGTTTTTGAAAAGTATTCTTTTCGCATTTATATAGTTTTCCGTATTTCCGTGATAATCAAGATGATCCTGAGAAAGATTGGTGAAAACTGCCACATCAAATCGGCAACCTGCCACTCTCTTTTGGTCAAGAGCCTGAGATGACACTTCCATTATACAATATTCTGTTCCGCAATCCACCATTTCTTTAAACATTCTGTTTAAGTCGAATGAATCGGGCGTTGTCAAAACGCTGTCGGTTTTCTTGCCGTCAATTATATTGGAAACAGTACCGATAAGTCCTGCTTTCTTTCCCATTTGAGTAAGCACCTGATAAATAAGGGTGGAAGTTGTGGTTTTTCCGTTTGTTCCGGTAAGACCCACTAAGGTCAGTTTGTCTGCGGGGTTTCCGAAAAATTCACAGCACATGAGAGAATATGCCTCTCTCGTGTTATCCACAAGGACTTGGTTTTCGCCCTTGGTTTCCTTTGAGCAAATAATCGCCACTGCCCCTTTTTCCTGTGCAGACTCGGCAAGGCTGTGTCCGTCAAAGTTTTTCCCTTCGATGCAAACAAAAGCACAGCCGGGCTTACATTTTCTTGAATCATCGGTGATATAAGAAATTTCTACATCTGTATATTCGCTTTTAACTTCTGTTCTTCTTAAAAGATCTGATAACTTCATTATATAACCTCCGTATTTTATTAACTGAATTTATGGAGAGAACTTTCAAACTGTTGGTTTCAAGCTCCCTTTGAACTTTATATTTTGAAATCAGTCACCTGCAAAATCGTCAACACCTGTTGTTTCCTGGAAATAAACCGTTATAAATGATCCGGCTTCAATTTCCGCACCGACATTATAACTTTGTTTAAATGCCTTTGTGCTGCTTGTGGTATTTGACGGGCCTGAGAATGTGACATTAAGACCGGTTTCAACGGCAAGTTTATTAACCTGAGAAATGGTCATGCCCGTAAAGTCGGGAACTTTCACCGTTGAAGATCTCACTTCATCTTCTGTATAAAGAATTATAACTCCGCCTGAAGCAATGGTTTGATTTGCTCCCGGATTTTGAGCCACTACCTTGTCTCCATTGCCCACAACCTTAGTTGAATATCCGTGATTTGCCGCTGTTTTAACAGCTGCGGAAACATTTTGTTTAACAAGGTTCGGTGCGGTTTTTGTCACTGTCGCAAGTTCCTCATCTGTATATTCCGGTTCAACATTTAAGTAAATAAGTGCATTCTCCATTACTTCTTTAGCCACAGGAGCTGCCACCACGCTACCGCTGTGAACATCTCCGCCCGGCTCATCAATGATGATAAGAATAGCGATCTGAGGATCATCGGCAGGAGCGAAACAAACGAAAGAACCTGAATAAATATCCTTATCCTGCTGTAAACTCTGGCTGAGTTTCTGTGAAGTTGCTGTCTTACCGGCAACACGATAACCGGCTATATAAGCGTTCTTACCTGTACCGCCGGAAACAACTCGTTCCATCATCTGACAAACCTTTTTGCTTGTGGTCTCGCTTATAACCTGTCTTTTCAATGTGGCTTCTGTGGTTGAAAGAACATTGCCTTCCGAATCCACCTTTCCCGCAACAACATAAGGCTGCATAAGATAGCCACCGTTGGCAACGGCGCAAGTTGCGGTAATGATCTGTATGGGAGTGACATTCACCGACTGACCGAAAGAGGTACTTGCCAAGTTAACCTTTGTGAAACTGTCCTTAGCGTGATATGTAACACCCGCCACCGGTGTTGCCTCACCTGTCAGGTCAATGCCTGTTTTTTCCGTAAATCCGAAAGCCTCGAAATATTTGAAATATCTGTCTGTTCCCAATTCCTGACCCACGGAAATGAAAAACGGGTTGCAAGAGTTCATGAGACCCTGGGTCATTGTCTGATGTCCGTGACCGCTTCTTACGGCACAACGGATATTTCTGTCTGCAATACGGTAAGAACCTGTGCAGTTATATGTGGTATTTTCAGTTACCACTCCCTCTTCAAGGGCAGCGGCAAGGGTGAAAATTTTAAATACAGAACCGGGCTCATAAGTGAATGAAATGGTTTTGTTATTCCACTGAGAGAAAAGAGCCTCGTTATATTTTTGTGCATATTCGTCAGTGTCTTTATATTCTTCAACCTCTTCACTGACTTTTTCGTCATATATCCGATATGCGTTGTTGGCATCGAAATCCGGCTTGCTTGACATGGCAAGAACTGCTCCTGTGTCAACATCCATCACAATGCCGTATGCGCCTTTGGCTTCATAATCTTCAACGGCTTCGGAAAGAGCTTTTTCAAGGTAATACTGAATGGGAGAGTCAATGGTAAGAACCAAGCCTGTTCCCTCCTGAGCGTCAACGATGGTTTCGTAATCGGAACTCATGCTTTGACTTTTGGCATCTTTTGCGGTGATTATTCTTCCGGTAGTGCCCACAAGTTCATCATTATAAACAAGTTCAAGTCCGCCCTTGCCTTCACCATCGGCATTGATAAAGCCCAAAACAGTTGAACCGAAGTTATTGCTTGGGTAATATCTCATGGAGCTCGGTGTGAAATATAAAATTCCACCATATCCGTTTTCGCTGATGAACTCTTCGATTTTTGTTTTTTCAGCGGCAGTCACCTGCTTTTGAACAACGGAATATTTGCTTTCGCTGTCACTGATTTTTTTATATATGCTGTCATATTCGACTTCAAAAACTTCACTGAGATATTTGGCGATCTTTTCCCTTGTTTCCTCCTGCTTAATATTTGCCGGTGTTGCGCAGCATATCCATGCAGATGCACTTTTAACAAGAGGGTTCATATTCTTATCGTAAATCGTTCCTCTGGGAGCTGTCAGCACTGTGTCGCTCAACTGCTGAGATTCAGCCTCTTCACGATATTGGTTTCCGTCAACGAAGATGACTCTCGCCACACTGCCGATGTTAAAAAACAAAATAATAACTGTTAAAAAAATAAGAAGCCAAAAGGCATTTTTCTTTAGTTTTTTATCAGGTTTGCCATTCATTATGCATAATCTCCTTAATTCGTATCTCTCTTCTTAAAAACCGTTAAATAGCACTTATAAGGCGAACAAGTTTACACCCGATTTCCGTAAACTTTTCCGCCTTAATCCGTTTCTTAATTATTCCGTTGATTTTCCCGATGAAACAAGAACCTTGTTTCCTTGAGAAAGTTTGACATATTCAATTTCACTTGCGTCCAGCTTTACAAGTCCCAACTGTTCAACCGCAACTTTCTCTATCTGTTCAAGAGAAACCATGCTGTTAAGTTCCATGGAAAGTCTTGTGTTTTCGCTTTGTATCATCTCATATTGTTCTGTCAGCTTATCGTAATTTCTGTCCTGCAAGTCAATCTGACAATAAGCAAATATATTAACTGCCGCCAAAACCGTAAACACTAATGCAAGAGCAACGGTTCTCACCGTTCTCACAAAAATTACTCCGGACTCGGCTTTTATCTCCTCCTGTGTCTTAGCCACAGGTTCAACCTTTGTAAGTCTCGGTCTTTTTTGCTGTTCTTCTCTTTTTCTTGCCGGTGAAAAAGCGTCAAAGTCATATTCATATTCTTGTCTTGCCGTTACTGCCATGGTCTTTTCTCCTTCTCATTTTATTTCGTTTATCTCTGTAATATTAGTTCAATCGTGTAATTTTTCAATAGTTCTCAATGTAGCACTTCTTGATCGTGGATTTCTCTCAAGCTCCTCTTCGCTTGCCGTCTTAAACTTAAACGGCAACTTGCCTTTCGGAGTTTTTCCGCAAACGCATACCGGAAATTCTTTTGGACAGGTGCAGCCTTCACAAAAATGGCTGAAACGCTTTTTGACCATTCTGTCTTCAAGGGAATGGAATGTAATAATTGAAAGTCTTCCTCCCACTTTAAGAGAGTCAAACATATCCTCCAAAGTTCCGCTGAGTTTGTCCAATTCTCCGTTAACTTCAATTCTTAAAGCCTGAAAAGTCTTTCTTGCCGGGTGTCCTCCGCTTCTTCTTGCCGCAGCGGGAATGGAATACTTAATTATCTCAGCCAATCTGAGGGTAGTTGTAATCGGTTCTGCATTTCTCTCTTTAACAATATTTCTGGCAATGGATCTTGCAAATTTCTCTTCACCGTAATTCTGGATAATTCTTGTAAGTTCTCTTTCACCCAAGGTGTTAACCAAATCGGCGGCACTTATACCGCTTTGACTCATGCGCATATCAAGAGGGGCATCATTATGAACGGAAAACCCTCTTTCCGCTGTGTCAAGCTGATGGGAGCTTACGCCCAAATCTGCAAGTATTCCGTCAACTTTATCAATATTCAATTCTCTGAGAACTTCTTTAAGCTGAGAAAAGTTATTCTTTACTATTGTCACTCTTTCGTCCGAACCAAGTCTTTCGTTTAAAACCGATATGGCGTCCGGATCTTGGTCAATGGCAATAAGTCTGCCGTTTTTCAGTTTATCAAGTATTGCTTTTGAGTGACCTCCGCCCCCTGCCGTGCAATCGACATAAATTCCGTTTTCTTTTATATCAAGTGAAGAAATAGTTTCTTCAAGCAAAACACTTATATGGTTAAACTCCATTTCTCTTAACCTTCCGTTGATTTTTTCAATGCATTGGCATCGCTGACACGTTTCATTATATGAGCCTCTCTCATAAGCGTATCGGCGTCCTTAACCATTTGAACTGACTTCTGAGCCTTGTTCTTATATTCCTTAAATGTCTCTTCTTTCCATATTTCAACATGTTTACCCATGCCCACAATGAGGACTTCTCCTTCAATATTCAAAGCCTGCATGTGTGTTTCCGGAATTGTTATTCTGCCCTTCACATCGACTTCAACCGTAGTGGCCTCTGAGAAGAGGTCCATCAAAAGGCTGTCTTCGTCGATCATATCACCGATTTTTTCCTGAATTTCAAGATATTTATTTTCAAATTCGGCTTCGCTGTAACACTGTATACATTCTTTATCTCCGGAAACCGTAACGACAAATTCTTCACCTAAGGCATCTCTGAATTTTGCAGGAACAAACACACGGCGTCTTTGATCCAGTTTATTTATTGACTTTCCCAAAAGCAACATTGTTCCCACTCCTTTCTGAGATTTTGTTCTCATTTGACCCTTTTTGCCCCTTTAAGGTAAACTTTTAACCCAATTATAAAGTTTTTACTCTTAGTTGTCAATAGTAATTAGGTTTTTTAGCTTAAAAAGAGTGTGAAAAAATTCAACAAAATATTTGTTCGGTTGTGAAGCAGGGAGTATGGGGAAGAGGGCGGTCCCGGAGGCGAGGGTTTGTGCGCAGCACAAACGCCACGGCGGAACGCCGTGGCAATACTGCCGCAGGCAGTATTCCTCGCCTCCGGGGCCGCCCTCCTGCAAAAACCCCTTGACATTTGCCGCCATTTATGATAATATCAGTGCAATATTTCAAAAGGCTTTGATGGGAAGAAGTAACCGATCGGTCAGAAAACAGAAAGTTACCGTTTGATGAGAGGTGCATGATGATTTTCGGCAAATACATCCCTGAGCTTCGCACTGAACCCGATTTGGTCGGCAGTAGGCTGTGACGGTTTTCTCCGTTAAAGGAAAGGGAGTTAACTCTCGTTGAGGTGCATTTTGTGAGAGATGCATAAATCAAGGTGGTAACACGGTCAATCCGTCCTTGCGAATTTTCGCAAGGACTTTTTTTATTTATCAAACAATATATATGGAGGATATAAAACATGAAAATCTATGACGAACTTGTGGCAAGAGGACTCATTGCCCAGGTTACAGATGAAGAAGAAATCAAAGAGCTTATCAATAACGGTAAAGCCACATTCTATATAGGCTTCGACCCCACAGCAGACAGTCTTCATGTCGGTCACTTTATGGCACTTTGCCTTATGAAGAGACTTCAAAATGCAGGCAATAAGCCTGTTGTTCTTCTCGGTGGCGGTACAGGTATGATCGGTGACCCATCAGGCAGAACCGACTTAAGAAAAGTTCTTACAAAAGAGACAATTCAGCACAATATTGACTGTTTCAAAAAGCAGATGAGCCGTTTCATTGATTTCAGCGATGATAAAGCTATTATGGTTAACAATGCCGATTGGCTCCTTGACCTTAACTATGTTGATGTTCTCAGAGAAGTTGGCGCTTGTTTCTCAGTTAACAACATGCTCAGAGCCGAATGTTACAAGCAGAGAATGGAAAAAGGCCTCAGCTTCCTTGAGTTTAACTATATGATAATGCAGAGCTATGACTTCTATCACTTATATAAGAACTACGGCTGCAATATGCAGTTTGGTGGTGACGATCAGTGGTCAAATATGCTTGGCGGCACAGAGCTTATCAGAAAGAAGTTAGGCAAAGACGCTTACGCAATGACGATCACTCTCCTTATGAACTCAGAGGGAAAGAAAATGGGCAAGACAGCCTCAGGCGCTGTTTGGCTTGATCCTGAAAAGACAACTCCATACGAATTTTATCAGTATTGGAGAAATGTAAGCGATGCCGATGTTATGAAGTGTATCCGTATGCTTACATTCCTTCCTCTTGAGCAGATTGATGAAATGAGCAAATGGGAAGGCAGCCAGCTTAACGAGGCAAAAGATATCTTAGCTTACGAACTTACAAATCTTGTTCACGGTGAAGAAGAGGCAAACAAGGCAAGAGAAGCATCAAAGGCTCTTTTCGGTGGCGGAAATGACACAACAAATATGCCGACAACAGAAATCACAGACGAGGACTTCGTTGACGGCAGCGTTGACATTCTCACACTTCTTGTGAAATCTGAACTTTGCACTTCAAAATCAGATGCAAGACGAGCAGTTGACCAAGGCGGTGTAAGTGTTAACAATGAAAAGGTGACAAACATTAAAGCCGGATATACAAAGGAAGATATTGGCGAAGAGCTTATCTTAAAGCGTGGCAAAAAGAAATTCATGAAGATCATTTGCAAATAATTATAATGAAAGCAGGTTTTGACTTTACGGTTGAAATCTGCTTTTTTCGGTATACGCCCCGCGGTATAGTGGGGCGTGGCAATTTCGGGGTTCGATGCCCCGGAATTGCCTTGAGGTTTGCACAAACCAAACAAAAATGTCGTGTATAGGTCGGGGCATTGTTTTCTTTTTCAACGGGATGTCAGGGGTTACAGGCTTCGCCATTACCATTTTGTCACTTCGTGACATTTTCCCTATCAGAGAAATATTTGCCATCCCCTACGAATATGAATTCTAATTTGTGCAAATGAAAATTCGTTTTGTGTTAAATTGTTTTTCATTTTCACAAAAAGAAAAACAGCTGAATGGTATCTAACCTTTCAGCTGTTCTCTTTTATTCACTTTATCATTTCACCGAATTCTTCTTCGCTTATAACAGTAATCCCAAGTTCGTTAGCCTTTCTCAGTTTACTGCCTGCATCTTCACCGGCAAGAACATAAGTGGTTTTCTTTGAAACCGAGGAAGCGGTTTTGCCACCGAAACTCTCGATTATCTCAGATGCCTCACTTCTTTTATATTTGGTAAGAGTGCCTGTCAAAACGAAAGTTTTTCCGCTAAAGCGTTCGTCTTTCACCTGTTTGAGAGACTCCATGTTAACTCCTGCCGTTTTAAGTTCTTCAATCAACTTAAGACTCTCCGGCATTTTAAAATAATCCGCAACACTTTTTGCCATGATCTGTCCGAATCCTTCAATGGCAGAAATCTCTTCTTCACTTGCGTTAATAATCGATTCCATATTACCGAAATGATCTGCAAGAAGTTTTCCTGCTTTCTGACCCACATGACGAATACCTAAAGCAAATACCAACTTTGCCAAATCGTTTTGCTTGGACTTCTCTATGGCATTGACAAGATTGTCTGCTGATTTTTCCCCTAAGCCCTCAATGCACGAAATATTCTCTCTTTTCAGATTATATATATCACTTGCAGTTTTAATAAGTCCTCTTTGAGCAAAAACCTTTAAAAGAGCCTCTCCCAAACCGTCAATATCCATGGCATCTCTTGAACAATAATGGATAAGCACTCTCAAGAGCTGTGCCGGGCAATCGGGATTGTTGCACCTAACAGCGGCCTCGTCATCATCTCTTGATACTTTCGCACCGCATGACGGACAAGTTTCGGGAAGTTTATAAACTCCCTCCCCTTTATGCTCAGTCACTTTCAAAACTTCGGGAATAATATCTCCCGCCTTTCTGATAATAACCTTATCACCGATTTGGATACCCAAGTCATCAATAAAATCCTGATTGTGAAGTGTGGCACGGCTTACGGTTGTACCGGCAAGAGTGGTTGGTTGGAAAACTCCTGTCGGTGTCAAAACTCCTGTTCTTCCCACATTAACTTCTATGTCAAGCAAGGTTGTTTCTTTTTCCTCGGGAGGATACTTATAAGCTATTGCCCACTTCGGGAATTTAGCTGTGCTGCCCAAGGCTTCTCTTTGAGAAAAGTCATTGACTTTCACAACTGCTCCGTCAATATCAAAGGGCAACTCCCCTCTTATTTGACCTATTCTGTCAATCTCCTCAAGAACTCCCTCGATGCTGTCAAAGGAATTATAAAAAGGTATTGTGTTAAAGCCTAATGTTTTTATATAATCAATGGATTTGTTATGCTCGTTTAAGGTATGCCCTTGTATCTGCTGAATATTAAAGACGAAAATATCCAGCTTTCTTTTAGCTGTGATTTTCGGATTTTTCTGTCGCAGAGATCCTGCTGCCGCATTTCTCGGATTTTTAAAAGGCTTTTCTTCTCTGAGTTCCTGTTCCTCCACAAGTTTGAAGAACACATCATGAGACATATAAACTTCTCCTCTGACTTCAACAAAAGGCAAGGGAGTGTTGATTTTCAAAGGTATTGTTCTTACCGTGCGAAGGTTCGCTGTCACATCTTCACCGACTCGTCCGTCTCCTCGTGTTGAACCTCTTACAAACTCACCGTTTTCGTATTCAAGTGAAACGGAAAGTCCGTCAATTTTCGGTTCAACCACATAAACCGGATTTGACACAACGCTTCTCACTCTGGCATCAAAATCACGAATATCCTGTTCGTTAAATCCGTCTTGCAAGCTCTCCATGACCACTCTATGCTCCACAGGTTCAAACTGTCCGTCAGCTTTACCGCCGACTCTGTGTGTGGGAGAGGTGGGAGTTACAAGTTCCGGATAATCTTCTTCAATGCGGATAAGCTCCTGCATAAGCATATCATATTCAAAGTCATCGATTTCGGGTTCGTCTTGATTATAATATCTGTCATTATGATATTCAATTATCTTTCTTAGTTCTTCCGCCCTTTTCTTTTGAGTTTCAAAGTCTTTCATCTTTTCACCTGACCGCTTAAATCGGATCTTTATCCGTAAACGGTATCCTTTAACATTTTTATATTTTCATCAAAATCAATGCTTATAACCGACATTTTATTGATTGTCACAAAGGAATAAGTCCCCTTTGCCGGCACGCTTTGACTATTCACGCTGTAATTTCTGAATGAACCCGATATGGAAATAATCCTTAACAGATCCGACTGTTTCAAATCAGTGCTGACAAGGGGCAAAACTTTTGTAAGCAATGCATTAAGTTCTTTTATGCCGGCTCCCTTAAACTCTTTTATCAATGCAGTCAGAATTTTCCTCTGTCTTTCGGCTCGTGCCACATCGGTGCCGATTTTTCTTATTCGTGCATAAGCTAAGGTTTGACTTCCGTTAAGCCTTATTGTTCCAGCTTGTGAAGTTTTTAGGCTATGGGTATTCACCGGAAGTCCTTTTATCTTATTGATTTCCTTAAGATTGTTGTTTATCTGCCCTATTTCATCGCCTGTCACATTCAGGCTCACACCTCCAAGGGCATCGATAATATCAATAAACGAGAAGAAATCCACCCTCGCATACCTGTCAACAACAATTCCGAAGTTTTCTCTGAGTGTTTTGATAAGCAGAGATGCACCACCATAGGCGTAAGCTGAGTTTAAACGGTTGTTTCCTGCACCGGGTATTCTCACATAAATATCACGAAGAAAGGAAGTCAATGTGAGAGTCTTTTTCCGTGAATTAACAGAAAGCAGGATCATGGCATCGGAACGGCCTCTGTCTTTTCCCCGCGAATCAGTGCCGATAAGAAGAATATTTGTCACATCTTTCGATTGCAAAAGTTCGACAGAGGAAAGGTTATCCCTTATTTCTCCGTCAAGATAATTTTGATCTCCGATATTGCCCTCCGGCAAGTTCTCACCGGTTTCATCTTCTGCAAATGAAATAGAAATTTCCTCCTCGGGTTCTTCATAATTCATCATGGAATAATAATGATAGAACACGGCATAACCTATGGACAGGAAAAGAAACAATGTTGCACCGATTACAAGAACCGCCTTATGCCTCTTACTCATTGGCATAATTTTACCACTTCTTTCGATTTAATACAATATTTAGTTTACCCCATTATGAAAAAAATTTGCGTTTAATTTGGCTTTTGTTTTTGCAAAAAGGAAAAAATCGTGTAAGGTCGGTGAAGATTGAGGAGATTATTTTTTTCAACGGGTCGTCGAGGACGCCGACCCGTGTTTTCACATTACCTCCGGTTTCTTTTTTCTCTCCCACCAATCCCTTTGGTTTGTTCTGAACTTTTGGCAATTTTGGGGCATCGAACCCCAAAATTGCCCCGCCCCACTATACCGCGGGGCGGGTTCGCCCCCCACAACACCAACAGCCGCATCCCACAATTCAATGGGATACGGCTGCTATCATCTTATTCTTTTGCTTCATACCATGTCTTGCCACGGTGCACATCTGCTGAAAGTTCAACTTTCATTTTAAATGCGTTACGCATCTCTTCGCCTAAAATAATTCCTGCCTTTTCCGCCTCATCTTCCGGAGCCTCCACAATAAGTTCATCGTGAACTTGCATTATAAGTCGAGACTTCATGTTTTCCTCTTTAAGACGGTCATATACCTTCACCATGGCTATTTTAATTATATCCGCCGCTGTTCCCTGTATGGGCATATTTCTGGCAACACGCTCACCGAAAGCCACAAGCATTTTGTTTGATGCGGTGATCTCCGGCAAATATCTTCTTCTGCCGAAAAGCGTGCTTACATAACCGTCAATCTTTCCTTGAGAAACCACATCTTGCATATATCTGTCAACACCTGAGAAATTGTGAAGATATCCCTTGATATATGCATCTGCCTCTTTTCTTGTAACTCCGATATCCTTTGCAAGGGAGAATGCTCCTATTCCGTAAACAATGCCGAAATTAACCGCTTTCGCCCTGCTTCTCATAAGAGGTGTGACAAGCTGCAAAGGCATATTGAACACCTGTGAGGCTGTGATTTTGTGAATATCGTCACCGTCATTGAAAGCCTTGATCATATTTTCATCATCGGAAATGTGAGCCAAAACTCGCAGTTCAATCTGAGAATAGTCGGCATCAAGAAGACAGCACCCCTCTTTGGCAGTGAAAAACTTTCTCATCTCCCTGCCCAACTCAGAGCGCACCGGAATGTTTTGTAAGTTAGGCTCTGCTGAGGAAATTCGTCCGGTTCTTGTTTCGGTTTGGTTAAGTGTGGATCGTATGCGTCCGTCTTTTCCGATAACTTTCAAGAGTCCGTCACAATAGGTGCTTTTCAATTTTGCCAATGTTCTGTATTCCAGAACATCACCCACTATGGGATAAGTATCCGCAAGTTCTTCCAGCACATCCGCACTTGTGGAATATCCGCTTTTGGTCTTTTTCTTGCACGGAATTTGGAGCTTTTCAAAAAGCGCAACTCCCAACTGCTTTGGAGAGTTAAGATTAAATTCAAACCCTGTTTCTTCAAATATGCATTGGGTTATGTGATTTATTCTTTCATCAAGCATTTGAGAAAACTCTTCAATTCCCTGCTTGTCCACCATAAAGCCCACAACTTCCATTGATGCCAAAACTTGAGTCAAGGGCATCTCAATTTCATAAAGGAGCTTTTCCTGATCATTTTCTTTTATTCTTTCTTCCAAGGTGTTGCAGAGTTTTATAAGTACATCACAGTCTTGTGCCTGCTGTTGAAGATTTTCCGAAGCCTTCACTGCGTTCCCTGTTGTTATGAAATATTCCTGAGCAAGGCGGGAAACATCGTAAGAATTGGCTGAGGGGTTGAGAATATAACCGGCAATGGAAACATCAAGTTTAACATTCTTGAGTTCATATCCTTTTTCCATGGCATATTTATAAAGCTGTTTTATGTCACAGCTATATTTTTCCATTTCACTTGACAGAAAATCTTTGACAAAATCCTTAAAATCAAAACAATCACAGTTAACAACTTCCAAACTGTCACCTAAGTTGAAAACCATTGCCTTAAGTTCATCTTCTTGGAAAACGCTGATGAAATACGCTTTTTTCATATTTCTCAGTTTCCCCATAAGCAAGGGCAGATCCCTCTGTTCGGTAAGCTGAATTTCTTTTTTGTCTAAAGTTATTTCTTCCTCTTTAACCGTCTTGTTTTCTGTTAAGCCCAACTTACTTATCATGCCGAACATTTCAAGTTTCGCAAGGAGATTTATGGCATTATATGTGTCCGTCTCCCCTATGGCATAGTGGCTTAAATCGGTGTCAATGGGAGCGTCAAGACAAATTGTGCCAAGCTGTCGGCTTAAATATGCGTTTTCTTTATCCTTTATCAGCTTTTCACGAACACCTTTTTTAATATCGATCTCATCAATATTTTCATAAATATAGTCAATGTTATTAAATCTTTGAATGAGATCACCGGCTGTCTTTTGTCCGATACCGGCAACTCCGGGAATGTTATCCGATGAGTCACCCATTAAGGCTTTGATCTCGATCATCTGTTTCGGGCTTACCCCATAGTCCTCTTTCAGCTTTTCAGTATCATAATGGACAGTTACAGCCTTTCCCATTTTCGTTGCCGCAAGAAGAACCGTTGTGTTTTCAGAAACAAGCTGCAAGCTGTCTCTGTCACCTGTTGCAATAAAGCACTTGTCATCTCCTGTCACTTTGGCTGACAGCGTTCCCAAAATATCGTCCGCCTCATAACCCTCTTTTTCGACTATGGCGCAGCCTAAGTAAGAAAGCATTTCTTTGAGGATCGGCATTTGACTTCTTAATTCTTCCGGCATGGCGTGTCTGCCGGCTTTATAACCGTCAAACATTTTATGTCTGAAAGTGGGCGCTTTAAGGTCAAAAGCAACGGCAATGGAATCCGGATCACACTCATCTTTCAGCTTGATCAAAATGCTTAAAAATCCGTAAATTGCGTTGGTGAACTGCCCATCCTTCGTGGTTAAAAGTTTTATGCCGTAATAGGCTCTGTTGGCAATGCTGTTGCCGTCAATTACAAGAAGTCTCATATTGCAAATTTCCTTTCGTTAAAATCCGAAGCCGACTAAACCGGCAATTTTTCGGTGATTTGCGGTTTAAATCCAATGCTTATGGTATTGACAAATGAAAAAATTGCTCCTATAATGGAATTATAAGAACATTTGTTCGAGTGTTTTTTTGATATAGATTAAATCATAAATGAAAGCGAGGTGAAAAAATATGGAGGAGAAAAATGTTAAAACAAGAGCCGGTAATTTTACAATAATAAGCAATACTTTTATTCGTGATAACAGACTCAGTTTCAAAGCCAAAGGTTTACTTGCCACCATGATCTCCCTGCCCAATAACTGGTGCTATTCCGTTTCCGGTCTGGAGACTCTCTCAACCGATGGAAAGTGCAGTATAACTTCCGCAATTAAGGAACTTGAGGAATACGGTTATCTTAGAAGAGTTAAACAAGTGAGAGATGAAAACAATAAATTCGTAGGAATTATATATGATATTTCAGAGTTTCCACGCAACGATTACTTTTCATAAAAAACCTCGGTTTCAGATCTTAATTAGTATAACACAAATTTTCTCATTTGTGGTGCTTTTTTTGAAACTTTATGGTAGAATATGTTTTACAGACAAAAACATGGAGACAAATTATGAAAATTGGTAATATAGAATTAAATGAGCGAACCGGTATTTTAGCCCCCATGGCAGGAGTTGCCGACAGGGCATTTCGTGAACTTTGCGTTGATTACGGAGCCGGTTATGTTATCAGCGAAATGGTCAGCAGTAAGGGCATAATAATGCATGACAGAAAAAGCAGAGAACTGTTAATGCTCAGTGAAAAAGAAAGACCTGCTGCCGTACAGCTTTTCGGAGACGATCCTCAAATCATGGCTAAGTCAGCTGTGGCTTGCCTTGAGTTTGAGCCTCAGATCATTGACATAAACATGGGTTGTCCTGCGCCCAAAATAGCCGGCAACGGTGGGGGTTCAGCCTTAATGCGTGACCCTCAAAAGGCAGAAGATATAATAAAAGCTGTGGTTCAAGCTGTTGACATTCCGGTTACGGTGAAAATTCGTGCCGGCTGGGACGATGAAAACATCAACGCTGTTGAAATGGCCCAAAGGGCAGAAAGAGCCGGAGCAAAAGCCGTAACCGTTCATGGCAGAACAAAACAGCAAATGTATGCGCCTCCGGTCAACAAGGATATAATCGCCTGCGTTAAGAGAAACGTGGGCATACCTGTTATCGGAAACGGAGATATAACTGACGGCTTATCGGCAGCACAGATGATTGAAGAAACCGGCTGTGACATGGTCATGGTGGGACGAGGGGCTTTAGGCAGACCTTGGGTATTTTCTCAAATCCGGGCTTTCCTTAACCATGAGGCGGTAATTCCCGAGCCTCCTGTCAGTGAAAGAATGAGAGTCATGGTTAAACACATTAAGCTGATATGCCAATACAAAGGTGAAAAAGTGGGCATCAGAGAAGCGAGAAAACACGCCGCTTGGTATATTAAAGGTATCAGAGGTGCCGCCTCATACCGTCAACAGGTGGGCGCTCTTGAAAGCATTGAGCAACTTGAGGAGTTGGCGTTTAAAATTTGCAGTGAAAATATGTACGACGAGACTTGACAGACAGAAATTTATTGTTTAAAATTTACTTTTAGTAATTATTATTAAAATTCGGGGGAACAGCAGATGAACGAAAGTGTAAAAAAGCTCATTACATACGCACTTAACTGCGGTCTTATTGAAGAGGCTGACAAGGTGCTTATGACAAACAGAATTCTTGAGGTTATCGGTGCAGAGGACTACACTGAGCCTGAAGAAGATTTTGAAAACATTGACCTTGAAGAAGTGTTGTCCGACCTTATGGATTACGCTTTTGAAAGTGGTGCTTTAAAAGAAAACGACATTACACACAGAGATTTATTCGACACCAAGATAATGTCCGTTTTAGTGCCGAGAGCAAGTTATGTTATCGATAAATTCGACTCTCTTTATGCGGAGTCTCCCGAAAAGGCAACCGAGTGGTACTATAAATTCAGTTGCGACACAGATTATATTCGCAGATACAGAATAAAGAAAGATTTAAAGTGGGTCACTCACACTAAATACGGTGATATTGACATAACCGTAAATCTTTCCAAGCCGGAAAAAGATCCGAAGGCTATTGCCGCCGCCAAACTCATGAAGCAATCCGGTTATCCCAAGTGTCAGCTTTGCATTGAAAACGAGGGATATGCAGGAAGAATAAACGCTCCGGCAAGACAAAACCACCGCATAATTCCAATCACAATTGATTCAAGCAAGTGGGGTTTCCAATATTCCCCATACGTTTACTATAATGAGCATTGCATTGTTTTCAACGGTCAGCATACCCCGATGAAAATTGACAGATCGGCTTTCAAGAAACTCTTTGACTTTGTTAAGCTGTTCCCCCACTACTTTGTGGGTTCAAATGCAGATCTTCCCATTGTGGGCGGTTCAATTCTTTCCCACGAACATTTTCAGGGAGGCAACTATGAATTTGCCATGGCAAGAGCCAAGAGTGAAGAATATTTCACAGTTAAGGGATTTGAAGATATAGAATGTTCAAGGGTCAAGTGGCCTATGTCGGTTATCAGAATAAGCCATGAGGACAGTGACAGACTTGTGGATCTTGCTGATCTTATTCTCACCAAGTGGAGAGGATACAGTGATGAAGAGTGTTTCATTTTTGCTGAAACAGACGGTGAAAAGCACAACACGATCACTCCAATTGCCCGCAAGAACGGAAACAAGTTTGAGTTGGATCTTGTTTTAAGAAACAACATTACAACACCTGAGCATCCTTTAGGTGTATTCCACCCCCATGCAGAACTTCACAACATTAAGAAAGAGAATATCGGACTTATTGAAGTTATGGGTCTTGCCGTTCTTCCCTCAAGACTTAAAAATGAGATGGAACTTTTGAAAGATGCCATACTTGAAAACAGAGATTTCTCTGACGATGAAGTTTTAGGCAAGCACAAGGCATGGTATGACAACTTTAAAGACGATTATGTTTTCACTGAGGAAAACACAGAAGATATCCTTCACCGTGAAATCGGCAAGACCTTTGAAAAGGTTCTTGAACACGCCGGTGTTTACAAAAACAATGAAAACGGCAGAAACGGATTTAGAAGGTTTGTTGAGAGTTTATGATTAGCACCCCGCCCCGCGGTATAGTGGGGCGGGGCAATTTTGGGGTTCGATGCCCCAAAATTGCCAAAAGGTTTGCCCCCTCAGTCACTTCGTGACAGCTCCCCTAAAAAGGGGGGCTCCGGTTGAGACTTTTCTCTTGTCTTCAACTGGTCGTCGGGGACGCCGACCCCCTACGAATTTAAGCCGCCAATTTGTGCAAATAAATTTTATTTTTTATTGAATTTGGTTTTGATTTTTACGAAAAGAAAAATTATGTATTGGTCGGTGAAGATTTTCACGAAGCGACAAAAGGGTAATGGCGAAGCCTGTAACCTCGACGACCCGCATTTCTCACATTGCCTTGTTTGTGTTTTTTCCTTCCCCCTACAAACATAAACCTCCGGTTTCACAATCAAATTTCGTTTCGTACCAATTTGAGGTTATTTTTCGCAAAACCCTTGGTTTTGTGGGAATGGGTTTGTACTGACCTGTCGGCACAATCAGGGCATCGAACCCTGATTGTGCCACCGCCCACTATACCGCGGGCGGTCTACCCAAATCAAAAAGCAGAAACCCAAATTCAGGTTTCTGCTTATTTTTTTATTCAAATTTTATTTTGTGCCGAAAATTCTGTCTCCCGCATCGCCTAAGCCGGGAATGATATAGCCGTTCTCATTGAGCTTTTCGTCAAGTGCAGCACAGTATACATCAACATCGGGGTGAGCCTTTGTGAATGCCTCGATTCCTTCCGGTGCAGCAATAAGACCCATAAATTTAATTGCTTTCGGATTGCGAAGTTTGATCTGTGTCACCGCATCAATACCTGAACCGCCTGTTGCGATCATCGGATCAACAACGATAACTTCTCTTTCACTGATGTCCTTTGGCAGTTTGCAATAATATTCAACCGGCTGAAGAGTCTCTTCGTCTCTGTAAAGTCCGATATGACCGATTCTTGCTGATGGAATGAGCTTTGTCACACCGTCAACCATGCCTAATCCTGCACGAAGAATAGGTACAATGGCAAGTTTCTTGCCGGCAAGAACTTTTGATGTTGTTGTGCAGATCGGTGTCTCAACCTGGATTTCCTTTGTGGGAAGATCACGGGTGATTTCATAGCACATAAGCATTGATATTTCACTTACAAGTTCTCTGAAATCTTTTGAACTTGTATTCTTATCTCTCATAATTGTCAGCTTATGCTGAATAAGCGGATGGTCAAAGATTGTAACTTTTGACATTTGATCAATTCCTTTCCATTAAAGTGGTGATGACTCAGCCATTCTCCACATTCTCTGATTTTATTATCATTGAAATTATATAACAAATAACTTAATTTTTCAATGGGTTATGAAATTTTGTTTGTAAAAGTTTTGTTCTTCTCCTCCCACCCTGCGACAAAATATTCCTTTGGACAGGTTATATAATTATACTGTGTAAGGTATCGGAACTATACTGATCCGATATTTATGAAAATAAAATAGGAGTAATGTTTATGAAAGGTCAAGCTGTTTTAAAGAGAGAAGAAAAGAAAGTTAAGGAAATCGTTTTCAAAAGAGGTGACAGGCCAGAAAGTCTGAAACTGGCTTGTTATTTTGCTGTCGGTCTTTTGACCGGTTTGTTTCCGGAAAAATATGTTGTTTCCCCTTTTTGCCCCGCTTTTACGGCAGCTGCCGGTGAATACGGTTTCATTGTTTTCCTCGGCGGCACATTCGGTTACATAATCAGTCGCGGTGTTTTTGCCTCCTTGAGATATATTCTCCTTTTAGGGGTGATCGCTGTGGGAGTGACTGTTTTGGAGAAAAAGCTGAGGACTGTTGACCCTCTAAGTATTGCCGTTGGTTTCAGTGCCGTTCCCGTTTTCGCTTTTCATCTTGGGTATGCCCTGTTGGGAGAGTTTCGATTATTGTCTGTCATTTTTGCCCTTGCAGATGCTATGCTGTGCGCCGGTGGGGTTTATTTTTTCAAAAAGAGTATTCATGTTATATTTTCTCAAGGTGGCCTTAAGGATCTGACAAGCGTAGACGCTTTCTGTCTTGCTGTCAGCGGTGGTGCTTTATTGAGCAGTATCAGTTTTGTGAAAATCATGAATATCAGCCCTGCTCACATTTTAGCCGGATTTATTATCCTGTTCAGCGCATATTACAAAAAATCAACAGGCGGAAGCATTATGGGAATAATTCTCGGAACAGTTCTGAGCATCAGCGGAGATATTCATTTGCTTTATATGTATGCCATCAGCGGTTTGATTTTAGGAATAATGTCTCCTTTGGGACAGTATTTTCAGGCTGTCACCTTTGTTATAATCAGTGCCGCTGTGTCACTTGTCATGCAGGGAGATATTAACGGTATTTATACTCTTATCGAAACCGCAGTGGCTGCCATAGCTTTCATATCCGTTCCGGGAAAGGTCATGAACCGTATTTACGACTGCCTTGAAAAAAACGGTCTGAAAACCGATAGCCGTATCAATATGCAGACAGCCGCACGAATTTCAACGGCAGCTGACACCGTTATGGAAATCGGCAACATTGTCAGTCAAGTGACGGAACAGATGGACACTGTTGTTAATCCGGAAATCACCAAGGTATATGCTAAAATTCAGCACAAGGTTTGCACCGACTGTCAGCACAAGTGCTTTTGCTGGCAAGATAATTTCGCCAACACAGTTAAAGATATTGAAGAAATCGGAAAACTCAGCCCGGAAAAAATCTCAGCCACTGACAGCAAACTCCCCGGTGGACTTGAAACTCTCTGCCCCAAGTTATCTCTTCTATTCGCTCAAGTTAAGGAAGAATACAGAAATTACACCGAAACCGAAGATTACCGCTTAAAGATTGATGAGATGAGAAGCATTGTAACGGATCAATTCTCCTCCATGTCTCTCATGCTTTCCGATATTTCAAAGCAGTTATCCAATGCAAAAATGTATAACGAAAACAAGTCGAGAGCTATCAAACTTGCACTTTGTGAAAGCGGAGTGGTAGTCCACAGTTGTACCTATTATGAAAATGAGTTTTCACGAGCCACTGTTGAAATCGGCATTTATGAAGAGCCGGACAAGATAAACTGCAAAAAAATCCAAAGCACAATTTGGAAAATTACTCAGAAAAACTTTAAGTTATCCGAAACTGCCGTAATTGATTTTGTGACAATGCTGACCTTCAGCCAAAAACCCCAATATGACATTAACAGAGGATTCAAGCAAATCCCCAAGGGCAACAACACTTTATGCGGTGATCAATTTGAAGAGGCGGAAGATGTGAACGGAAATTTGACCGTAATTCTCAGTGACGGCATGGGAACGGGTAAGCGAGCCGCCATTGATGCCACTATGACCTGCTCTTTAATGCAGAAACTTTTATGCTCCGGATTTACTTTTGAAAGCGCTTTAAATCTTGTCAATTCCGCACTTCTCATCAAAAGCCGTGATGAATCCCTGTCAACTGTGGACATGGTTTCTTTCAACACTTACAGCGGTGTTTGCGACTTTTACAAAGCAGGCGCTACCCTTTCATATATTCGCCACACTGACGGAATAAGTCGAGTGTGCCAAAGTTCAATGCCTGTGGGTATTCTCAGAGAAACGGAAACTGCTCATTCTGTGGCTCAACTTAAAAAGGGCGATATTATTCTCATGCTGTCAGACGGAGTTGTCAGTGACGACAACCTTTGGATTGAAGAGGAACTTCTTTCCTGGAGCACGGACAACATGGAGGAGCTTGCCACTCACATAGCCGATATGGCAAAATTGAAAAGTTTGCCCGACTCTCCCGATGATATAACGGTTATTGCTTTAAAGGTGAAGGGTGGATAACCGCCCCGCGGTATAGTGGGGCGGTGGCAATTTCGGGGTTCGATGCCCCGAAATTGCCTTGAGGTTTGCCCCCTCAGTCGCTTCGTGACATTTTCCCTATCAGGGAAAATGCGTGTAGGGGTCGGCGTCCTCGACGACCCGTGTTTTCAAACACCT
>CAYPMB010000028.1:0-27034 GCA_964411915.1 uncultured Faecalibacterium sp.
AAACAGCATAACCCTATTCTATCAAGATGTGCTAACAGCCTGCCAAATTCAACGCTTAATAACGGTTGTTGTTAGCAAGAAAAAGTTAGTTTTTACTTAACACCAAATTAGTGCTAAACCCTTGATTTTACTGGATTTGTTTGCGTTGCGTTATTCGAATAGTTGCTCCAGTTTTTCTGCGGCGGATTTGTCGGAGCTCTTTAGAAAGTGGCTGTAGATGTCCGTCGTGGTGCTCGTTCGCGCATGGCCTGCTCTACCGGCTACCGTGACCAGCGGTACGCCTGCCGCAATCTGCATGGTGATGTTGGTATGCCGCAGGGAATGCACCGTTCTGTGGGGCAAAATACATCTTGTCTCCGCCGTATTTTTCTATACTTTTCTTGTTTGTGATAATTTGGAGTTTTGGCATATCCTTACTATCATGCAACATAGCATTAAAATCTTTCTTATCTTCGTTTGCCATTTTTGTCTCGCGTAAATTTCAGCAAAAAATATTTCATATCGTTGTGTAACGGAATATTTCGTAAAACTCGTTTCGTTTCTTTGGTTTTCAGTCAATCCAATTCTTTCATATAAAACAGATCCATAGTGCTGTGAACAACATCTTTCGGTCGGGAAATCTTGTGATATCCGTTTTTTTCATATAAATGAACAGCCTCTTTAAGGTTGGAGTGAGTTTCAAGATATAACCGTTGTATACCTTCACTTTTGGCATAAGTTTCCACTCTGTTAAGTAACTGCTGTCCGATTCCCTGTCTTTTGGCTTTTTCCGAAACATACAGTTTTTGGATTTCGCCGCAATTATTAAAGGCAGAAAACAATTCCATTCCGATTCCGCCCACAACTTCTCCGTCATTCGTCTCAGCGATAAAATATGCCCTTTTTTGTTTTCTTTCCGAATAATAGCGACTTAAGTGATTTAACTCCGGATCGTAATAAGCGGTTCCGGGAATATCCAAACTGTATTTTTTAAGATTATCTCTGATTATTTCAGATATAGCCAAATCGTCTGTCGGTTTTATATATCTAATGTTTATCTGTTCCATATTGCTTTTGACTCCCAATGCTTAACCCAATATTTCAGCAGTATAATTATGAATTTTCCATTTGAAAACGGCTCATTATTCCCAATCAAAGTTATCCTTGCCGGCACCCAACTCGAAGTGATACTTGGCAATGCCTAAATCAAGTTTAGCATAAAATCCCAACTTTGCTTTTGCGGAAACTTTATTGCCATTCTGCTTAAAATAAAACTTCTGCTGATTTATTGCAGTTGGGGCTAATAAGGCAGCCTCCACACCGCTTTTAAACCATGCAGGTGAGTTTTCGCTTAAATTCGAAACATCAGCCGGCTCTTTTGATTTATGCATAACACCCATGGTTTCTCCATATCCTAAAGCTATAACAACGGTCAGTTTTTCACCCTTGCCGATATTGAATACCTGAGGAATTTTCTTATAACTCATGGCGACCCAGCAGGTGTTAAGTCCCAGCTGTTGAGCCTTTAATACAACCCGTTCACCATAATATCCGCATAACTCATCTAATTTATCCGACTTCTTGCCGATAAGGGCAATGTAGTTTTTAACTCCGCTGAAATTGCCGTAATGAGCCATGGTGCTGTCAAAGGCCTTAGGCTCATTTGTTATTAACTGAATATGCAGACCGCTTTCCTTGTTGCATAATTCAATTTCATTTTTTAATTCTGTCAAAACTTCTTCGCTGAGGGGTATATCCTTATATCTTCTTACGCTGTGTCTTTCTTTCATTGCTTCTGTAATTGTCATGGGATTTTCTCCTTTTAATATATATGTAATAAGCTATTAATAAGGAATATAACACTGATTTTTCTGAAAATCAATAATTTTGGTAAATATAAGAAATTTTTATAATTCTTATCATTGCTTGAAAAGGAGAGGGCAAAAGTATATAATACCAATATACATTAGGAGGTGTGATTATATGTCACGAAACAATTTGATAAGTATCCCTTCATTGGGAAAATATAGATTAGGTTCGGTTATGGTTTTATCCTTGATGCTGTTGCTTTTAGTGGGTTGCAGTAAGGGAGACGGTGCGAAAGAATGTAGTATTGACGGTTATGATTGGGTCATGACATCAGTTCAAAATGAATCCGGGCAGATTATAGCTTGCGGTGGAGGTAATGATGAGACTGAAGGCATACCGATAATGAGGCTGACTTGCAAGGCGGAAAACGGAAATATAATCCTTGATTTAGAAGAAAAAGGTGAGAAGCATGAAGGCACTTATGAACTGAGGGAAAAGGAAATCAAGTCGGGCATTTATAATATTCGCTTTGGCGGTGGAGAGGGTATTGCTGTGGTTTCACAGACCGCATACCAGGACGGAAAAGACAAACCGACTCTTGTGATGAATATTGACGGCTATGGAATAAACTTTTTTGCAAGATAAAACAATTTTTCAAGGTATAAATTCGGAATTTGAAAATATACGGAGGTAAAAAGTATGTGGCTTATTTTTGCATTACTGTCGGCAATCTTTGCGGCACTTACCTCTATACTGGCTAAGGTTGGCATAGACGGAGTTGATTCAAATCTTGCAACAGCTATCAGAACGGTTGTTGTGGTTTTCATGGCATGGGGCATGGTTTTTCTTACCCACGCTCAAAGCGGATTTTCGGAAATCAGCAAGAAAAGTTGGTTGTTCCTCATTCTTTCGGGAATAGCAACCGGAGCTTCCTGGTTATGTTATTATAAGGCTTTGCAGATAGGCGATGCATCAAAGGTGGTACCTATTGACAAGTTAAGCGTTGTCATAACTTTGGTTTTGGCCTTCGTTTTCCTCCATGAAAAGTTTACCCCCAAGTCCCTTATAGGCTGTATTCTTATCGGCATAGGCACACTGGTGCTGGTGGTGTGAGTATAACAATTACCCCCTACATTCTCGTAAGGTCGAGTGATGTAGGGGGTTGGTGTTTGGATGAGCGCCCGCGGTCGTGGGCGCGTAATTCTAAGGTCAGCCGGAGGCTGACAACCGCCCGCGGTGTAGTGGGCGGACGAAAGCGGAGCTTTCGCAAAAACTTCCTGCCGGAAGAATCTTATCGCATTAAGCGAGAACTTTCTTTATATCCTCAAGATTTTCAGCAAAGAAAATCTTTTTTTGACAGTGGTCATCGGATAATCCCATTTCTGTCATGTGAGTCAGCAAAGATTTCAGATGATCATAATATTTGTTCAGATTATATATAATACAGGGACTGTCTAAGTGACCGAGGAAAACCTTGGACATTACTTCGGAAATCTCCTCCAATGTTCCTGTGCCTCCGGGAAAAGCAATGAAAGCGTCTCCCAATTCAATCATTTTCGTTTTTCGCTCTGCCATATCCTTGGTTACAATAAGGGTTGGAAGCTCATCATAAACAAAACCGGCATCAATGAAAAATTGAGGCTCAACACCAATTACATCTCCGCCTGCAAGCAATACGCTTTCTGCAAGTTCTCCCATAAGCCCGGATTTTGAACCGCCGTAAATCAGAGTGTTTCCGCTTTCTCCGATCCAATTTCCCAATTCTCTTACCGCTGCTTTGAATTCCGGATCCGTTCCGAAACGAGAGCCGAGATAAACTGTAATGTTCATATAAAAACTCCTTTCATCTTTATGATGCTGTGTAATTTATTTCACCTGTCTGACATCATTTCCGCAGAAACCGAGGTTTATATATGTTCCGATAAATCTTGATGCAATTCGTTCTGTGTATTTTTCTTCCAGTGCCTTGGGATCAAGATTTGTGCTGATGATGGTTGGCAAAGATGCCAAAAGTCGATTGTTGATTATGTTGTAAAGAGCAGAAACGGTGAAAGAAGTCTGAAATTCTGCTCCCAAATCGTCAAGTATAAGTAAATCGCAAGTGCTGAGCATTTCCATGGTGTCTTCGTTGGTTTGGACTTTGCCGAAATGTTCCTTTTCGATTTTGTTCATAATATTGGGGGTGGAGTTATAAACTACGGTATATCCTTTTTCAACAACTACTTCCGCAATGGCAAGAGACAAATGGGTTTTGCCTAAACCTGTTCTTCCATACATCAAAAGACTTGGAGAGCCGGCTGTGAAATCGTTGGCATAAACTTTGCAGAAATTAAAAATGTTGCCCATGTGTTCTCTTGGTATTACACCTGTTTCCGGATCAAGTCTCTCCGGATAATATGTCAAATTGAAGTCGCTGAAAGAACAAAGCTCCATAGGTGATGAACGGCAAAGTTCATCAAAAGCGAGACTCTTCACCAGCTTTTTATAACAATCACAAACATAAATTCCGTCAGAGCCTGTGTCACGGCACTTTTCACAAGTATATTTAACTTTGAGATAATCCTTGTCATATCCGTTTTCGGTGAGGATCTTCTCACGCATTGCCTGAGCTTCCAGGTTCACTTTGGAAATTTTTTCAATGAAATCCTGAGCGTCAGCACCCATGCCTATGGCTTTAATTGCATCGGCACCGGTTTTTGCCATTTCTCTTTCCAAACTGATTATTTCGGGAAATTTAAGGCAGATCTCATCGTGACGGATTTTTTGTTCACGCTCTGCCGCATCTTTTCTTTCCGCCAATATCTGTCTTGCTTTTTGATGTATATTTCTTGTGTATGCCATGGTTTTACTCCTTGTTGTTAAGAATGTTCAAAGGATTTGAAAATGCTTTCTTTGTGTATGCGTCAAGGTCATAGCTTGCATTGACAGGTTCGGGCTGATTTTTTGATTTGGTCTTTTTTGAAGAATTTAACTTTTCCTGCCATTCTTTCTTTGATAAAGCCACTTCCACAGGTGTCGTATATCCGGCTTTATGCCAGTTGACCAAGACTTTGTTCATATAAGGAAAACTGAACTTATCTGTGTTGTTAGCCATTTCTTCATAAGCTAAAACTATCATATCCATGGAAAATCCCATGTTGTTGATCCATGAATGGAGATGTTCTCTTTGCTGTTTTGTGGGAGAAGGATTTTTAACCCCTGTCTTTTCACGGAATTCTTCCCAATATTTTTCCGCATTTCCCACTTGTTCAATATAGTCCATGGCTTTATCAATGGTGTCAATTTCCTTTTCGCACCAAAGTCTGCCCGTGTTCGCAATAAATCTTGTTGTGACTTTGTTTCTGCTTATGGCGTATTCGATAAGCAGTGATATAACTTCAACGGAAAGACCGTAATCGTCATGGATCATAACCAAAGTTCCCTGCATTGAATATGAAAGGGTTGAACCGATACGTTGCTCCGTTGTCAGAAAGAGATCCCTCAAATCCTGGGATTCCCGACAGCGCTTGCTTACCTCTTCGTGAGTGGGTGGGTTGATATGTATGCTCTCCACAACCTTCTTGACAGTCGGTTCGCTTTCTTTTTCCTCCGGTGCAGAGGGGGTGAAGGTTACGGTTTTTTCCTGTGCGGTGTTTACTGCCGTGTATGTATCCTTTACGGTTTTGTCCTGACAGGAGATCACACCGCAGGAGATCCAATAGTTTATTGCATCATCAACTTCGCTTTCATAAAGTCCGACTGCATCGGCAATGGCTTTTGATGAAAATGTGCCTTCGGAAGAATGTCTGAATATCCAAAGGATAATTCTCATCTGAGGCAAGTTAGCGGATTTGATATGTTCGTCTGCAATGCTTGTGGGAAGGGGGAACATACTTGTGAAAATCATTGGGTTTATGCTGTATTTCATAATATTACACACAGGGAAAATTGCCCTGCCTTTCAATAAATTAAATAATTACGGAGACTAATTATAACATTAAATCGGGGAATTTAAAATATTATTTTTCAAGAATTTTTATTCACATAAGGATAATGTGGAAAACAATGTGGAAAACATGGAAAAACCATGTGCAAAACTATGATAAGAATGTGGAAAAGTATGTTGATATGTGGATAATGACGAAATATTCGGCTAAAGTTTTTGTATTTTCCACAAAAAACAGAGAAGTAAAAAGTCCTCAAAAAAAGTTAATTTTGCATAATGATAAAAAAGGGGAATGTTTAAAGTGAACTTACAGTAAATAATTTGAAATCTGTCTTGACAAATCATTATATTTTTTGTATTCTTTAATAAATGTAACAAATGTGATAAGAGAGAAGATATATTCTGAAACACATGAAAACGAAAGGAGCGTTTCCTATGAATCGCACAATGAAAATAGTAGTTAGCATTATCCTTTGCGTTTGGATTTTCGCAATGGGTATTGAACTTGGAGCTTTCAGAGAGAGAAAAGCGATCAATGCAAATCTTTCTGCAAACAATCCGGTTCAAAATACAGCACAGACAACAACTCAGCCGGCACCTATCGAAACAACAACAACTCAGCCGACACCTATCGAAACAACAACACAGGCTCCTGTGACTGACAGCAATTTACCGGCAGATTCCACTGCGGCGGCTGAAATAACAACAGAGCCCAAAAAGGAAGAGGCAAAGATCCCCACAAGTAACGAAGAAATTGCAAAAGCATATAACGATGCCATAAATGCAACAAAGAATACCACAAAGACAGTTAATGCAGTTCAGTATGAAAATGTTACCATGACAGTCGTTGACAGCACAATTCCGTCAATGCTTCAAAGCGGTGTTAACAGTATTCTTCAGGGACTCATGGGTGAAGAAACTCATAACTTCACAAATGGTGTTGACGAAGAAGGAAACACATTTAAAGACAGTTTCCCACCGTCATCAGGCGCAGCTGCTCTTGAGGCTGCAGGTATTAAGTCAGCAACAAGCGAAGCATACGGCGAGGGCGGATACAAACTCACAATCTCTCTTGTAGAAGAAAAGGGTACATACGAAACACCGCCTAAGTATCACTCAGTATCAGTAGGTTATCTTAACCTTGACTCATTGGGTCTTCCGGTAACTATCACAAGTGCAGACTTCAACTATCCGGGCGCAACGGTTACAATCTGTGTAAACGGCGAAGGACTTATTGATTCATACGAAGTTAAGTTCCCGATGAACGGAACAGGAACAGGTAAGGCACTTGGTACAAGCGCATCACTTACAATTGACGGTGGCATGGACGAAAAGTGGACCATGACATGGCAGTGATAAACTGAATAATTTACGGGACTGTCTTGAAAAAGGCAGTCCTTTATTTTTGCGGTGAAAGAGTGAAGTTTGTTCAAGGAGAAGGAGGCATGGTTTGATAAGACAGGAAGTGAAGATGAAACCGCCAGTCTGCCCAAGTCAACCTCCGGTTGACCCGCCCCACTATACCGCGGGGCGGTCATCGTATAAAATTTTATAAAAAGTGGCAAAAAATAGTGCAATTTATTTTTCTTTGTGATATACTAACTAAGAATGGGATTATTGCAATCAAATAATCCGTATAAACTTAAGAAGAGGTGATGAAATGGGCTTTTTTAAGAAACTGTTCGGTGATTATTCATCAAAGGAAGTTAAAAGAGTAATGCCGATAGTTAATAAGGTAATTGCCCTTGAAGACGAATATAAACAGCTTTCAGACGATCAGTTGAAAGCTAAGACAGCTGAATTTAAAGAAAGACTTGCAAAGGGAGAAACTCTTGACGATATTCTTCCCGAGGCATTTGCAACTTGCCGTGAGGCTTCGGCAAGAGTATTGCAGATGAGACATTTCCCCGTTCAGATAATCGGTGGTGTAATTCTTCATCAGGGAAGAATTGCGGAAATGAAAACAGGTGAAGGTAAAACTCTTGTTGCAACTCTTCCTGCTTATCTTAATGCGCTCAGCGGAAAAGGCGTTCATATCGTTACGGTAAATGACTATCTTGCAAGACGAGACAGTGAGTGGATGGGTAAGGTTTACCGTTTCTTGGGTCTCGAAGTCGGTCTTATTGTTAACGGCCTGGAAACCGAGGAGAGACGACAGGCTTATGCTGCCGATATCACTTACGGAACAAATAACGAAATGGGATTTGATTACCTTCGTGATAACATGGTGCAGTATCTTGAAGAAAAGGTGCAGAGAGGCCATAATTTTGCAATTGTGGACGAAGTTGACTCTATCCTTATTGATGAAGCAAGAACTCCGCTTATTATTTCCGGTATGGGTGGAGCATCTTCCGTTCTTTATAAACAGGCTGACGATTTTGTTAAGCGCCTTAAAATGGGCAAGGTTACGGAAATCGACAGCAAGGCAAATGTGGAAGACTTGGACATTGACGCTGATTATATCGTTGATGAAAAAGCAAGAACCGCAACCCTTACAAAGTCCGGTATCGCAAAGGCAGAAACAGCTTTCGGCGTTGAAAATTTGACAGACCCGGAAAATCTCACCCTTGCTCATCATATAAATATTGCAATTAAAGCAAGAGGCGTTATGAAGAGAGACATTGACTATGTTGTAAAAGACGGTCAGGTTCTTATCGTTGACGAGTTCACCGGTCGTATTATGATCGGCAGACGATATAACGAGGGTCTTCATCAGGCGATTGAAGCTAAGGAAGGAGTAAAAGTTGCAAGAGAAAACAAAACTTTGGCAACCATCACATTCCAGAATTACTTCAGACTTTATAATAAACTTTCCGGTATGACAGGTACTGCTCTTACAGAGGCTGACGAATTCCAGCAGATATATTCACTTGATGCCATTGAAATTCCCACAAATAAGCCTTTGGCAAGACATGATGACGATGATGTTGTCTATATGACCGAGGAGTTTAAGTTTAATGCCATTATTGAGCAGATACTTAAATGCCACGAAAAGGGACAGCCGGTTCTTGTTGGTACTGTTTCTATTGAAAAAAGTGAAAAGTTGAGCCGTGCCTTGAAAAAGAGAGGCATCAAGCACAATGTTCTTAATGCTAAGTACCATGATAAGGAAGCTGAAATAGTGGCCCAGGCAGGTAAATTAGGTGCTGTTACCATTGCAACAAACATGGCAGGTCGTGGCACGGATATCGTCCTTGGAGGTAATGCCGAATATCTTGCAAAGAGTGAAATGCGCCGTTTACAGTATCCGGAAGAACTTATTGCAGAGGCAACCGGATTTGCCGAAACTGATGATGAGGCTATTCTTGAGGCAAGACAGATATACAGTGACCTTGAAAAGAAATATAAAGAAGAAATCAAAGATGAGGCTCAGGCAGTTAGAAATGCAGGCGGTCTCTTCATTATCGGCACTGAAAGACATGAATCACGCCGAATTGATAACCAGCTCAGAGGTCGTTCCGGCAGACAGGGAGATCCGGGTGAAAGCCGTTTCTATCTTTCAATGGAAGATGATCTTATCAGATTGTTTGGCGGCGAAAGAATGCAGAGCATTATGAATTCAATGCCTATTGATAATGATATGCCGTTACAGATCGGTATGCTTACAAAGGGTGTTGAAAGCGCTCAAAAGAAGATGGAAGGCAACAACTTTGCTATTCGTCTTCATGTTTTAAGCTATGACGATGTTATGAACCATCAGAGAGAGATTATTTATAAGCAGAGAGATCAGGTTCTTAATGGTGAGGATATGAAACCGGTTATCTCTAAGATGATCGATGACTCTCTTATGGATAATCTTGAGCTTTACTGTCCTGACGGAGCAAAAAAAGAAGATTGGAACTGGGCAGGTCTCAGATCTAAGTATTCATGGCTCATTGACAGCGATATGGATATTGAAAGCATGGATAAGGGCACTCTTTACTCAGAACTTTGTGAAAAGGCTCATGAGATGCATGAGGAAAGAGAAGAGCAGTATGGTTCTGAATTTATCCGTGAATTTGAAAGAGCAATGCTCTTGAGAAGTGTTGATATGCATTGGATGGATCATATTGATGCAATGGACGAGTTCAAGAGAAGTGTTGGACTTCGTGCATACGGACAGAAAGATCCTGTTGTTGTATTCCGTGAGGAAAGTTATGATATGTTTGACAATATGACTTGTTCAATTCGTGAAACAACTGTTAAAGCTATTCTCACAGCAAGAATTAAAACAGAAGAAGATGTAAAGCGTGAGCAGGTTGCTAAAATCACAGGCACTTCAGGTGCAGGTGACGGAAGCGAGCAGAACAGAACCGTCAGAAACAAGGATAAGAAAGTCGGCCCTAACGATCCATGTCCTTGCGGAAGCGGAAAGAAATATAAAAAGTGTTGCGGAAATCCTGCCAACAGATAATCAAACTAAGTAATTTTGCTTTAAATAAACAGTTTAAGGCTTAAGGCAATAAAATTTCAGGAGGAAAAAACTATGTATTTAATCAAACTCATTTCTTACAAGGCAATGACAACCGTGCTGGCTATTATGACAGCCTTGGGTATGGTGGCAATGCCTTCAGTAGAAACCCCCATCAACATAATTGATGAGGAAAATGTTCAGCTCTCATTCATTGCATGGGCAGACCCACAGGTTTCAAACTATATGCCGGACAGATTGGCAACTTTTGAGGCAGTTTGTGAGGACGTTGCAAACTCATCTGTAAAAGTAGATGCTCTTCTTATTGCAGGCGATATTGCGGAAAACGGTTTCAGAAGCGAATATGAGTATATCACCGAAAAGTTCGGTAAGTTCAGCGATAAGGTTGATAATCATATTTACAGTTTTGGAAACCATGATATCAGACTTAAGGCTTATTGTGTTCAGTCTGAAAGACTTATGGATTTCTATAACGGCATTTCACAGACAAACAAAATCCAGGACAAACTTTACTACTCTTATGAAATCAACGGTTATAAGTTCGTTGTGATCAACTCTGACAAGACAGTGTTTGAAGAGGCATATTACAGCCCTGAACAGCTTGCTTGGCTTGACAGCGAAATTGCTTCAACTCAGGATTCAGGCAAACCTGTATTTGTTGTTGGTCATCAGCCGTTCCAGAACACTCACGGTTTACCGGGCACATGGGGTTCTCCCGAATTTATGCACGGTGGCGGCATGGGCGACCAGAATGATGATGTTAAGGCTATTTTTGAAAAGTACAACAATGTAATATTCATCAACGGTCACTTACACACAGGTTTCGGTGAGTTTACATATGAAGACTACGGCGCATACAAATCATTCAACCTTCCGGGTATTTGCACAAACAATGCTGACGGTTGCAAAGAAGATGGTCAGGGTTATATCTTTGAAGTTTACGAAGATCAGATCATTGCAAGAGCAAGAGTATTTGCAACAGGCGAATACCTTCCCGAATATGATGTTGTAATCGATTTGGCATAATTAAATAATTAGGGGTAAGGCTGCGGAACATTTCTGCAGCCTTACAGCAGATTTTTTCAAATTTTAAATTAGAAACAGGAGTGACTGTTATGAAATATGCTGTACTTGCTGTATTGGCAGTATTGATAATAATTATTGCAGTGGTGCTTATCAGAACTCTTTCTCTTAAACCCACTAAGGCAAAAGATGCAACTATGCCGGTGGCAGATGAAAAGCGCAGTGATGAATATTCAAAGAAACTCAGTGAAATGGTAAAAATAAATACTGTTTCCGACAGAGATAACTTCGATGTCACAAAGTTCACTACATATCATAAAAAGCTGAGAGAACTTTTCCCTCTTGTTTTTGACAAGTTGGAAGTGACTGAAATTGACGGCAACCTTATTGCAAAGTGGAAGGGCAAGACAGACGGAGACGCTGTTCTTCTCATGAGCCACCAAGATGTTGTTCCCGAAGGTGACAACTGGACACATGATCCCTTCGGCGGAGAAATAAAAGATGGTGTTATTTGGGGCAGAGGTACAATGGACACTAAGTGCAGTGCTTGTTGTTTCTTGCAGGCAGTTGAAGAACTCCTTGCAGAGGGATATGAACCTGATGTTGATATTTATCTTGCAGGAAGTTGCACCGAAGAAATCAGCGGAGACGGTGCACCGAAAACAGTGGCTTGGCTCAAGGAAAAGGACGTTAAGTTAGCTCTTGTTCTCGATGAGGGCGGTGCTATTATGGATAAGCCTGTTGGCGGCGTTAACGGCACTTACGCAATGGTGGGCGTACTTGAAAAAGGTTACGGCGACCTTAAGTTTACAGCAAGAAGCAATGGTGGTCACGCAAGTGCTCCTTCAAAGGGAACAGCATGGGCAAGGCTTGGTATGTTCATTGCCGATGTGGAAAAGAAAGATCCTTTCGTTTCAAAGTTCAACGACACATCTCTTGAAATGTTCAGACGTTATACTCCAAATATGGATTTCGGTATGCGTATGGTATTTTCAAATATGTGGCTGTTCAAAGGACTTCTCACTAAGGTTATCGGCAAAATCAGTCCACAGGGCGGAGCAATGCTTAAAACTACCTTGGCTTTCACAAAGGGCAAAGGCTCAGACGGATACAATGTTCTCCCCATGGAGGCTTATGTTACCGCAAACATGAGATTTATCAATCACCAGCCAACTGATGAGAGTATCGCTCTTATTTCAAAGATTGCTTCAAAATATGATATTGAAACTGAAGTTCTTACAGCTAAACAGCCCTCTGAACCAATCAGTTACACAAGTGATGCATTCCACCTTGTTGAAAATGCAATCGCTGAAGTCTTCCCGGGAATTGACACTGTACCTTATATAATGACAGGTGGCACAGATGCTAAGTTCTATGAGGAGATTTGCGACAACTGTTTAAGATTTTATCCTTTCCATTTAACAAAACAGCAACACGCAAGTATGCATGCCGCAGACGAGAATATTTCATGCAATACACTTCCTCTTGCAGTTGATTTTTATAAGTATATAATTAAGAATGGTAAAGATGCATAAAAAAGTATAATTCCATTTGTGCAACCTTAACAAAGATTGAAAAACGGTCAAAAATTTGTCACAAAATTTGCCTAAATATTGTGAAAAAGACTTGACTTTTTTCTTCGTTTGTTGTAATTTTAAGTATGTAATTTTCTCTCTATGGGTTAGGGAGATCTAAAACATTAAATCGGCTTAGGCTGAAAAAAAGAATTTTTGAAAGGGGTTCCCCACATCATGAAAAACGCACTTAGAGTAATTGCAATTGTTGTAGTTGCAGCTTTGCTTTTCGGCATCGGTTACAGCATGGGTTCATCAAAGGGCATTAGCATCAATGTTCAGTACAGCAACTCAGGCAGTGCAAGCAACGGTGGCGCAGCATCTGTAAACACAGATACAGCTCCGACAACAGCACCTCAGACAACTGCTCCGCAGACAACAGCACCTCAGACAACTGCTCCGGCAGATGACAAGGCAGATGCACCGGCAGATGATAAGACAGATGCTCCTGCAGAGGAAGAGACAGATGCACCGGCAGACAGCTCAAGCAGCTCTGTTCCATCAAGCACAGCTGAAATTGTTAAGGCATACAATGATGCAATTAACAACACAAAGGCTTACACAGGTAAAGTAACAGGTCACAAGATCGGCAAGATGAAGATCAATCTTGATGACTGCTCAGTTTCATTTGCAACAAGCTCAATCAACAGCATTCTCCAGGGTCTCATTTCTGACTCAGACAGAACATGGACATTCGAAAACGGTGTTGGCACAGCAACAGATGACGGCAGCGAAAAGCAGCTTAACAACCTTATTCCTCCGGGAGGCAGAAATGCAGCTCTTACAGAGGCAGGCGTAGCAAGCGCAACAGCAACAGACAACGGTGACGGCACATACACAATGAAGATCACTCTCGTTGCTGAAAAGTCAACTTATGACGGAACAAACACAGTTAACCCTGTTCACAACGAATCAGTAGTTGATCCTCTTAACCTTGCAACACTTGATATCAGCCCTGCATCAATCACAGCAGCTGATATGAACTATCCTAACACATCAATGGAAGCAACTGTTAACTCAGACGGCTTAATTACAAAGCTCATCGTAATCCTTCCAATGCAGGGTAGCGGTACAGGTAAACTCGGCGCATCACTTGAAGCAGTTATTTCAGGTGAAGGCAACGATACTTACGAATTCACATACTAATTTTAAATTAGCATAACCAAAGAGGCTGTAAAAAACGCAAGTTTTTTACAGCCCTTGTTTTACAGGTGGACATGAATATTATTAACTATCAAAAAGAACTTGACAAGATAATAGAGGAAAATCAGAGAAGCGGTAAAGTTCCCACTTTATTTCTTCATGCCTGCTGTGCTCCTTGCAGCAGTTACTGTCTTGAATATCTTTCGAAGTATTTTTCCATAACCGTATATTTTTATAATCCGAATTTATATCCGGGAGAGGAATATACAAAAAGAGCAAAGGAACTTGAAAAGCTGGTTTCTCAAATGGAGACTCTCAACCCCATAAAAGTGCTTATAGCTGATTTTGACGATAAAGAGTTTTATGAAAAAATCAAAGGTTATGAGAAATGTAAAGAGGGTGGGGATCGATGCAAACTATGTTTTGAGTTGAGACTTCAAAAAACGGCTCGTGAAGGAAAAATGAGAGGCTTTGATTTCTTCACCACAACTTTGACTATCAGTCCCTTAAAAAATGCACAGCTTTTAAATGAGATTGGTGAAAGTGTTGGGGAAAGTTACGGCATTGCCCATTTGCCCTCAGATTTCAAGAAAAAAGGCGGTTATAAGCGTTCTATTGAACTGTCAAAGGAATTTGACCTTTACAGACAAAACTATTGTGGGTGCATTTTTTCAAAAAATGAGAGAGAAGGAACATAAAACAGTAAAAAATAAAAAACTTTTGAAAAAGACTTGATTTTTTATCGGGAATGTGGTATCATCTTTTAGCAAAATGCAAGGGAGACCTTGCACATAACAAATGCGCTGCTAGCTCAGCTGGATAGAGTGTTTGGCTACGAACCAAAAGGTCAGGGGTTCGAGTCCCTTGCAGCGCGCCAAGAAATTCCGTTCACGAAAGTGGGCGGAATTTTTTTAGCGCCCGCGGTCGTGGGCGCGTAATCCTTAGCGATTGGGACAATCGCCGCTGCCCGGCGGTATAGTCGGGCACGAAAGCGGAGCTTTCGCCGGGAACTTAATGTTTGCACAAAACTGAAAATAAAGGTGAATACAAAAATGAGTTGTAAAAAACCATAGGTTTTTTACAACTCATTTAACTTTTGACTAAGTCAGCAATTATGCATTCTCTGAATCGTCGCCACCAATGATGCCGCCGAAACCTGCAAGGATAGCTTTGATAGCATTGATAACTTCTTCAAACTTAGCAATGATTGTTGCCCATACTTCATTAAATCTGTCCATGATAGAACCTCCCATAAAATAGATTTGCTAACGGATAAACCGATTAACTTTATCTACATTTTATAACATCTTTTATATGTTGTCAAGTTTGTGGAGCTATTTTTAATAGATCGTTAAAAAGATGAAATATTGTAAAAATAAGTTTTGGCAAAATAAAAAAGGAACACTGAAAAGTGTTCCTCCGGTCTTTACTTATTTCTTTTCACCGAAGATTAAACGAATGAAACGGTCTAATGTATCTCTGAAAAGTTCGTAATAATAAAGAATTGTTCCCCAATTCATGATGCTTTCGTCCTCCTTTAATCTTTATCAGTCTTTCTGTCCGTAATCCGGGTCAAAGTCTGCACCGCCGAGAACAAATGCAAGCCAAGCAAAAAGTCTGTTCATGCTCTGAACGAATAATTCCCAAAGTCCGATGATATCCATAGTATTAACTCCTTTCATGTTTTCGTGGTCAGCGACCCAATGTTCGAAAATATTATACACTTTTTATTTTCGTCAGTCAAGAATTTCCTTTATATCAACAAAATTTAGTTGTATTAACTAAAAATATAACTTGTCTTTTGGCGAAAATAACTATCAAATTGTTTGCGAAAAAAGAAAAAACACTAAATAATGTGGATGGCAAAAGCTGTGGATTGCAATTTTTTGTCGGATATGTTATGATTTTTTTACCAAATAAGCGAGGATAAATCTATGGAAAATAAAAAAATTTCGTTGTTACACTTTAGTTCTTTGGATTCCACAAATAAATACGCTTTACAGGAAGATATATTTAACCATCTCACCGTTGTGGTGGCTGACAGTCAAACCGATGGCAGAGGCAGGTTGGGGAGAAACTTCTATTCTCCCAAGGAAGGACTATATATGTCGGTGGTTCTTCAGGCTGAAAAAATTAAGTATCCTCTGTCTTTATGCACCCCGGCGGCTGCGGTAGCTGTCAGAGAGGCACTGGAAAAGTATTGCAGCGAGGAAATAAAAATAAAATGGGTCAATGACTTGCTCATAAATGAAAAGAAAGTTTGCGGAATATTGACTCAGGCTCACAGTGAGCAGGGAACAATAAAAAAAATCGTTGTGGGTATCGGAATAAATCTAAAAGAGCCGTCTGAGGGTTTTCCGGCTGATATCAAAGAGAAAGTCGGAACTGTCGGTTTCTGTGGAGACAAACTGATTTTAGCTGAGGAAATTGCCTTAACCCTGGATAAATATGTATCGTCAGATGGGAAAACCGTTCTCAGGGAATATGTTGATCACTTGGCTTTTTTAGGCACTGAAAGAGAAATCACGGATTACGGTGACGGCAACAGAAAGATAAAAGGCAAAATTCTTGGTGTGAATGAAAAGGGATATATTATCATAAAAACCGATGAGGGTGAAGAACGGATCATTTCTTCCGGAGAAATTTTTTGAACTGACTTTTCACTCCTATAATTCGTCTGTTTTCTTCATTTAAACCTTCTATAATATGATAAAAAGTATTTAGGAGGGGCAAAATGGACTTTTTGGCAGGTTTTTTGGCGGACTCAAACACACTCACAGCACTAATCGTCTTTCTTGCGGGAATTTTTCTGATCGTCAAGGGTGGGGATTGGTTTGTTGAGTGTTCCGGTTCAATAGCGGAAATATTGGGAGTTCCAAAGTTTGTTATTGGTGCAACGATAATCTCCATTGCGACAACTTTGCCGGAAATGATCGTCAGTGTCTCAGCCACTGCAAAGGGCAACCTTGAAATGGCAACGGGAAATGCCATAGGTTCTGTTACGGCAAACGGTGCTATGATAATGGGTATTCTTATATTGTGTATGCCGTCAGTTGTGTCTCGGCGTGAATTTATGCCCAAGGCAATGATAATGCTTTCTGCGTCTCTTGTGCTTATTCTCGGCTGTGTTTTCACGCAGAGGGAGGTATTAACTTTCGCAGGAGAAACAGGGGAATATTACCGTTTTTCAATTTGGGGTACGGTGGCACTTTTGGTGCTGTTTCTTATATTTTTCTGTGAGAATTTTCTTTCCCTTAAAAGCCGTGAAATACAGTCTGAGGAAGAAACAAAATCGCCAAAGAAAGAAACGAGTGTTTATCAATGGGTATACAATTTGATGTTTTTTGCTTTGGGAGCGATAGGAATAGTTTTCGGTGCACAGCTTTTAGTTGATGCGGGAACAGAACTCGCTGTAAGAATGGGCATACCGCAAAGGGTAATAAGTGTTGTGGCTATTGCTATCGGCACATCTTTGCCGGAGTTGGTAACGGCAATCACAGCTGTGAGAAAAAAGGAAGGCGCTCTTTCGGTGGGAAACATATTAGGTGCGAACATACTGGATTTGACACTTATTCTTCCCGTTTGTTCATTGACTTCCATCATCAGTGGCAACGGTGTTCTTGCGGTATCATATCATGCGGTCAGTGTGGATATGGTTGTTTGTTTGGGTGCAATTTGCCTGACGCTGATACCCACTGTGATAACAGGGAGATTTTCGCGGTGGCAAGGAGCGTTGGTGTTGTCGGGCTACACCGCTTATATAGTGGGGACATTTTTGGCAAGCTGACAGAACGAAGGCTGTAAGTTTCTTGAACTGATGGGAAGTTTCGGGTGGAGGGAGGCCCCGGGGGCGAAGGTTTGTGCCGTAGGCACAAACAAGCACGGCTGCGCCGTGCTTCCCCCGTTGCTTCGCAACGGGGGCTTCGCCCCCGGGGTCTCCCTCTTGCACAAACCTGCCACAAACAAATCGGAAAGTTATTTTCTTAACTTTAATTGACAAAAGTTATACTTGGTTGTATAATTATAGCATTGAGCAAATTACACAGAAAGCTCACATTTTTAAGGAGGAATATGGGGATGTTTAAAAAAATCAAAAATTATCTATTACCCACAGAACCCGGTTATGTAACACCGCCAGTTGAAAGAGTCAGTTATTGGAGCTACTTTGTAGGTCAGAACGTTTTTTATACTTTGATATCAACATATCTGAGTACATATATGATGTTCCTTAATGTTGACTTGGCAAAAGCTGCATCAATCATGCTTCTTGTTAAAGTTTGGGACGCAATCAATGACCCAATTTTCGGTGTTATATTCGATAAGGTAAAATTCAAAAACGGAAAATGTATGCCATGGCTTAAGATTTCACTTCTTATGATTCCTTTGGCAACAATACTTATCTTTATTATTCCATCAGCTACAACTGAGACTGTGAAACTCGTTTGGTTCGCAATCGCATATATGTTGTGGGATACAGCATATACTATCTGTGATGTTCCTATTTACAGTATGATCACCACAATGACTCCAAACCTTGACGAACGCAACTCAATTATGTCAATCGGTAGAATGACAGGCGGTATCGGAACTGCTATTGCAACAGTTCTCTTCCCATTACTTAGTGAAACTGTCGGTTTGAGTTTCGGTTGGATTTCAATTATCCTTTCTGTTACAGGTCTTCTCTTCATGATTCCTATTTGTGTTAAGGGTAAGGAGAGAAATTATACCGAAGAAGAAAAAGAAGAAACATTTAAACTCAGTGAACTGTTTAAGTATCTTATTTCAAATAAGTATCTCTTAATTTACTATTTGGCTTACTTCTTCTCATCAGCAGCAAACACAGCTGTTTCAGTTCAGACTTTTGTTGGATTCTATCTTTTCGGAACAGCAAACTTTGTAACAATCGTTGGTATCTTAGGTGTTGTTCCTGCACTTATCTCTGCTCTTATAGTTCCATGGCTTACAAAGAAAGTTGATAAGTTTAAGGTTCTTGTTATCAGTAACCTTTGCAACCTTGCACTTACCTTGCTCCTCTTCTTCATGGGATGGGAGAATTATGCTCTGGTTATTATTGTAATGATCGTTCGTTCAATGTTCGCAAACTGCAGCGGTATTCTCGGATTTATGTTTACTCCGGACTGCGCTGAATACGGTCAGTATAAGACAGGCGTTGATGCAAAGGGTATCACATTCTCAATTCAGACATTTGCAGCTAAGATCACAGGTGCTGTTTCAACATCATTGGGTATGTTTGTTCTCGGCTTGTTTAACTGGCAGACAATTGATGCTGCAAGCTTTGAAGAAATTAAGCAAGCAAACATTACACAGCCGGATAGTGCTCTCACAGGTCTCTGGGTAACATATCTTCTTGTTCCTGCCATTGGTATGGCTATCAGTGCTGTTCTTTATATGTTCTATAAACTTAACGATAAAGATGTTCAGATCATGGCAAAATGCAACGCAGGTGAAATCACCAAAGAAGAAGCAGAATCCATGCTTTCAAGAAAATTCTGATAAATATAATGAAATTAAAAACAGGTTGTCACTTGATGTGACAACCTGTTAATTTTTATTCTAAGCTGATGGGGATTTCTTTATCAATTTTCAAACTGTCCGGTTTGACCAAACAATCAAAGGCTATAATCTTTACCCCGGACTTTTGAGCGTTTCGCAATTCTTCGGCAAAAGCAGGGTGTCTTTCCTCATTTGGCTTAAATTTGCTTATTCCTTTCATTTGAATGACAAACAGCAAATATGCCTCATATCCGTTTTTAATGCATTCCCCCAGCTCTTTAAGATGTTTTATGCCTCTTTCTGTCGGAGCATCGGGAAAACTTGCAATGCCGTTGTTTTCAAGGGTCACGCCTTTTACTTCGAGAAACACTTTTCTATCTCCGTCTTCAATGTAAAAATCAAACCGTGATTTGCCGTAAGTCACTTCACGGCGAATGACAGCCTTTTCGGAAAACAGATGATTTTCCCTGAGCCATTCTTCTGCCACATCGTTTGGAATTTGAGAGTCCATGTTGACAAGAAGATCTCCTTTTTCCGTTTCTTTCACAACGGCAATAAGATCATATTTTGTCTTTCTGTTAGGATTATCGGAAACGGATAAATAAACCCTGGATTTCGGTAACAGAAGTTCACCGCATCTTCCGGTGTTTTTTACATGAACTGTATTAATTTCACCCTGAATGTCAACATTTGCAATAAATCTGTTTGGACGATTTATAAATTGTCCCTCTGTTATCTTGTTATATTTCATGCTAAGATTTAGTTCTTCAAACTGTGCATTGGTGCAGGTATTCTGCCACCACGAGCAATAAATTTTTCGGAAGAGAAACCGTGAACCGGCATTACCGGTGCCGAACCTAAAAGACCGCCAAATTCAAGCATATCTCCCACTTTTTTGCCCACAGCGGGAATAATTCTGACTGCTGTTGTCTTTGTGTTTACTACGCCTATTGCAGCTTCATCAGCAATTATTGCGGAAATTGTGCTGGCATCAGTGTCACCGGGAACGGCTATCATATCAAGGCCGACAGAGCAAACGCAAGTCATTGCCTCAAGTTTGTCAAGGTGGAGAGCACCGCACTGAGCAGCGGCTATCATACCTTCATCTTCACTGACGGGAATGAATGCACCGGAAAGTCCTCCCACATGATTGCTTGCCATAACACCGCCTTTTTTAACCGCATCGTTAAGCATAGCCAAAGCAGCTGTTGTGCCGTGAGTTCCGCAGACTTCGAGTCCCATCTCTTCAAGTATTCTTGCCACGCTGTCACCTTTAGCGGGAGTGGGAGCAAGGGATAAATCCACAATGCCGAAGGGAACATTAAGCCTTTGCGATGCCTCCTGAGCCACAAGTTGACCCATGCGGGTGATTTTGAATGCGGTTCGTTTAATGGTTTCCGCAACGGTGTCAAACGGCTGATCTTTGCATTTTTTAAGAGCATGGTGGACAACGCCCGGTCCTGAGACACCGACATTTATTACACATTCGGGTTCACCAATTCCATGGAAAGCCCCAGCCATAAATGGGTTATCTTCAACGGCATTTGCGAAAACAACAAGTTTTGCACAACCAAAGCCTGAATTGTCCGAGGTCATATCAGCGGTTTGTTTTATGATTTTACCCATGAGTGCAACGGCATCCATGTTTATGCCGGCCTTTGTGCTTGCAACATTAACACTTGAACAGACTCTTTCTGTTTGAGCCAATGCAGATGGGATTGAGTTTATAAGATTAAGGTCACCTTTGGTGAAACCCTTATGTACCAATGCTGAGAAGCCTCCAACGAAGTTAACGCCGCAAGTTTTGGCAGCCTTATCAAGAGCAATGGCAAGGGGTGTATAGTCAGTTTCCTTGCATGAACCTCCGATAAGTGATATGGGAGTTACGGATATACGCTTATTGACAATGGGTATGCCGAATTCTTTTTCAATGGATTCTCCTGTTTCAACGAGCTTTTCCGCTTTCTTGGTGATTTTATCGTAAACTTTATTTGCAACTGTATCAATGTTTTCACCGCAACAATCAAGAAGAGAAATGCCCATTGTGATTGTGCGAACATCAAGATGTTGATTGTCGATCATATTGAGAGTTGCAATAATATCCTGCATATTATTCATGGCATACCTCTCAAACTCTATACATAAGATTAAAAATTTCTTCTCTTTGCGTAGTAATGACTAAGCTCATGCTTTTGCCAAGTTCCTCAAGGTCATGGGAAACCTGAGTTATATCTTTTTTGCTTTTAGCAAAATCAACAAGCATTGTCATTGTAAAGTATTCTTGCATAACCGTCTGACTAATATCGAGTATATTAACTTCATTTTCTGCAAGAATGGTGCAAATGCCGGCTATTATGCCTGTTGTGTCTTTTCCTGTTGCAGTAATAATTGCCTTCATAATATCAGCTCCTGTTGAAAAAATCGATTTTAGCAATAATGCTAATTTCTTAGATTATATAAGAAACATATAATAAAAGTCAAGACTTTGGTTAAGTATTGGAGACGAATCCGAAATCGATTTGTTTTGAACAAACAGCGCATCTGCTGCGTTAAAATGCTCACAAATTGACGCCTTGCGATTGGATTTAAGCCGCAAATCACCGAAAATATGCCGTTTTAGGCGGCTTCGGATTTGACTTCAATGCTTAAGTGTTTGAATATTGGCATTTAACTGTGTTTAGGAATAAATGGGAAGAGTGTTCTGACAGTCGGTTCATGGGTCAGCCTTCGGCTGACCGCCCGACTATACCGCCGGGCTTCGTCTGCCTCCGGCAGACCAAGGATTACGCGCCCACGACCGCGGGCGCTCCACCAAACAATTAAAGGGTCCTTACAAGATTGCTTCGTCCTGTAAAAACCCTTATGTTATATTGATTTATGCGATTTTTTATATTTTACTTATTCAATGTCTTCTAAATCTTCTGAAGTGAGCCATGAAAGGTCAACTTTAATATATCCTTTTGGCTTTTCAAAGTAATCATCGGGAACTGTGGAAGAGATTTTTGAAATGGAATAAATATCTGCTGTTCCGTCTTTTCCGATAATATCCATTCTTACTAAGTTTCCGTTTTCATCGAAGAAATAACTCTTTCGTGAACCGTTTTCATATTTGAAATCTTCACAGGTACATTCCTTTGAATTTATAATAACATCATAAGTTTCAACGCCTACATAGTCATAATCACCATCAGAGACAAGATTAGCTCCCGCCATATCTGTTGCCATGTCTTCGGGAAGTTCGCAGTAAGTGCGAAGTGTTGGGATAACGATCCAACCGCTTTTGCTCTTGCTTGAATAGACAACCTGACAGTCTATGCCTTCAACCTGAGTATCTATATACATATCACCGTTTTTAAATGCAGTCGTGACTTCGTTGGGAATGTCGGGATCATCTGTTGTGAATACCATAACATAAGTTCCGCTTTTGAACAGTTCTCTGTATTTGTCTGTATAGTAAGTTTTGTTTTCCTGAGAACTATCGGACTTTGTCGTTGTAGACGATGAACTGTCATCTTTTTTAGAGGTTGATGTCACATCGGCTTTTGATGAGTCTACACGGGAAACTTCTCCTGCATAGTCAATATTTGTGTTGTTGGTTTGCTCAATGTTGACTACTGTTGTGTTGTTGTGAGGAAGAGTGCCGGTATAATCCTCAATGGGATAAACATCTCCGCCGAGAACAACCTCGCCGTTTTCGTCAAGTCTTGCACCGTAGAGCTTGCCGTCCTTATCCGTAACGGCTGCATAAACATTCTGGTTTTGGTCGATTACCGCAAGATATGTTGTGCCATAGCAGTCGGTAATTGTTAATGTTTGCTCGCTGCTGTTTTTTGTTATCTTAACGCAAAATATAACAGCGACAAGAACGAAAATTACCATAAATGCAACTAGTTTTTTATTATTCCTTCTCATATAAAATAAACCTCTTATTCGCCTGTTGTTGTATCTGAGCCAAAGTCAAAATTGCTTAAGTTTATAGGTACATAAGTTTTGGGAAGTTCAAACAGTGAATCGTCAACAGTTGAAGAAACCTGAGAGATACTCATAATACCAACATATCCGTCTGTATCGATCTGATCCATTCTTACAAGATTGTCTTCATAGAAGTAATAAATGGTAAGATCTCCCGATGCTGTTTCGTAAGTTACGCTCTTGCAATCTTTTCCGTCAATGGAAACATTTGAAACAGTGATTTCCGTTGCCTTTTCAGTTTGACCGAAAGCGGACATATCAAGCTCATTCATAGTATCTGACGGCATTTTGCAATAAACATGATAATCTGTCATAACCACATAAACCGCATCTTTTTTCTTTTGGTATATCATTTCACACTTCATGCCCTCAAGAGCAGTTGTCATATAAATATTTCCGTTCTTTACCGCTGCCGTAACAGGTTCTTCAAATCCCTGTTCTTCGGAAGTGAACACGATATAATAGCAGCCGCTTTCAAAGAGTTTTCTGTATTTTTCAGCTAAATCCATTGCTTTTTGGGTTTCGTTTTCAGCTGAGGAAGTTGTTGTGGTATTGTCATTCTTCTTGTTAGTTGTACCATTGCCCTTGTTGGTGGTCTTATCTTCTTTGTTGTTGATAGGTATGTTTGCAGTTGTGTCTTCCGGGTCGGTTATAACATCTTTAGCAAAGTCATAAGTGGTATTTTGTGATTGCTCGATTGAAACCGCAGTTGTGTCATTATAAGGAAGAGTGCCGGTGTATGATTCAACAAGATAGAGGTTGCCGTCAGATAAAACATTGCCGTTTTCATCAATTTCAGCTGCATAAAGCTTGCCGTCATCACCTGTGACACCTGCCATAATTTCACCTTTTTGGTTTTCGATGGCAAGGTATGTAATACCCTCGGGATCGGTGACCGTCAAAGAGCTGTTTTCATCTTCTTTGTTGTCGCAACCCGAAAACAGGCATACCACCAATGATAAAATGAGAATAACAGACGCTAAAGTTGAGATTTTTTTGTTCATTAATTTTTCTCCTGTAATTATAATTTAGAAACCCTATAAAGGGCGATTAAAAATGGATATTTTTTGTCATACTAAAGACTACAACAAAATTGCAATTAAATCAATAGAAAAGTTGCTGTTACTTTGTAAATCTTTTATTAAAGTATAGGATTTTTCGGGTTTTGCCTTTGATACATTTGTTGACACAGAGGAAAAATTACTATAATATATAGAAATAACAGGTACAAAATGTCCCACTTCCAAATGGGCGTTACCGAGTTTATGAAATAGGGTGATAAAATGAAAGAATATAAAGGCGCGAAAATTTTTATCGTAACAACAGCTGTTTTAAGTTGTCTCATTGTTTTGCTGACTTTTTGCCTTGCTTTTTTTAAGAATGAGGGAAAAGTTGTGACAGGGGAAGTTATTTCAAGTGAACTTATGGAAAACACGAAAAAGGTAAGCGCAGAATATAAGGAAGAAAGTTTTACTTTTAAAACAAAAGATACAGAGGAAATTATTGAAAAATTCTTCTCTCTTGATTTGATAGCAGCTCAGGAAGTTCCGGAAATTGAAGGAAAACTGATATTTGAAACAAAAGATGCGGAAACAGGAGAAAAAACCGTTCTTGAAATAGGCTTTGACGAAGGCTTTGAAACACTTGTGATTGACGGCAAGGCATACAAAAGCGACAAACTTCTGAGTTTTAAAAACTTACTTGTCACATTGAGCAGAAGTGAAAAAACCACTGAGGCGACCACAACGGAAACTACCACAACAATCACAACAACTGCTGCGGAAACGACAAAAGAGGAGACAACCACCGAGAAAACAGCATTCTATTCAACCGAGGAAGTTGATTACACCTGGGGTGGCACAAAGGCATACCTTAAGGTGGTTGAGCAAAGCGAAAACACAGAGTTCATTATAAAAAATGAAAAGAAGTATTTTCCTGTTGTGAAAATTACAGATGTAAAGGGTTTAAACGGATTTATCGAAAGCATGGGTGAGTATTTCACCGTAAGCGGAGAGAAATATGATGAGGAGTTTTTCAAAGAAAAACAGCTGTTTATCATTTATGTTGACGAAAGCACGAAAACCAACGGTTTCAAGGTGGAAAAAGTGGATATTGACGGAGGAAAAATGAACATAACCGTTAATGATACCGAAACGGGGGAGCAGGGACTTAAATCAAGACTCATATTCCTCTCCATTGAGAAAAAGGCAGTTTCGGATTGCACCGAGTTTAATGCATTCACAGATTATGTTAAATAAGAAGGAAAAAGCCGGCAGACTGTTAGACAGACTGTCGGCTTTGTGATGGAGCGCCCGCGGTCGTGGGCGCGGAATCCTTGGGCGATTGGGACAATCGCCTTCGCCCGGCGATATAGTCGGGCGGTCAGCCGGAGGCTGACAGGAAAACTTGCCCACTGATCAAATTAAAGAATATCAATAGTAAAAGTACTTGTAAAAATGGGGATAGATATCCAGAAACTGTTGAAGATTGGTTCGTGATGAAGAACCGGGATCGTTAATGGTGAACGAAGATGCCTTGAGAGAAGTTCCACCCTTAAAACCGGTTATTACTACCCAGTGTTGTGAGCCGGAGGACTTCTTTGCTCCGATAAGAACAGGCTTGCCCTCTTTGAGTTTTGCATAAATTTTTCTGAGATATGCGGAACTGTCGATTACAACCGTATAATCGGAGGGCCAATAAAGATTGCCGGAAGATGAATAGGCGAGCTTTTTGCTCATTTCATCGGGATAAATGTTCTTTCCCAATCTGAAAGATTCCATCATGGCGATGCCTGTTGTGGCGCAACCGATTTGGGCAATAGTTTTTCCTGAATTGCCGATTTTGACATTTGCCCACCGACTGTCTGTTTGCTTAAAATTGGGAACCGACAGCTTTACAGAAGAATAGGAGGTTTTAAGATAGTCACTGCTTACATAACCTGTCTTCCCACCGTTATAAAGTATTTTTGTCCAATTGCCCGAAGAGGAAAGAGAGAGAACAATAGTGTTTCTTTCCAAGGTGTCCTTAATGGAATAAGAAGATCCTGCACCATGCCTTACATTGAGATTTCCCGAATTTGTCTGAACGGAAACAGGGGAACTGCTGACGGTTTTAATATAGTCAGAATGACAGTAACCATATTTCCCTTTTCCGTATTCCACATACCACCAAGACCCTGATTTTGATATAAGAGTGACATAGTTTCCTTTGGACAGAGAAGTTATTATGCTCCCCGTTGCAGAGGCCGTCTTTCTTACATTAAGATTTCCGGAAGTCAGAGAAACTACGCCTGCCATCGAATCGGAATTTGCAGCGTGAACATTCATCTGTGTTAAACTCATGACAGAGAAAATCATCAGAATGAAAATTAGATTTAGCGGTTTGAATATTTTTTTGTTCATAGTCACCTCTTTAAACTTTTTTGCATATATGCCGTGGCTATTATATCACAGACTTTGAGTTTAGGCGCAGTCCAAATTAAGGAAAAAGCCCCACCTTTTCCGGCTTGAAATCGGAGAAAAGAGCCATAAAAATAAAAAAATCAAAAAAATACAACTTTTTTTCAAAAAACTCTTGACGAAATTAAAAGTTTGTGATATATTATTCAAGCACTCAAGAGAGTGTACGAAAAGTGCTGGTGTAGCTCAGTTGGTAGAGCAGCTGATTTGTAATCAGCAGGTCGGG
>CAYPMB010000029.1:0-25350 GCA_964411915.1 uncultured Faecalibacterium sp.
CCAAGGAGCTTTGCCTTGCCGTCATAAACAGCCTGGCTAACCTTGATTGAATCTGTGATAGCTGCCTTAATGTTATCTTCAGTTGCACCTAACTCAACAGCAAATCTTCTGTCGATGAAAAGGTTAACATCCATGATATCTGCAAGACCGTCAACGTCAAGACCACTTTCAATACCCTTTGCAGCGTATTCCTTCTTAACACCGCCAAGACCCATTCTCATCATCCATGGAGCAATACTGATGATCTTTCTGTTATTGCCCATGCCTCTTGCAGCGTAAACAATCTTAAGGAATTCTTTCCATGACTGGTTATACATACCAATAGGCCAGCATCTTGCACCCTTAGACTTTTCAGCTGCACCAACGATTACCTGACCAACCTGGCGAACAGTAAGCATTGCTGTACCGCCTGCAGGATACATTGTGAATGGGAGAGAGTCCATTCTCTTGATTTGCTCAATAAGGATAACCCAAACAGGCTTTCTGCCCGGCTGTGTGCCGAAAATGTACGGAAGTTCAAGAACTGAAACATCAAAGTTGTCATCAGCAAATGATAATGCAACATTTTCCTGATCGATACGGCTTCTGATATAAGGATGAAGTTCTGTGAGCTTCATGTCAGGACGCTGTTTAGCAAGGTATGAGAAGTATGAACCGAGAATAACTGCATTCTTCATACCAACTTCCTTACAAATAGGAAGGATTCTTTCAAGAGGCTGAATATTGTATTTGTAGTAAGCATCGTAAACCGGAGCAGGGAATTCTACTCTTTCATCGATACCGGCTGCGAAAACAAAACAATCATAGCCTTTCATCATTTCTTTGATTTCGTCATCTGTCTTTTCATAAATGTTGCAGAATTCAAGTTCCATTTCCTCCGGGATAGGAGCTCCTTCCGGAAGAGGTGGGAGAGCAACGCTCTTTACCTGATGGCCTCTTTCAATGAAGATTCTTGCAGCTTCACTGCCGAGAAGGCCTGTGCCGCCAATCATAAAGACTTTCATTTGTTATTCCTCCTGTTTGGGTCTGATACTTTTACTCAAGTTTTGACCCTAAAATTTTACATTTTAATTATCCTCTTTAATCCTTTCAATATCAATAGAAATATTCAAAATTCATATAAAAAGTTAATAAAATTGGTGTCTAAAAGTCGATTTCTATGAATTTTCTGTTAACAAACCTGTTTTTCTCTGATTTTGTTGCTTTTTCATTGCAACAAATCTCACTGTTAAGGGTATAGGTGAGGAGGAGAAAAAAGGAGAGTCAAAATGAAAGATAAAAGCTTAACGGAAAAAGAAAAACTTTTCTGCTTGTATTATAGCGTGAAAATGAATGCAGTTGAATCAGCATATAAAGCCGGTTACAAAATTTCCCCTGAGAGAAATGCAATGAAACTTCTTAAAAGAGAAAGCGTAAACAAATATATTGCCGACTTGGTTTCACGCAATAAAAGCAGCAGCGAGGAAGTCGTATCAGGGCTTCGCAGATTAGCCTTTGGCTGTATCAGTGATGCCTTGCGACTTGCTTTTGAAGAAAATATTGACACGCAAAACCTAAAGGATATGGACCTTTTCTGTATTTCCGAAATTAAAGTGAACAAGGGCAAAAGCGTGGAAATTAAATTCTTTGACAGGATAAAAGCTCTTGAAAAACTGTCAACTCTTGTTTCTCAAAATGAAAAATCAAGGGAGAATGATATCTTCAAGGCTATCGGAGAGGGAGCTGAGGCGTTGAAATATAGTTGTGATGCAGATGAGTAGTAAAAAAGATATTTATCCTTTCAGCAAAAAGCAACTGACAGCAATGACTTGGTGGCATACTAATTCGCCCTATTGCAACAGGGACGCAATAATATGTGACGGCGCAGTAAGAAGTGGTAAAACAACTTGTATGTCTTTGGGATTTGTGGCATGGAGTTTGTTTAACTTTGATGACACGGATTTTGCTCTTTGCGGAAAGACTGTGTCCTCTTTAAGAAGAAATGTCATCACCTCACTTTTATCTTCTTTAAACCAAATGGGTTTCACCTGTAAAGAGAGACTTTCAAGAAACTTCATTGAAATAAGCTATGGTTCTCGAACCAACCGCTATTATCTTTTTGGAGGCAGAGACGAAAGTTCTGCATCACTTATACAAGGCATAACATTAGGCGGAGTTCTTCTTGATGAAGTGGCATTGATGCCTCGCTCCTTTGTTGAACAGGCACTTGCCAGATGTTCACTTGAAAAAGCGAAATTCTGGTTTAACTGTAATCCGGAAAATCCTCAGCATTGGTTCTTTAAGGAATGGATAAACAAAGCCAACGAGAAAAACTGTTTGTACCTCCACTTCCTTATGAAGGACAACCCAAGCCTTTCGGCTAAAGTCATTTCCCGATATGAGAGCCTTTACAGCGGCGCTTTTTATGAGCGCTTTGTTTTAGGGAAATGGGTTGCTGTTGACGGCTTGGTGTATCCTGACGGAGCAAACGGAAGTTACACCTGTTCTCCTCCTCCGGGTGAGGCATACGACTATTATATTTCCTGCGATTACGGCACTGTCAATCCCACTTCAATGGGTCTTTGGGGCAGATACAGTGACGGAGTCTGGTATCGAATAAGGGAATACTACTTTTCTTCACGAAAAGAAGGCAGACAAAAGACGGACGAAGAATATTATGAAGATTTGTGTTTTCTTGCAGGAGAGACACCCATAAGAAGCGTAGTGGTTGATCCTTCCGCTGCATCTTTTATCGAGTGTATAAGAAGACACGGAAAATATAAGGTTCAGCCGGCTAAAAATGATGTGGTTGACGGTATACGGAAGGTGAGTCAATGCTTGAGAAACGGTCAAATAAAAATCTCCCCCTCATGCAAAGATATTCTCAGAGAGTTTGGACTTTACCGCTGGGACTGTTCAGCCAAAAAAGATGCCCCAAGAAAAGAAAATGATCACGCTATGGACGATATGCGATACTTTGTTGCAACGGTTATTTACGAGCCGGAAGATTCGTTTTTCGCCATGGCGGCAGACAGAAGTTCGTAATTAAAATTACGGGAAAGGAGAGAAAATTGAATTTCGGCAAAAAGAAAAGCAGTGAAAAAAACGAAGAAGTTTTCGCTGTTCCGCAAACCTATCCCAATGTTCATCCTTATTCTTTTTTGTTTAACTCCGGTTCAGAGAAAACAAACAGAAAGCTGTATTCGTCTTTGAGAGAAGCGATCCCCATAATTGATGCCTCAATTCAAAAACTTGTCAGACTTGTGGGAACTTTCAGCATTGAGTGTGCAGAGGAAAATATAGGTGATCAAATTAATAAGTTTTTATCCGATGTGAATGTGGGAACTTTGTCAAAGGGCATTAACGCCTTTATGACTTCATATCTTGATCAGCTTTTGACATACGGAACGGCAGTTGGTGAAATGATCGTTGACGGTGACAAAATCGTTTCCCTTTATAATGCAGATTTGGACAGCGTTGAACTTTCCTATGGTAAATCTCCCCTTAATGTTGAGATATCCTGTGATAACGGAGCCGGACATTTTGTTCCCATAAAATATCCACAGCTTGTTCTTGTCAGCACTCTTAATCCCAAACCTGATGAGATTTACGGAACATCTTTGCTCAAAGGCTTGCCTTTTGTCAGTGATATACTTTTGAAAATTTATAACACCATGGGCACTAACTGGGAAAGAATAGGCAATATAAGGTATGCGGTCACATATAAACCGCAAAACGATTCCACAGACAGAGCTTATGCGAAACAGAGGGCGCAACAGGTTGCAGAGCAGTGGGGAAAGACAATGCAAAGTTCAGGCCCGGTCAAAGATTTTGTTGCAGTGGGTGATGTTAATATCCGTGTGATAGGTGCAGATAATCAAATTCTCGACAGCGAGGTACCGGTCAGACAGATGCTTGAGCAGATAGTGGCAAAGCTGGGGGTTCCACCTTATATTTTGGGACTTAACTGGTCATCAACAGAAAGAATGTCATCACAGCAAGCTGATATCCTTACAACTGAAATTGAATATTATAGGGAAATACTTAATCCGATTATCAGAAAAATCTGCAATATGTTTTTACATTTAAAGGGTTATGACAGTGAGTTCAATATTGTTTGGAACGATATAACGCTTCAAGATGAACTTCAGTTGGCTCAGGCAAAATATTATAACGCTCAGGCAGAAAATCTTTTAAATGAAGGAGGGAAAAACAATGGAGAATAAAATGGATCTTATAAACAAGCTGTCAAGAAAGACTCTTGACGAAAGTGAAGTTTATACATTTAATGTGACATTATGTGACAATGAAATTGATCGTGATAACGAAGCATTCAGTGTTAAGGCTTTAGAGAGTTTGGGAAAACTCTTCATTGGAAAGACGGGAATATCCGATCACAGCATGAGAAGCAGTGACCAGACAGCCAGAATTTACAGCACTTGGATAGAAACCGACTTTGAAAGAAAAACCGCATACGGAGCAGCGTATACAGCTCTTAAGGCATCAGCTTATATGGTAAGGACGAAGAAAAATGAGGATCTTATTAAAGAAATTGATGCAGGGATCAAAAAGGAGGTCAGTGTCGGTTGTGCAGTTAAATCTCATACCTGTTCCGTTTGCGGAGCAGAGGCGGGAAAGAAAGGCTGCCGACACGTAAAAGGAAAAGTTTACGAAGGAAGTATTTGTTATCACATACTTTCAGAAGTGACAGACGCTTATGAATGGTCATTTGTTGCAGTTCCTTCCCAAAGGGACGCAGGGGTGACTAAATCGTTTAAGTTAAAGGAGAGAAATGATTTGGAAGATTTAAAAAAGTTATTCAGTGAAGTGAATGGGAATATGACAGTTTCAAAGTCTCAGGCCGATGAAGTGTTGAAGTATATGGAGCTGCTTGAAGAAAAAGCAAAGGCCGGTGACAGTTACCGCCGTGAATTAGTGGAACAGGTTATGAAACTTGCTCTCATTGCCATTCCCGAAGTTTCACAAAAAGCTTTTGGAACTGCTTGTGAAAATATGGATATTGAAACTCTCAGGCAGTTCAAAACAGGATTGGAAAAGAAGAAAAACTCGGTTTTACCCGTAACACCGCAGCTTTTCAGAAACAAAGAAAACAGACCTACTCATAACAATGAATATAAAATTTAAGGAGGAAAAACAATGAGTAAAATTTCATTTGAAGGTTATAACACAAATTGCGCAACTTTTAAGAAAGCTGACAGCGCAGATTTAAAGAAGGGAAATTTCGTTAAAATCTCAGACAATTACACAGTTAAACAGGCTGCTGCCGGCGATGACATTATCGGTTATTGCATTGATGTTAACGGTGATTATGTAACAGTTCAGACCAGCGGTTATATTAAGGCAATCATTGAGAAAACAGATAATTTAGCTCTTGGCTATTCGTCAATTTCCGTCAACGGAGAACAGCAAATCGTTTCTTCGACAACTGCAAGAAAAGTTCTTGTCATAGAAATCAACGCTTCGGAAAGAACCATCGGTTTTATATTATAAGGAGGAAAAAATAATGGGTAATTACGAAAATATCAGACTTGAAAAAGGTCTTTATACAACAGGTAAAAGTTTCACACAGGCTCTTGAAAGCCTTGATCCGTCAGAAAATTACATAGGCACTGCACTTGACGGCCTTGATGCTTATCAGAGACAGTTAAAACGCTTTGACATTCATGTTAACGGCAAAAACAGTGATACTGTTGAAAAGTTCTTTAAGACATCAGACAGTGCTGCACTCTTTCCTGAATATGTGAACAGAGCAGTTAAGCAGGGAGCAGAGAGCGTTAACAAGGTTGATCGCATTGTGGCAACAACAACTAAAATCGACTCATTGGATTATCGCTCAATTACTTCGGTTGAAGATGAAGATAGCAAGGAGTTGCGTGTTGTTAATGAGGGCGCAATCATTCCGGCAACAACAATTAAAACACAGGAAAACTTGGTTAAACTTCACAAGAGAGGCCGTATGCTTGTGGCTTCTTATGAGGCTGTCAGATTTCAGAGGCTCGATCTCTTCACTGTTACTCTTCGTCAGATCGGCGCTTATATTGCAAGAAGTCAGCTTAAAGATGCTGTTGATGTTCTTATTAACGGTGACGGTAACAAGAACAGCGCAACAGTGATAACCACAACTACGGCAGACACACTCACTTATGCAGATCTTGTGAAACTTTGGGCGAGTTTTGAACCTTATGAAATGTCAACCATGATCGTTGGTGCGGATATGATGAGCAAACTTCTCAATCTCAGTGAGTTTAAGGACGCAGCAGCCGGTCTCACATTCCATGGCACAGGCAAATGCATTACACCTCTCGGTGCGGAAATTATCCGCTGTGACAGTGTTCCCGCCGGTCAGATTGTTGCACTTGATAAGAATTGCGCTTTAGAAAAGGTTCAGGCAGGTGAAATCATTACAGATTTCGATAAATTGATCGACATACAGCTTGAAAGAGCAACCATCAGCACAATAGCAGGATTTGCAAAGATTTATACAGACGCTGCAAAAGTTTTGGATGCTTAAGGAGTGAAATGAATGTTAACACCGTCAGATGTTTACAGCCAGTTTCTTCTCATTTCAAAGCCATCTGACGACAAAGAGACACAAGAAATTGTGTCTCTTTGTAAAAACGGTCTTGATTGGGTTATGAAACATATAAGGCAGGATATAAGCCGTGATGATATAAGAATAAGCAAGGCGGCAGCCGGAATTGCATATTATGATTATGCTTTGGGAAAACTTACGGATTCAAGCGATCCAAGATATTTCAAGGCAGGAGATGTTACTGTTCAGAAAAAAATACAGGAGGATATTCTTGTGGCTGAGAAAATCAAAAAGTCATGCCTTGAATCCATTGCAGATATACTTGAAGACAATGCTTTCGGAGTGTGGAATGTGTAATGAATAAGGAAACAGGAAAGATATTTGAAAAATACGGACTTAAAGCGAACTTGAAAGATTATACCGGTGATGCTGTTGTCACATATAATTTCAGAGCATTCGTTCAGGCGCTAAGGTATAAAAATAAGGTTTATCTTAGAGGTACATACACGGAAATCGGAAAAAATCAGCAGGATTACTATTTGTATATCGGGCCTGCGGATATAGACATAAGCAATATTGACGGTATTAGTCGTGTGCTGACGATAAACGATAAGAGTTACATCGTGGACAGAACGGAACTTCATCACATTGGAGAGGAAAACATATACACATGGGCGATAATCAGACCTGTTATTATTGATAAGGGGTGATGAGCGTTGCAGAATTTTGAAAGTATAACAAAGGGCATCGTTAACTTTTTAAAAGCAGATGAAATAGTGGCTTCAAACAATAAAATAACTTTCGGGTATTCTATTACCACTTTACCTAATCCATTGCGAAAAATATATACGGTGGTAAAGCCGCAAAAAATGACGGTTGAAGAAAATACTCAGGAAGGTTCAAGTTACACTAAGGTTATTCTTTATACCATCGGTTTAAGTCTGCACAAAGCGGAAGGAGAAAATCCCTCAAATTTACTGTCGAAGTTTTCATCAATTCTTGAGGCCTTTGAGGAAAGTACAAGTTACACTGTTTACAATGCCGGATTTAATGAGCTTAAAAGAGACGCTGACAGCAATTCGATTATTCTTCCGGCATACATAACCTTTAAAATGTATTACTAATGTCTTGCATTGACATTGGGTTTTATGATAGAATAAAACCGAAGTAATAAGAAAAGGGGATGCAAATATGCCAAAAAGAGACGATTATCTTACTTGGGACGAATACTTTATGGGCGTAGCGATTTTATCCGCTTACAGAAGTAAAGATCCTAACACACAGGTCGGAGCATGTATTGTAAATGATTGCAACCACATTATGAGCGTAGGTTATAACGGTTTGCCTATGGGTTGTAGTGATGACGAGTTTCCATGGGAGAGAGACGGGGATTCATTTAACACTAAATACCCCTATGTTTGTCATGCCGAACTTAATGCAATACTCAACAATGCGGGGGCTTCTTTGCAAGGATGCAGAATTTATGTTGCACTTTTTCCGTGCAATGAGTGTGCAAAAGCAATAATACAAAGTGGCATAAAACAGGTGATATATTTAAGTGATAAATATGCCGCATCGGCGTCCACAAGAGCCTCAAAAAGAATGTTTGATTCAGCGGGTGTTGAGTATAAACAGCTGAAACTCGACAGAGATAAACTTATTATAAATTTCGATGAAAAAAGCATATAAAAAAGGGCAGGGTGAAAAATCACCCTGCTTTTCTATTGTTTGATTAAAGTCTTTTTCTTTCTGTAACACAGAACAGTACATAATATGATATAAGCGATGATTATAGTACCGGCAGCCAAAATGCTTAATATTATGTCCATTGAAAAGATATGATACCAATTGATTTGAGTTAATGTTGTTTCAAGCTTAAGATTTTCATCATCAAAAGACAGAACTTTTTGATTATATTCCAACTGAGAAATATAATCATACAAATTCATTGTTATGACATTATTCTTTATGAACTCGTCTTTCTGTTCTTTTGTCTCAAATTTCATGGTTTCGGGTCCGTATTCATCTAATGTAATGCTATAATAAACCTTGTCATCTTTTTCGCCTTCAGCGCTTTCTGACTTAAGTTCCAGCTCAATTAAATCCAGATAATCCCCATCGTCAAAAGCGAAATAAAGTGTTTTATTGTTAAGGAGATGATCTTTGAATTTATCGTAATCCGTTTGAGGACAGTTTTCACTTTCATAGCTATATACATCTGACTTGAAATCAAAAACTTCCGGTTGTTTACAACCTATGTATTGAATAGTAATTTGAAGTCCATAGACCAGCACTATTGATAATACAGCTAAAACAGCGATTCTTTTTTGCATCTTAGCTTTATAAGATATATATTCTTGATTTTTCACTCCTTCTGACGGAATGATCTTTCCGATAATTTTGTATAAAACAAACGCAAAGATTGATGCGAAAATTGCAGATAAGCAAAACGATGGAAAGTAACTATAACCTGTGACGAACAACAAAGTGGTTAAAATAACGGTTGTGGATAATGTGAAAATAGCCACGGAATAGTTGCGTATATTCTTGTAACCTTTGATTACGGTGCTGTTATCGATTAGATTAGAAGAGTTATTCAGAACCGATTTGTAATTCATGAAGGCTATAACTTCCATGATAATTGCCGTAACGGTTAACAACATAACCAAAATTATGCCTACAACCGAGTTTTGAAACAGCATTGAGAAAATAAGAGCAGAAACGCCAATAACAATTGAGATTATTGAAAGGGTTGAAAATTTATTTGATGAGGAATTAAACAAGTATGCCGCTTGTTTTTGAGCCTTAGCATCTATTTCTGTTTCGTCAACGGTTTCTTTAATGATTCTTTCACCTTTTAAAAGCTCATCGACAGTTATGCCGTAAAGTTCAGCGATTGCCGGGAGTATGGTGATTTCGGGATAACCGTCATCACATTCCCATTTGCTGATGGTTTTATTGGAAACATTTAATCTTTCGGCAACTTGTTGTTGAGTAAATCCGTTAGCTTTTCGCAATGCAGCCATAAAAGCTCCCATGGTCTTTTTCGTCATATAAAATACACTCCTTTACCTTATGCACTTTTGGGGAAGTGAGTTGCGCAACTCTGTCCTTCAACCATATTCTCTAATAAACAGACACTTTTTTCAACCCCTTAATTGAAGAATATGTCTGCTAATCGTGGAATTGGGTTAAAATATGTAAAAAATCAAAATTCTCGTATGCAATAAGTCCCTTTCGTCAGCCTTCGGCTGACAGCCCGACTATACCGCCGGGCAGGGTGGGCGTTCCGCCCACAAAAGATTACGCGCCCACGACCGCGGGCGCTCGCCCAAAAAAGCAGTAACCCACCTTCGTGAATTACTGCTTACTTTTTATATTTCCCAACTGTTTGTCATTTTGATAGGAAGAATTTCGCCTTCTTTTATCTCCATTTTATCAATGCAGAGGTATCTTGCGTTGCCGTCTTTTTCTCCCGGCTTATGGCGGTGATAAACTATAAGATACATATCCTTTTCCGGAACATAGAGATAACTGTTGTGACCTGGGCCGGTAGCTATGGTTGGCTCTTCTTTTAATATGCATTGGCTTTTTGAATATCCTTGGAGAATATTGTCGGAAACAGCATAGCGCACATTATATGAACCCTTTGTCCAGTCTCCCGAAGACCACATGAAATAGTATTTGTTTTCGTATTTCATGATGCATGGAGCTTCAACATAGTTTTTAGGTGTGATTTCCTTGAAGTTCTCACCATTTGAAAATGGAACAAACCCGTCCATATTTTCGTTGAGTATTCCGATGTTGCAACGGCGCCAGCCACCGTAAAGAAGATATATTGTTCCGTCATCGTCTTTAAAAAGGTGAGCGTCTATGGGTTGAGCTTTGTTTATGAATGTACCCACAAGGGTGTTGGTGTATGCTTTAAAAGGGCCTGCCGGACTGTCGGAAACAGCAATTTCCAGCCCACCGGGTTCGCTGTCCGAATGAATGTCGTTACAAGCGAAGATGAGATAATATTTGCCGTTTTTTTCGATTATAGTGGGCGCCCAGATTGCAAAGGTTGCATTTGGAAAGCCACTCATATCTATTATGTTTTCGCAAGTTTCCCAGTGAATGAGATCCTTTGAATGAAGAGCGTCAATGTTTGTTTGCTCCTTATAGGGTAAGGATTTGGTGACATAAATCCAGTATTCTCCCTCATAAAAGCGAGCTTCCGGATCGGCATACCATTTATCATTGATTGGGTTTGAGATGGTGTTGTTCATTGCATTGCCTCCCTTGAAAATTATTTGCTTTCAATTATTTCAATAAGTTCCTTTGGCTGTCTTGTGGTAATATTGTCACAGCCGAGAGCCAACACTTTGTGCATATCAAGTGTGCTGTTAACAGTCCAAACCGAAACTTTTAAGCCTTGGCTATGGAAAAGTTCTGCCATTTTTTCCGATGCACCGCCAAAGTTGATATTTATACCGACAGCACCGAGTTCCTTTGTCTTTTCGATAAGGCTGTTTATGTATTCTTCGTCATTTTTCTTTGATTTATCAATATCCGTGTTCAGATAATATGGCACTTCCGGAGTGTCGCACTTTGCTGTCTCCACATCTTCTTCGCTGATACCTGTATAAAAAATTCGGTCGAGAATACCGCACTCTTTAGCTGTTTCGCTGACTATTTTAAGATTTTTTGTGCTTTTACAGTCAACGTTGATGCAAATATTCTCGTGCTTTGCCACTGTCTCAAATGCATCTTTTAAAGATACGCTGTTTTCTTTGATTTCATCGTGAGCCAAGAAGGCTTCTCCGTCATCGTTGAAGCTGAGATCAAATTCAACGATGTTTGCACCGGCTGAAATACCTGCATTGATAGCTTCAATAGTGTTGTCCTTAGTGCCTTCGCAACCTGTGTGAGCAGTAACTGTGAAACCATCGGGTATAACCGCTTCTTTGCCTTTGACAGATGAAACATAACTTACAGCAATAGCCCCTGATACAACTACGGCACAAGCTAACACACCGACTATAATTTTAGTAACTTTTTTCATAATATCAATCCTCCTGTTTATTTTTGTATTTTATCAAATAACAGACGGCAGGTCAATAAGTATTCGAGAGAAATGAGAGCATGAAAGAAAAAATTGCGATATTGTAAATTTGCCAATGATTTGTTGCAAGATGGAAAGACTTTTTCTGCATGGTTGATTTTGCAGTGACGGACAGAACTTCCGGACCGTATATCTTCAATGAGTTCAATAGAATTTTTGGGCATTTTTACCGTGACGAAGATAATTCTGAAATTGAACGGACTGAAAAGCGCAAGGAGAAAAAACAAATATTGGCGCCATTCGTGGTTGTATATTTGGCGGTGCAGTAGGTATCACTGAGTATGCTCTTGATGAAGCAACCGGAAGGGCTTTGATTTCCGATGATACACAGATGACACTTCCCGGGCAATGAAATATATGGATATGCATTGGAAGGCTCTGCTTTTACAAGTGGAGTCTGACCGATTTCTCATATAAATAACATCAAATATAAACAAAAAAGCGAACCATTTTCCTATAAGGAAAATGGTTCGCTTTTGCTATGGTGCGAGAGACGGGACTTGAACCCGTACGAGCTGCCCCACACGCCCCTCAAACGTGCGCGTCTGCCGATTCCGCCACTCTCGCAAGTGCCTATGTATTATAGCAGAGTAATTTTGAAATGTCAATACACTTTTTGAAATTATTTAAAAAAGTTTTGGGGAGTTGAGTTTTGAAGGAAGGTGGGGAAAGGCCGCCCCGCGGTATAGTGGGGCGGGTCAACCGGAGGTTGACGGCAAAACCAGCTGCGTTCGAGTGCCTTCAATACGCAAGACGAAGTGTTGCGTAGCACAGACCGGTTGCTTGTCGTTGCATATCAAATCGCTGCATACTGTCAACCGTGTTGCGTAAAATACAGGCGTTAAGATGAAACCGTAAATTATCAGATCTTTTTCTATTTTTCTTTTTAACCTAAATAAAATGCTTTTGACGGAAAGTTTGCGGTGACCGAAAGGCATACTATAAAAATAAGCAATGAAATAAAAACACTAAGCAATAATATGAAACGAAAACAGTAAAATGAAATTATGAAAATAAGGAGGTAAATTTCCGTATTGTTAAACTGAACAGAAATGTGCATACCTTATAAAATATTTTCTATGATGTATGTAGTGGTCTTTTTCTTGACCTTAAACTCCGTTAATGGTAAAATACAAGTGAATTAACAAAAATCAACATATTATGATTTTTGTTTTGCTTTTACAATATAGTTTAAGATAAAATATATAGATTTTTAAGAAAAGAGGTATTATATATGAGAAAAACGAAAATAATTTGCACAATGGGTCCCGGCTGTAATAACGAAGAGACAATGGAGCAGATGATGCTTGCCGGTATGAATGTTGCAAGACTCAATTTTTCCCACGGTGATCACGAAATGCACAAGCAGACCATAGATTTGATTAAAAAAGTAAGAGAAAAACTCAATCTTCCCATTGCTATCCTTCTTGACACAAAAGGCCCTGAATACAGAATAGGACTTTTTGAGAACGGTAAAGTTCAGCTTGAGGACGGAGACGAATTCGTGTTCACAACAGATGATGTTGTTGGCAATGAAAAAAAGGTTTCCGTAAGTTACAAAGGTCTTGCCGAGGAAATGAATGAGGGCGACGAGATTTTGGTCAATAACGGGCTTGTTATCTTCCGAGTTAAACAGGTTAAAGGCAATGATATTATATGCGATGTGGTATGCGGCGGGGAGATCTCTAACCGTAAGAGCATGGCGTTTCCAAATAAGGTTCTCAATCAAGTTTTCCTCAGCCAGCAGGATAAGGAGGATATCCTTTTCGGCATTGAAAACGATGTTGACTTCATCGCCGCTTCTTTTGTTTCAAGCAAGGAAAATGTGATGGATATCAAGAATTTCCTTCATGAACATGGGGGAGATGATATTGATGTTGTTGCAAAAATTGAAAACAGAGCAGGCGTTGATAATATAGATGATATTTGTATGGCGTGTGAAGGCATAATGGTCGCAAGAGGTGACTTGGGCGTTGAAATTCCGTATGAACAGCTTCCGGCAATACAGAAAAGATTGATAAATTCATGCAGAATGAACGGTAAACGAGTTATCACCGCAACCGAAATGCTTGAGTCAATGATTCACAATCCAAGACCCACAAGAGCAGAAATTTCAGATGTTGCCAATGCTGTTTATGACGGCACAAGTGCTGTTATGCTTTCAGGTGAAACCGCTGTGGGCAAACACCCGGTTGATGTTGTCAGAACGATGGGGGCTATATGCGAAGAAACAGAGAAGAATATACAATATAATAAGAGATTTCATAAAGCTGATTTTGAATTCAGAAATGACATTGATGCAGTTTCTTATGCAGCTTGCAGTATGGCTTTAAGCATTGATGCCAAGGCAATAACCGTTTGCTCGATTTCCGGCAAAAGTGCAAGAATGGTTTCCAGATTCAGACCCGATATTGACATTATCGGACTTACAACAGGTGTGAAAGCCTGGAGAAAACTTGGACTTTCATGGGGCGTTACACCGGTTATTTGCGAAGAATTTAACTCTGTTGAAGTTATGTTCTATGCAGCGGCAAAAGCAACAGCCGAAAAGCTCAATCTTAAGAAAAACGATAAGGTCATCGTTGTTGGCGGTACTATCAGCGGAAAGATCGGAAGCACCAACAGTATAAGACTTGAAACAATTTAAAAAAAGTATAGATTTTTCAAAAGAAAAGTGATATATTATACTCATTGTGTCAGATGTTGAATTTGCAGTCTGTAATTCGGACACGAATTTGAAAAAGGAAGTGACCTGATATGGAGAAAAAAATTATTCAGTTTAAAAATGTGACAAAAAGTTATGAGGGCGAAAAACCTGTCCTTGACAATTTATCACTTGATATTTATGAAAATGAGTTTGTCACGCTTTTAGGCCCGTCAGGTTGCGGAAAGACAACACTTTTAAGAATTCTCGGTGGTTTCATTACGGCCGATAGCGGTGAAGTTTTATTTGAAGGCAAGGAAATTTCAAAACTTCCGCCATATAAAAGAGAGGTAAACACAGTTTTCCAAAGCTATGCACTTTTCCCTCATCTTAATGTGTTTGAAAATATAGCTTTCGGTTTAAGAATAAAAAAAGAGCCCAATGATGTTATTGTTCAGAAGGTCAAGAGAATGCTTAAGCTTGTTAACCTTGAGGGATACGAAAAGAGAAGTATTACGGCAATGAGTGGCGGTCAGCAACAGAGAATTGCCATTGCAAGAGCTCTTGTAAACGAGCCGAAAGTTCTTCTCCTCGATGAACCTTTAGCGGCTCTTGACACAAAGCTCAGAAAAGAAATGCAGCAGGAACTTATTCGTATTCAAGAAGAAGTGGGTATCACATTCATATTCGTTACCCATGATCAGGAAGAGGCTTTAACACTTTCGGATAAGATTGTTGTTATGAATGACGGACTTATTCAGCAGGTGGGAACACCAGAAGAAATCTACGAAAGTCCTGCAAATCAGTTCGTTGCCAAGTTTATCGGTGAAGCGAATATGATGGACGGGGTTATGGTTGAAGATAACCTTGTTATGTTTGAAGATAAAAAATTCAAATGCAACGCCTCCGGATTTGATAAAAATGAACCGGTAGATGTTGTTATCCGCCCAAGCAACATAGATGTTGTGCCTAAAGAAAAAGGTATGCTGAAAGGCACTGTAAAGTCACATATCTTCAAAGGTATACATCATCAGATAATAGTTGAAACTCGTGTAGGTACTTCTATAACAGTATCACTTCAGCTTAGTGATGATAAGCCGGTGTTTAACCATCAGGAAGGTGAAAAGATAAGTGCAAGTAACTTCCTTCTTGACTTGGAAGATGTCAGCGAACTTTCGGATTCAACTGTAATTGCACTTGCGTGTGCAGAGGCTTGGGATTCGGAAACAGAAGAATATGTATCCATAAAAGAAATTGATTATGATATCAGACCGGAGATCGGCACTTATCCCGTTACCTTCTCCACGGCAATGGGCACTTCAATAACCGTTAATGCAGTTGTTAAACAGCAAAACAGAGTTGTAAGCACAGTTCGAGGCGAAGAAATTTATGCCATGAACATTTTTAAAAAGGTGGAAGATGTCCGTGAGAGCATAGCTATCGACACTGACCTTATGACATGGGCAAACGCTTCTGCATGGAGCCTTGAGGACGGTGAGCAGGTTCAGATCACCGAAGTAAAGTATGACTTTGATCCTGAGACTATTGAGGCAGGCACTTATGATGTTACATTCTGCACCAGAGGTTATGAGTACAAAGTAACAACAACTCGTCCTTACAAAGAGGATTCAGAAGTGGGACTTTATTTCTATCCGGAAGATATCCATGTTATGAAAAAGGAAGAAGAATAACAGTAAGATTTGTTCCCGACAAGACGGTGAGTTTTGTCGGGAATTTTAGCGCCCGCGGTCGTGGGCGCGTAATCTTTGGCGGTCGGAACGACCGCTTTGCCCGGCGGTATAGTCGGGCAGTCAGCCGGAGGCTGACCCAAGTAATGCTGAAAACTATTTTGAAAAACTGACCGAAAATAAATAAACAGTAAGTAAAAAAATGTACATAATTATTGCAAATTTAATGCAAGTAAGTTATAATTATTGATGATGTGATATGACAAGTCACAAAATCAGAAAAGATATAAGGAGAAACAAATTATGTCAAAATTAAACCAAATCGATAAGGCGGCGGAGAGCAAGGGCAGTGTGCTCGTAACAATCTGGCAGTTCGTGAAATTTATTGTTGTTAGCTTACTTGCTATGATCGTTCAGTTCGTTCTTCTCAACACACTTCAGCTCATTCCTGCAGTTCAGGAACTTTATAATCAGGAATTTAACTGGCTCTTCTTTGCTTATCCTGTTGCAGTCGGTGGTCTCGGTTACTTTATCGTAAGTAATGTTGCTAACATCGTGGCTCAGATCGTTGCCTTCTTCGTGAATAAGGAAAAAACATTCAATTCAGGTGCAAATGTTGCAGTTGCTCTTCCGATCTATATTGTTTTCACAATTGCACTTATTGTGTTCTCAGCATGGCTTAATCCTACTCTTAAGGATCTCTTCGTAGGCTATGGTCTCGGTGAAGCAGCATCAAAGAATATCGCAACAATGATTTGTTCTGCACTTCAGTTCTTCCTTTACTTCCCGGTTGATAAAATTCTCTTCCACAAGAAGAAGGAGGAAAAGGAGGCTGAATAAGCATGAATATCTCTTTGATCCCGTCACCGACAAAGGTTAATCTCATAAGCTTGAATTTAGCAGAGTATAAAGCTGAAACTGTTAAAATAGTTGATGAATCATTAAAAAAAGAGGCTTATGAATTGAAAGTATGCGATGGTGAAATCACCGTGAGAGCATCAAGTGATGAAGGCTTCTTCTATGCCGAAAAAACATTGGAACAACTTCGTTTCCAAAACGGAGGACTTATTCCGGAAATCCTCATTGAAGACGCTCCGAAATACGAATACCGTTCTTTTATGATAGATACTTGCCGTCATTATTTCAGCACGGAGACTATCAAGAAGATGATAGATCTTTGCGCTTGCTTTAAGTATAATAAGTTTCACTGGCATATTTCCGATGACCAAGGTTGGAGAATACAAATTGATAAGTATCCTCAGCTTACGGAAAAAGGTTCTGTAAGACATGGAACAAGTCTTGGTAAAGAAGTAAACGATAAGGATTACGGCGGTTATTACACAAAAGAAGAAATCCGTCAGATTATCGATTATGCAAAAGAAAGATATATTGAAGTTATACCGGAAATAGACCTTCCGGGTCACACAAGCGCCCTTCTTAACGCTATGCCCGAAATGGTATGCGGAGACAAAAAGGTTCATGTTAAGAAAACGGCCGGTGTCTTCCCCGATATAGTCTGCGCCGGTGAAGAAAAGAATTACGAGATAATTTTCAATATTCTCGATGAAATCTGCGAACTTTTCCCTTGTGAATACTTCCATATCGGAGGAGACGAAGCTCCGAAGAAACAATGGCAAGAATGTCCTAAGTGTCAAGCAAAGATAAAGGCAGAAGGACTTGTTAATGAAGAAGAGTTGCAGGGATATTTTGTTAACCGAATTTCCGAATACTTGAGAGGTAAAGGGAAGAAGGTTATAAGCTGGAACGAAAGTCTTAACGGCGGAAACCTTAATGATGAGGGTATTATTCAGTTTTGGCTTGATAAAAACAAAATTTACGAGAAGTATCCTCATAAGATGATAGTCAGCGATTTCTTCTCATATTATATGGATTATCCATACGAGATGACACCTTTAAAAAAGACCTATGACTATAATGAGAAAATAGGCGATGTTATGGGTGTGGAAGCTCCTATTTGGACAGAGTATGTGGAAACTGAAGACAGAATGATGTATCTCTGTTTCCCAAGATACATAGCTGTTGCTCAAACAGCATGGTGCGAGAATAAACCTTCTTACGAAAAGTTCGAAAGTGACCTTATAAATTTAATGGGAATGTTTGAAACTTCCAAGTGGGCAGACAGCAAGGACTGGAATAGAAATATTGTCGCTCAGAAGTTGGGAACAGCAAGCTTCTTTATTAACAAGTTGAATAAGGATTTCACTAAACAACTTTTGGGAAATTTGTTCAACAAATAATGCTCCCATAAAACGGGAAGTTTTGGGGTCAGCCTGCGGCTGACAGCCCGACTATACCGCCGGGCTCGGTGGGCGTCCCGCCCACAATGATTACGCGCCCACGACCGCGGGCGCTCATCCATAAACCACACGGCTGTAAAAACTTGCGTTTTTACAGCCTATTTCTTCGGGAGATCTAAATTTTGCTTTTAAAACGGCTTAAGGGGTTCTTACAGATACATTTCTGTAAGAACCCCTTAATTATTGAAGTCAAATCCGAGGCCGCAGCTCATACAAAACTCCATCCGTTTATTTCAAAATAAATTGATTTCGGATTCGTCTTCAATGCTTATGTTTATGCCGTTTGCATTTTTACATTTCAATGGAAATTATATCTTCATCCTCATCGAAAAGAGTGGACATGGTTTCAATTCTAACATCTCTCGGAACTTTCAAGGAAAGGTTAACTTTTATTGTGTCGTCTTTTCCTCTTGCAATTCGCTGGCTGTTTATTTCAATGCCGTGATCGTCAAGACATTGAACCAATCTTTCCAATGCTTTTTCATGATCACCTCTAAGTTTTACCTTCACATAAGTGTTGAATGCACCTTCAAGTCCGCTGGCGTATTTGTGAAGAAACAGCTGAAGTAAAATGATGAGAACAGTGGTGAAAATACCCATTTCTGTCATTCCCGCACCAATGGCAAGACCAATACCGGAAGTTGCCCATATACCTGCTGCTGTTGTCAGGCCTTTTATGGAGCTGTCTTTCACGAAAATAACACCGGCTCCCAAGAAACTGACACCTGTAATAACATTTGAGGCAATTCGTGATGCGTCTGCTCTGGCAACATCGAAAAATCCGTATTTTGACACGATCATCATTAAGGCTGCACCGATTGCAACAACAATGTGAGTTCTAATGCCGGCCTCTTTTTGCCTTTTACTTCTCTCAGTTCCTATGGCTGAACCGCAAGCTGCCGCAACAAGGACTCTCAGCATATAAATCAGTTCCGCAGGAAGAGAACTGAAGAAAACTTCGGCAGAGTTGAAAAAATCACTTATATGTTCCAAAATATTCACTCCTGTCGCTCGAAAGAGCTTTTTTCTTATTAGAATATAATATCACAATAAAAGAGATATGTCAAATGAATAGCATCTCCGTTTTTGTTTCTGCTTTATTTTATTATATTTTTCTTAAAGCCTTGAAAATCTGTCTTTCGTTAGTGTATAATTGAGAAGATATTTATACTTTCAGGAGGAAATATATATAATGAAATATCAAGATATAATAAAGGAAATGACACTTGAAGAAAAAATCAATTTTTGTTCAGGTAAAAATTTCTGGAGCATGAACGGTGTTGAGCGTTTGGGCATTCCGGAAATTTGTCTTACAGACGGCCCTCACGGCTTAAGAAAAAAGAATCCTGACGCTAACGGAAGTTCTTTGGATAATTCAGTTCCGTCAACTTGTTTCCCAACTGCTGTAACAACAGCTTGCAGCTGGAATCCGGAACTTTTATATGAAATGGGTGTTGCTTTGGGCGAAGAATGTTTACAGGAAAAGGTAAGCGTTATTCTCGGCCCGGGCGTTAACATGAAGCGTTCACCTCTTTGCGGAAGAAACTTTGAATATTTTTCAGAAGATCCACTTCTTGCAGGTGAGATGGCAGCCGGACTTATTAACGGTGTTCAGTCAAAAGGCGTCGGCACTTCTCTTAAGCACTTTGCTGCAAACAGCCAGGAAGCAAGAAGAATGAAAATCGACACAATCGTTGACGAAAGAACTCTTCGTGAAATTTATCTTACAGGTTTTGAAATTGCTGTTAAAAAGGCACAGCCGTGGACAGTTATGAACGCATACAACAGACTTAACGGTGTTTATTGTTCAGATGACCATTGGCTTCAGACAAAGGTTCTCCGTGATGAATGGGGCTTTGAAGGCATTGTTGTCAGTGACTGGGGCGCAGTTAACAATCGTCCGGTAGGTCTTGCAGCCGGTAATGACCTTGAAATGCCTTCATCAGGTGGATATAACTCAGAGATGATTCGCAAGGCTATCGAATCAGGAGACATGAGTGAGGAAGTTCTCGACACAGTTGTTGACAGACTTCTTGACCTTGTTATGAAGTCAAAAGAAAGCCTTTGCGATTATAAATATGACATTCAGGCACACCATGACCTTGCAAGAAAAATTGCAGGTGAGTCAATGGTTCTTATGAAGAATGATGGTATTCTTCCTTTGGCTGATGGCAAGAAGATTGCTGTTATCGGTGAAATGGCAAAAGCTCCTCGTTATCAGGGTGCCGGTTCTTCAAATATCAATCCAAACAAACTTGACAATGCTTTTGATGCTTTTGTTGAGGCGGGTTACGCTCCTTCTTATGCAGCAGGTTATAACAGTAAGTCAGATAAGCCTGACTATGCTCTTATTGCCGATGCAGTTGCAGTTGCTGAAAAAGCAGAAGTTGTATTCTTGTTTGCAGGTCTTACATCTGATTATGAATCAGAAGGTTATGACAGAGAACATATAAATATCCCTGCTGCTCACAACGAACTCATTGATGCTGTATGCGGTGCTAATGAGAATGTTGTTATCGTTCTTGCAGGTGGTTCACCGGTTGTTATGCCGTGGTTGGGTAAGGTTAAAGCAGTTCTTAACTCCTATCTTGGCGGTCAGGCAGGCGGAAGTGCAGTTGTTGATATTATTACAGGTAAAGTAAATCCGTCAGGTAAGTTAGCTGAGACTTATCCCACATCATTGGAGGCAACACCTTGCTATAACTTCTTCCCGGGTGGAACAAAGTCAGTTCACTATAACGAAAGCATTTACATAGGTTACAGATATTACGATACAGCAGATAAGGAAGTATTATTCCCGTTTGGTTTCGGTCTTTCATATACCAACTTTGAATATTCCGATCTTAAACTCAGTGCTGATAAGATTAAGGACACAGACACACTTACTGTTTCATTCAAAATCAAGAATGTAGGCAAGGTTGCCGGTGCAGAAGTTGCTCAGGTTTATGTTGCTGACAAGGAAAGCACTATTTACCGTCCTAAGAAAGAACTTAAGGGATTCAAGAAAGTATATCTTGAAGCAGGGGAGGAAAAGGAAGTTTCAGTTGAACTTTCAAAGAGAGCCTTTGCATACTATAATATAAACATTTCCGATTGGCATGTAGAAAGCGGTGATTTCGGCATACTTGTTGGCGCATCATCAGCTGACATCAAGCTTGAAGGCACAGTGAATGTTGAAAGCACAGTTGAGGCTGAAATTCCGGATTACAGAGTTTCAGCACCGAAATATTACGGCGCTGACATTAAGGAAATTGAAGATAATCAGTTTGTTGCAGTTTACGGAAAAGAACTTCCTGAACTTAACAGAGATCCGTCTGTACCTCTTGATTTAACCTGCTCACTTGAAGATGCAGTTAACTCAAAATGGGGCAAGAGAATAAACGGACTTATTGACAAAGTAATGGGTCTTAATTTCGTTGCCGGTGGTGCATCATCAGGCATGATGAAAGCAATGGCACTTCAAATTCCGGTAAGAAACTTTGTTTCAATGAGTAGCGGCGTATTCTCAACCGAAATGGCAGCAGGTCTTATGATGATCCTTAACGGTGAAAGTGCCGGCAAGGGATTTGGAAAGATCTTCAAGGGTCTCGGAGGAGCAATTAAGAAACTTCCGGCATTGCTTAAGGAAATATAATCCGAAGGAAATATCCGGCGTAAGTGCTTCGGGAGGGTTTCTCTGTCAGCCTCCGGCTGACCGCCCGACTATACCGCCGGGCTGTGTGGGCGTTCCGCCCACCAAGGATTACGCGCCCACGACCGCGGGCGCTCCACCAAACTTATAACCAACACCATCTTCCGCATTGAGCAAATCTTTGCGGAAGATTATTTTATTAAATCTATCTTAAATCTATAAAAAATATTAACAATTTCACCAAATCGTTGACAATAGTTTTTATTTGGTTTATACTCTATGTAAACTATGTTCAGTAGTGTGCTGTAACTAACAAAATTATACATATCGGAGGAAAAAACGATGGATACAAGATTTGCTATCTCAAATTATCCTGACGCAAGAGCTATCGATGAACAGCTCAATCAGCTTATCAAAAAGCCAATTCATTCAATCTCACCTGAAGCATTGGCAGACTATGAAGAAAACTACTTCAACAAGAAATGTGCAAAATCAAAGGAAATGATTACTGAAGCTAAGAAAATCATTCCCGGCGGTGTTCAGCACAACCTTGCTTTTAACTACCCGTTCCCAATTGCTTTTGCAAAGGCAGAGGGTGCAAAACTTTATGACGTTGACGGAAACGAATACTATGACTTCCTTCAGGCAGGTGGCCCAACAGTTCTCGGTTCTAACCCAATAGAGGTTCGTGAGCAGGTTATTGATCTTCTTAATACTTGCGGCCCTTCAACAGGTCTTTTCCATGAATTTGAATATAAACTCGCAAAGAAGATTTCAGACAGCGTTCCAACAGTTGATATGTTCAGAATGTTAGGTTCAGGTACTGAAGCTTGTATGTGCGCAGCTCGTATTGCTCGTCTTGCAACAAAGAAGAAGAACATCGTTAAGATGGGTGGCGCATACCACGGTTGGTCAGATCAGTTCGGTTACGGTATCCGTATTCCTGGCTCAAAGGCAACTCAGGCTGTCGGTGTTCCATCTCGTCTTATGAGAGACACTCAGGAGTTCTTCCCAAATGATCTCGATTCACTTGAAAGAGTTCTCAGACTTAACCAGTTCAGAGGCGGCACAGCTGCTGTTTATCTTGAGGCTCTCGGCCCTGAAAGTGGTACTCGTCCGGTTGATTTTGACTTCTGCAAAGGCGTTGAAAGACTTTGCCGTAAGTACGGTGCTCTCCTTGTATTTGATGAGGTTGTTACCGGCTTCCGTGTAGGTATGGCAGGTGCTCAGGGTTACTTCGGTTGCGAACCTGACCTTACAATCTTCGGTAAGGTTATCGCAGGTGGATACCCGGGTGCAGGCGGTGTCGGCGGTAAGAGAGAATACATGAAGTATCTCGGTGCAGGCCTTGACGCAACAGGCGAAAAGATTAAGAAGGCATTCTGCGGCGGTACAATGAGTGCTAACCCACTTAGCTGTGTAGCAGGTTATTATACAATTGAAGAAATCGAAAAACAGAACGCTTGCCAGAAGGCAGGTCTCATGGGTGACAGAATTACAGCAGGTCTTAACGAAATTATCCAGAGAAGAAACCTTCCGTTCGTAGCATTCAACCATGGTTCAATCGTTCACTTGGAAACTGTTGCAACACTTCAGTTCTCAATTGACTGGTCTAAGCTTTGGACAGTACCTAATGTACTTTCTCAGACAAGCAAGAGAAAGACAGCTATGACTCACATGGGTGCTGCTTACATGGCAGAAGGTCTTGTAACTGTTGCAGGTTCAAGACTTTACACTTCAGCTGCATATACTGAAGAAATGATTGACGATGCACTTACACGCTTCGACAAGGTATTCTCACAGATTACAGTTACTGAAGACTAATTTTATAATAGGCAGGGCGGAAATTTTCCGCCCTTTTCCGCCATAAAGGAGAAAAAGAAAATGGATATTTTAACAGCAAAAGAGACTGTTATTGAAGCCGGCAAACAGCTTGTGAAATACGGTCTCATAGTAAGAACATGGGGTAATATCAGCTGTCGTATCAGCGATACTCAGTTCGTAATCACTCCCTCAGGCAAGCCTTATGAAAGCCTTACACCGGACGATATCGTAACGGTTAATATTGAGGATTTAGAATATGAAGGTGATGTAAAGCCCTCAAGCGAAAAGGGTATTCACGCTCAGTGCTATAAACTTCGCCCTGATGTTAATTTTGTAATCCATACTCACCAGATGAATGCCTCAATCGTAAGTGCTTTGGGCATGGATATTACAGGCATTGAAGGCCGTTCAGCAGAAATCATCGGCAACGAGATCGTTATGGGCGGTTATGGACTTCCGGGAACAAAGACATTGAGAAAAGGCGTTGTTTCCGCAATTAAGAGAACCACCTCAAATGCAGTTATCATGGCTCATCACGGTGCTCTTTGCATGGGTGTTGACTTTGACTCAGCTTTAGCAGTTGCAAATGAAGTTGAAATCGTATGCGAGAAATTTGTTCTTCGTAAATATAAAGATGTATCAGGTAAGGTTGGGGAAAGTATTCTTGATGTTGCCGATTATATTGCAGAGAGATTTAAGACAGGGGACAGCTGTGAAGAACTCACCAAGTATGACAGTAAGCGTGACGGTTCAGTTATGACCATGATGGATAAAGCCGGCAACGATGTTGCAAGTGTGAACGTAATGTGCGGATGCGCAAAAGGCGAAGTTCCAAAAGAGGCAAAACTTCACATGGCTGTATATAAGAAGAGAGATGATGTTAATTACATTATCCACTCTGATTTAGGTGAAGTGCAGGCTGCATCAACGAAGGGCAAGACAATGCTTCCTTTACTTGATGATTTTGCACAGATTGCCGGCCCGACAGTTAAATGTGTTAAGTATGCATCTGATTGCGCTAAGAGTCTTAAGAAAGTTCAAAAGGCTTTAAAGGGTGGCAGAAATGCCGTTATGCTCAAGGATAACAGTGCACTTTGTTGCGGACCTGATCTTTATAATGCACAGGCAACAGAAATGGTTGTTGAAAAGAACAGCAAAACCTATGCCGGTGCTGAATTGTTCGGTGTCGTTAAGCCTATCAATCCTATTGAAAGTCGCTTAATGAACATTGTTTACAGAGTAAAATACTCAAAACAGGCAAAATAATAAAATAACAGGCGGCACACTTCTCAGTGAAGTGTGCCGTATTTGTTTTTTTATGGTAAACTGCATATAGGCAGTTTGTTCTTAACTCAAGTCAGCCTTCGGCTGACCGCCCGACTATATCGCCGGGCGGTTCCCTGACTTCATCTCATTCAGCACTTCCACCGAAAAGACCGGTTACGATTTCAATAATACCCTGAAGAACCGTAGCGATGAAGTTACGAAGTGATGTCATAAATTCAGGCATTTCCTCATTCTCCTTTCAAAGATTATTTTTTGTATCTATAATAACACATATTTTATTAAATGAAAAATTATTTTGAAAAAATTTTCTTAAATAGTAAGG
>CAYPMB010000030.1:0-24827 GCA_964411915.1 uncultured Faecalibacterium sp.
AGCCATAACAGCATTTTAATCTGATAATATCATAACATAGTAATAATTACTAAGCATTGAAGTCACAAATCCTGACGGATTTGTGAGCATTTTAACGCAGCGGATGCGCTGTTTGTTCAAAACAAATCGATTTCGGATTCGTCTCCAATGCTTATGGGAGGAAAATATGATGTTTGACATGATCAAAGCAATTTTTTCAGGAGAAGATTTTGACATTTTAGCAGTTGTTGACAGTATCTTTGGTGTTATCCGTTCAATTTTAAGATTGGACGAAGAAAGATATTTGTAATTCTTTATTTTGCGTTTAAAAACAAGCACTCGACCGATGTGGTTCGAGTGCTTGTTTTTTGTGCAGGATAAATAGAAATCTTACGATTTCGTAAGAAACATCGACAATTATATGCAGTGGGGTTATAATTAGATTGTAAATATGTTTTAAAGATGTGAGTGAAAAAGATGAAAGAAAAAATTAAAAATATAAACTTTGTTAAACTTAGCTTAGTATTTATCTGTGTGCTTGCGGTTTGTCTTATGTGCATTGCTGTTATATGTAAAATGAGTTATGTAAGAGAATTTGATATAAGCAGTGCAAGATATATGGTCAGCGATGAATACAAGACTCTCTTTGATGATATTGAACCGGATGCGGTAGTTTTGGGATTTGGAGAACAGGATAACATCTTTCTTATATCAGTTGAAAAAAGTGAGAAAGTGAGCTGAAAAGAAAGACTTTCCGACATAGAATAAAAAATCAAATGGTCTGTAAAAAACTTCTGTTTTTACAGACCATTAAGTTTATATATTATTTGCACAATCTGAGGATTTTAACTCCGTGAGGGTTAATTTCAGAAGTGTATGTTTTTGAAATATTGTCTTGGGTTTCTTTTGTCCAAAGATCTGTTCCCTGATAAGTGTCGGTTAAGCCGTATTTGTCAAGAGAAAGAGCAACCTCTCTCTTTTCATCTGAAAGGTTAAACAGAGCAATTACCGGGTTACCTTTTTTGTCAAGGCAATACCATGCAGCGGAAGTATTGTTTCTGTAAAGCTGACGGTTATCCGATGAAAACTGATTGATTTCAATGATATCCCGATTTGTGATGATTTCCAGATCTTCCTTTCTGTTTTCACGCAACTCACCGCCTAATATAAGCGGAGAACGGAAAATTGACCAAAGAGAGAGCATGGTTTTTTGTTCATCGGGTGTGAAGTTGGTGTATCTGTCTCTGTCTCCTAAGCAACTGCAATTTTTGGAAACCTTGCCCAAAGGGAGCATATCGCAATCCGGCCAGCAACCGGGTTTAACATGAGGCGCCCATTTTTCGCATCGTTCAAACATGGCAAGGAGCTTATCCCATCTATCCCAAAAATCTCCGGTCATTCGCCACATATTTGCATTTTGAGAAAGGTGGAAAGCCTCATTGACCTGAGCCGGGCCGGGAGAAAGGCTGAGAACCATATCTCTTCCGCAATTATCAATGGCGTTGCGAATGAGTTCGATTTCCTCCTTTGCGCTATATGGGTTATTTGGTGAAAACTCAGTCACGGCAATGTCATCAACCTTGACGAAATCCACACCCCAAGAGGCATACAACTGAAAAATACTGTTATAGTATTCCTGAGCGCCTTCTGCACGGGCGTTAACACCATACATATCTGTATTCCAAGAGCAAAGGGAGAAGCCTTGAGCGATTTGTCTTGCGGTTTTGTCGGAACCGAGAATTTTAGTGTTTCTGTGGACAGCCTGGCGAGGTATACCTCTCATGATGTGTATGCCGAACTTAAGACCCATATCGTGAATTCTGTCCGAAATATTTTTAAAGCCTACACCGTTTGCGGAACTTGGAAATCTATTGACAGCGGGAATGAGACGGGAAAACTCGTCCATTTCCAATTCTGTGAAATTGTTATAGAAATTTGAAGTTGCCTTCGGTTCATACCACTGAATGTCGCAGACAACATATTCCCAGCCGTAATCTTTCAAATTTTCTGCAATATATTGAGCGTTACCCATTAACTGCTCTTCGTTAACAGCAGCACCGTAGCAATCCCAGCTGTTCCAACCCATAGGAGGTTTGAGGGCAACCAAGTCTTTTTTTAGCATTATTATTTCTCCTTTTGAAAGTGTTGATGTTATTTTATCAGCAATATAAGGGAGTGTCAAGGGAAACGGGAAGTTTTCAGCGAAAGCTCCGCTTTCGTCCGCCCACTATACCGCGGGCGGTTGTCAGCCTCCGGCTGACTTTGATTCCGCGCCCACGACCGCGGGCGCTCCATCAAAAAAGCAGCCGCCAAGCGACTGCCTTAAATTTTATTTTTCAACCGCATCAAAAGGAAGTCCCGTATCATAGGACATATTTCCCGTCAGTGCCTCTATGGCAGCTGATGCGTTTTCCGATCTGAAAGCCTTAACAAGATCAATGGCGTCATCTTGAGCCACTCTGTAAAGATCCATAAATGAAGCTGTGGACTTCTTTTCCGGAGCGTAAACCATGGCCCACTCTTTGTGAGTCAAATTCATATAATCCCAATCACTGTCGCACTTCTTCTGACGGAGCATACCGATGAGTAACGGTCCTGTCACCTTCATCAAAGGTTTCTGAGGAAGATTTAACAAACCTCTTTTTATGCCCTTCGGGTCATAAAGCACCTTTTGAGTGAATATCATGTGATGAAAAGCATCTTTGTAATCTTCTTCTCCTGCCTGATGTCCAACGGAACGGGGAACAACATAAGCCATGAGTTTGCTGATTTCCTCAATAACATGTTCGTCACAGGGGATAACGGCACTGTTGTTGAAAGTTCTGCCGTCTGAGTGACCGAATTCGCTCTTGAGCAACATGGTGTCAATGTTAAACTCAATGATATTGTGAATGGAAAAAGGAATAACATTTTCCATTTGATAGGCTTTTGTATATTCTGCCTGAATTGCATAAATAAGGGGATGAGTGTTTCTGTCAAGGGCATAGTGGCATAAAAATCCGTAAATATACGATAAGACCACATCTTTGTCACAGTCCTGAGTTTCGTAATATTCCTTCATTAAGCCGAAAAATTTTCCGGTGTTGCATTGATGAAGTGCCGAACCTAAAGGATTGAGATTGTCGCCTCCCACAAGGGTAAGCCACACTTTATGAGAAAATAGGAAATCCGGCCCTTGAGCGCCAAAACTAAAAGCTGTCTCCGAAAAGTCAGTTTCCGGATCAAGAGCCTTTATCTTTTCTTCAACACTCTTTGCGTGAATATAATGTGATACAAATGCAGGCATAATGGTGTCTCCTTAGTTTTCTAAACTGTCAAGTGACTGTTTTTTAAGGTATGCGTTTATGAAACCGTCAATTTCACCGTCCATAACAGCGTTAATGTTACCCATTTCAAAACCTGTTCTATGGTCTTTTGCAAGGGTGTAAGGCATAAATACATAGCTTCGGATCTGGCTGCCCCAACCGATTTCTTTCTGGTCGCCTTTAATATCTTCGATTTTGTCAAGGTGTTCTCTTTCCTTGATCTCGATGAGCTTGGACTTAAGCATACGCATACAAACTTCACGGTTCTGATGCTGGCTTCTTTCAACCTGACATGAAACAACGATACCTGTTGGGATATGAATGAGACGAACAGCTGATGAAGTCTTGTTAACCTTCTGTCCACCTGCACCGCTGGCACGGTAAACTTCCATTTTAATATCTTCCGGGCTGATCTCAACTTCAATATTATCGTCAATTTCAGGCATAACTTCAAGAGATGCGAAAGATGTGTGGCGTCTGCCTGATGAGTCGAAAGGAGAAACACGGACAAGTCTGTGAACACCCATTTCACTCTTTAAGTAACCGTAAGCGTTTTCACCTTCAATAACAACTGTTGCGCTTTTGAGACCGGCTTCGTCACCGTCAAGGAAGTCAACTGTTGTGAACTTAAATCCACGCTTTGTTGCCCACTGACCGTACATTCTGTAAAGCATCTGGCACCAGTCCTGAGCCTCAGTGCCACCTGCACCGGCATGGAAAGTGAGAATTGCGTTGCTGTTGTCATATTCACCGCTGAGGAGAGTTGAAAGAGTCTGTCTTTCAAGTTCGTCTTCAACTGCTTTTACGCTTTCTTCGCAATCGGGAAGCAGATCAAGATCTTCTTCTTCATCTGAAAGCTCGATCATAACAAGAGCATCGTCAAAGTCTGTTTTTAATTTTTCGTATGCGGAAACTTTGTTCTTAAGCTGAGAAATTCTCTGCAAAACTTTGTTTGAGTTTGCAACATCGTCCCAAAAGCTGGTTTCCGCTGTCTGAGCTTCAAGAGTCTGAATTTCTTCATTCATTTTGTCAAGACCCAAAGCACCCGCTAATTCACTAAGGGGTTTTTCGCTTTCAAGAAGTCTCAATCTCAATTCTTCAAACTGAATCATATTAAACCTCACATACATATTTTAGTCTATTTCAACTATTTATTATACATAATTCTACTAAGGTTAGCAAGACATATTTGAAAAATTTCTACCTGTAACCATATTTCTTTCCCATAAAAAGATAACATAGTGATCTGAGAATGAAAAATTTCGGTTAAAAGAAAGAAATTTGTATATATAAATAAAGTGTAAATTAGCCCTAAGGTGGTTTGTAACAAAATAACCAAACAAAATTGATGAAAATTCAAAAAAATTGAATAAAATATGCAAAAAGCCTTGAAATTTAATTGTGTCATGTGGTAAACTACACTTATAATCGGTATAGGTATAGTCATACCTCCGAAACTTCAAGAGCAAAGGAGTGTTTTAATGGCAAAGGATAGATTAAGAGATGATGATGCCTTATATCTGTTTCATCAAGGAAATAATATAAAGACCTATGAATATTTAGGGGCGCACAGAATTAGCGAAAATCAAGTAGTTTTCAGAGTGTGGGCACCCAATGCTCAGGAAGTCAGTGTTGTCGGTGAATTTAACCAATGGGACAGAGAAAAGAACAAACTGAAAAGACTCAATGATGCAGGTGTTTGGCAGGGTGTTGTTGATAATGTGAAAAAATTCGACAACTATAAGTACTCTATTATGACACGCAATGATGATATAATAGACAAATGCGACCCCTATGCTTTTCATTGTGAAACACGACCTAACAACGCAAGTAAATACTATGAATTAGGCAATTACTCATGGAAAGATTCAAAGTGGATAAAGGAAAGAAACAAGAAAAATGTTTATTCCTCACCAATGAATATATATGAAATCCATGCAGGTTCATGGAAAACTCACCCTGACGGCAATCCTCTCAATTACAGAGAGCTTGCAGACGATTTGGTGAAATATGTGGCTGATATGGGTTATACCCATATTGAGTTGCTTCCCATTTCCGAATATCCTTATGACGGCTCATGGGGATATCAGGTGACAGGTTATTTTGCCGTCACTTCCCGTTACGGCATACCTGAAGATTTTATGTATTTTGTTGACAAGTGTCACCAAAACGGTATTGGCGTTATCCTTGACTGGGTTCCTGCTCACTTCCCGAAAGATGCTCACGGTCTTGCTGAATTTGACGGAACTTGCTGTTATGAATATTCCAACCCCATGAAAGGTGAACATAAGGAATGGGGAACCAAAGTTTTTGACTTCGGACGAACAGAAGTTATGTCTTTCCTTATGAGTAGCGCCAATTTCTGGCTTGATAAATATCACATTGACGGTCTTCGAGTTGATGCGGTGGCATCAATGCTCTATTTGGATTACGGCAGAGAACAGGGTCAGTGGGCGCCAAATGTTAACGGTGGCAACGAAAACCTTGAAGCTGTGGCGTTCTTGAAAAATCTGAATGAGCATATTTTTGCAGAGCACCCATACGCACTTATGATTGCAGAGGAAAGCACTGCATGGCCTTTGGTTTCAAAGCCAACGGATATAGGCGGTTTAGGATTTAACTTCAAGTGGAATATGGGATGGATGAATGATGTTCTCCGATATTTCTCCCTTGACGGTTTATTCAGAAAATATAATCACAATCTTTTGACCTTCTCATTTTTCTATGCATTTTCGGAAAATTTTGTTCTTCCCATATCTCATGATGAAGTGGTTCACGGAAAGTGCTCACTTATAAATAAGATGCCGGGAACTTATGAAGAAAAGTTTGCGGGTATGCGCTCTTTCTTGGGATATATGATGGCTCATCCGGGAAAGAAACTAATGTTTATGGGTCAGGAGTTCGGTCAGTTCATTGAGTGGAAGTATGATCAAGGTCTTGATTGGCTTTTGCTTGATTATGAACCGCACAGACAGCTTAAGAAGTTCACAAAGGATCTTAACAGAGTTTATCTTAAACATCATGCATTATGGAAAATTGATTACAGCTGGGAAGGTTTTGAGTGGCTTGTCAGTGACGATAATGCAAATTCCTGCATCGCATTCACAAGAATGGACGATAACGGAGAAGAAATCGTTGTTGTTTGCAACCTTACCAATGTTTACAGAGAGAATTATTCTTTCGGAGTGAAGAGTCCGGGAACTTATGAAGTTCTCATAAACTCAGACAGTAAGGTTTACGGCGGAGAGGGAAGAGGCCCGAAAACAAGAGTGACAACAAAGAAAAAACCAATGCACGGAAAGGATCAAAGTCTCACTTTGGCATTACCACCTTTGAGTGCAATATATTTAAGAAAAAAGCCTGATCTTATAAAGAAAGCAATAAAGGGCAAATAAAGATAAAGATGAATACAGAAAAAAGCGTTTATCTCACTTATAAATGCTTTTAAATATGACAGCGGTGAGCTTATGAACTATGCTGAAAAGAGTTTTTGAGCTTATCGGTGAAGGAACGGACGAAAGTTATCCGTATGATCAAATCAATATAATATTAGAAGATATAAACGCATAAGGCTTATCCGATAAAATCGGGCAAGTAAAAAAGTTGGGAAATAAACAAGGTAATATATCCTAACTCAACTTAAAAGGAGGAAAATAATTATGGCTCGTAAAACAGAATGTCTCGCAATGCTTCTTGCAGGCGGTCAGGGCAGCCGTTTAGGCATACTGACAAAGAAAATCGCAAAGCCTGCAGTACCCTATGGCGGAAAATACAGGATTATAGACTTTCCGCTTTCAAACTGCACAAATTCAGGTATTGATACTGTTGGTGTTCTCACTCAGTATCAGCCTCTTGAACTTAACGATTACATAGGCAACGGTGCGGCATGGGATCTTGACCGCAACGAGGGCGGTGTTCACATTCTTTCACCTTATCAGCAGATCGAAGGCACAGAATGGTATAAAGGCACAGCCAATGCCATTTATCAGAACATAAACTTTATTGACAAATATAATCCGGAATATGTGGCAGTCCTTTCAGGTGACCATATTTACAAAATGGATTATGCAAAAATGCTTGAATTTCATAAAGAGAAAGAGGCAGATTGCACTATCGCAATGATGGAAGTGCCATGGGAAGAAGCTCCCCGTTTCGGTCTCATGATTCTCAATGATGACAACTCAATTCAGGCATTTGAAGAAAAACCGAAGAAACCAAGATCTAATAAGGCATCTATGGGTGTTTACATATTTACATGGAGCAAACTTCGTAAGTATCTTATTGATGATGAAAACGATCCTAATTCATCAAATGACTTTGGTAAAAATGTTATCCCTGCCATGCATGAAGCAGGAGAGAGAATGTTTGCTTACGGATTTGACGGTTATTGGAAAGATGTTGGCACGATTGACAGTCTTTGGGAGGCAAACCTTGATTTGCTCAATCCGAAGGTTGACTTGGATTTAAGTGATGACAGCTGGAAAATTTATTCTAAGAATACAGCTTCTCCGCCTCACTATATCGGCAGCAAGGCTCATGTGGAAAACTCCATGATTGCAGAGGGTTGCGAAATTGAAGGCGACATAGATTATTCCGTTATCTTTGCCAATGTTCAGGTTGAGGAAGGTGCAAAAGTTCACTATTCAATCGTTATGCCGGGGGCAAAGATAAAGAAGGGTGCAGTTGTTCAATACGCCATTATTGCGGAAAACACAACCATTGAAGAAGATGCAGTGGTTGGTCTTTATCCGGAAGAAACAGACGAAAAAGGCGAATGGGGCATTGCAGTTGTCGGTTCGGATTTAACAATAGGCAAGGGTGCAAAGATTGCGCCAAAAGCCATGATCGATAAAGATGTAAAGGGGGAATAAGAAATGACAGCAAAGAATGTATTAGGTCTTGTATTCAGCAGTGCAGACGATGACAACCTCAGAGAAATGACAGGCATAAGAACCATGGGTTCAATTCCCTTTGCAGGTCGTTACCGCTTGATTGACTTTGTTTTAAGCAATATGGTCAACTGCGGTATGAGTAAAGTGGGCATTATAACAAAGAGTAATTATCAGTCGCTTATGGATCATCTCGGCTCAGGTAAGGCATGGGATCTTTCAAGAAAAAATGAGGGTATCACAATTCTTCCTCCTTTCAATCTCGGTAAGGGTGGTGTTTATAAGTCAAGAATTGATGCCCTTGCAAATGTTATGAATTACATATCACAGTCAAAGAAAGAGCATATTATTCTTTCCGATTGTTCAGCTGTATGCAATATTGATTACGGTAAGCTCCTTGCTTTCCATGAAGATAAGGGTGCAGATATAACCGTGGCATACGCAAAAGGAAAAGTTCCCGCCACTGACGACAGAATGGTATTCGGCTTAGATGCAGACGGCAGAGTGAACGATGTTTCGATTTCACCGGCAACGGAAAATGAGGAAAATTATTCTCTCAATGTTATTGTTATTTCAAGACTTCTTCTTGAAAACCTTATAAAGGGTGCAATAAGCAGAAATGAGACCAGCTTTGAAAAAGATATCATTCAGAAGAATATCGGAACATATAAGATTTACGGATATGAAGTAACCGATTATGTCAGAGTGATCGACTCACTTCAATCTTATTACGAGATCAGCATGGATCTTATTAACGGCGATTACAAGCGTCTTTTCGACAAGGAGCGTCCGGTTTACACTAAGGTTAGAGATGATATGCCGACCACTTACGGACTTAACTCACAGGTTAATAATTCTCTTATTGCAGGCGGCTGCATTATAAAGGGTAAAGTTGAAAACTGTATTCTCTTCAGAGGGGTTCAGATTGAAGAAGGTGCGGAAGTTAAGGATTCTATTATTATGCAGGGTTCTTATATCGGTGCAGGTGCAAAAATCAACTGTGCAATTCTTGACAAACAGGTAACAGTTAAACCAAACAGAGAAATAACAGGTGCTCCCACATATCCTCTTTATGTCGGAAAACAGATTATGGTATAAATCAGGAGAGTAATCAATGAAAGTATTATATGTTGCAAGTGAAGCTCTTCCCTTTATGGCAAGTGGCGGTTTAGGCGATGTGGCAGGGTCTCTGCCGCAGGCACTCAGAAAAAGACTCATTGGATGCAGAGTTGTTATGCCATTATATGACACAATAAAGCAAGAGCTTAAAGACACAATGAAATTTGTCACAAGCATATCTGTTCCCGTTGCATGGAGAAGACAGTATTGCGGAATATTTGAGGCAAAAGCAGACGGAGTTATATATTATCTCCTTGATAATCAGTATTATTTCAAGCGTGACACGATTTACGGTCACTATGACGATGCGGAAAGATTTGCATTTTTTGCAAGAGCAGTTCTTGAAATGCTCCCTCATTTGGATTTCCGTCCGGATATTATCCATTGTAATGACTGGCAGAGTGCCTTGACACCTGTTTATTACACCACAATGTATGCAAAAGATCCTTGGTATCAAGGAATAAAAACAGTGTTCACCATTCATAACATACAGTATCAGGGTGTTTACGGCAAGGAAATAATCGGTGATGTTATCGGTCTTGAGGGCAGCACAAACATTATCGAATACGATGGAGATGTGAACTTTATGAAAGGCGCTATTGAATGTGCCGATAAGGTGACAACAGTTTCTCCCTCTTACGCTCAGGAAATTCTCGATCCTTGGTACAGCCATGGTCTTGACACAATATTAAAGGCTCGCAGTTGGAAATTGCAGGGCATTCTCAACGGTATTGATGTTGTGAATTACAATCCGGAAACAGACAAAGCCATTGCAGCGAATTACAATGCAGAGGATTGGTCAAATAAGAAGGTTGACAAAGAGGACTTGCAAAAAGAAATGGGTCTTCCTGTCAGAGCCGATGTGCCGGTTGTCGGTATTGTTTCACGATTGGTTGACCATAAGGGTCTCGACCTTGTTAAGGCCATACTTGAAGAACTTTTGAATACAACAGATATACAGGTTGTTGTTCTCGGTTCGGGAGATTGGCAATATGAAAGTTTCTTCAAAGATATGGCAGGCAAATATCCGGATAAGATGGGTGTTCGCATAGGTTTTGTTCCGGCACTTGCAAGAAAAATATATGCCGGTGCAGATTTGTTCCTTATGCCGTCAAAGAGTGAACCTTGCGGTCTTTCTCAAATGGTGGCTCTCCGTTACGGCACAGTGCCGATTATCAGAGAGACAGGCGGTTTAAGAGATTCCATAACCGATAGCGGTGACGGAAAGGGCAACGGTTTCACATTCAAGAGCTATAATGCTCACGATATGCTTTATGCTATCAGAAGAGCCGTTGACGCATACAATAACAAGGAATATTGGCCCACACTTGTTCAAAGAGCTTTAGAGTGTGACTTCAGTTGGGGCAAGTCAGCGAACGAATATATCAAGATGTATAATAAGCTCCTTAAATAAAATTATACAGCAGGGAACAAGCAACTTGTTTTCCTGCTGTTTTTATGGTATTCTTAGATAGGTGATGAAAATGAAAAACGACAGAAAAACCCTTCTTGTAACGGGAGGCTCAAGGGGTATCGGAAGAGCCTGTGCCTTAGCTTTCGGAAAAGAAGGATATAATATTGCAGTCAATTATAATAAAAGTGAAAGCTCCGCCCTTTCTCTTAAAGAAGAACTGAAACAAATGGGTGCAGAGTGTGAAATTTATAAGGCAGATGTCAGCAACAGTGAAGAAGTTAAAGAGATGATAAGCCGAATAGTGGAAAATTTCGGTGGAATAGATGTTCTTTTAAACAATGCAGGGATCGCACAGCAAAAGTTATTCGACACCCTTACTGACGAAGATTATGACAAGATGTTTGCAGTTAATACCAAGGGGACTTTCAACTGTTCAAGGGAAGTGAGCAAAATTATGCTCAGCAACCATATGGGTAGTATTATCAATATATCTTCTGTTTGGGGTGCATTGGGTGCATCTATGGAAGTTCACTATTCAGCCTCAAAAGCTGCCGTTATCGGCATGACAAAGGCTCTTTCAAAGGAGTTAGGCCCATCGGGAATACGGGTGAACTGCATAACTCCGGGACTTATTGACACTGAAATGAACGCTGTTCACAGTGAGGAGACTTTGAAAGCCTTTGCAGATGAGACAGCACTTATGCGAATGGGCAAGGCAGAAGATGTGGCAAACTTAGCCGTCTTTCTTGCAAGCGACAAGGCCGGATATATAACCGGTCAAGTTATCGGCGTTGACGGAGGAATATGAAAAAAGGAAGAGCTAAATAAAGTTTAGGTGGTTGGAATGAAACTGATGAACAGAAAATCGACTGTTAAAAGGCAAATTGAATTGCTGAAATAAAAAGGGGAATTTAACGCACTTTCTTCTGAAAGGAAGTTTCCCTGTCAGCCTTCGGCTGACCGCCCGACTATACCGCCGGGCTCTGCGGTTGTCCCAACCGCCAAGGATTACGCGCCCACGACCGCGGGCGCTCAAAAAATCAACCGCACATGAGTTTTACTCCTGTGCGGTCGTTATTTTTTCTCACTGCTCTAAGACTTCACTTAAATTGATTTTCAAGTTCGTCTCAGAGTGTTTTTTATTCTGTTATCAATAAATGAAATAGATGTTGAAAATGTTCCAAACAACTGTAAGAATTTTCTTGAGAACAGCAATGATCTTTTCGATCAAGTTTTCTGTTTCTTCCTGTGGAAGTTCTTCCTCAGGCCATAATTCAGGATCGAGAACTTCGCCCTGATCTGTATCCTTCTGAATTGCAAAGCTGTCAACGCAAGTTACTTCGTCACCCTCAACTGAGTAAGCGTTGAAGTAAAGGATACCGTCCTTGATCTGAATTGCAGAGAACATTGATGAGTATGCATCATAAATCTTTTCTGCTCTTGGGAAGAGTGAGTCTGTGTCACTTACATCTTTTGTCTGATAGTATTTAACACCTGCACAGCCTGAGATAGCATAAGTTGTACCTGTTGGCTGAACCATTGTCTTATAAACTTCGTCCTGATATGTAAGATATGACTTTTCTTCTGTCACAACCTTGTTGCCGTCAAGTGAGTAAGTTCTTAAGTAAACATGATCGTGACCCTGAAGAACAAGATCAATACCAAGGTCAGGCATAAGAGAACCTAACTGCTCTCTCATTGCGCATACATCATCATCGTCATAATGTGAACCGTTGGAGTAAAGAGCCTTGTGAAGAGAAACAACCTTCCACTTAGCGTTACTTGACTGCATATCGTTCTTCAGCCATTCAAGCTGATCAGCTGAAAGAGCCTCATTTTCGTCTAAGTTGTTTGTGTTAAGAACTGCAATGTGAACATTGTTGTAATCAAATGAATAGTAAGTACCTGTGGTTTCGTCCTGCTCAGGAACATTCGGCATAATGAAGTTTGAAGTGAGAGTGAAGTCGTCCATTCCTTCATGGTTGCCTGCTGTTGGCATAATGTAAGTATTTGCGAGTTCTTCCGGTGTGTCGAAGAAACGCTGCCAAAGTTTTGTGTTGTTGCCGTGGTCTGACATATCACCTGTGTTCATGATGAAGTCAGCGTTTGGATAGAGTTTAAATGCCTGTGCAACTGTGTTGCCCCAGCCTCTTTCATATTGTGCGGCACTCTGAGCCTGTGGGTCTGACATGTGGAAGAATGTCACTTCGTCTGAATTGTCAGATGTTGTGATTGTTCCCCAATCACTCCACCAACCTCTTTCGGCATTACCGACACGGTATGTGTAAGTTGTGCCCGGCTTAAGGTTAGAAAGTTTAACAGAGTGGCGATACATATCAAAGTGATATTCAAACAAACCGATGAAACCAAGGTCAATACCCGGGAAATAACGGTCAACGATTTCTTCGCTCTTTTCAACAGTGCCTGTGAACTTGCCGTTTTCACCTTCATAGATCTCAATATCTGTTGCCTTAAGAGTGCTCTTTGAGAACCAACCGATATTTGCCTGAGTCTGTGAGTCATCACCGACAGTAACACTGAGCATTGTTGGAAGTCTGTAATTTTCCTGTGAAATTTCCATTGTTTCAGCCTGATTGTTTGAAACATAGGAAACATTATAGTCACCCTTTAACTGTGGGTTGGAGTCTGATGAGAAGTCATTGAGGAAATAAACAAGCTGAGTTCCCAAGATCTCATTCATGCTGTCTGTCCAATATTCCTGAATAAGCATCTGATCGAGAATATCATAAATGCTTGTATATGGAAGAATACCTATAGCGAATACAGTGTCAACCAAGTTGCCGTATGAGAAGTCGCCTTTAAGTACATAGGAAAGACCCTTGTTAAGGTTAGTTGCCATTTCCTGAGTGAGTTTGTGATCGCTGAATAACTTGTCAAGTCTGATTTCCAACTTGTCAAGGATCATGCCGTAAAGAATATCGTCATAAACTATGTCGATAAGATAGAAGAAGATCTCATTTGACTTTGTGCCGTTGCCGAAGTTCTTGATAGCATCTTGAAGGAATGCATTGTCGGCAGAGTCTTCATTACCTGTATAGAAATAGTAAATTGCTGAGAAGATAAGGTCTTCCAGTGTGCCCGGCTTGTTAGGATCGCCGATGCCGACTTCGTCAATAAGTTCGGTGCATGGAAGGTCTGAAACCTGGAAGTTTGCGATTTTTGCAATTATTGGCTCAAGAGCGTTCCAAAGAGCGTCCGGATCGTTTATGTAAAGTTCTTCGATCTGTTGACATAAATCTTCAATGAACCACATAAGGTTGTCCTTTGAAAGAATACTGTAACCGTCAACATAAATGCCGTTGCCGATATAAGGAGCGAGGAAGTCGCCGATAATAGCGGCAAGATCAATATCGAATGAAGATTTAAGGTAACCGAGGATACCACCGTCTTCTCTGATGTCATTAATTATGCCTGTAAGATAGTTTGCAATAAGACCCTTAGCAAAGCCGACAACAGATGCTGTGCCGTCACCGCCCTCTAAAAGAGCACCGCCATAGCAAATGCCGAAGGATTCTTTCTTAAATTCTCCTTGAGCATAAGCCTTGCCGTTATGAACATACTGTGCGTTTGCATCGAAGTCAACATTTTCGTATGCCATTTCGCATTCGCCGTTTTCATAAAGGGTGAGAGTTTGCTCTCTGTAAGTGTTGGGGAAGCTGGTAAGACTGCCTGTTTCAGCATCATAAACCACATCACCGTCATCGTTGACTACCTTTGAAACGTCTGCCTGATGAAGGTGTCCTGAGAATGTATAGTGAATATTGTGAGCTGCAAAGAATTCAGCACATTCAACATAGTTATAAAGTGGGAATGCAAATGTAACCGAAGGTTCACATTCCATGTGAGGAGCAACATTATGGTGAAGCATAATAAAGTTTGCTTTACCCTGAGCAGTTGCCTCGTCAGCCTTTTCACCGATCCATTTAAGACAGTCAGCTGAAATTTCACCGCCTGTTTCCGGTCTGTTTGCCTCGTCAAAGCTGTAAATACAGCTGTCAACAACGATAAGCTGTGTTTTTTCGTCAAGGTCAACAGTGTAAGAAAGTGCATTTGGAATAGCCTTAACAACAGGCTTGCCGTTAACATAATCAACAGCATATTCGTCACTTGCAATATCGTAACCTAAATCAGCATAAATATCACGGAAATCCTGATATGTTATTGTCTCTGCCTGTTCAGCCACATTGTTGGTATACTGAGCAGCTCTTACAGAGTTGATATCATGGTTACCATTGATAACGATTGCCTGAATACCTGATTCTTCTTCAAATTCTCTGAGGATTCTTGCGAACTCAGTGTGAGCCATGCGTTCTGCGTTTCTTGTTATATCACCTGAAACGAGAAGATATTTCATGCCTCTTTCTTTTGCTCTGACTTTGTAAGTTTCAAGAGCAGTGAGAAGTATATCTTCACTTTCCTCATATTGCTTACAATCGATTCGTGATGCTTCTTTCCAAGCATCGGTCTTGTTTCCGTTTTCATCAACTGTCAGTGCTTGCGGATAATAGTGAACGTCCGAGAAAGTACCGAAAGAGATGGTGTTGATTGCATCACCGTTAACATTCTGAGCAAATGTAGCAAAAGGTATAGTACAAAGTACTAAGACAATAGCCAGAATGACGCTGATGACTTTCTTAGAGATTTTCATAACCTTTCCTCCTATTAATATTGGATGACTTATTTTACCACTTATTACAAAGTATTTCAAGCGATATATTTGTATTTTGTTAATTTTAATGAAAAGCAAGAAAAATGTGATTTAAATGCAATATCGTGTCAGAAACTCGTTACTTTTGATTGACTATTTTTCTTTATCGTGGTAAAATGTTAAAACAACTAATTTTATAAGTCTTATGCAAAGGAGGATATTTTGTGAAACTTACAGGCTCACAGATAATAATTGAGACGCTGGTGGAGCAGGGAGTTACCGATGTTTTCGGTTATCCCGGCGGACAAGTTCTTAATATTTATGATGAACTTTATAAAGCCAAAGACAGAATAAACCATATCCTTACGGCGCATGAGCAGGGTGCTGCCCATGCCGCTGACGGTTACGCACGAGTGACCGGAAAAACAGGCGTGGTCATTGCAACATCGGGACCGGGTGCAACTAACCTTGTCACAGGTATTGCCACAGCAATGCTGGACTCAGTTCCCATGATAGCCATAACCGGCAATGTGCCAAGAGACCTTATCGGAAAGGATAGCTTTCAGGAGATCGACATAACCGGTATTACGCTTGGCATTACAAAACATAACTATTTTATAAACGATATTGACGAATTGGCAGATTCCATAAGAGAGGCCTTTGTTATCGCCCGTTCAGGACGCCCGGGCCCTGTTCTTATTGATATTCCGAAAGATATACAGATCGCAACCACTGATTTTGAGCCGAAACCTGTGGGTGAGAACATACCCGAACGCAAAGCACCGGAAAGTGTTATTGACAAAGTGGCAGAGGCTTTAAAGGAAAGCGAAAGACCATATATTTATATCGGTGGCGGTGTGGCAAACAAAAACATGGGTGACATGATAATGAGCCTTGCGGAAAAAACCGGCGCATACATCGGATCATCACTTATGGGGCTTTCCGCAGTGCCGACAAAATATGAAAGATTTTTAGGTATGCAAGGTATGCATGGCCATTATGCCTCATCTATGGCTCAGAAAAATGCGGATTTGATCATCGGCATCGGTGTTCGTTTCAGCGACAGAGCAACGGGAGACACAAAGCGGTATGCACGAGACGGAAAGATAATTCATATTGACACGGATTTTGCGGAAGTCAATAAGAATATCCATGCCGATATAGGAGTGTTGGGAGATATAAAAGACAGCACTCAGAGAATTTTGGATAAAGCCGAAAAGAAAGAGAATAAAAACTGGGAAATGGAAGTCAAGGCTTTCATTGAAGAGGAAAACAAAATTCTCACCGAAAACGAGAATTTGGCAGGAGACAGACTTACACCAAAGAAAATATTTGATGTTATAAACTGCAACAAAGGCGGAGATACGGTTATAGTCACAGATGTGGGTCAGCATCAAATGTGGGCGGCTCAATATGCTGAGTTTGACAAGCCGAAGCGTTTTGCCTCAAGCGGCGGTTTAGGCACAATGGGATACGGTTTAGGTGCAGCCATAGGCGCAAGTGTCGGCGACAAAAATAGGACGGTTCTCATAACAGGAGACGGAAGTTTCGGAATGAACCTTAACGAACTTGCCACAGCAGTTACATATAATATTCCCTTGGTGATAGTTCTCCTGAATAACGGTGTCTTGGGTATGGTAAGACAGTGGCAGACTCTTTTTTATGAAAAGCATTATTCAAATACCGTTCTTGACAGAAAGACTGATTTTGTTAAGTTAGCTCAGGCATTCGGCGCAAAATCTTCCCGAGTCTCCTCGGAGGAAGAGTTTGAAAAGGCTTTCAAAGAGGCTATGGAATATAATGGGCCTTATGTTATTGATACACTTATTGATAAGGACGAGTTCGTTCTTCCCATGCTCCCACCGGGTGGCTCCATAGACGACATAATCGTTAAAAAGGAGGAAAAATAATGGAAAAGTTCGTTATTGCGGCTTATGTTGAAAATAAGTTCGGTGTTTTGACACGAGTGACAAGTATGTTTACAAGACGAGGCTTTAACATTGACGCTCTCACGGTTGGCGAAACGGAAAGACCGGAATATTCACGAATAACCATTTCTTTAAGCGGTGACGGTTATGCAAGAGAACAGCTTATAAATCAAATGCGTAAGCTCCACAATGTGAAAGAAGTCAAAGTCTTGGAAGATAAAAACAAAATTGACAGAGAGCTTATCTTGGTTAAAATGCAAAACCGTTCGGATACACGCTCTGAAATTATGACAGCTGCAGAAGTTTACAGGGCAAACATTGTGGATTACAGCAAAGACACAATTTGCATTGAGGTTACAGGCGAACCCACAAAAATAGATGCCTTTGTTGACCTTATGCGACCTTACGGTATCATTGAAATGTGCCGCACAGGTATTGTTGCCATAGAAAGAGGCTCAGGCACGATCTTGGGATCAGAGTAATAAGTTTATTAAATATGAGATAAAAAGACAAAAGGAGTAATAATTATGCAGAATATCTACTATCAGCAGGATTGCAATCTTGCAAAATTAAACGGAAAAACAGTTGCTATTATCGGTTACGGTTCACAGGGTCACGCTCATGCCCTCAACCTTAAGGATAGCGGTGTGAATGTTATTGTCGGTCTTTATGAAGGAAGCAAAAGCTGGGCAAAGGCTGAAAATCAGGGCCTTAAGGTTATGACAGCTGCTGAGGCTGCAAAAAATGCCGACATGATCATGATCCTCATCAACGATGAAAAGCAGGCAAAACTTTATAAAGAGAGCATTGAACCTTATCTCACTGAGGGCAAGACTCTTGCTTTCGCTCACGGCTTTAATATTCACTTCGGTTGCATCAAGCCGCCAAAGAATGTTAATGTTGTTATGATCGCACCTAAGGGACCCGGTCACACAGTAAGAAGTGAATATCAGGTTGGTAAGGGTGTTCCATGCCTTGTGGCAGTTGAGCAGGACGCAACAGGTGATGCTCTTGAAATCGCATTGGCTTATGCTTTAGGTATCGGCGGTGCAAGAGCCGGTGTTCTTGAAACAACATTCAGAACAGAGACAGAAACAGACCTTTTCGGTGAACAGGCAGTTCTTTGCGGTGGTGTTTGCGCACTTATGCAGGCAGGCTTTGAAACTCTTGTTGAAGCAGGTTATGACCCAAGAAACGCATATTTTGAATGTATCCATGAGATGAAACTCATAGTTGACCTTATTTATCAGAGTGGTTTCGAAGGAATGAGATATTCAATTTCAAACACAGCTGAATACGGTGATTATATCACAGGCCCGAAAATTATTACCGATGACACAAAGAAGGCAATGAAGAAGGTTCTTAAGGATATTCAGGACGGCACATTTGCAAAAGACTTCCTTTTGGATATGTCAGACGCAGGTTCACAGGTTCACTTCAATGCAATGCGTAAAATCGCATCAGAGCATCCGTCAGAAGTTGTGGGTAAAGAGATCCGCAAGCTTTACAGCTGGAGTGACGAAGATAAACTTATCAATAACTGATAAAACCAATGGGGATGTAAAAGCGTGTTTTTACATCCCTTTTTCGGAATAGGAGAAGTATTATGATTAAAGATACATTAGTTGAGGGATTTCAAAATGCTGCTCATCGATCGCTTTATCATGCAATCGGATTAACAAAAGAAGAGCAGAGAAAACCTCTTATTGCTGTTGTCAGTTCCTTTAACGAAATTGTGCCGGGACATATAAATCTTGATAAGATTGCAGAGGCAGTTAAAATGGGTGTGGCAATGGCAGGAGGAACTCCCATTGTTTTCCCTGCAATAACCGTTTGTGACGGCATTGCAATGGGTCACACCGGAATGAAATATTCTCTTGTGACAAGAGATCTTATTGCCGACTCAACTGAGGCGATGGTTAGAGCTCACGGTTTTGACGGCATGGTTATGATACCCAACTGTGACAAAAATGTTCCCGGTTTGCTCATGGCTGCCGCAAGACTTAACATTCCGACAATTTTTGTCAGTGGTGGACCAATGCTTGCCGGACGAGTAAACGGAAAAAAGACCAGCCTTTCAAGTATGTTCGAGGCAATTGGTGCTTATTCCGTAGGAAAGATTGATGATGAACAGCTGAGAGTTTGCGAAGAAAACACTTGCCCTTCTTGCGGTTCTTGTTCAGGTATGTATACAGCCAATTCCATGAACTGTTTAACGGAGGTTCTTGGCATGGGTCTTGACGGCAACGGCACAATTCCTGCTGTTTATTCAAAGAGAATAGAGCTGGCAAAATATGCAGGTATGCAGATTATGGAGCTTGTTAAAAAGGATATAAAGCCGAGAGATATTATCACTCCTGCCGCCATCAGAAACGCTTTGACAGCAGATATGGCTTTAGGTTGTTCAACTAACAGTATGCTTCATTTGCCGGCGATCGCCAACGAATGTGGCATAGAGTTCAATCTTGATATGGCAAATGAAATAAGTGAAAAGACTCCGAACCTTTGCCACCTTGCCCCTGCCGGCCCGACATATATGGAAGATTTATATGAGGCTGGGGGAGTTTATGCTGTCCTTAAGGAAATAGCGGATATAGGATTGCTTGACACTTCCGTAATGACTTGCACAGGAAAGACCTTAGGGGAAAACATAAAAAATGCTGTTAACCGAGATCCTCAAACCATTCGCACCACAGATAATCCTTACAGTAAAACAGGTGGCATAGCTGTTCTTAAAGGCAACTTGGCTCCCGATGGCTGTGTGGTTAAACGAAGTGCAGTTGCACCGGAGATGCTCGTCCACGAGGGGCCGGCTAAGGTGTTTGACAGCGAAGAGGAGGCAATCACGGCTATATATGACGGACAGATCGTTAAAGGTGATGTTGTCGTTATTCGTTATGAAGGGCCGGCAGGAGGTCCTGGCATGAGAGAGATGCTTTCACCCACTTCAGCCATTGCCGGAATGGGACTTGATAAAGATGTTGCCCTTATAACAGACGGACGCTTTTCAGGTGCTACCAGAGGGGCGAGCATCGGTCACATATCACCTGAGGCTGTCAGCGGTGGTCTTATTGCTTATGTTCAAGACGGAGATATTATTTCAATTAACATTCCGGAATATAAAATTCAACTTATGGTAAGTCCGGAGGAAATCGAAAGAAGAAAGGCAACAACTCCTCTCAAGGTTAAAACCGATATAAAGGGTTGTCTTGCCAGATATGCTCAAATGGTAAGCTCAGCTGACAAGGGAGCTATAATAAACAAGTTTTGATGAAGAAACGGAGGTTTTTTCATGACGGAAAAAGAACAGAATTTTCTTTCCTGCCAACTTGGCAGTGTTAATGTTTTTCGAGGTGTTCTTCAAAAGGAGGAAATAAGAAATCTTCTTAATTTCCTTGCAAGTAAAGGTGATTTATATGAAAAACTTTCTCTTTATGGGGAGTTTATACACTCACTTTCCGGAAGAACATTCAGTGATATACTGTGCAAATATGTGTGTGAGGACGAAAACGCATACATAACAGCGGTGGCTCAGGGAAAGGAAGTTTCACCTTGTTTGGAACAGAATTTACAGGAAGAATTAAAAATTTTCTCTAAGTTATCTGCATTATCCGCCGGTGATCTTTGTCACGGATTGGATTACAAGGGATATATACCTGTTTTTGAAAATAAAGCCACGGACTTTTCCTCGGTTTATGCTGACAGAGTGGAAAACATTTCACGATACGGTTACGGCATTTTTGCTTCAGCCGGAATGTTCCGTGTGGAAAACGGGGAGATCGTTCCTGTTGAGGCGGCAGACAGTGTGAGTCTTGACAGCTTTGTGGGATATGAAGATGAGAGGCAGAAAATCATTGACAACACCAAGGCTTTGGTTGAGGGGAGACCGGCTCTCAACGCTCTTCTTTGCGGTGATGCGGGAACGGGAAAATCCTCCACTGTTAAAGCAGTTGCCAATAGTTTCTTCTCAGAGGGACTTCGTCTCATTGAAGTCAGAAAGGATCAGCTTTTCTCACTTTCTCACATTATGGGTCGCATAGCAGCCAATCCTTTGAAGTTTATCATTTTTATTGACGATTTATCCTTTAACAAAAACGATGACTGTTTCAGTATGCTGAAAGCTGCATTAGAGGGATCGACAAGCGCAAAAGCTCACAATGCAGTTATTTATGCCACAAGCAACAGACGGCATATTGTCAAAGAAAAGTTTTCGGAAAGAGGACAAGAGGACGATGTTCATCACAGCGACACGGTTCAGGAACTTCTTTCTCTTTCGGATCGTTTTGGTTTGACGGTTTATTTTTCCCGTCCGGCTAAAGCTCTTTATCTCGACATTGTTCATCAACTTATTGACAGATACAATATAGAATGTGATTTAGGGGAGATTGATATAAAGGCGGAGGCGTTTGCCTTGGCGAGAGGCAGCAGGTCACCCAGAGCAGCAGAACAGTTTGTTAAGTCTTTGGTACAAAAGTAGGTTTGTGCCGGAGGGGGGCGCGGGAGCGAAGGTTTGTGCCTTCGGCACAAACAGGCACGGCGCAGCCGTGCCTCCCCCAATGCCTTCGGCATTGGGGCTTCGCTCCCGCACCCCCCCTCCACCCGAAAACTTCCCATAAAGACTTGATAATCCGGCTAACAATATAATAGCAGAGGGGTATGAGTTATGGATTTAAATGATAAGATTTGGAACCCGTGGCACGGTTGTCATAAATACTCAGAGGGTTGCCAAAACTGTTATGCATACTTTCTTGATAAGCGTTATGGCAGAGACACAAATGAGGTTGTCAAAAATAAGTCCGACTTTAATTTGCCGGTTAAAAAGACCAGAGACGGCAGTTGGAAATTGCCGAAAGGTTCTTTTGTGCGAGTGTGCATGGCAAGTGATTTCTTTATTGAAGAGGCTGATGCTTGGCGAGATGAAGCGTGGAACTTCATTAGAAGAAGACCTGATGTGACATTTTCGCTGTTGACTAAGCGAGCCGAACGCATTAAGGATTGCTTGCCACCGGATTGGGGCGAAGGTTGGGATAATGTGACATTTTCGGTTTCTTGCGAAAACCAAAAGCGCCTGGAACAGCGTATGCCGTATTTGTTGGATTTGCCGGCAAAGCATCGTTGGGTCAGCTTAAAACCATTTATCGGAGAAGTTGATATAGCACCTTATCTTGCAACAGGTAAAATCGAAACCGTTCTTGCCGGTGGTGAAAATTATATGGGTTCACGACCGTTGCATTATGAATGGGTGAAAAAAGTTCATGATGCTTGCGTGGAAAATAATGTTCAACTGATTTTCGGACAGACGGGAAACATTTTTGTCATGAACGGAAAAGAGTATAAAATTCGCAATCGCACCGATCAGATGGTGCAAGCTCTTAAAAGCGGATTGCATTATCCTCCGGTGGATATCACGTCTGAGGTTAACAAGATTTTGGAGCGCAAAGAGCTTATGGCGAATAAGAAAAAAGAGAAAATGCATTGTTGAAAAACAAGCAGATTTGAATGGTAATTTATAAATTTTGCAATAACTGACGACATTAAGCGTTGGTAATATAAAGGAGGAATACTTATGTATAAGGCATCGGAAAAACGCTATGATACTATGCCCTATAACCGCCTTGGCAACAGCGGATTGAAATTGCCTGCGGTTTCATTGGGATTATGGCACAACTTTGGTAACGGCGGTCGTTTTGATAATATGCGTCAAATGTGTCTCACCGCATTTGATAATGGCATTACTCATTTTGACATTGCCAATAATTACGGCCCACCGGAAGGAGCAGCTGAAATCAACTTTGGAAGAATATTGAAAGAGGATTTGGGCGCATACCGTGATGAGATAATCATTAGCACAAAATCCGGCTATTGGATGTGGCCGGGTCCTTACGGAGAGTGGGGAAGCAGAAAGCAGCTGTTGAGCAGTTTGGATCAGAGCTTGAAACGCTTGGGCGTTGACTATGTGGATATTTTCTATAACCATAGATATGATCCGGAAACTCCGTTGGAAGAAACAATGGGAGCATTGGCAACTGCGGTTCAGTCAGGCAAAGCCCTTTATGTGGGTCTTTCAAATTATGACGGACCTACTATGGAGAAGGCTGCCGGTATTTTGACAGAGATGAAAGTTCCGTTTGTGATAAATCAAAACTGTTATTCAATATTTGATCGTACCATTGAGAATAATGGATTGAAGAAATCATCTGCCGAGTTGAATAAAGGTGTTATTGCTTATTCACCTTTATATCAGGGATTGTTGACAGATCGCTACTTAAACGGTATTCCTGAGGATAGCAGAATGAAAGCGGACGGCCGTTTCCTCAACGAGAAAGCATTGACTGAAAAGCGTTTGAGCCAAATTCAGCAGTTAAATGAATTGGCAGTTCAGCGTAACCAGACTTTAGCTCAGATGTCACTGAGCTGGATCTTGCGTGACGGCATTGTTAACAGCGTTTTAGTCGGAGCGTCCAAGCCTGAGCAAGTATTGGATAATATAAAGGCGGCAGAGAATACTAAGTTCACAGCCGAAGAACTTGCGATGATAGACAAAATCAGTTTATAAAAAAGTGAAAACCCGAAATGATTATCAAACAAATGATGGTCATTTCGGGTTGTTTTGAAATTAGAATTCAAATTTCAACAGGTTCAAGTTCCCTTGGAATTATGAACTTAATTTCGGGGTGGGTCTCTTTTATAATGTCCCTGAAGTTTTCCACAGGCACTCTTTTGGTAAGAGGTGGGAAAGCGTCATCGAAGTGATCCACAAGAATACACTTCGGATGAGTCTTTTCGATGAAAGGCATTGTAAGTTCCGGAATATGATAATTTCCACCATTGGCCAAGATGAACATATCACAGTCCGTAGGATATTCAACATTTTTCACTGTTCCGAAAGAACCGGAAATCAAAATGCTTTTACCCTGACTTTCTATTTTATACATAAGGATCTCACCGTTTTCCGGCATACGAAAATGTTTTGAAAATTCGTAAAAAAGTTTTGGAAATTGAATTATGCATCTTCCTAAAATGGAAAAGACATAAGACGAATCGAAAACAATATGTTTACTTTGATATGCGGTGATTTTAAAACTGCCGATGGAAAAAGTTTCACCGGCTTTCACCACTTGCAATCTGTTTTTATCAACACCGAAATGTTCCAAAGTTTCAGCCGGTGTCTTTGTGCAGTAAACACTTACATTCTTGTCAATCTTAACAAGTTGGGGTATGTCAAGGATATGATCGAAATGTCCGTGAGTGACAAGGACACCGTCAAATCCCGAAAACCCTTCAATGGGCGTGTTATTTTCCAATTTTTTGTTTCTTCTGACAAACGGATCCACAATGATTTTGGTTTCACCGTCATCAATACCGATGGTTGCAGTACCATACCATGTTATCCTCATAAAAATCCTCCTTTGTCATTAGCTGACAAAGACAGATTATCACAGTTATGAAGTAAATACAATAGATGTTAAAGTTTTGTTACTATATTTTAACAAAGATAAAAATTCGTTAAAATAATCAAAAAAA
>CAYPMB010000031.1:0-24693 GCA_964411915.1 uncultured Faecalibacterium sp.
CCTTAGGGAGAGTGCAACAGAGATATACCGCCGTGAAAACGGTAAGGGTGGAAAAGCGAGGTAAGAGCTCACTGGCATAGCGGAGACGCTATGTTCCTGTAAACCCTATCCGAAGCAACACCGACTGAAAAGACGCATTTGCTCGATGTATTTTTCGACAGGTGGCTTGAACCTTGTGGCAACGCAAGGTCTAGATAGATGATTGCCTTAAACGACAGAACTCGGCTTACAGGTTTGGTCACGATTTGCACTTCCTATCCGAAGTGCAATTTTTTTTAGATTTTATTATTGAAAGGCGGTGCCGTAATGGACAAAATTAAAACTGAATTACGAGGCACTGTCGAAGATGTTGTCTTCAACAACAAGGATACAGGTTTTACTGTAATAGATTTATGTGTTGATGATGAACTTATAACTGCGGTGGGTGTGCTCCCTACCCTGTCAGCCGGTGAAACTTTGCGTGTTACCGGCTTTTGGGACTATCATCACTCTTTTGGCAGACAGTTTAAGATTGACGAATGTGAAAGACAGTTACCAAAAACTTCCGCTGATATGCTCAAATATCTTTCATCAGGCACAATCAAAGGAATTGGCCCTAAAATAGCCGCAAAAATAGTAGAAAATTTTGGTGACAACACATTTGATATTCTTGAAAACAATCCTGAACTTCTTGTTAAAATAAAGGGAATTTCCAAAGAAAAAGCTCTGCTGATGTCAGAGGAATTCAAGAAACAGTTTGCAATACGAGAAGTTATGATCTATCTTGAAAAGTTCGGAATGACAGGAAACGAATGTGTTAATGTTTTCAAGATTTTCGGTGCAAGAGCAATTGAAATTATAACAGAAAACCCCTATGTGCTTTGCAGAGAAGCAATTGGTATGAGCTTTGAAAAAGCTGATGCAATAGCAGCGAAAATGTCACCGGAAAATTCCTATGGATCATATAGAATCAAAGCAGGTATTGTTCATATTGTCAGACACAATTTGAAGAACGGACATACTTGCATACCAAGAGATAAAATTATCGAACCTGCAATGGCTCTTCTTGACACAAGTTCAAATGATATCAATGACACATTAGATGAACTTTTTAGCGATAAACAACTTATCAGCGAAGAAATTGACGGTCGAGATTATTTATTCTTACCTTATATTTACTCCTGTGAAAAGGCAGCTGCACAGAGATTATCGATAATGCTTAAATTTCCTCCACCAAAAGGAAAAACGAGCATTAAAAGTCGTATTGCATCATTAGAAACAAAATTCAATATAACATACGAAGAAAAGCAAAAGCAAGCCATTACCACTGCTCTTGAGAAAGGTATGCTTATTTTAACCGGAGGACCCGGTACAGGTAAAACTACCACCTTGAACGGTATTATTGAGTTATTTGAAAGAGACGGCTTGAAAGTTGCTTTAACAGCACCTACGGGGCGGGCTGCAAAAAGAATGAGCGAAATCACCGGCAAAGAAGCCAAAACCATCCACCGACTTTTGGAAGTTGAGTGGAAAGATGGTGATACGCCCAAATTTCAAAGGAATATAACGAACCCCCTGCCACACGATGCCATCGTTGTTGATGAATTGTCAATGGTTGATATTCATTTATTTTCTTCACTTCTTGATGCAATGAAGCTGGGGTGCAGATTGATAATGGTTGGTGACAGTGACCAGTTACCGGCAGTGGGAGCCGGTAATGTTCTTCACGACCTAATTGACAGTAATCTTATACCGGTTGTGGCTTTAACCGAAATTTTCAGACAAGCCATGGAAAGTCTTATTGTTACCAATGCGCATAAGATCGTCAACGGAGAAAACCCTGAACTTGATGTGACCGACAATGATTTCTTCTTCATGAATAGATCTAATGTAATTCTTGCGGCAACAACCGTTCTTGACCTTTATTCAACCAGACTTCCGAAAGCATACGGATATGATCCCCTGTCGGATATTCAGATCCTTTGCCCATCAAAAAAAGGTGAGGTCGGTTCGGTTAATTTGAATACCGCTTTACAAAAAAGAATAAATCCTCCCGATGAGTTTAAAAATGAATTTGTATCTAACGGAAGAACTTTTCGTGAGGGCGACAAAGTAATGCAGATAAAAAACAATTACGATATACCTTGGGTACGAGGTAAGGAGCATGGAACGGGCATATTTAACGGAGACATGGGCATTCTTGTTCAGGTCAAGCCTGGTGTAAAACTTATGAAAATCAGATTTGATGATCGAGAGGCTATATACACATTTGATCATGCCAATCAATTAGAGTTGGCATACGCTGTCACTGTTCATAAAAGCCAAGGCTCCGAATATGAGGCTGTTATAATTCCTGCCTGTCATGTTATCCCACAACTCAGTTACAGAAACCTACTTTACACGGCAGTAACAAGAGCTAAATCCAAAATAATTATCGTTGGCACGAGAGAAGACGTATATTCAATGGTGAAAAACGATAAAAAAATCAAAAGATTTTCGGGTCTCAGGCATTTTCTGACAAAGATGATCAACAACGAAGAATAAAAAGGCGGTAATAAAATGCTCGGTTTAAAAATCGGTATAGATTTAGGAACAAAAAACACAATAATATATGTCAAGGGAAAAGGAATAGTTAGGTCTGAGGCTACTGTTGTTGCTTTTGACACTGACACTGATGAAATAATTGCCATGGGTGAAGATGCAAAAAAGATGCTCGAAAAAAATCCCGAAACCGTTAATGTTGTTGTTCCGATTAAAGATGGTGTTATATCGAATATTGAAGTCACCGAAAAGATGCTACGCTATTATATAAAAAAGATTTGCGGACACAGAATTTTCAAACCTTCAGTTATCGTTTGCACTCCCAGTGATGTCACTGTATTTGAAAAGAGGACACTTCTTGATGCAATCACTGCAAGCGGTGCCGGAGAGGCTTGTGTTATGGAAGAACCTTTAGCAGCCATTGTTGGAGCAAAAGTAAAAATCACAAACCCCAAAGGAACTCTAGTTGCTGATATTGGTGGTGGAACAACAGACATTGCCGTTGTTACCATGGGCAATGTAGCAATTTCCAATTCAATAAAAGTTGCAGGAAACGCCATTGACGAGGCAATACAGCGTTATGTAAGACGAGAGAGAGACATACTTATCGGACTCAGTACTGCTGAAGAGCTCAAGAAAACTATCGGTTGTGCAAATCTCCCAACAGAAGAAATTGCTGTGACTTGTAAAGGCAAAAAATTCATCGGTGGTATGCCGGTTTCTTTTGAAATCACTTCAACTGATGTGTATCTTGCCATTAAGGAACAAGTTGAATATATAGCTGAAGCCATAAGAGAAACTTTGGAAATCACACCACCCGAACTGATAAGTGACATTCACAGTAGCGGTCTTATTCTTACCGGAGGCGGAGCTAAGGTTTACGGTATGGAAAAAATGCTTAGTGAAAAATTAAAGATGAAGGTTACTCTTGCAGACGAACCCGAAAATTGTGTTGCCAACGGCATGGGTTATGCACTGAACAATATGCAGTTTTTGAAAAACAACGGGTACTTCTTCAAGGCAAGAGAAGATATAACAGGATACGAAAGTTAAATTCTAGTATAATATAAAACAAAACTGTAAAAGTCATCACTTTTACAGTTTTGTTTTTTTGAGAGAAGTTTTGTGGTAAAGGGAAGGCTCGGGGGCGAAGGTTTGTGCCGAAGGCACAAACAAGCACGGCTACTCCGTGCTTCCACGTTGCCCGGCAACGGGGGTTCGCCCCCGGGACTCACTACTGCACAAAACAAAAAAGAAGATACAGCAAACGTACTGTATCTTCTCTAATATTAAAGCTAATTATTCTGCAACAGGAACATTGATTTCAAGGTCTGTCAATGGGAATGAACAGCATGGGTGAATACAACCGAACTTATAGTCAGCAAGACGGCGGTAATCAAGATGCTTTGGAACATAAACCTTACCTGAAAGCAAGTGAGAGTGACAGAAACCGCATTCACCACTTCTGCAACGAGCAGGAACTGCAATTCCGTTCTTTTCAAGAGTCTGCATAACTGAATCGGCTGAGAGACCCTTAACAATATATGTCTTGTCCTGAATTGTTACGGTAATTCTTACTGTTTCAGGTACATCTGACGGATAATCTGCTTCTGTACTGGGGTTATGGAACTCACCAAACATTTCATGACGAACATATTTTCTTTCAAGTCCTAACTTTTCAAGTTCACCGTCAACAAACTTATACATCTGCTGAGGACCGCAAAGGAATATAGAATATGGCTCATTTTCAGGAGCATACTTCTTAATAAGTTCAGCTGTTAAGAAACCTTTTTCTGTGCCCTTAACCTTCTTCTTCTCATCGCTGAGAACGTGAACAACCTTGATCTTGTCGCTCTTGCTTTCAAGTTCTGCAAGCTCATCACGGAAGAGAATGTTGTCATAATTACGGCTACCATAAAGAAGAACCATGTTGAAATCTTCATCACCGTCTACAATAGCGTTTGCCATTGAAAGGAACGGAGTGATACCACTACCACCTGCAAGACAGATAACAGTTTCAGCATCTCTAATTGGCTGATATTCAAAATTACCTGAAGGAGCAGAAACTTCAACTTCTCTGCCAACTTCCCATGTATCAAAAATAAACTTAGACATTAAACCGCCATCAACGAGCTTAATAGTTAAAACATATTTACCCTCAAGAGAAGCTTTCGGTGATGATGAAATAGAATATGCTCTTGTTATCGGCATACCTTCGATTGTTTCAAATACTGTAAGATACTTACCTGCACCGAAGTATGCAAGTGACTTTGTGCCTCTGCTCTCATCGGGAACAAGAGTGAAACTCTTACAATCAGGAGCCATTTCCTTAACTTCTGCAATTTTAAGATACTGACGCTTTGGATGAAGTGCCTTTGCGAGTTCAGTTGCTGTATCGCTGATATTAGGGAGAACTGCAGGAGCGTTCTTTATTCTTGATTCTCTTTCCGGAATTACGGAAACAAATTTAGTTGCTTTAAGTGGTTTAAGGATACCCATTATTATTTGCCCTCCTTCTTAAGTGCTTTTATAGTGAGATTAGCAGCATTTTCGCCTGTGTAATAAGCAGAATAGTAACCATCTCCGCGTTCCTGAGAAGCACCGCAGAAAAGGAAATTATCAAATGGCTGATCTGCAACAGACTGAATTGTACGCGGAAGCATACTATCCCACTTTTCAAGCCAATAACCGTAAGGTGTACCTAACGGTGCATTTAAGTATCTTGCGAATGTAGGAGGTAATGCAATTTCAATTTCTTCGATATACGGTGTAATTGAAATGTTAAGAGCCTTTTCGCAAGTTTCGATCATGTCTTTTGCAACTTTGGTCTTGAACTTCTTATAATCCTTCGGTTCAACGCCCTTCATAACGTCGCCCATTGTCATGCCTGTAAGGAAGAGCTGACATGTGCCTTCCGGAGTTGAATCAGGAATAATTTCGTTAAGACAGTTAATAATGCAGTAACCACTGAAGTAATCTTTTACAAGATCAAACTGTTCATCAGAATCAGAAGTTGGTGCAATGAATGTTGAATAGTCATGGATACCGAGTTCTTCCTTAGTCTTATTCATACCAAGGTAAACTGTTGTAAGGGTTGGAGAAATTGTTCTTGCGTTAAGAAGTTTAAGCTGTCTCTCAGGAATATCCTTAAGATCAAACAAATCGCTCCAAACCTTATTCGGGAATGAGTTACATATGAAACGCTTTGCATAAACTTCTTTCTCACCATTGATAACAACACCGGCAGGTTTGCCGTTTTTCATAATAACCTTGGTTACTTCAGAATTATACCAAATATCGCCATCATGATCACGAATAACCTTATCAAGAGCAAGGCTCATTTCATGGCTACGAAGATGAGGAATTGAAGTACCTGTTTTAACATAGCTGAAGAGCATTGCCATGTAGTAAAGGAAGTCAAGTTTATCGCCGGGAACACCGAGATAGCACCAATATGTATTGAAGATATCCTGTGCCTTCTTGGGCATTCCGAGAGTGTCAAGAACATCATTCATGTTGTATGCACCCATACGGAGGATATCAGGGAAATCCTTTAAGAGTGGCGGCAACTTAGCCGGTGACTCAAGATTGTTTAAAATATCGAACATTGTGCATGATAAGTCGAAGGCTTTCTTGCAGCTTTCATAAGAACCCGGAACAAGTTCGTCAAGCTTTCTTGAGAATGCCTCAAAGCCGATAGGCATACGAGCATCAATAGTTACCTCAACGCCGTCCTCATTAACAAATTTGTCTGTTTCCCCTTCCTTTGCAGGAATAACAAGACGGAACGTTGACTCATGATTTAAGAAATCGCAGTCAGCATTCAATCTTTCGAACATACCGGGAGCACAGTCACCTGCTTCTGGGCTACTTGGACCCGCAAGTTCATGAAGTGATGGTTCAAATTCAAATCTACCTCTTACAAATGAAGTAGCAGAACCACCGGGAATGTTGTGTCTCTCAAGTAAAAGAGTTGAAAGACCCTCTCTAGCACAGGTAGCAGCTGCAGCAAGACCACCGTTACCGGCACCGATTACAATTACATCATACTTTTTCATTGCATATCCTCCATACTTTTTATATGATAAATTTTTCCTTAGAAACATATGATAAAGATATTCTTTTTGCATATCTCACAAAAATATACAAATAATCAAACTCACTTTATTATATTACTTAAAATGTTCCAAGTCAATGGAAAAAGCAAATTTTGTCAAAATTTACATAAGAAAAAGCTCGAAACAGATGTCTGTACGAACTTTTTTCTTATAAGGATTTATCAAATTTGAGAAGTTTCCTGTTGTTTTGCTTTTTCCATGGCTTTTTTAGTCATAGCTTTTGTATAGATGTTTAACAATAGGCTACAACCTAAATTAAGAATGATCGAACCGAGAAGCAAGGATAGAAGATAGCTTGGTAGCATTGGTATCAACTTATCTGTTTCGATAAATCCGGCGATCATATAAACAAAACCAACATTATTGAATACAGCCGGTAAATACGGATTGAGAAGAATGAGCATCGCCAAGACAAGAACCAAGGGTATGCTCACTGATGTAAGATAACTTAATCCGTTTTTCATCAATACTGTGCATACAACCGCAATAAATGCCGAAAGCAAGAGTCCCACAGCGCCACCAATTAAAGTATGCCAGAAGCGCTGTTTATATGTAAGCTCTTCTTGCATAAAGAAAAGGGTTACTGTGACGAAAAATGCCCAGTTAACAATTTGAATAGAACTGTCAGCCCATAAACCGTGAACACCTTGATAGATTACATTCCAGATAGCTATCCATGCAAACACTATCAACAATGCGCCCATTTTACCTTTAGCCGGTTTTTGAATTAGTTTCAACTTTCTTTTTTGTTCGTTTTTGTTGCTCATATTTATATCTCCTTTTTAATGTGTTGGCGAAATATTAACATAAGCAATTAGAAAAATCAATATTTTACAATAATCGACTGTTTGCAGAAACGAAAGACAGGTTTTAGGCGTAAACACAATAAATTTCTATTCTATTTTATCATTTTATGCCGATTCATGATTATGCAAAACGCCTTGAGTTAACGAAAACAATCAGTTTCCTTGTCAGCCTCCGGCTGACCGCCCGACTATACCGCCGGGCTACGGCGATCGACCCGATCGCTTGGGATTACGCGCCCACGACCGCGGGCGCTCCCTTTCCAAAAATTCACGCAAAAAAATCGGTAAAACCCCAAAGAGTTTTACCGATTTCTGGCAGGGATGGCAGGATTCGAACCTACGCATGCAACAGTCAAAGTGTTGTGTCTTACCGCTTGACGACATCCCCATATAAAAGAAAAGGACCAATTTCTTGGTCTCAGTCTTCTAATTGTGGGGTGGATGATCGGGGTCGAACCGACGACCTCCAGGGCCACAACCTGGCACTCTAACCAACTGAGCTACATCCACCATAATGGCGCGCTTTGAGGGACTCGAACCCCCGGCCTACTGCTTAGAAGGCAGTTGCTCTATCCAGCTGAGCTAAAAGCGCATATTGCAATAATGGAGCGGGTGATGGGAATCGAACCCACACGACCAGCTTGGAAGGCTGGGATTCTACCATTGAACTACACCCGCAAGCACTTTGGCATTGCAACGCTGATTATTATACACAATCAGCGTTAAAATGTCAAGTGTTTTTTGAAACTTTTTTAAATATATTTTATATCCAATTTTTCATCGCTTAATGTTAAACTGATACCGCAAATAGGCTGTGATGAATTATCAATAATTATGGTTGCAATTTCATCTTCAACCTCTCTTCTAATAACATTTCTGAGTTCTCTTGCGCCTCTTGCACCGCCTGATGCCTTTTTAGCAAGATACTCACACACACCATCGCCCCAAGTCAGACGAATACCTTTATCATTTAAAGGTTCAACAAGTTCATTAAGCAACAAATCGGCAATTTTGGTGAGACTTTCAAGATTAAGTTCATTAAAGACAACAACCTCGTCCACTCTGCCGATAAATTCAGGTCTGAGGAAATCCGAAAGTGCCTTCATAACTTTTTCTTTTGTAGCCTCGCTCTTATCCTTGCCAAAACCTAAAGCATTAACCTTAGTTTCACTTCCGGCATTAGAGGTCATAACTATAACTGTATTCTCGAAATTAACCGTTCTGCCCTGTGCATCCGTAATTCTTCCTTCATCAAGAATTTGAAGAAGAATATTCATTACATCAGGATGAGCTTTCTCAATTTCATCAAAGAGAATAATTGAATATGGCTTTCTTCTTACTTTTTCGGTAAGCTGTCCTGCCTCATCATAGCCTACATATCCCGGAGGAGAACCGATAATTCTTGAAACGCTGTGCTTCTCCATAAACTCACTCATATCAAGTCTGATAAGAGTTTCCGGAGTGTTGAAGAGAATTGAGGACAACTGCTTAACAAGTTCTGTTTTGCCTACGCCTGTCGGGCCTACAAAAATAAACGATGCCGGGCGTCTTTTTGAGTTTATCTGAACCCTGCTGCGTCTTATAGCTTTTGAAACAACTGCAACTGCATCATCTTGACCGATAATTCTTGACTTAAGCTGTTCTTCAAGTCCCACAAGTCTCTTAATATCGCTTTCAATAACCTTATGTGCAGGTATACCTGTCCATAATTCAATTACCCTTGCAAGATCCCCTTCTTCAACAGCGTTGTCCTGAGCCTTGATTTTCAGTTCGTCAAGCTCATTTTCGCATTTAACTATATCTGACTTTATATTTGCAACTGCCTCATAGTCAATTGTTTCGCTGTCGTTATTAGTCATAAGTTCTTCTTCATCTTCTCTTAATTGCTGCAATTTGCGCTCCCCTATTTCATAATCGCTTATAGCTTTATTTCTCAGGTTTGCACAAGTGCAGGATTCATCAAGAAGATCAATAGCCTTATCCGGCAAAAATCTATCTGTAATATATCTTTCGGATAAAACAACTGCTCGCCTTACAAGTTCATCACTGATAGTTACTCTGTGATAATCTTCATAGTACTTTTTAATTCCGAGAAGTACGGTTACTGTGTCCTCAATTGAAGGTTCTTCAACCTTTACAGGCTGAAATCTTCTTTCCAAAGCTGTATCTTTCTCAATATGCTTTCTGTATTCGGTGAATGTTGTTGCACCGATAACCTGAATTTCCCCTCTTGATAAGGCAGGTTTAAGAATATTGGCTGCATTCATAGAACCTTCGGCGTCACCTGTGCCTACAAGGTTATGAACTTCATCAATGAAAAGAATAATATTTCCGTCTTCTTTAACTTCCTGAATAAGAGCTTTAATTCGTCCTTCAAACTGACCTCTGAACTGAGTTCCGGCAACAAGGGCAGTTAAGTCAAGAAGATGAATTTCCTTATTGGCGATTTTTGCGGGAACTTGACCATTGGCAATTCTTAAAGCAAGACCTTCGGCAATTGCAGTTTTACCTACACCCGGTTCACCGATAAGACAAGGATTGTTTTTTGAACGGCGACACAAAATTTGAATAGTTCGATATATCTCACTATCTCTGCCGATAATATTGTCCAGTTTGCCTTCACGAGCCTTCTCTGTAAGATCTGTACAGTATGCGTTTAAGCTCTTGCGTTTCTTCGGGTTTTTCTTTTTATTTCTTTTGGTATTTGCAGAATTATCCGTTTCCGGTTCGTTTTTCTCAGAGGGTAAATTCTCACCGTTACCTTGAGGCATAAGTGAACCCATATCGCCCATTAAACCTTGAAGGAAAGGCAATGTCGGTGCTCCACCCTCCTCAAAATCCATATCTTCATCAGATGCGGGGAACATATTGCTGAACTGTTCTGTTACAGCATCAACATCCTCTTCCGTAATGCCCATGGATTGCATCATTTGCTTAATTGGGCCTATATTCAACTCCATTGCACATTTGAGGCAATAACCTTCTGATGTGGTTTTTCCGCCGTCAACCTTTTGAATAAACATAACGGCAGGCCTCTCTTTGCACTTGCAACATAACATCTTTTTCATTTATCTGTCTCCTTAATTGCAAAAGAAAATGTATGTTTTTCTTATTTATTTTTTGATCTTTCAGCTTTGTTCTCTTTGAACTGTCTGAATGTTTCCGGCATATAGCTTAAAAATGCTGTAAATGTTGCAATAAGAGCAATTACAACAAGAGTAAACATAAGCCATGAAGGCATAGTGAATATTGATGTCAATGCTCCAACTGACGGACCGAATGCAATAACGAGAAGTACTACACCATAGAAAACGCATGTAGCTATCTTGCCGAAGATTTCAGCGGCACCCGGACGGATGCCGAGCATAAGCATAACCAAACCACCTACAATCATAATAAAGTCCTTAACCAAGAACAAGAGGAAAACCCATGCAAAGGCTCTGACAGATGCATCTTCTGCCTTGCTGAAATCCCAATATAAAAGAATTGCCACAGTGATGATTGTGAGCTTATCTGCCACCGGATCTAAAATCTTACCAAGATCTGATACCTGGTTAAAGCGTCTTGCAATTTTTCCGTCAAAAAGATCCGTCAAACCGGAAATTGCAATAAGTGCAATAGACCAGCCAAGGTGTCCTTTAACAAACAAAACTGCAACAGCAGGTATAATAAGTAATCTCATGAATGATAAAAGATTAGGAATAGTTTTCCAATCTTTGAATAATACTTTTAATGTTTTTGTAAGTTCTTTCATATTAAAAATCCTCCTTAAACACTGATACCGGCCATATCCTGCATCAGTAAATTAAATACATTAACTATCTTAGAACTTCCCACAGCTTCGGAAAATGTTGGATTGTCTATGAAACCGGCAATCATTGTAAATACAAAACAAAGAACTGCAACAACAACTACGCCTTTCACCGCACCAAACACACCACCAAATATACCGTTTGCCTGTTTAACAACCGGTAACTCTGCCAATTTTTCGATCAAAAATGTAACAAGTTTTAATACGAAAATTGCCAAAACAAAAATTGCCACAAAAAGAATGATCTTAATAATAGCGGTCATAACCGGTGTTATCACATTAAGCATCAGCGCATCTAAAACATCTCCCCCATTTGCAGAAATCTGCTGAGAAATGGTCTGAGTTAATGATGCCGAATCCACACCCAAAAGTGACAAAAATCCGTTTAAGCTTTCGGGTATGCTGTCAAGTGCGGTCTGCACCTGAGATGTAGCCGAATTACCTAAAGATGCAAATTTTTCTTCAAGTCTTCCTGTAATGGAAGCCTCAAAAAATTTCGCATAAACTTGTGGTGCTAATTGCACTGAAAGTACTCTGGCTGTTATTAAAGCCAAAATATTTGTTATTAAATCCATTAGACTTTTCACAAAGCCTTTTATAACGCCTGTAATAATACATACGGCAAAAATTACTAAAAATACTAAATCAATAATAAATTCCATTGCATACTCCTTTTTATTATACTGATATACATGAACTAACTCATTATCTCACCGCCCTTCAAAAACTATATCCAAATAATGCCTTATTAGCACTATATTATATCATAAGGAATTTGAATTAACAACCGGAAAGATATTAAAAATCATATTTAAAAATATCAATATCTGAAAGACAATATATGCAATTATCATTTACGAACATTGATTTGAGTCCGCCGTTAGTGGTAATAACATTTTTTTCGTCTCCGGAAGACAATGAATAAATATGTATTTCACCCATAGTCATTACATAAACATTTTTCTTATCAATTTTAAAATCTATAACATTATTGGAAAACTCTTTTTCAATAATGTTTTCTCCGTTGGAATTTGTAACAGTGAGTATTGTTTTATCAAGAGTTCCGAACTCTTGCTTTAATACGGCTATATTTGAGTTATCGTTAAAAAAGAAGCCTGAAAGAATATCATAATCATAACTCATAACATTTGATTTTAATTCTTTCAAATCAACTATCATATAACTTAGATCGGTAACCACACCAACCTCTTTGTTGCCGATAAATTTCATTGCGTAAATGTTTTCTCCTACATATTCCATTTCGCCTTCTACATTTGAAGAGTCAATATAGAAATACAAAACTTTTGAATATGCTTCTCCATTTTTTACCCCAGCTGTTGCAACAGCAATGGTTTTGCCGTTTGGAGAAAGAGCAACAAGATTAAGATATTCGTCAGTACATTCCCAGCTGAACAGTAATTTATTCGATGAAGAATAAACATTAAGCACTGTTGATGCCTGGGTTTTTCTTGTAATTATTGCATAATTACCGCTTTTTGAAATGTCACCGTTAACTATTTCACTACCGGAGTCATTATGATATACTACGCCTGAACGGTTTAAAATTGCATATTTGCCTGTTGAACGCTCAAAAACCAAATATTTGTTGTCAGCCGTTTTAACAACCGGCTTAGCATAACCCAATTTATCAGTTGCTCTTATCGTTCCGTCAGATTTAAAAGAGATAAATGAATTGGTAGTTACAACAACATTTCCGTCAGAAAGGGTGAACCCCTTACTAAGCTGTGCATTGTCAACAGTCATTAGAATATTCTCATCTTTAAGTTCACCGCGGATAACTTCGGCATTTTCCTTTGTCCGAATTATAGAAATAGCTGTGTATGCAGTTGCTCCTATAAGGCAAACTAAAGCAAATATAATTATTATTCTTCTTAAACTGCTCTTTTTATTTTTCTTTTTATTCTGTTTCTTCGATTTGCTCATTTTTTATTTCTCCATAAAAAACTCTATTAAGATATAAGCCGTCAGCAACAGCTGTTACACCGGCATTATTTCTGTCTTTTGAATTTATTATTTCGGGTATGCAGCCTTTCCGGAGCTTACCTCTGTTAATATCAAGGAGAGTGCCAACCATAATTCTTACCATATTATATAAGAAACCGTCTCCACTAACTTTAAACTCAACTTTATCACCTTTTCGGGCAACATCGAATGAATAAACAGTTCTGACTGTTGTTGACACTGAAGAACCTGAGGCACAAAAGGCTGCAAAATCATGAGTTCCAACAAAATCTTTTGCTTGTTCATTCAGAAGATCACAATCAATATCATATTTATAATGATAAGCCCTTTTTCTGAGAAAAGGATCACCGTAAGGTGTGTTATCAATCAAATAAACATATTCCTTACCCTTACAATCAAACCTTGCATGAAAATCAAGAGGTACTTCACAACAATAAAAAATTACCGCTTCATCACTCAAGACTGCATTCAAGGCTGTTATTATTCTTTGGCAAGGCATATCTGTTTCAATTTTGCAATTAAAACAAAACTCATTTGCATGCACCCCTGCATCTGTTCGACTGCAACCGTTAACTGTTACATTTTGAGAAAAAATCCTTTGAATGCTCTCTTTTACTGCCTGCTGAACAGAAAAAGCGTTAGGCTGAATTTGCCAACCGTGAAAAGCAGAGCCGTCATATTTAATTTTAAAAAGAAAATTTCTCATTTTTGGAGACTCCTTTAAATCAAATAACAGTTCCGAAAGTTGTATTTATTAAAATTACTCCGACAATAGATATAAGGAAAATAAGAATTGAAACGGCATCAATAAATCCGAATTTCATTTTTTTCATTCTTGTTCTTCCTGCTCCCCCCGTATAGCATCTGCACTCCATGGCAAAAGCCAATTCATAAGCTCTTCTTATTGCAGAAACAAACAAGGGAACTAAAATTGGAACTAATGCCTTAGCTCTTTGAATAACATTACCGCTTTCAAGATCAGCGCCTCTTGCCTTTTGTGCATTCATTATTTTATCAACTTCTTCAATAAGAGTGGGAATAAAACGAAGAGCAAGAGTCATTATCATCGCCAATGTATCCACTTGAATATGAAGTTTATTTAAGGGAGAAAGTAATCTTTCAAGTCCGTCTGTAAGCATTGTCGGTGTTGTAGTATAAGTTAAAAGTGAACTTGAAATTATAAGGGCAACTATTCTTATTGCCATAAATAACGCTGTCAAAATTCCCTTAGTACTGATCGTAATAAAATGCCAAGAAAAAAGAACTGTGCCACCTGTTACATAAAAAACATTCAAGATAGAAGTGAAAATTATAATCGGCACTATTGGCTTAAGGCTTTTAAAAAACATTTTAAATGGAACTTTTGATAATGCGATTGAGATAGCGATCAAAACAAACATAAGACCCAAAGAAACAAAGTTCTTACACATAAATATAAGAATTATAAATAAAACCGTAATAATCAGTTTTGCTCTTGGATCAAGACTGTGAACCGGTGATTTCGCCGGAAAATATTGACCGATGGTAATATCTTTGATCATTGGTTATTACCTCCTTTCAAAAGCGAAAGAAGTTCTTTCCTGCCCTCTTCGACACTGTAAATGTTTGTTCTCACATTATAACCTTTTTCTTTCAGCTTAACAAACAGTGAGGTTATCTGCGGAATATTCAATCCCATATTAACCAAATCCTCATGATGGGAATAAACTTCATCAACCGTGCCGAACATTGCAGCTGTTCCCTGATTCATAACCAGCACTTTTGTGGCAATTTTAGCCACATCTTCCATACTATGGGAGATTATTATAACAGTACTGCCGGTTAACTTACGATACTCCTTTATAAGCTCAAGAATGGTATCTCTGCCCTTAGGATCAAGACCTGCACAAGGCTCATCAAGAACCAATATTTCAGGCTCCATAGCCATAACTCCGGCTATTGCTACTCTTCTCTTTTCACCGCCAGACAAATCGAACGGTGATTTATCAAGATAACTTTCATCAAGTCCGACAAATTTAATTGCCTTAAGAACTCGGTTGTTTATTTCGTTATTGTCAAGACCCATATTTGACGGCCCAAAGGCAATATCTTTAGCAACAGTTTCCTCAAAAAGCTGATATTCGGGATATTGGAAACATAATCCAACAGTAAAGCGAACCTGACGGATCTTGCTTTTATCTTCCCATATATCCTTATCATTGACATAAATTTTTCCACTCGTCTGTTTAAGAAGTCCGTTAAAATGCTGAATGAGAGTGCTTTTACCGGAGCCTGTGTGACCGATTATTCCGACAAGTTCACCTTTTTCAATTTCAATATTTATGTCATTTATTGCCACATGTTTAAAAGGCGTACCCTCTCCGTAAATATAGGCTAATTTTTCAGTTTTAAGAACAATATTACTCATCTTCCTACCTCCCCAATCTGTTGGAAGGCTTCAATAAACTCATCTTCATTAAGCACTTCTCTGCTTATGTTAATTCCGTCTTTATGCAAAAGATAAGCAAGTTCTGTGACCTGAGGAACATCAAGACCGATTTTTTTCAACTTATCTATATTTTTGAACACAGCCTTAGGTGTACCGTCAAAGGCAATCTTTCCGTCATCTATTACAATAACTCTGTCAGCCTGCACAGCTTCGTCCATATAATGAGTTATGAACAATACTGTTATACCTAAATCTTTATTTAAATGTTTTATGGTCTGCATGACCTCTTTTCGTCCTCTTGGATCGAGCATAGCCGTAGGTTCATCAAGAACAATGCAATCTGTCTGCATGGCGATAACACCTGCAATGGCTACTCGCTGTTTCTGACCGCCTGAAAGTTTATGAGGTTCTCTGTCTTTAAGTTCATACATACCCACTGACTTAAGGGATTCATCAACTCTTTTTCTGATTTCATCCGGATCCACACCCAAGTTTTCAGGACCAAAAGCCACATCATCTTCAACTATGGTTGCAACGATTTGGTTATCCGGATTTTGGAAAACCATGCCAACTTTTCTTCTTATAGAGTCTTTCAGCTCTTCTTCGGCAGTATCCATTCCCTCAACTAAAACTCGACCGCTTTGAGGAACCAATATTGAATTTGAAAGTTTAGCAAGCGTACTCTTTCCCGATCCGTTATGTCCCAAAACAGCAACAAAACTTCCCTTTTCGATAGAAAGGGATAAATCGGAAATAACTGAGTTTTCAACTGCCTCATCTTCTGATTCATATTTAAAACTTACATTTTCAAATTTAATAATCTCATTCATTGCCAAAATCCTTTAATCGGCCTTTTCCCATATAGCAGAAGCGCCGCAAGGCAAGACCATATCTGTATTAGTAACGGGAAGACCGATCTCACCTGATGAAATCTTGCCTGCAAATTTTGATTTTACAGTAGTTCCCAAAATATATTCCATAACAGAGGGTGAAAGCCCCGTTGTATAGGAGTTAATAAGCATCATAATTGAGTCTTCATACAAAAGCTGAGAACAAAGTTCAACAAAATTGAAAACTTCATCTTCCAGTTTCCAGACTTCCCCTCCCGGGCCTCTACCGTATGAAGGTGGATCCATAATGATTATATCATATTTATTACCTCTTCTGATTTCCCTTTGAATAAACTTAATGCAATCATCAACTATCCATCTGACACTTCTGTCTGCAACACCGGAAGCTACTGCATTTTCTTTTGCCCATGCCACCATGCCCTTAGATGCGTCAACATGAACAACACTTGCACCTTCCTTGAGACAAGCAATGGTTGCACCGCCTGTATAAGCGAAAAGGTTAAGTACTTTAACCGGTCTTCCTGCTTTTCTGATAAGTTCTCTTGTATAATCCCAGTTAACAGCCTGTTCGGGGAAAAGACCTGTATGCTTAAATCCCATGTTTTTAACATTGAAAGTTAAATCTTTATATTTGATCTGCCAACGATCGGGAAGAGATGTCTTAAACTCCCAATGTCCACCACCTGTTTTTGAACGGACATAATATGCATTGGCTTTTTTCCAATCGGGATGATTTTTTTCTGTTTTCCAAATAACCTGTGGGTCAGGACGAACTAAAACAAACTTTCCCCAACGCTCAAGTCTGTCACCGCTACTCGAATCAATAAGTTCATAATCTTTCCAATCTTTTGTATATCTCACTAAATTTTCTGCGACATTCCGATTTTAGTCGCTCACCTTTCCTTTAAGTTTATAAATCAAATAAGTCTTTCTCTTATCACTTGTGCAATTTCTTCTGCAAGAATATCTATCTCTTTTTTATCTTCACCCTCAAGCATAACTCTTACAAGAGGTTCTGTTCCCGAAACTCTTACAAGAACTCTGCCTTTACTTCCAAGTTGTTTTTTAGCTTGATTGACGGCAATTTTGATTTCTTCATCATCGGCATATCTCGCTTTGCCCATGTTTGAAACCTTAATATTTATCATGGTTTGTGGATAAGTATTCATGCATTTTGCAAGTTCTGAAAGAGGTTTACCTGTCTTTTTCATTATTTGCAACACCTGTAAAGCAGTCAGTTGACCGTCTCCGGTTGTCGCATAGTCAAGAAAAATCACATGACCGGATTGTTCTCCGCCTATTGAACAGCCTTTTTCCAACATAGTCTCAAGAACATATCTGTCACCGACTTTTGTTGCTTCATAAAAAATACCGTTTTCGTCACAGAATTTATAAAATCCCATGTTAGTCATAACTGTCACAACGGCAGTATCTTTTTCCAGCCTTCCCTCTTCCTTCATAAACTTTGAACAGATTGCAATAATCTTATCCCCGTCAACAAGTTCTCCGTTTTCATCCACCGCCAACATTCTGTCAGCGTCTCCATCAAAGGCAAAGCCTGCCATAAGTGAATTTTCTTTAACATAACGGCTCAATTTTTCAATGTGAGTTGATCCGCAATTACGGTTAATGTTTACACCATCCGGCGAGTCAGAAAGCATATAACATTCAGCGCCTAAGGAACTGAAAAGTTTTTCAGCTGAAATACTTGCCGAACCGTTAGCACAGTCAACTGCGATCTTCATTCCGGCAAAATCCGTGTCAACAGATTTTTTTAAATGATCGATATAGTCATTAACAGTGTTTTCACATTGACTGACCGCCCCTACATCGACACCGATTTTAAGTTCCGGTGTTTCAACTTCATCAAGAATAATTTTTTCAATTTGATCTTCTATATTATCCGGCAACTTATAACCATCAGACTTAAATATTTTTATTCCGTTATACTCACAAGGATTATGTGATGCTGATATCATAATAGCTGCATCATAATTATATTTTTTCACAAGAAACGCTACGGCAGGAGTCGGCACAACGCCTAACGTCATTACATCAGCGCCTACTGAACAAAGTCCGGCAGATATAGCACTTTCAAGCATTGTTGAAGATATTCTTGTGTCCTGTCCTATTAACACTCTCGGTTTTCTATGCTTATCATCTGTTAAAACAGTGGCAGTAGCTCTACCGATTTTCATTGCAAGTTCACAGCTAAGTTCAGTGTTAGCAACACCTCTCACTCCATCAGTTCCGAATAATCTTCCCATCAGATCTCTTCTTTCTTAAATTATTTGCATTTATATTCAAATCCTAAATGCTCATAAGCAGCAGGGGTAGCAATTCTGCCCCTGGGGGTTCTGCCAAGAAAACCGATTTGCATAAGATAAGGTTCATAAACATCTTCGATAGTTACCGATTCCTCACCGATGGCAGCAGAAATTGTTTCAAGTCCCACCGGTCCACCGTTATAACCTTTTATCATTGCAGTCAACAGTCTTCTGTCAGTTGCATCAAGACCCAACTCATCGATTTCCATTCTATCTAAGGCAATTTTCGCGGTTTTTTTGTCAATAATTCCGTCACCGACAATTTGAGCGAAATCTCTCGCTCTCTTAAGTATGCGGTTGGCAATTCTCGGTGTACCTCTCGAACAAGAGGCAATTTGCAAGGCGCCTTCCTTATCGATTTCAATCCCTAAAATTCCGGCACTTCTTGTTACAATCTGGCTTAATTCTTCAGGTGTATAAAGTTCAAGTCGCATAACTACACCGAAACGATCACGCAAAGGAGCTGAAAGTTGGCCGGCTCTTGTTGTTGCACCGACAAGGGTGAATTTCGGTAAATCAAGTCGTATGGAACGAGCAGAGGGACCTTTACCGATAATAATGTCAAGGGCATTGTCTTCCATTGCAGGATAAAGAACTTCCTCAACGCTTCGATGCAATCTGTGAATTTCATCAACAAAAAGTACATCACCCTCATTAAGGTTCGTAAGCAAAGCGGCTAAATCCCCTTGTTTTTCAATAGCCGGGCCTGAAGTCACTCGAAGATTAACATTCATCTCATTTGCGATAATGCCTGCAAGAGTGGTTTTACCAAGACCCGGTGGGCCATAAAGCAGAACATGATCTAAACTTTCGCCTCTTGAAAGTGCAGCTTGAATATATATTTTCAAGTTTTCCTTAACCTTTTCCTGTCCTATATAGTCATCGAATATTCTCGGTCTTAATGAAAGTTCAATGTCACAATCGTCCTGAATGAACTCTCTTGACATTATTCTTTCTTCAAATTCATTTTCAAATTCTTTCATCTTAATTTATTCTCCGGATTATAGAATTTTTAGTGCTTGAGTAATGAGCTTTTCAACACTTTGATTTTTATCAAGTTTGGAAACCGCAACGCTGGCTTCACTCTGCGTATAGCCCAGCATAACGAGGGCTTCGACAGCCTCACTGACATTTTTACTGTCACTCATTGCAGCCACAGCAGAAATGTTTTCGTTTTCCTGTGTAGTGGATATAACGCCTTTTAATTTATCTTTTAATTCAAGCACTACTCTTTGTGCTATTTTCGGGCCAACACCCTGAGCTTTTGTTATAGCCTTTGAATCACCACTTGCTATGGCGAGATAGAGCCTGTCAGGTGGAAGTTCAGACAATATTGCAACTGCGGCTTTAGGGCCTATACCCGAAACAGAAATAAGCATTTTAAAACAATCTAATTCTGTTTCGTCATAGAAGCCGTACAAATCAAGAGCATCTTCTCTTACACACAAATATGTGTAAAGAGTCACGCTCTCATTTTGAGTCGATATTTCATTTAATGTTGTCTGAGTCACAGTCAAGCGAAAAGCCACACCCGAGCAACTGATCGCAACAGAATTCATATCTCTATATACAACGTTACCTGTTAAACTATAAAACATTTTATATTCCCTTTCTTATTTTATAATTCGTACTAACCAAAGAAGTACCTGTGTGTGCATGGCAGATAGCCATAGCCAAAGCATCGGCAGTATCGTCCGGCTTAGGCACACGATCGAGTCCGAGTATTCTTTTTGTCATTTCCTGAACCTGTTTCTTTTCAGCTCTGCCGTAACCGACAACGCTCTGCTTAACCTGTAACGGAGTATATTCATAGACCGGAAGTTTGTTCTTTTGGGCAGCGAGCATTAAAACTCCCCTTGCCTGACTTACATCGATAACAGTCTTAGCATTATTATTATAGAACAATTTTTCGATTGACATTACTTCAGGATTATTTCTTTTTACAATTTCATTAAACTGATCGTATATTATCTCAAGTCTTTCGTTAAAAGGTGTTTTGGCTTCAGTTATGATAGCACCGTAATCGATGGTTCTAAAGTGATTATTCACATACTCTACAACACCGTAACCGATGATCGCATAACCCGGATCTATGCCTAATATAATCATGGTACACTACCTCATTCTAATTATCAATTCAGTATATCACATAATTGCAAATCTAACAAGTAGGAAAATGATATTTTAGATTTTTTAAAACTGAATAAATAAGCATTAGGGAGCTCCCGGGGGCGAAGGTTTGTTCCGAAGGCACAAACGAGCGCGACCGCGCTCACCCATGCCCGCAGGGCATGGGGCTTCGCCCCCGGGAGCTCCCTCCTTGCACAAACTAAATTTCAAAAATTAAAGATGTACCGAAAACTGAGTTTTCAAGTACATCTTACTGTATTTAATCTGCAATAAAGTCGCTAATATATTTGATTTGTTTTTTTACTGATTCAGGGCCGGTTGAACCTGCTGAAATTCTTGTTTTAACGCAAGTTTCAAGACTGATCTGTTCATACAAATCCTCTTCAAAAACATCACTGAACTCGAGATAATTTTCTAAAGGAAGGGTATCAAGCACTTCACCTTTTGAAATACAATATGCTACAATCTGACCCACAATTTTGTATGCAGTTCTAAACGGCATACCCTTTTTTACCATGTAATCGGCAAGATCTGTTGCATTTATAAAACCTTTTTGAGCAGCCTTATACATATTGTCCTTAAGAACTGTCATCGTCTCAATCATTGGGGTAAAGACTTCCAAACACATTTTTACAGTTTCAATCGCATCGAAAATCGATTCTTTATCCTCTTGCATATCCTTATTATAAGCAAGAGGTAAACCTTTAAGCATAGTGAGAGTGCCCACGAGATCACCGTAAACTCTGCCGGTTTTTCCCCTAACGAGTTCAGCCATATCGGGATTTTTCTTCTGAGGCATAATTGATGAACCTGTTGTGTAAGAATCGTCTAACTCAATAAACTTAAACTCCCATGATGACCAAAGGATAATTTCCTCTGAAAATCGTGATAAATGCATCATTATTATGGAATAAGCACTGAGAAGCTCAACACAAAAATCTCTGTCTGACACCCCATCTATACTATTTTGTGTTATTCCATCAAAACCTAAGTTTTTTGCGACACTTTCTCTATCTGTGTTATAAGTAGTACCCGCAAGAGCACAGCTACCCAATGGCGAATAATTCATGTGTTTCACAGCATCGTCCAATCTGACGATATCTCTTGAAAACATCATCGCATAAGCTAGAAGATGATGAGCAAAACTGATAGGTTGTGCTCTTTGAAGGTGGGTATAACCCGGCATGATTGTGTCAATATTTTCGTTAGCTTTAGAGTTAATTACCTTAAGAAGTGATTTTAATAATTTAACAATTTCTTCGGTTTCATCCCTGAGATACATTCTCAAATCAACTGCAACTTGATCGTTTCTGCTTCTTGCGGTGTGAAGTTTCTTTCCGATATCTCCAATTCTGTTTGTAAGTTCAGCCTCAACAAACATGTGAATATCCTCAGCTGTCGGATCTATGGCTAATTTACCGGTTTCGATATCACTGAGAATTTCATCAAGACAATCAATAATCTTTTCACTGTCATCATTGCTTATAATATGCTGAGATGCAAGCATTGCAGCATGAGCCATTGAACCTTTTATGTCCTGCTTATACATTTTTGAATCAAAATGTATTGAAGAGTTAAAATCATCTGCCAACTTGTCAATTTCCTTAGTAAAGCGACCTGCCCATAATTTACTCATTTTAATCACAATTTGGCTGAAGCATAAAGCAACAGCCAAATCCTTTCCGTTAATTACTTATTTTCATTTTTTGCCTTAACCTGAGCCTGAACTGAAATTGGAAGTCCCCAAAGGTTAATAAATCCGGCACTGTCTTTCTGATCATAAACTTCATCTTCACCGAATGTAGCAATTTCCTCGGAATAAAGAGACCAATCACTCCATACACCTGCTTTGATGATGTTGCCCTTGTATAATTTAAGTTTAACTTTACCTGTAACTGTTTCCTGTGTCTTTTCAACGAATGCTGAAAGAGCCTCGCGAAGCGGTGTATACCACTGACCGTTATAAAGAAGTTCTCCAAATGTAATTGCAAGTTCCTGTTTTTTATGCATAACCATTTTATCAAGACACATTGTTTCAAGATAGTTATGAGCAAAATAGAGAATTTCTCCACCCGGAGTTTCATAGACACCACGGCATTTCATACCTACAAGACGATTTTCAATTATGTCAAGTAAACCTATGCCGTTTGCTCCACCAAGTTCATTAAGTTTTAAGATAATATCCTTTGCTGTCATATTTTCACCGTTGAGAGCAACAGGCTTACCTTTCACAAAGTCGAGAGTGATATATGTAGGAGCATTGGGAGCTTGAAGTGGCGAAACTCCCATTTCAAGGAAGCCTTCCTTTTCGTATAAAGGTTCATTTCCTGCATCTTCAAGATCGAGGCCTTCATGAGAGAGATGCCAAAGGTTCTTGTCCTTTGAATAGTTTGTTTCACGGTTTATTTTGAGAGGTACATTATGAGCTTCTGCATAATCGATTTCTTCTTCACGGCTTTTTATATCCCACTCACGCCATGGAGCGATAATTTTCATGCCCGGAGCGAAAGCTTTTATTGCAAGTTCAAAACGAACTTGATCGTTACCCTTACCTGTGCAACCATGACAAATTGCATCAGCGCCTTCTGCAATAGCAATTTCTGCAAGTCGCTTACCGATAATAGGACGAGCAAGAGAAGTACCAAGAAGGTATTCTTCGTATTTTGCGCCTGCTTGCATTGCAGGAACAATCATGTCATCAACAAATTCATCTGTTAAATCTTCAATATAAACTTTTGATGCGCCGGTTTTGATTGCTTTTTCTTCAAGTCCTTCAAGTTCGTCAACCTGACCTACATTACCTGAAACAGCAATGATTTCCGGATTGTTATAATTTTCCTTAAGCCAAGGAATAATGATTGATGTATCAAGACCGCCGGAATATGCGAGTACGATTTTTTTAATTTCATTTTTATTCATGGTAAAACCTCCAAAATTGTTTTTATGCATTTATCTTGCATATATATTAACATATGTTGTATATTTATGCAAGCATTTTTTGAATATTTTTGGATTTTATCGATTTCAACATATTTATAAGTGAAAATAAACTTTGTTTGTGCAAAAGCACAAAATGCAGACAGTTAGTTTGCATATCAGCCTTCGGCTGATCGCCCGACTATACCGCCGGGCGAAGTCTGCCTCCGGCAGACAAAAAAATTACGCGCCCACGACCGCGGGCGCTCACAAAAAAAGAGCAGGAAACCCTGCTCTTTCATAATATTCAAATTAAACTTATGCAAGTTCTGCAAAGTACTTGATTGTTCTAACCATCTGGCTTGTGTATGAGTTTTCATTATCATACCATGAAACAACCTGAACTTCATAGAGACCGTTGCCGAGATCACAAACCATTGTCTGAGTTGCATCGAAGAGTGAACCGTATCTCATGCCAATAACGTCTGATGAAACGATAGGATCTTCGTTGTAACCGAATGACTCAGATGCAGCAGCCTTCATAGCAGCGTTGATGCCATCAACTGTTACATTGTCACCCTTAACAACAGCTGTAAGGATTGTTGTTGAACCTGTTGGAACAGGAACTCTCTGAGCTGAACCGATGAGTTTGCCGTTAAGTTCCGGAATAACAAGACCGATTGCCTTTGCAGCGCCTGTTGAGTTAGGAACGATGTTAGCAGCACCTGCACGAGCTCTTCTGTGGTCACCCTTTCTGTGAGGACCGTCAAGAATCATCTGGTCGCCTGTGTAAGCGTGGATTG
>CAYPMB010000032.1:0-22805 GCA_964411915.1 uncultured Faecalibacterium sp.
TCATAAGCCTTCATTTTTTCATTTGTCATGAACTTTGTTTATACAAAGTTCATGACAAATGAAAAAATGAAGGCTTATGAAGAAGCAAGAGCTGAAATCGATAAGCTCATGAACTATGTAATGCAGATTCTCGGTCTTTGTGTTAATGGTGAAGATCCATACACATGCGAACCGGAAGAAGAACACGCACACGATTGCGGCGGCGAATGTTCTTCATGCAGTGGTTGCCACTGATTATTAACGGCAAGGGTACATTTTTGTACCCTTGCGAAAAAATGAGAGGGAAGATAAAATGGCAGAAGTTACACCAATGATGCAACAGTATATGGAAATCAAAAAAGATTATCAGGATACTATCCTTATGTATCGTCTTGGGGATTTCTATGAAATGTTTTATGAAGATGCTAAGATTGTTTCCAAAGAGCTTGAACTTGTTTTAACAGGCAGAGCTTGCGGTAATGACCAAAAAGCACCGATGTGCGGTGTTCCCTTTCACAGCGCTGATACATATATTGCAAGACTTGTCAGCCGCGGTTATAAAGTTGCCGTTTGTGAACAGACAGAAGATCCGGCAACAGCTAAAGGAATAGTTAAAAGAGAAGTTGTAAGAATTATGACTCCCGGCACAGTTATTGAAAACTTGATGCTTGATGAAGGTCGTAATAACTATCTTGCAGCCATATATCTATTGGATACACAGGTTGGTTTATGCTTTGTTGATGTTTCAACGGGAAAACTCAGCCTTACAAGTTTTGATAAGAAGAAATATGAAAATGATGTTATAAATGAAGTCAGCAGATTTTCCCCAAGCGAACTTATAATCAATCCGATTGTTAAGGAGAATGAAAAGCTAACTTCTTTCATAACAGGTCTTACAAATGTTACATGTGACATTTTACCTGACAGTGATTTTGATTTTGAAAATTGTAAGAGAATTGCAGCAGAGCATTTCGGTATTGAAAAACTTGCACAGCATTCTCTTTTAGATAATACAGTAGCGATATGCGCTTTAGGTTCATGTCTTGAATATTTGAAAAAGATGCAAAAGAATGATCTTGAGAATATTCAGGAAATTGACTTCTATTCGGATAGTCAGTTTATGCGTCTTGATCATTGGTCGAGAAGAAATCTTGAAATATCCGAAACCATGAGAAACAGAGAGAAAAAAGGAACTTTGCTCTGGGTTCTCGATAAAACAAAAACTTCAATGGGCAAAAGAATGATCAAAGATTGGTTAAGCAAACCTTTGGTTGATCCGTTAAAAATCATTATAAGACAAAATGCGGTTGCGGAATTGACTGATCTGCCAATGCAGTGTGGTGAGATCGTGAAGAGTCTCAACGGTGTTTACGATATTGAGCGTTTGATGACAAGGGTGTTATATGAAACAGCAAACGCAAAAGAACTGAACTCCCTTAAAGCAACTGCGGAGTGCCTTCCTGAAATTAAGGCAATAACATCTCAGTTTAAGTCAAAGGCTCTTAAAGAAATATATGATGATATTGATTTACTTGAAGATATTAAAGAACTGATTTCCTGCGCCATTGTTGACGATCCTCCTTTTTCACTCAGAGAGGGCGGAATGATCAGAGACGGTTTCAACAGTGAACTTGATGAACTTCATGATATTGACCGCAACGGAGCAGCATATATTGCAAAAATGCAGATGGACGAGCAGGAGAAAACCGGTATTAAGAAACTGAAAATCGGTTTTAACAAAGTTTTCGGATATTATATTGAAGTATCAAATTCATATAAAGAGCTTGTTCCCGATAATTATATCAGAAAGCAGACATTGACAAACTGTGAAAGATATATTACCGAAGAACTTAAAGTTTTTGAAAATAAAATTCTTTCGGCAAGGGAAAAAATGGTTAAATTGGAGTTTGAAATTTTCTCTCAGGTCAGATCAAAAATTTCCGAAGAATTCCGAAGAATTAAGACCACAGCAAGGGCATTGGCATATTTGGATACTTTATGTTCTCTTGCAACTGTTGCTGTTGAAAATAATTATACTTGTCCTGTGATCACCGGTGACAATGTGATAAATATTGTTGACGGCAGACATCCGGTGGTTGAAAAGATGCTTAAAGATGTTCCGTTTGTTCCCAATGATACTGTCCTTGACGGAAATCAGAACAGATGCGCTATTATAACCGGCCCTAACATGGCAGGTAAATCAACATACATGAGACAAGTGGCACTCATTTGTCTTATGGCTCAAATCGGCTCTTTCGTGCCGGCAAGAAGTGCAAAACTCGGTGTTGTTGATGCAATTTTCACAAGAGTTGGAGCTTCCGATGATTTAGCAGCCGGTTCTTCCACTTTTATGGTTGAGATGAGCGAGGTTGCAAGCATCTTAAAGAATGCAACAAATAAAAGCCTGATAATTCTTGACGAAATCGGCAGAGGCACTTCCACCTTTGACGGAATGAGCATTGCAAGAGCAGTAGTTGAATATGTTTCAGATAAGAGAAAACTTGGAGCTAAAACCCTTTTTGCAACTCATTATCACGAATTGACCGAACTTGAAGATGTGCTTGAAGGCGTAAGGAATTATAACATCTCTGTTAAGAAAAGGGGAGAGAATATTACTTTCCTTAGAAAAATCGTCAGAGGCAGCGCAGACGGAAGTTACGGTATTGAAGTTGCTAAATTGGCCGGTGTGCCAAATTCAGTGGTAAGCAGAGCAAGAGTTATTTTAGCTGAACTTGAAAATGCAGGCATAACCGTTCACATGAGTGAAATGCCCGATGATAATATTATTGTTGATGAGTCTAATGTTGAGGAAAGACAAATGCAGATCTCAATGGCAACAAATATTGCAGATGAAATATTTGATGAACTTAAAAACATGGATCCGAATGTGCTTACGCCTATTGAGGCCATGAATGTCCTTTATAAATTGATTAACAAAGTAAAGAACAACTAATTTAACGGAGGTGTACGGCCATGCCTGAAATAAGAGTATTACCAAAAAATATAGCAGACCTTATTGCTGCAGGCGAGGTCGTTGAACGCCCTGCAAGTGTAATAAAAGAGTTACTTGAAAATTCTATTGATGCAGGTGCTACTGCAATTACAGTGGAAATTATGAACGGCGGCATAGCTTATATGCGTGTCACAGATAATGGTTGCGGTATATCCGGAAAAGATATAGCAACTGCTTTTATAAGTCATGCAACGAGTAAAATCAAATCCGAAGATGACTTAAATAATATATATACTTTAGGTTTTCGCGGAGAGGCTTTGGCATCTGTGTCGGCAGTGGCGAAAGTTGATGTGCTTACGAAAACCGAAGATGAGGAAACGGGAGTTCATTACTGTATTGAGGGCGGTCGTGAACTTTGCAACGAAGAAGCAGGTTGTCCTAACGGAACAACAATAGTTGTCAGTGATTTGTTTTATAATACACCTGCAAGAATGAAGTTTTTAAAGAAAGATGTTTCAGAAGCCAATGCTGTGTCAGCGGTTGTTGACAGGATTGCTCTTTCTCATCCGGAAATCAGCATAAGATTTATAAGAGATGGCAAGCAAGCCTTACTGACAAACGGCAACGGTGATCTTTTGTCGGCTATATATTCGGTTTTAGGAAAAGAACTTTCACTTTCCATGATTCCTGTGGAATATGAAATTGACACCGTGAAAGTAACCGGATATATTTCAAAACCGGTTTCATGTCGAGCCACGAGAGGCATGCAGTTTTTCTTCCTTAATAACAGATATATTAAATCAACCACTGTTATGGCAGCTCTTGAACAGTCTTATAAAAACTCTATGATGGTGGGTAAGTTTCCATCTTGCGTTTTGAATATCAAATTAAGTGCAAATGATGTTGATGTTAATGTTCATCCGGCAAAGACAGAAGTTCGTTTCAGTGATGAAAGAAAGATTTTCAATGCTGTTTATTATGGCTGTGTTAACGGAATAAGAAGTTTTGACACAAGAGTGCAAGCTGATTTATCGAAGCCTGTGCAGAAAACGATAGAAAAAAGCAACAAGGAATATTCTCAGCTTAAAATGGAAACAAAGCCGAAAAAAGACTTTTGGCAAAACCTTACCGGCAGTGAGTTTAAATCGACTGTCAATAAACTTGAGGACAGCGGTAAAAGAACACCAACTCCTGTTGATGAAGAAAAAAACAATCTTCTTAAAGATTTTTATAATAAGCAGGCTGAGAAGAAAGTGGCAACTTCTGTTATAGCAGAAATGAAACCGTCCTTTGAAAAGGCTGAACCTGTTATAATCGAAACAGTAAAAGCTGAACCTTTAAAACCAAGTCCTTCCGAAAACCACAACGAAGAAACAGAGGTAGAAACGCAGGAACAAAGCGCCCCTGTAATAAACTCTGAATCCGTTGTTTTTATTGATGAAGACAAAGTTAAACCGGAAGTTAAAGTAATCGGTGAAGCGTTTAAAACATATATTTTTGCTCAAGTTGACAATAAGTTGATAATTGTCGATAAACATGCAGCACATGAAAGAATGATCTTTAACAAATTAAAGAAAAATGAGATTTCTTCTCAGTTTCTTTTCACTCCCGTAACAGTTTCATTGAGCAAAAATGAATATACGGCAGTTTTGGAAAATCTGGATTTATTGAGAAAAGCCGGATATACAGTTGAAGATTTTGGCATTGGAACTGTTGTTGTCAGGGAGTGTCCAAGTGAAATCAAGAGTAGTGATATTCCCGATCAGATAACAGAAATTGCCGGTTATCTCACTGAAAATAAGAATAATATTGAAACAGAAAAAATTGATTGGATATATCACAGTGCCGCTTGCAGAAGTGCAATAAAAGCGGGGGATTATACATCCGAATATGAGCAGCAGAAATTTGTTGAAATGCTCCTTGAAGATGACAGTGTAAGATATTGTCCTCACGGACGCCCAGTTTTAATTGAGATGAGCAAAAGCGAGCTTGAAAAACAGTTCGGCAGAATACAGTAATATTTTAAGGAGGAAGCAGAAGTTGAATAAAATTTTTACAATAATTGTTGTTGGCCCTACTGCTTCCGGTAAAACTTCCTTGGGAGTAGAACTTGCAAAAAGATTTAACGGTGAAGTGGTTTCAGCTGACTCAATGCAAATTTATAAGGAAATGAGCGTTGCAACGGCAAAACCGACTGCAGAAGAAATGCAAGGTGTACCACATCACATGATTGATTTTGTTTCACCTGATGAGAATTACAGTGTTGCCTTATATAAAGATGAGGCAATGAAAATAATTCAAGATATATCATCAAGAGGTAAAATTCCCGTAATCGTCGGTGGAACAGGACTTTATGTCAGTACACTTATTGATAATATTGAGTTTTTCGATATTCAGACAGATATGGAGCTTAGAGAAAGACTTATGAAAAGAGCCGAAGAAGAAGGAACTGAAAGCCTTTATGATGAGCTTAAAAAAATTGATCCACAAGCAGCGGAAAAAATTCATGAAAATAACAGTAAAAAAATAATCCGTGCCTTAGAAGTTTATTACCAAACAGGTAAAACCATTACCGATCAAGTGGAAAGATCTAAAGGTAAGGGTGCAGTTCTCGATCCGGTAATAATCGGTCTTAATGCAAAAGACAGACAAGTTCTTTATGACAGAATAAACTTAAGAGTTGACTACATGGTAAAAGACGGATTAGTTGAAGAAGCAAAGAGATTTTACGGTTTATTCGAAAGAAACACCGCAAATCAAGCAATAGGTTATAAGGAGCTTATTCCGTATCTTAACGGCGAAGAAGAGTTAAATGAGTCTCTTGAAAGACTTAAAATGCAAACAAGAAGATATGCCAAGCGACAACTTACTTGGTTTAGAAAAATTGATAATGTTAATTGGATCAACATTGACGAATATTCAAAGTCTGATCTTATAGATGAGGCCGCAAAGATTATTGAGAAAACAATGAAAGGATAATACCGATGCTTAAAAGCATATAGGTCGTGGAAGAAATATATGAAAAAGCTATCAATGAAAATAATTGAAATATTGGCGGTTTTCCTTCTTTTTGCTTATGTCGGATATAACTTATATTTGAATGCCGTTAATAAGATATATACCCAGTATGCTGTTTTAACTGATGAAAACGTTACCATTGAAGCTGACTGTTTTGTTGTCAGAGACGAGGTACAGGGCAGTTCTTCCAACAATAAAGCATTGGTAAAGAACAGCGGTGAGGGTGTTTATATTCCTTATGTAACAGACGGTTCGAGAGTTGCTGCCGGAGATACAATTGCTTTATTCTTCAAGTCGTCAACCGATGCAAAAGTTTATATGCAGAAAAAAGAACTTGAGGAAGAACTTGAGTATTATCAGCAGTTACAAAATCAGTCACTTCTCAGTTATCTTGATATTGATAAACTCGATGAAACCATAAATAATGAACTTGATGAAATAATGTGGAAAATTGAAAATAATGATTTCTCCGATATTTCAGAGAATTATGAAACTTTGAAATATAACATTTCATCAAGACAGATCGCAACAGGTGAAGAACTTGATTTTTCTAAGCAAATCAAAAGCTTGAAGAAAGAGATTAAGGCTCTTTCCGGCTCGGGAATAAATTATAAAAAAATTACCGCTAAATATCCGGGTTGCTTTATAAGTAATGTTGACGGATATGAAGAAATTACAGATTACAGTAAGGCTGAAAAGTTTTCGGTGGCAGATGCAAAGAAACTGATTTCAGCTGAGCCAAAGAAAATTGGAAAAGGCATTATCGGAAAAATTGTTGGTGAATATAATTGGTATGCGGTATGCGTTTTGCCATCAACTTCAATTGAAAATCTGTATGTAGGTAAAAATGTGAAAGTCAGCTTTAAAAATACAGATGTAACCAATATAACAATGAAAGTTACTTCGATTTCCGAAAACGATGAGTCAAGCGTTGCCGTAGTGTTTAAAGCCAGTCTTATGAATGAAGACATTGCATCATTGCGAAACGAGGAAATCAGCATTGTCCTTGAAAGTCACGAAGGCTTAAAAGTACCAAAGGAAGCCCTTGTGGAAAAGGAAGTTGAAGTTGACGGTAAAAAAGTCAAAAAGCTGGGTGTATATATTCTTTACGGACAGCTTGTTCGTTTCAGAGAAATCAATCCCATAGTTTATGAAGATGATTATATTGTTGCCGAAAACGGTTTATCATCTCAGGGGGAGATTGCTTTAAATGATATGATAATAACAAAAGGCAGGGATTTGTATGATGGAAAAATCATTAGTTGATAAGCGTTTTGCAGATATAGAGTATAATCTTGATGTAATCAGAGAGAGAATAAGCAATGCTGCTGTTAAATCCGGAAGAAAACCTGAAGATATAACCTTAATGGCTGTTACAAAAACCGTAGATCCGATTTTCATCAATCACGCATTGGAATACGGAATAGATCTTATCGGTGAAAATAAGGTTCAGGAATTTCTTTCAAAAGAAGATTTCCTTCACATGGATAATTGCAAAGCCCATCTTATTGGACATTTGCAGACAAATAAGGTTAAACAGATTGTGGGAAAAGTGGATATGATCCAGTCCGTTGACAGCATTAAGCTGGCAAAGGAGATCCAAAAACAGTCTGCAAACAAGGGAATTATCACTGATTGTCTTGTGGAAGTTAATATCGGTGAGGAAGAAAGTAAGACAGGACTTGATGTTTCAGCCCTTGAAGAAACTCTATATCAAATAGGTGAAATGGAAAATATCAAAGTTAAAGGTCTTATGACAATACCACCGATTTGCTTCGGAGCAGAATTAGATAAATATTTTTCTCAAATGCACCAAATGTTTGTTGACATAAGGGAGAAAAAGATAGATAATATCACTATGGATATTCTTTCAATGGGAATGTCATCTGATTATGAAAGTGCGATTATAAACGGTTCCACTTTGGTGAGAATCGGATCTTCAATATTCGGTCAAAGGATTTACTAATCAAGGGAGGACAAAGTAATGAAAGAAAGTAAGTTTGCAAAGTTTAAGGAATTTACAAAGGGTGCTATTTTCGGCACTGATGAAGATTACGAAGAAGATTTACAAGAAGTTGAGTCTGAAGATAATGATGATTATGAAAAGGATTATTCAACTTCGGGAAGTTATAATTTTGAAGATGTGAATTCATCATATACAAACAGCACATCAAGTTATGCTTCATATTCTTCAAGCTCTTCTTCAAATCTCGGTTCGTCATATAACACATCGAAAACCTCAACCGGTAATTTATATAAGATGAGCACTGCTAAGCCAAAGTTCAAGCTCTCAATCCTCAGATTGGAAAAGCTGGAAGATGCAGTTAAGGTTGCGGATAACATTCTTTCCGGAAATACAATAACACTTCTTGACTTCCACTATGTTCAAAAAGAAGTTATGAGAAGAATAATTGACTTCCTTGATGGCGTAAGATATACTTGCGGTGCAAAAATGGAAAATGTTGCCGATTATACCTATGTCGTTGTGCCTAAGGATGTTGAATTAACAGGAGATTTATTTAATAAGATTGATACTACCAATTTAGATTGATTATATATAAGGAGAACTAAAACTCATGATGTCAATAAATGAAATTAAGAATTACACTTTTCAAGCTCAAAGGGGAGGAAATTATAAATCATCGGAAGTTGATGAAGTTTTTTCTCAGATAAAAGAAACTTTAGATGCATTAGCAGGAGCTTACGAAAAGGCTAAAAGAGAAAACGAAGAATTATACAGAAAAATTACTTCTTTGTCAGATAAAATCGAAGAATATAAGAAGGACGAAGACAGTATTCATTCAGCACTTGTTACAGCTCAGAGAATGGCTGATCAGATAGTAAGAGATGCTAAGGAGCAGTCAGCTGCACTTGTTGACGCTGCACAGGCAAAGGCTGATGAAGTTATCGGCTCAATTAAGGGCGAAACAGATTCCTATGTAAAGGAAAACAGAGAAAGCGCAGATGCATATTTAGAACAAGCTAAGACTGTTTATGAGGAAAAAATGGCTGAGGTTAAGGAAAAAGCCGATGGCATTATCGAAAAGGCTAAAATGGAAGCTGAGCGTGTTATAAGCGATGCGGAAATGAAGTCGGATGAAATCATTGCAAAAGCTAATATTCAGTCAGATGAAATTACATCTAATGCAAATGCAAAAATTGAAAACGCAAAGAAGAAGTTAGCTGATCTTATGACTTTAACAGCAGAGTATAAAGCAGGAGTTGTTGATGTTCTCAATAAGCAGATTGCTCTTTTCGATTCAATAAATGTTGACAGCCATGAATATGCAGCTGAGTATTATCCACAGTCATTCCATATTGACTCAAATGATGTTTACCGTCCTGAACTTACAGTTGAAGATTATACTCTTGAAATAGAGGAACCGGTAATAGCCGAGGCTGAGACTGAAACTGAGGCAGAAGTTGAAGAAAGTAAGACAGAAGAAAAACCGAATGAAGAAGTTGAGGAGAATATTTCCGAGGAAATAACTTCATCAAATATTCAGGTGGAAGAAGAATTTGAAATAGAAGAAATCGAAGTTGAAGAGACTCCGATTGAAGAAGTTGAAGAGGTCGAAGAAATTGAAAAAGTTCAGACAGAGGAAGTTGCAGTAGACAACACTGAAGCTGAAATTTCAGTTGAAACAGAGTCTATTGACGAAACTGAAACAACTGAGAAAACAGAAACTGAGACTTTTTCTCAAAATGACACTCCAAATGCCGAAGAAATCGACTATTACGAAACACTTATAAAGAAACTTGCAGAAGAAACAAAGTCAGCTCCGGCAGAACCGATCGAAGCCAGAAATAATAACAGCATTTTTACTGCTTATGACTTGGCAGATGGTTTAGACGATGACGAAGAAGAGGCAAGAGTTAATCTTCGCACAGTAGACGATGATGAAGATGAGCAACTTGAGTTTGGCAAGGAATTTGATATTTTCAATGACGATGATGATAGTCAAACTTCATTTTTCGGCAGATTTAAGAAGAAATAAAGGTAGACTTATATGATTCAGGCAATAACTCTTATCGTAATTTCATTACTTGTAATAATTGATCAAATAATCAAAAAGGTGATAACAGTTAATCTTTCCGTTGGTGAAAGCTGTTTTCAGATTCCCGGTTTTATTGAAATACAGTATTGCAGAAATTATGGCGGAATGATGGGAACATTTGACGGTATGGCAAAAATCCTTTCTGTTGCCGGCATAGTTATACTTCTTGTGGTTGTTGCATTTTTGATGACAAAAAAAGTTAAGTTCGGTGTTATTTATGTCTGTTTGACAGCAATTGTTGCCGGAGGTATCGGTAATCTTATTGACAGACTTGTGCTTGGATATGTGGTTGATTATATAAATGTGTTATTCATGGACTTTTATATTTTCAACTTTGCAGATTGCTTGATTACCGTAGGTGCTTTTGTCATAATTATTTATGAAATATATGAGTTGGTAATTGAACTGAGAAAAAAAGGTGAGTCAAATGGCTGATAAGTTTATTATAACCATTACTTCTGAGGAAACGGGTATGCGCATTGACAAACTTCTCAGTGATTATCAGCCGGATATGACACGTTCGGCATTGCAAAAGATAATTGATGACGGCGGTGTGACAGTTTCGGGTAATTCAGTTAATAAGAATTACAAGGTTAAATTTCAAGATGAAATCACTTTGTCAGTTCCCGATCCTAAACCTTTGGACATTACTGCTGAAAATATCCCATTGGATATCAGGTATGAAGACGATGATTTGCTGGTGGTTAATAAACCTAAGGGCATGGTGGTTCATCCTGCACCGGGAAATTACAGTGGGACTTTGGTAAATGCTTTAATGCATCACTGCGGTGATAGTTTGTCCGGTATTAACGGCGTTATACGACCGGGAATAGTTCATCGCATTGACAAAGACACAAGTGGACTGCTTATTGTTGCGAAAAATGATTTTGCCCATGTGAATTTAGCACAGCAAATAAAAGAACATTCTTTCACAAGAGAATATCAATGTGTGGTTTACGGAGGGTTTAAAGATGAAGAAGGAACTGTTGATGCACCCATAGGAAGACATCACATTGACAGAAAAAAGATGACGGTAACAGATAAAAATTCAAAAAACGCTGTTACGCATTATTATATTAAAGGGAGATATCAAGGATTTACTCATTTGCGTGTAAGACTTGAAACAGGAAGAACTCATCAAATTAGGGTTCATATGTCATATATTGGACATCCAATTGCAGGTGACCCGGTTTATGGCCCGAAAAATTGCATTAAGGAACTTGAAGGTCAATGCCTTCATGCGGGGCTGATTGGTTTTGTTCATCCGAGAACCAATGAATATATTGAAATCGAGAGCGAACTTCCACCGTACTTTCAAAAGTTTCTTAAGAAAATAGCTATATGACTTCAATGCTTGACAGTTGAAGTTCTTATATAATATTAAGGAGGAAATATTCAATGGAACAGACAAAGAAAAAAGAATTAGAAATCCTCGCCTGTAAAATCCGTATGGGCATTATTGAGGGGGTTTTTAATGCCAAAAGCGGTCATCCCGGCGGATCTCTTTCAATCGCCGATGTTATGACTTATCTCTATTTTGCTGAGATGAACGTTGACCCGAAAAATCCTAAGTGGGAGGATCGAGACAGAATTGTTCTTTCAAAGGGACATACTGCTCCTGCTCTTTACGCGGCAATGGCTCATAAAGGCTATTTCCCTGTTGAAGAACTCAAAACTTTGAGAAAGAGCGATTCAAGATTACAGGGTCACCCAAGTATGAAATATCTTGATGGAGTTGATATGAGCACCGGTTCTTTGGGACAGGGTATCTCAGCTGCTGTTGGTATGGCATTGGGCGGCAAACTTTCAGGCAAAAACTTTAGAGTTTATGCTCCGTTAGGTGACGGTGAAATTCAAGAAGGTCAGGTTTGGGAGGCAGCTATGTTTGCCGGAAACAAACAGCTCGATAACCTTGTGGCTATTGTTGATAACAACAATCTTCAAATTGATGGAACGGTTGAAGAGGTTAACTCACCTTATCCGATCAAGGAAAAGTTTGAAGCATTCGGTTGGAATGTGGTTGAAATATGCGGTCATTGCTTTGATCAGATCGAGTCAGCTTTTGCAGCTGCTAAGGAATGTAAGGGCAAACCGACAGCAATCATTATCAAGACAGTAAAAGGCAAGGGCGTTTCCTATATGGAAAATCAGTGCAATTGGCACGGTGCAGCACCAAATGCCGAACAGTATGAAGTGGCTATGGCTGAATTAAAGTCAGCATTAGCAGAATTGGAGGCGTAATATGGCTGATGTAATTAAGTGTGCAACAAGAGATGCTTACGGTAAAGCTCTTGTAGAATTAGGTAAAACAAATGATAAGGTGTTAGTTTTAGATGCTGACCTTGCTAAAGCAACAAAGACAGTAACTTTCAGAGATGCATTCCCGGATAAATTCATTGATTGCGGTATTGCTGAGTCAAATATGATGGGCGTTGCCGCCGGTCTTTCTACAACAGGATATACAGTATTTGCAAGCAGCTTCGCAATGTTTGCTGCCGGCCGTGCATTTGAGCAGGTAAGAAACACTATCGGTTACCCTCATCTCAATGTTAAAATCGGAGCAACTCACGCAGGTATTTCTGTCGGTGAAGATGGTGCAAGCCACCAGTGCTGTGAAGATATTGCTTTAATGAGAACAATTCCGGGTATGGTTATTATCAATCCCGCTGATGATGTTGAAGCATATCAGGCAGTTTTGGCTGCAGCTGATTATTACGGCCCTGTTTATATGAGATTTGGCAGACTTGCAGTGCCAAGAGTTAATGATGAGTCAACATATAAGTTTGAAATGGGTAAAGGCGTTACTCTTAAAGACGGCAAAGATGTAACTATCATTGCAACTGGTCTTATGGTTAACGAAGCACTTATGGCTGCTGAAGAACTTAAGAATGACGGAATTGATGCAAGAGTTATCAATATACATACAATTAAGCCTATTGATAAGGATATTATCATTAAGGCAGCTGAGGAAACAGGCGTTATTGTTACTGCTGAGGAACATAGTATCATAGGCGGTTTGGGTAGTGCTGTTGCAGAAGTTGTTTGCGAGAACAAACCTGTACCTGTACTTAAAGTTGGTGTTGAAGATACATTCGGAAGATCAGGTCCGGCTGTTGAACTTCTCCATCTCTTCGGTCTTGATGCAGCTCATATTGTTGAAAAAGCAAAACAGGCTGTTGCATTAAAGAAATAAGAATTTTTTATAATGAGATAGGACGGGCATAAAGCCCGTCCTTTTATGTTGCGATTTTGATTATATCTTCAACTGATTTACAAATATGAGTTGCTCCGGCATTTTTCAGTTCTTCAATACTGCCATATCCAAACAAAACACCGGCAGAGTCGATGCCGTTCTTCTCAGCACCGATTATATCATGCTCTCTGTCGCCGATCATTAAAATTTTCGACTTATCTGCATAGCCGATTTTATTGAGAACATAATCTATAACTTGAGCCTTATCAGTTCGGTTTCCGTCTAAGTGAGAACCTCCGATATAAGTGAAATATTTTGATAAATCGAAGTAATCGAGTATTTGTTTTGCGAAAACTTCGGGTTTGGAAGTGGCAACTGCCATAGTTTTGCCACTTTCTTTTAATCTGATTAAAAGGTTCTCAATTCCGTCATAAACTTCATTTTCATATATTCCTTTATCACGGTAATATTCCCTATAAAACTCTACGGCTTTTACAGCGTCTTCCTGAGAAAATCCGTAAAAATCCATAAATGATTGACAAAGGGGAGGGCCGATAAATTTATTAAGTTTCGATTTTTCATCGACTTTAATGGAAAACTTGTTCAGCGCATATTCAACGGAATTGATTATTCCTTTGCCGGAATCGGTTAAAGTGCCATCTAAATCAAAAAGTATTATATTGTACATGAAACACCTCAATAAATATTGTAAGTTTCACCGGCTTGAGTTTCAAAAGAGATTATTCCGTTTTCAAAGACGGTCGGCACATCATTTCCGTCTTTGTCACTAATGCCAACATACTTGTCCTTATAATGAAGTCGGCAAGTACCGCCGCAATTAGATTTAACAGATCCTTTTTTGAAATTCATATTGTTCCATTCGATCTCAACCTCAAAGTTACCTCGAGCAACAACACCGGATATACTACCACTTTCCCATTTTTTCGGAAGGGCAGGGAGTATATCAATATATCCTCTATGGCTTTGAATAAGCATTTCGATTACAGCTGCTGTGTAGCCAAAATTGGCATCGATTTGAAATGGAGGATGGTTTGCAAATAAGTTATCGTAAACATTGGTTTTTATAAAGTTATTTAAAAGTTCATAAGCCTTTTCTCCGTCACCGATTCGTGCATATTCGGCAGCCTTCAACACCTGTGACCAGCCCGGGCCCTTAATTCCTCGTTCGTTCAATGCCTTCTTCGCAGCCAAAAGTTGCCTTTCTTCCGTTATAACACTGAATGGGTATACCCCTAAAAGGTGCGATGTATGTCTATGATGTTTTTGTATGCCTAATTTTTTGCGATCGAAAACAGAATAACTGTCCTCTTCATACCACTCTTTTATATATCCTTTTTTGTTAAATCCGATAGGCTTGAGTTTTGGCAACAGTTTCTTTACTTCCGATATGGTTTCCGTATTAACCATATCGCCATAACCGTTCTTTGTAAGTTCTTCCGATGCCTCAATGGTATTTTTGAATAAATCGGATAAAATAGACTGATCGTAAGTGCAACCTACAGACAGAGGACCGTGTTCAGGAGAAAGGGAAGGCACACAAACATAACGATCACTTTTCTCATCATATACCAATGCCTTAGTGAATAAGAGGGCACATTCTTCCAAAGTTGGATAAATTTTGTCCTTTAAAATGTTTATGTCCTTTGTGAATTCGTAATATTCATAGCAGTTATGCATAAGAAAAGCACCGTTTGTGGGAGCCCAACCCCAATGCCAATCACTGCCCGGACCAACCATTCCCATGGGACTTGTTTGTGTATGTACGACCCAACCGGTAGGTTTGTCTGTGTCCGGTGAACCGTCAGCTTTATTTTCACCGATGCCCATAGTTGTGTTTGCAACATATCTGCCCGGTTTAACCATCATGTTTGCATAATCCAAAAGGGGAATAGCAGTTTCTTTTAAGTTGCCGGAGAATGCGTGAAAATAATTCATTTGAAGATTTATATTAAGATGATAGTCACTGTTCCAAATCGGATTATTTATGGCATTCCATATTCCCTGAAGGTTTGCGGGAAGGGAACCATCTCTTGATGATGAAACCAAAAGATATCTTCCGTAAGCGAATAAAATTGCCTCAAGGTTTTGATTATCTTTGTTGGCTTTGTATAATTTGAGCTGACTTTCAGTTGAAAGGTTGGCATCATACTGACCAATGTTTAAATTCACTCTGTTCATAAGTGATTTATAATCTTCCAAATGTCTTTTGAAAAGCTGATTGAAAGTTAGTTTTGATGCGTTTTCAACGACTTCGCTACTTACTTTGAGGGGATCAACATCTTTGCGATAGTGCGGATAAACGGGCGCATAGTCAGTGGAACAACTCATAATCACAGTTGCGTTAAAACATTCCTTAACAGTTAAACCGTTTTTGTCAGCAGTAACTGTTCCGTCATCGGTAATGATTTTGATGACACAACCGTATTTAAGTGAATTGGCAAATTCGCTTTTAGGATTTCCGTCACCGATATTTCCCATAACAGTTCCATGAAGATAGGCGGAAGAGTCTTTATATTCAACACTGCCGTTTTGTTCTGATTGCAAAGAAAGGGTGAAGTCTAACATATCGTCACCGGTGGACTCGATTTTGCCAACAAAAACATTATCCGGATAACTGATAAAGTAATGTCGGTTATGACCGTTTCCATTTTTTCTGTATGCAACCATGCAAGAACCTGTTTCTAAATCCAAGTCACGAATATAACTGTTGTCAGTGCAGGGGATAGGTTGGTTAAAATTGATATATATATTGCCAAAGGATTGATATGATCCAAAAGCATTTTCATTTCCTTGAAGGTTATCCATATTTTTTAAGGCAGTTTTATAGTCACCTTCAAGAAGCTGAGATTGTATTTCTCTAAATTTTTTTCCTCGGTCATTGTTAGTTACACCGTGATTATATCCTTCAACTCCCGGGCCGCCCGACCATAAAGTTATTTCATTGAACTGAATAAGTTCACATTGTTTACCACCAAAAATTTTGGCACCGATTTTACCGTTTCCCAAGGGCAGAGCCTGTTTTTCCCATCCGTTATAGTTGAAATCGGCAGGTTTTTTATAGCAAAGATACATTTTAGTTCCTCCGTTTATAATGAAAAATCTTTTTCACTGAAACCGCTGATTATATGCGGTCTTTTCGGTCGTCTTTTCAGTGGATCATATTTATACTTTTTGCAAGTTGAGTCCGGTCGCATTATACCGTTTTTATTACAAAGCACCTTGTCACCGTCTGCTGAAAGTCTTCCGTTAAGACAGTTTTCGCAAACACGACTATATGATTTGCCATCAATCAATTTCTGTTTCAATTTACAACATCCTTATAGTTTAATGTTGTTATTTTATCATACATTTTATTTTCTTTCAACATTTTTATATCTCTTAATTTTGCTGTTAACAGTATAATCACCGATCAAAAACAAAAAGCATGTTATTAACATAGCGATGCTCACAGGAAGTGAACTTTCATTTGGAACAAATGTTACTTTTGATGCTTGCATTACTGCTGAAACTTCAATTGGAAATTTTTTTAGTATCAAATCACAAACGATAAGACTTACCGATGCTGAGAATGTTCTTGATGCGAGGAATAGTCTTATATCTGTGCCGGTTTTTTCAATGCAATCAATAATCTGAAAATGGACTCCCAATCCTGCCCAAGAAACAATGCCGGCAATTAGCGGAATGTTATTGAGTGATGCGAGTTTATTACAGGCTATGGTAACTTCTGATAAACCGTATATAAAATTTAATACAGATTGATTTTCTATAACCATGCCGATTAAAGAAACGAAGCAGGAAAATAAGATTACATAACCGCAAACATTTATCATTGCTGATGATGCATCTGAGCCGGATCGAACAAATGCCTCGCTTAATGAAACTTTTACAGGCTCATTATTATTGCTTGGTCGTTTTTTGTCGTCTAAAAACCTCGTAAGTATTGCTGTTATAATGTTGGCGATAATTACGCTTATATATATCATAATGCCCACTTGATTGCTTCCAAATAATGTGTATCCGATGGCGCTTATCGCAAAAGACGGACTTGGATTTATGCAAAATAAAATAAGTCTGCTTGCTTGATTTTCAGTGATTATTCCTTCTTCATAAAGTCCTTTTGCGGTTTTCCCTCCAACAGGAAAACCACCGACAATGCTTATCAAAAATACGATAACAGCACAAAAGGGAAAACCAAATAATTTATATGTGATTTTGTCGAATAGCTGTATTTTTCGGTTAAATAAACCGCTTTTGATAAGAAAAGATGAGAGAAACATGAAGGGAAACATTGACGGAATCAGAGTTCTTGAACAAAGCTCAAGGCTTTGAATAACACTTTTTTTGCATACATCAAAATTAGTGATGAGCATTACACAGAAGAAAAGGCAAATACCTTCAATAAGCAGATATTTGATTTCGGTGAAATATTTTTTAGTTGATATATTTATAGTCATTGGAGTCACCTCATTAGATTTGTATGCTTGATGAGAATTTTTTATTTTGAAAAAGCATAGAATTTTATGAAAAAGCTGAGGTGATTTCTTTGTTCCAAGTAAAAAACGGAAACAGTTATTCACAAAATGTGTATGCATCTGAAATTAGTATTTACAACAATAATCAGATGTTGATTGACGGTGTGCAACAAATACTTGTATATAATCGTGACAGCATAATGCTGAGCCTGGGTAAAAGATCGGTAAGGATACAAGGCAACTGTTTGTGCATACAAAATATGAATTGTCACCAGCTGAAAATCAGCGGTGACATAAAGAGTATTGAATTTTGTTAAATGGGGTGAAGTGAATGCTCTTGAAAATTCTAAGATATTTTCGTGGCAGTGTTTTTGTGAGAGTTTTCGGAGGATTTTTTGAAAGCTTTATAAATGAGTGTAACAATGAAGGCGTAAAACTGAGAGATGTTTCTTATGTGAATGGGGATATGTATTTTTTTACAACAGAACAGTACTTGCCTGCTGTTGGAAAAATTGCCCTTAAGTCAGGTCTTGAATGTGAGGTCAAAAGTTATTGCGGATTACCGTATTTCATAAAAGAAAACAAAGACAGAATGGTTTTATTTGTAGGAACATTTTTGGCAATATGCTTTGTTTGGGCGATGAATAGCCGTGTGTGGCTTATACAGGTTTCAGGTAACGAGAAACTTTTTGACAGTCAAGTTTTGCAAGTTATGAACGAGTTAGGGGTTAAAGTTGGAAGCCGAAAAAGCAAAATTGATGCGGTTGAGATACAAAAGCAGTTTCTTGAAAGAATGAAAGATGACGTTATTTGGGTATCATTAAATGTTGAAGGTATGTGTGCAGAAATTCAGATAAGAGAAATCGAAAAGGTGAAAGATGACAGTATAAATATACCCTGTAACTATGTGGCGGACTTCAGCGGAACTATTACAACTTACAGAGTCTTTTCGGGAACTCCCATTGTAAACAAAGGCAGTTATGTCAGACAGGGAGATTTGCTGATAAGCTCTGTTATTGAATATTATGACGGAGGTCTCGATTTTACGGAATCGAGAGGAGTGATCATCGGACGACATAATAAAACCGTGGAGAAAGAGAATAAAACTTATAATAGAAAAAGAACATATACATCAACAAAGGAACATTATGGCTTAATTCTTTTTTCTTGGGAAATTCCATTGCATTTTGAAAATTTCCAAATTGATGCGGAAATTACTTCCGACAAGAGATTTTTGTCAGTTAATGGCAAAAATCTTCCATTCGGTATCGTTAAATACACATACAGTTATTTTGAAGAAGTTGAAGAGCTTTGTGGTAATAAAATTTTTCTTTTGTCTGAATATCTGTCTTATATAGAATTACAGACAAGAAAATCAAATGTTATTTCTGTGGAAACAGCCTATAATAAGTCGATAGGTAATATGAAATATTCAGGAAGAATAGATTGTCTTGATTATATGGGAGAGAAAGTTGCTGTTACAGTTGAAAAAAACAAATAATTTATTTAATATCACCAAAAAAACATATTTAATATATTGAAAGTTCACAAAAAATGTTTTATAATATTAGCATATAGGTTTATAAGAAAAATTTATCCCTGAGGAAAGTAGGCATCTTCTTGATAGAAAAACTGATAAATGTTGAAAGAATTGAACAAGCCGTCAGCTTATTCGGCAGTTTTGATGAAAACATAAAGTTAATAGAAAATGAGTTTGAAGTTACTGTTGTTAACCGCGGTTCTGAACTTAAGGTTTGCGGTGAGGCAGAAAATGTGGATAAAGCTGTTAAATCGATAAACGGTTTATTGATGCTGATAAATAAGGGTGAACAGCTAAACAGTCAAAATGTCAGATATGTCATATCAATGGTAAAAGACGGTGACGAGGAAAAAATCAAAGACATTTCAGCAGACTGTATTTGTATTTCAGCAAAAGGAAAACCGATTAAACCAAAAACTCTCGGTCAAAAGAAATATATTGAAGCCATAAATGAAAATACCATCGTTTTCGGTATCGGCCCTGCAGGTACAGGCAAAACCTATCTTGCAGTGTCCATGGCTGTTAAGGCTTTCAGAGCGAAAGAAGTAAACCGAATTATACTTACAAGACCGGCTGTTGAAGCGGGAGAAAAATTAGGCTTTTTGCCCGGCGATTTGCAGCAAAAAGTTGACCCGTATCTCAGACCACTGTATGATGCGTTGTTTGATATGCTCGGACCTGAAAATTTTCAAAAATATCAAGAGCGAGGAAATATTGAAGTGGCGCCTTTAGCTTATATGCGTGGCAGAACTCTTGACGATAGTTTTATTATTCTTGATGAAGCTCAGAATACGACTCCGGAGCAAATGAAAATGTTTTTAACAAGATTGGGATTTAACTCAAAAATTATTGTTACAGGTGACATTACACAAATCGATTTACCTGACGGAAAGAAATCCGGTCTTGTGGAAGTTATAAAAATACTGAAGCATGTTGACGATATTAAAACAATTCGCTTTAGCGAGAAAGATGTTGTCAGACACAAATTAGTTCAGGATATTATTAAAGCTTATGATAGATACGAGGAGGCTAAAAGAAAATGAAAGATTCAGTTAAAGTAATTATTTCTAAAAGCAGCAAGGAAGTTAAGGTGCCAACAGGTGTCAGATTACTAGTCAGACGATGCTGCACTGCCGTGCTTGTAAATGAGCAATTTAAAGGTTCAGCTGAAATCAGTGTAAAGTTTGTTAACGATGATGAAATACAGGAACTTAACAGGGAATATCGTCATATAGATAAGTCGACAGATGTTCTTTCATTCCCTTTAGGTGAAGATGGGGTTTATGATATTAACAATGACACCGGAGCTAAAATGTTAGGAGATATTGTTATTTCCATTGATCATGCAATTGAACAGGCTAATACATACGGACATTCACTTGAAAGAGAAATCGGCTTTTTGACCGTACATTCAATGTTCCATCTTCTCGGATACGACCATGAAAACGGTGGCTTAGAGGCTGTAAGAATGAGAGAAAAGGAAGAGACAGTTCTTACACAGCTTGGTCTTAAGAGAAATGGCAGCTACTATATGGACGGAGAATGATCTGAAACATGAAAGAATTTAAAGGTTTGGTCAAAAGTTTCGGTTATGCATTTCAAGGAATATTTTATTGCATATTAAACGAAAGAAATATGCGAGTGCATTTTGTTTGCATGATATATATGTATGCATTTCTGGGATTAACTGATTGGTTTGTTCTCTCAAGGACGGATTGGGCATTGATATTTATAGCAAATGCTATTGTTGTCATGGGAGAACTTGTTAATACAGCTATTGAAAAAGTTGTCGATCTTGTTACCGAAGACCGACTTCCGTTAGCTAAGATTGCAAAAGATACGGCGGCAGGAGCAGTTCTTGTAGGAGCAATTTTTGCTGTGTGCGTCGGCATAGCTGTTTTGGGTCAGAAAGAGGCGTTTATAAGTCTTTACACATATTTCTCCACCCATATTTCCTCTTTGTGCATATTTATTTTCAGCTTTGCATTAGCTTGTGTATTTATGCTTAAAGGCTTACCACGAAAGAAAGGAAAAAATAAATGAGCATTTATATTACTGCCGTATGGGTAGCAATTGGTCTTATCATAGCAGTGATAGGTTATTTAATTTGGAAAAAGAATTTATTGAATTTGGCCTTATGTTTAAATAAATCTCAACTTAAAGATGAAGAAAGATTTATTGAGGTTTACGGTAAAGATGTGTCTTTTTTAGGCATACTGACTCTTGTTTCCGCTTTAATCGGATATGGTGATGAAAAGTATTTCACAGTTGCCATAGCAGTTAATGCTTTAGCGGTTGTATATTTCATTTGTGAAGTAATCAGATTATCAAAGAAATTTTCAAAGTAAATCACAAAAAGTGCTGTAAAAAACTTTTGTTTTTCACAGCACTTTAAAATTTCTATTTGGTTTGTGCAGGAGGGTGGCCCCGGGGGCGAAGCCCCCGATGCCGAAGGCATCGGGGGGAGCACGGCGCAGCCGTGCTGTTTGTGCCGCAGGCACAAACCTTCGCCCCCGGGGTACTACCCCATAGCACAAATCTGCCTTATCGGGTAAAATTCTTTAGTTTACTTTGTTTATAGGCTTACCATCAAGAAATGCTTTAAGATTATCTTTAAAGATGTTCATAAGTCTTGTTCTCGATTCGATATTCGCCCAAGCAATGTGTGGGGTTATAAAACTGTTAGCTGAGGTGAGAAGTGGGTTAGTGGGCTTTGGTGGTTCTGTGAGAAGAACATCAGCACCATATCCTGCAATTCGGTTGTTGTTCAGTGCATCGGCAAGAGCCTCTTCATCAACAACCCCACCACGGGCAGTATTGATAATATATACGCTTTCCTTACATTTAGATAAAAATTCTGAGTTTACAAGTTTGTCTGTTTCAGCAGTTAAAGGACAGTGAAGAGTGATAACATCAGATGTCTTAATAAGCTCATCAAGAGAAACAAATTCAACTTCACCGAAACCTGTGTATTCTTTTGGCCTTGGCGCATAAGCAATAACTTTCATGTTAAATGCATTTGCGATTTGGGCAACAGCCTGACCTATTTTTCCAAATCCAATAATTCCCATTGTCTTGTTGGCAATTTCCGTCAAATATGTTTTCTGATAACAGAAATGTTCACAGTTAACCCATTCTCCGCTTTTTACGCTTTCGTTGTGAACAGCAACTTGCTGAGTCAATTCGAGTAAAAGTGAGAAAACTAACTGGGCAACTCCATTTGTGCTGTAAGAAGGAATGTTGCAAACAGTTATTCCTTTTTCTTTTGCGGCAACACAGTCAATAACATTATAACCTGTGGCAATAACCTGAATGTATTTCAGTTTCGGAAGCTGATCGATTATTTCTTTTGTGAAAACGCATTTGTTTGTAACGATTATGTCAGCGTCTCGACCTCTTTCGACAATAAGCTGAGTGGGTGTTGAGTCATAAACTGTCAGTTCACAACCTAAGTCCTCGATCCATTTCCAAGATAAATCTCCGGGATTTTCTGTGTATCCGTCTAAAATTACTAGTTTCACGGTAAATACCTCCTGTTTTATAAATTAGTTTGTATAATATAAATTAATTG
>CAYPMB010000033.1:0-18534 GCA_964411915.1 uncultured Faecalibacterium sp.
GATTTTGTTCCTCTTGCAACGATCTTTTCAGTTGCGTCTTTCTTCACCTTTGTTTTTGATACTGTTGATTCAACAAGTTCACCGTCAACATAGGTATCTTTATAAGTTACGGTCTTTGTGCCGTTCTTACCTTCCTGGATAACCTTTGTCTGATCTTTATACATTGATGAATCGTCAACTGTCTTGGTCTTATATGCCAATGTTTCAGTTTCGGTGTGAGTGTCATAAGTAACACGCTCAATGACGATCTTCATGTTTTCCTTAACTTTTTTCTTAAGGCTGACACTGACTCTGTCATTCTTTCCAAGTTCAATTCCTGCATCTTTAAGAGCCTGAGCCACTGTTCCCTTTGTAACATGATAGCTCTTTGTCTTACCGTCAACAGTTATTGTAACACCGAAAGCTCTTTTCACTGTAATAACCATTCCGTCATACACATAGCCGTCTTCATCACAATCGATCTCATCACCGGCGGAAAGTTTTATTCCGGCTATTTCAAGTGCATTTTTTGCGGTTCCCGCTGTATTAACGAAATACTTTTGTTTGCCGTCAACAATTGTCACTTCGCAAGCACGATAAACATAAATAATACTCAAATCTTCACCGGGAACATAGTAAGTCATGTCAACTAAGTCATTTTCTCCGATTTCCAAATCTGCTTTGTTAAGCACATCTTCAACTTCTGAGGAGAAAGACAAAACTTTTATGAACTCACCGTCTGCAAAGATATGTGTCGTGTATATTTTTGCACTTGCCGCAACAGTTGAGGCTGTACAGGCGATAATAATGAGAGTTGCCACAACAACTCTTATCAGCTGAGAGCTGATTTTTTCTTTAGCGCCCTTAATTTGATTAATCATCGAATTGCTCCTTTTAAAATTAACTGTGGGAAAAAACTCTGCCGATTTTTATTTTCGCATTAGCTTTTTCAAAGATTTTGCACTATGTGCAATACGCAGTTAACTGTAATTCTCGCAGCGTCATGTGGCATTATATTACTTTTCGCCCAAGTTGTCAAATATTTTTCCGGGTGCTTTTTGTGTAATTTGACGAAACTCTCTGATTTTATTTTCAAAAAGATACAAAATATAGGCGATTTTTGCGTTAGCACTTTAATTCATTAAAGTAAATTCCGGCAATTTTTTGTGAAAAACTTGAAAAATTGACTTTTTCGATTTTTCGGGGTGTTTTGTATACATATTTTAATTTGTGTCGCTTATTTCATTCGTTTTTTGTTGTGAATATTATTAACAAATCAAGGAAATTTATACCCAATTTTCACATCATTTCCTTCTTTCTCATAAACTGTACTAATCACAAACAGAGAAAAAACCGAATCTTGCAGTTACTCTGCTTTAAGCATTTTAACGCAGCAGATGTGCTGTTTGTTCAAAACACATCGGATTGCTGATTTAACTTCAATGCTTATACAATCGCCTTGCTTTTCAACAACGTTAATCTGTTTCTCTTGCCTGAAAAAACAAAGGTAATAAACGGTTTCACGGATAACTAAAACAGGTAGATCTCTGTTTTTGCAACAGGAAGGTTTTGATGCTATTTATGAAAAACAACCACACTCGTGCTTCCTTAATCTCCCTTTTATTTGACTGCATTTTGGCTGTGATGAAGTTCATTGTGGGCATAACAGCCCACTCCCACGCCCTCGTTTCAGATGGGGTTCATTCCTGTGCAGATATCTTCAGCAGTATAATAGTTCTTGTGGGAATAAGCGCAAACCACTCGAAAATAGAAAAGATCAGAATTTCAGCACCGGTAATTGAAAAGCGGTCACTGATTTTCCTTTCAGCAATTCTGTTTTCAACAGGTATAGCTATCGGCATCAACGGAATAGTGTCCACCTTCTCTTTAGAAAGCTCAATCACTGTACCGGAACCTCCTGCCCTCATAGTAACACTTATAGCCTTGGGAATTAAGGAGTCCTTGTTTTTCTACAATTTAAGTGTTGCTAAGAAAACAAGCAGTGAACTTTTGAAGGCAAATGCTTGGCATCACCAAAGTGATGGTCTTTCATGCATCGGAAGTTTTATCGGAATTTTAGGGGCAAGACTTGGTTATCCCGTTTTTGACCCCATAGCAAGTGTGGCAATAAGTATATTGATAATAAAGGTGGGAGTTAAAATCTTCATCACGACAATAAAAGAGCCGTAAAATGTGCAACCGCATGAAACAATATAATAGAAAAGGGTTATTGCGGAAAACAAGTCTGCAATAACCCTTTAAACGATTTAAGAATGAAATCAATATTTATGCTTTAATCATCTCTTCGGTGCACCTTTACACACTGTCGGGGATTCAAAAGCCGAGACTTACATGGTAGCCAATTTAATCAACAGTTCAACCACTTTTTCCATGTCCTCAACACAAGCATATTCAAATCTGCCGTGGAAGTTACCGCCACCGGTGCAGAGATTGGGACAGGGAAGCCCCATAAATGACAGTCTTGCGCCGTCCGTTCCGCCTCTAATTGGCTGTATTTTCGGCTGAATACCAAGCTCTTTCATAGCATTCTCCGCATTATCAATAAGGAACATAAAATCAGGACAAATCTTTTCTTTCATATTATAGTATGAATCTTTTATCTCAGCCATAGCAGTGCCACAACCGTATTTTTCGTTGATTTTTCTCACTGCCTCAGCCATAACAGTTTTTCTGTTTTCAAACTTTTCTCTGTCATGATCTCGAATAATATAAGAAATATTTGCTTTTTCCGTTGAACCCTCAATTCCGCAAAGATGATAAAATCCCTCATAGCCTTCAGTATGCTCCGGTTTTTCCTCTGACGGAAGTAGGCTTTCAAGTTCACAAGCAATAACAGAGGCGTTCTTCATTTTATCCTTTGCTGTTCCGGGGTGAACGCTAACACCGTTTATTGTGATTTCAGCTGATGCGGCATTGAAATTCTCATATTCTATTTCGCCTAAAACACCGCCGTCAACTGTATATGCCCAATCAGCTCCGAAACGCTTTATATCGAAATGATCAACTCCTGCTCCAACCTCTTCATCAGGAGTGAAAGCAACAACAATTTTTCCGTGTTTGATTTCTTTATGTTCCATAAGGTATTGAGCCATTGTCATAATCTCAGCAACTCCGGCTTTATCGTCTGCGCCCAAAAGGGTTGTTCCATCGGAAGTTACAATGGTTTTTCCCTCATACATTTTCATTTCCGGGAACTGCTCAATACTTAACACAGTATCACTATTTAATTGTATATCTCCACCATTATAATTCTCTGTAATTTTTGGATTAACATTTGTGTCAGAAACCTCAGGGGAAGTATCCATGTGAGCAATGAAACCGAGAACTTTATCATTTACCCCTTCATCTGTGGCAGGAATAGTTCCGTAAACATAGCAATACTTTTCATCATAATAAACATCTTCGGCCTTCATGCTTAAAAGCTCGTTATATAATACCTTTGCCAAATCATGCTGCTTTTCAGTGCTTGGGAAAGTCACGGAGTCATCATTTGACTGGGTATCGATTTTAACATATCTGAGAAAATTTTCAAGAACAGTATTTTTCATATATCAAACCTCGCCTTCTTGTTTCAATTATAATATCATAAAATAAAATTGTCAATTATATACTATAATATATAAAGGAAAGAAGATGGAAAAAGTGGCTGTAAAAAACTTCCGTTTTTCACAGCCACTTAACGCTTTACTCTTCAATCCCCAAAAGCCAATTTACTGAAACTCCGAGGATTTCGGAGATTGCAATAAGCTCATAGTCACTTATGTTTCTGATCTGACCTTCAAGTTTTGACAGACCGGAAGCATTGAAGTCAAGACCTTTTTCTTGAAGTTTTCTAAGCAAATCAACCTGTTTCATATTGATTTCCTTGCGTCTTTCACTGATCCTTGCACCGCAAATATTTCTAGTGCCAAGTTCCTGCATTCTAATTCTCATAATTTCTACTCCCCTAATTTTAACTCATTAAGTGTTAATTCAAACTGCCATTATCTTAGCAAAAACATCAGTGATATTTGTTAAAAAAATATGAATTGCCGACAGATTTATGAAAAAATTTATATTTAAGTTTAGTATTTTTGTAATATTTTACCTAATATTTCTTTAAAGTTAATATAATCCGTCTGAAACCACTAATTTCTGTTTTCAATTTTCTTATTTACAAAATATCCGGGAGAATTATAAATCAGTGCATTTCCCAAGTCAGCCTGCGGCTGACCGCCCGACTATACCGCCGGGCGCTGTGGTCGTCCCGACCACCTTGAAATTCCGCGCCCACGACCGCGGGCGCTCCATAATTCAAGCCGCGCAACGCCAAAGCATTGCACGGCTTTTAAGTTTACTAAATTATAGATTTAACTTTTCCCAAGGGAAAACTTAAACAATCAATCTTCTTGGGCCACGGCTCTTCTTTCGGCAATCTCTTTGAGCATTCTGTCATGCTGTTCTCTGTTAATGTTATAGAACGACATTGGTATGAGCATAAGAAGATAACCGATCATAGGCACAAGTGAAATACAAGCAAACAGGGCAAATTTGGCTGTATCAGTCTGAGGTGTGGGCATTGCGCTGTCACCTGTCACATAGTTTGCTCTTGCGAGAATAAATAATGCAATGGAGGAAGATGCGGAATTAGTCAGCTTTCCTGTGAATGACATGAGAGAAAGCATAACGCCCTCTGCTCTTTCGCCTGTTTTCCATTCAACATAATCTACGGTTTCCGCTTCCATTTCTTTTCCGAGAAGGTTCTTGATTTCAAGAGGAATACGGCTCAATGCAATGAATACCACAACAGCTATAACGAAGAATATCGGAAGTTCCTCATCATAAGCTCTGTTCATGAACTTGTTTTTACAACTGAGATAGAAAACAATATAGCAAACCACGGCAGCAAGACAACAGCCTTGATAAATCTTCTTGAAGTCCGCTTTTTTACCCAATTTTTCAACTATCATTGGGGTCACAATACCTGCAATAAACGGTGCCGGAGCAACGGCAATGGAAAGAGCCGTTTTGTACTTTGCGCTGCCCATAAGGTCAATTGCAACATAAGAGTTGATCGAACTTTGAACTGTTACAAGTAAGAATGCCATATTTGAAAGGAAGAGCATAAACAAAGGCTTGTTTTTCAAAAGCAATGAGAAGCACTCTTTAAGCGTTGGCTCGTTTTGACTGTATGTTGCTCTTTCTCGTGTGCATGAATATGTAGGTCGTGTGCAGATAATGATACCAACTGCCGACATGGCAGCGGCAATAGCGTAAGCCGGTCTCGGTTCTTGCTGGAGTTGAGGTATCCAGCCGGCAATAAGAATAAGAACCTGTGGTATCGCACCTACAACTGCTCTGACTATTGAGCTGACTGAATAAAGTTTCGTTCTCTCAATGGCATTGGGAGTAATCGAAAAAGCCAAAGCACCCATGGGAATATCAAAAGCTGTGTAAGACATATCCCAGCCAACCATTGCTATGATAGTGAAAATTATCTTTGTGGCATTTGAAAATTCACCTGATCCCATAAAGAGTAAGCAAGTGAAGAAAGCGCATATAAAGGGCATATACCTTATATAAGGTCTCGTCTTGCCGTCTTTTGTTCTCGTTTTATCAACAAGAACGCCCATGATTGGATCGTTAAATGCGTCCCAAATTCCGCACCAAAATCTGATTTGCGAAATTATGTCAAGGTTTTTTATTTTCAACACATTACTTGCAAAGAAATTGATGTTATCGGAACTCATCATTGAAGTTGAAAGTCCCTGAGCGCCTCTGCCTATGGCATAAGACAAAGTTTCTTTCCATGTAAGATAGGATTTACCCGCCGTTTCTTCGTTAACTATTTTTTTATTCAAAAATGTATTCAGTTTTCCCATAGTTTTTCTCCCATTTTGGTTTTCTTTATACTTATTATATTATACTTTCACTCATCAGTCAATTTTTTTAACAATATTTAACCAAAAAGCAAAACTTAGGAGGGGGTTTGCCCCTCCTAAGTTTTATTTCTCATATTTTTCTTTTCTTACAGCCTTGATATGATTAACAAGATCAACATGATTTGTTATGATACCGTCGGTTCCGTAATCAAGAAGTTTTTCAATATTCTTTGCTCCATTAACTGTCCATGGATTTACCATCAATCCGTTAGCATGAGCTCTTTCCACATATTCTCTTGAAACAAACATTTCATGAGGATGTAAAGCATCAGCTTTAATTTCAAGAGCTGATTTAATCGGATCGAGAATAAACGGCCATGCCCACTTTTTGTCCGGACTGTAAAGAATACCGGTTTTACAGTCTGAGTCATATTCTTTTGCTCTGACAAGAAGTTCCGGATTGAAACTTGAAATTAGAAGTTTATCAAAAAGATCGTGTTTTTTGGCAAGATCAATAGTCGCTTCAACTATGTTATACTCTTTGGGATCTTTCGGACTTTTGATTTCAATATTAAGCACGTCAAGATCGGCAGCCTTGAAAAGTTCCAAAAACTCTTCAACAGTCGGTATTTTAGTACCCTCATAAGCCGGAGAAAAATATCCGCCGAAATCATAAGAGAGAAGTTCCTCGTATGTATAATCGGAAATGTTTCCTTTGCCGTTTGATGTGGCGTTAATCGTATAGTTGTGACATAAAACAGGTATACCGTCTTTTGTTAAATGTATATCTGTTTCAAATCCATCTGTTTTAAGCTGGATCGCTTTTTCAAAAGCCGGAATTGTATTTTGAGGTGCAAAGAAGTTAGCGCCTCTGTGAGCGATAATTTTTGTGTCTGTCATAACATTAACCCTCTTCGTTTGATTTATTTAATAATGAAACGGCATATAAATAAACATTGTCTTTCATTATATCGTCACTTTCTGACTCTTTTTCAACTTCGTAATCCGGCTGAACGCCCTTACCGTTATAACTTTCACTCTTATATGGGATTATTTCACCTACGGAAAGTAAAACTGCACTGCCGTCAGTTAATTCAAATATTTTTTGCATAACGCCCGCACCGGCTGTTGTTGTTCCCACTATTTCAGCCTTGCCGAAATCTCTTAAGTCACAAGCAATAAGTTCTGCTCCACCTAAAGTGTTTCCATTAACGAGAACCACCATGGGGAGATTTACAGAACTTGCAGTTGATGTGTAACCGGAAATGGTATTCCCCTTTGCATCAACAACAGTTGCAACAGAAGATGTGCCTTCGGCAATAGGAACGAATATATCAAGAACTTCGATAGCAGCCTCAAAATTAGTGCTTGAATTATCTCTTAAATCAATAATAAGTCCGGTTGCACCCTGAGAAACAAACTTATTAACAGCTTCCTCAACCTGGCTCGGAGTGGTGGAATAAAACTCGCTTATCATTATATATCCGATAACTCCGTCAGAATGTGTCGTAACGCTTCGAGCTTCGTATCCCTTTGCAACGCTAACTGTTTTTTCTTCGTCCCCACTTCTGTAAGTCAAGTTAACTGTGGACAGTTTGTCACCCTCCAGCTTGGAAACCATGTCGTTATAATTATCTTTTGTTAATCCTTCACCGTCAAAAGCCACGATAAGGTCACCTTTTGAAAGTCCGCTTACCTGTGCCGGTGAGCCTTGATAAACCTTATCTATTTTTATATAATTACCGCTTTTGGAATACTTTACACCGATTCCCTTCATCTTACCGTGAATTTCAGAATCATATTTTGCATATTCATCAGCGCTCATATACTTGGAATACTTATCGTCAAGACCGTTGATATATCCGCTGCCAATAGCTGACTCAAGATCGTCTTGATCTATTTTGCCGTAATAATTTGATTTAACTATATTACTTATTTCTTCAAGAAGAGAATATGTTTTCACTCTTTCCGGAAGTTCGCTGAGAAGAGAGTTATACATATTGCTCGAAACAGTAAGAGTCAGGGATATTGTTAAAGCAATTGCAATGGCAATAAGACCGATTGCAGCGCCTAATGATATTTTTTTGCTCATTTTTTAAAATCCTTTCTCCAAACCTTGCCATAGCATTGAAGTTAAAACTTCACAGCTTAAATGCACTGCAAGGCATTACAGTTATTGTAATGCCTCAGTACAATTATACCTTAATATAATCCAAGGGGTTCTGTCTTACATTATCTTTACGCACTTCGAAATGAAGATGAGGGCCTGATACATTACCTGTATCACCTACATATCCTACAACTTGTCCCTGCTTAACATACTGACCCTCTGTTACTGCAATTTTAGAACAGTGGGCATAGAGGGTAATATATCCGTCACCGTGGTCGATGATGAAATATTTACCGTAAGTTGTAGTCATATAATTATCGGTTTTAATAACCTTACCGCTTCTTGCGGCATAAATCGGCTGTCCGTAAATACCGCCACCGGCAATATCAACACCGCCGTGGTAATTTTGTTTGCCCCAAAGGTTTCTCCAACCGAAATAACTGCTGATATATCTGTTTGAATACTTAATTGGACAAATGTAGCCGTCTTCAGCCACAATGCTTGAGTTTCCGGAATTGGAAGTGCTTGCGTTTGCTGAAATAATTGCTTGGATTTGTGCTTCAGCGGCAGCCTCTTCCTGCTCCTGTTTTGCGATGAGATTTTTGTATGCGGCGCTGTTTTGATCCAGCTTGCTGATATAAGACTGAATACTTGAATACTGTCCTTCAAGTTCTGAAATCGTTGAGTCAAGAGCTTGCTTGGTTTTTTGAAGTTCAGCCTGTTTTTCAAATAATGCCTCATTTTCGGTTTTAATCTGAGCCTCTTTGTCTGCAAGAACCGTTGATCTCTCCTCTAAAGAGCTTCGGGTAACTTTCAGAACCTCAATCTCAGCCTTAAATGAGTTTATCAACTGAGCGTCATTTTCGCTGACACGCTTCATAAATTCAAGCCTTGTCAAAAATGTTGCGATACTGTCAGCTCCGAGAAGAATTTTAAGAGTTGAGTCATTGCCTGTAACATAGGCACTCTCAAGTCTTTCCGAAAGATTTGCATAAGAAATTTTCACATTCTTCTCTGCTTCCTTGATTTTAACTTTTGTTTCAGCTATTTCTCCGCCGATTTCTTTGCTTTCTTTTTGCAATGAGGCAATAGTTGCTTTAACAGCATCAACCTGCTCATTGATTATATTCATCTGATTGTTAAGATTGTCAATCTGGCTTTGCGTATAAGCAATGTTTGATTTAACCGTTGCAAGATATGCTTCTTGGTTATTTTTATCAGATTGAAGTTTTGAAAGCGCCTCTTTGTTTGCCTGAATTTTTGCTGCAAGATCTGCTTGCTCCTGCTTCAACTGATCTAAAGTTGAGTCGGCATTAACTTCAATTGAAGAAAAGCAAAGACTTGTAAAAAGCATAACAACAGCCATCACAAATGACAGCAGAGTTTTTGATTTTTTACACTTCATTAGCTTCACTACCTTCTTTTCTCAGATATTTTGCCATAGTGACAATGCTACCAAAGACACCGATAAACAAACCGGCGGCAACATAACCTGCCACAAGTATCGGCCAATGCTCAAAGAGAGAAACTGTGCTGCCTCCGAATAATGTAATAAATGATCCGAAAGCATCTCCTTGGAGAACTTCCACAAGATAAGTTAAGCCTAAGGCAAGAAGTGCCGATATAACACCGATGGCAACACCTTCCACCATAAACGGCCATCTTACAAAAGTATTGGTTGCACCAACCGACTTCATAACCTGAATATCAACACTTCTGTAAACCATTGTTATTCTTATAGTATTTGTAATAATGAAAATCGAAACAACGAAAAGTAAAATTACGATAACCGCACAAATTGCAGAAACGGATTTTTGAAGTGCGGAAATCTGACCTACAAGTTCCTGACTTTCACGAACCGAAGAAACATTTGCCACACCTTTAATGCTTGCAAGAGTCACATCAAAAGTTTCCAGATTTTTAACCGTTACATGATAACAATCCGGAAGTGGATTTTCCAGCAAATCGTTAAAGGATTGAGCCTCAACACCGAAAGATTCCAGCTGATCGTTGAAAGCCTCTTCCTTTGAAACAAACTTAACATTTGATACATTCTGTATGTTGTTTAAATCTGTTCCGACTTGAGCCACTGCTGTTTCGTCAAGGCCATTATCAACAAAAGCGACCACCACATTTTGCTCCTCAATCTCATTCACCATTGACTGAATATTGAAAACAATCATAAGTGAAACACCGATAAGAAGCAAACAAGCTGTCAAAACGCTGACAGAAGATAAGGTCATACTTCTGTGAGAGATAAGATTGTGGAAGCCCATCTTAGTCAAGTAGTTTACATTAAGGCCACCGCTTTTTCTCTTGCTCTCTTTTATGGCTTGCTCTTTTTCATTTGTTTTCTTAGCCATGAAGAACACCTCCCCTTGGAATAATTGCGTCTTCCTCATTCATCACCGGAGGTGCAGGCTCTACCCCGCCTTTGGGAATATCGGAAACTATTTTTCCGTTTTCAAGAGTAACTATTCTGTGAGAGAAACGCTTAACAAGGTCAAGATCATGAGTAACAACTATAACTGTTGCACCCAAAGAGTTAATCTTGTCAAAAAGTCTCATGATATCATTTGAAAGCTGAGGGTCAAGGTTACCCGTTGGCTCGTCCGCAATAATTACTCCCGGATTGTTGACCAATGCTCTTGCAATAGCCACACGCTGTCTTTCACCTTGAGAAAGCTGATTTGGCATACAATCCTGTTTATCCATCAAATCAACAAGTTTGAGAACATACTGAACTCGTCTTGTAATCTTTCTTTCGCCCATGCCGATTACTCTTAAAGCAAAAGCAACATTGTCATAAACCGACATTTTAGGTATAAGACGGAAATCCTGGAAAACAATACCTAACATTCTTCTCAAATACGGAAGCTCTCTTTTTTTAATACCTCTCAGGCTATACGGCCCAACATGGACTACGCCTGAATCAATTTTCTCAAGTCCCATAATTACGGATAAAAATGAGCTTTTACCCGCACCTGATGCACCAACGACAAAGACAAATTCACCGTCTTTAATGGTAACTGTCACATCGTCAAGAGCAACTGTGTTATTGGTTTTGTATGTCATGCTGACATTTTGAAATTCAATCATTATGATCTCCCCTAAATTTCTGAGATACCATTAGTATTTAACCGGATTAGCATCTAAGTATTTCTTAACCATAAGTGCTACTTTAAATACAATAGCATCGTCAAACTCACGAAGGTCAAGACCTGTGAGTTTCTTGATTTTCTCTAAACGGTATACAAGTGTATTTCTGTGAACGAAGAGTTTTCTTGAAGTCTCGGAAACATTAAGGTTATTCTCAAAGAACTTTTGAATGGTGAAAAGTGTTTCGTGATCAAGGCTGTCAATAGAACCACGCTTGAAAATTTCCTGAAGGAACATTTCACAGAGAGTTGTGGGAAGTTGATAAATAAGACGGGCAATGCCTAAGTTCTCATACTTCATAATTGTTTTCTCTGTGTCAAACACCTTACCAACCTCAAGAGAGATTTGAGCTTCTTTAAATGAGCGAGCAAGTTCTCTGATACCTGTTACAATAGAACCGATACCGATAAGTGAACTGATATAAAGTTCCTTTGTGAGAGTATCAGCTATGGAACGGGCAAGTTTTTCAAGATCCTTAATATCTGTCTGCTGACGAAGTTCCTTAACAAGAACTATATCTGTCTTGCTGATGTTGATAACAAAATCTTTACTTCTGTCAGGGAAAAGTCCTGTGATAGTGTCAAAAATAGATGTATCGTTTTTTTCCGGAACTCTTATAAGAAGAACGCAACGGCGAGCATCATTGTTAAATGAAAGCTCACGGCTCTTAAGATAAATGTCCCCTTGAAGAATATTGTCAAGAATAACATTCTTTATAAAATTACCTCTATCATATTTTTCATCGTGATACTGTTTTATATTTGACAAAGATATGGCAATAATATTTGCATATCTGCCTGCTTCTTCATCGTCACCGTCAACAAAAACAGCGCAATCAGACTGAAGATTATTTCCGAATGTAAGGAATGTCTTACCTGAAATTATTTTCTGACCGAATGTTGCAAATACCTCTTGAGGGTCAGCTACGATCTGTTCACCGATTGAAGAAAGTTCACTGCAAGCAATAACTGTGCAAGTCTCATCAACAACACCGATGGTTCTGTCGATGGCATCTCTCATCTGATGAATAATGCTTTGAAAAAGTCTGTTTGACATGGAATAAAACCTCCCGCAAAATAATTAAAATTAGTATTTAGACATTTTAACGAATGCTTCTGTGTCAATTTTACACAATTATTAGTCATTTTGCAATATAAATAGGTAAATTTTTTATTTATTTTTTCCAAGACACTCGTAACCGTTTGTGAAAAATATCCTCAAAACCGTTTTTTTCATAGCTTTTCTTAGCAAAATAATCATTGTTCAATTTAAACAAAGTTATCTTCCACTTAAGTTCAAGTTCTAACTTCAAGTCAATTTTTCAAAACTTTTGAGCATTTTGCACAACCGAATAATCGACAAAAACAATGTTAAAGCTCCCCCTTCGTGCATTTTATATTAACATCAAAATATGACACGATTATTTCAAGTTTCATGTTATGTTATGAATAAGACTTAAACTTTTGTTTTGTTGTTGTCAGAAAATGATTATTATGGTATAATAGTTTCTTAGAACTTTGGCATACCAAAGGTAAAAATTCACAGATGCCAAATAATGAAAAAGTGAGTCTCATTTTACGGCATATTATTAATATGATATATAAAATCCTGAACAAAGGACTGAGATGCAATGGAAAATTCAGTGAAAAATATAAAAATCACAAAAGGGGTAAACTTGAATATTTTTAAAAGCGAGTCATTTAAAACCGCACAAGCAAGCATCAGCATTGCCATGCCGTTAGGTGACGGAAAAAGCGCTGCCAGAGCTCTGCTCATTCATTTACTTGCACGAACCAACAGAGATTACCCCTCCATAAAAGAAATTGGAACCAAACTCAGCATGCTTTACGGAGCGTCCATCGTTCCCGGAGTCATAAAAAGTGGCGAAACTCAGGTTATCAGACTTTCAATGGAATGTATTGACGATAAGTTTGCCCTTGAAAACGAAAGCATAATCTCAGACTCACTGACCCTTATGCTTGATATGCTCTTTAAGCCAAAACTTCAAGGAAAAAGTTTTCCGGAAGAAGATGTTAAAAGAGAAAAGCATCTTATGAAACAAAAAGTTCTCAGTATAAACAGCGACAAGATTTCTTATGCACTTAACAGACTTATTGAAGAAATGTGCAAAGACGAAGTTTTTTCCGTTAAAAAACTCGGAACCGTTGAAGAAATCGAAGCTGTGACCGGAGAAGAAATATTCTCAGCTTATCTCGAAATTCTCCTTCATGCTCCCATACAGATAAATATTGTCGGCAACATTGATGAAGAAAATGTTGAGAAACTGCTGAAAGAGAGATTTTCAATTGCCCGCCGTGAAAAAATTACTGAATTGCACACAGAAATGCTTTCTCAAGCCTATGACGAAAAAGTTATCAGAGAAACTCAAAATGTGACTCAGTGCAAACTTGTTATGGGGTTTCGGGCAGGCATGACTTACGATCTTGATAACTATGTGGCAATTAAGCTGATGACAGATATTCTCGGTGGAGATACTTATTCAAAATTATTTGTCAATGTTCGCGAAAAAATGAGCCTGTGTTATTATTGCACCTGCTCATTTGACAGGAATAAGGGACTCATTTTAATTCAAAGCGGAGTCGAAAAAAACAAAATCGATGACGCTATAAAGGCAATCAAAAACGAACTTAACCAAATGATTATGGGCAACTTTGACGATGAAGTTATAAATTCGGCAAAATTAAGCCTTTCCAATTCTCTTGACAGCGTTTTCGACTCTCCTTACAGCATAGATGATTGGTATGCAAGTCAGCAAACCTCAAGCACCGTCAGAACGCCGCAACAGGTTAAAGAGGAAATTTTAGCCGTTACAAAAGAGGAAATTATAGCAGCGGCCTCATTTGTAACCCTTGACACAACATTCATTCTTGAAAACGAGGAGTAAAAATGGAAATTCAAACATTTACAAACCGATTTCTCGGTGAAACTTATTACAAAATAAACCACCCTTCCGGCTTGACTATTTATGTTATGCCTAAGGAAGATTTCAAAACGACATACAGTATTTTCAGCACAGATTACGGCTCTGTGGACACTGCTTTTTCTGTTTCGGGTGGAGAAGAAACCAAAGTTCCCGAAGGCATTGCCCACTTCCTTGAACACAAGTTGTTTGAAAGTGATGAGCTTGATGCTTTTGAGAGGTATGCCAAGACAGGAGCCAGCGCCAACGCATTCACATCTTTCGACAGAACTTCTTATCTTTTCTCCTGTGCCGACAACTTTGAAGACTCGCTTGAAATTCTCATTGATTTTGTCAAGCATCCTTATTTCACACAGAAAACCGTGGAAAAAGAACAGGGAATTATCGCTCAGGAAATCAATATGTATAAAGATGATCCGGATTGGGAAGTTTTGTTCAACCTCCTGAGAGCCGCATACAAAAACAATCCGGTGAGAACGGATATTGCGGGAACTGTGGAGTCTATCGGACAAATCACTGCCGATCTTCTTTATGATTGCTATAATACATTTTATAATAACAGCAACATGGTTCTTGCGATTGCCGGAAATGTTACGGTGGATCAAGTTGTAAAAGTTGCAGACAAACTCTTGAAAGCAGAAGAACCTGTAACAATCAAAAGGATAAAAGAACCCGAAGATGATGGCATAGTTGAAAGCTATATAGAAAAAACCATGGATGTGAAAATCAAGAAGTTCAAATTAGGATTTAAAGAACCTCCCATTGATCAAAACAACCTTAAATATATCATTTCCATGTCTATCGCTCTTGATCTTATTTGTTCAAAAACAACAGATCTTTATTCACAGCTTTTGGAAAAAGATCTTATTAACTCGTCTTTCGGAGCAGATCATTTTTGCGGCAGAGATTTTAACATTGTCATATTCGGCGGTGAAAGTGAAAATCCGGAGGAAGTAAAGTCCGCTTTGCTTGAGAGAATATCAGCTTTAAAAGAAACAGGAGTTGACGGTGAACTGTTTGAGTCCGTCAGAAGAAAAAAATACGGCAATGAAATCAAATGTTTTGATGATGTTGACTCTCTTGCCAACGGAATGGTCAATATGCACTTTGGGAAATACGGTTTATTCGATATATTCGACATTTACAGAACTATCACCAAAGAGGATATAGATCAGGTAATCAGAGACTCATTCGATGAAAACAAGTGCGTATTATCAGTAATAAAATAAAGGTGGAATAATTATGGATTCAGTTGCAGTAAAATTTGCAGGTCTTGAAAGAACCTTTGATATTGCCAAAACTTTAGTTGAGTTTCAACTTTTCGGTCAGACAATATCAATAAAATGGTATGGTGCTATTATTGCTGTCGGATTTACCCTTGCAGCCCTCTTCGGTGGAAGAATAGCCTACACTTGGAGAATCAACCTTAATAAGATGGTTGATATCCTTATTTACGGTACTTTCTGCGGTATTATCGGTGCAAGACTTTATTATGTTTTGTTTGAATGGGATTATTACAGCAGACACTTAGGTGAGATAGTTAAAATCTGGAATGGCGGTCTTGCCATTTACGGTGGAATTATCGGTGGCTTCATTGGCGCATACATTACATGCAAAGTGGAAAAAGTCAATATTTGGAACTTACTTGATATGGCAGGCATGAGTTTACTTATCGGTCAAGGCATAGGCAGATGGGGCAACTTTGCCAACCAAGAAGCCTTTGGCGGATTTACAGATAAACCTTGGGGTATGATGAGCGAAACTATTGTTTCCTACATTCAAAGACATCCGGACTCATTCGGCCTCGAAAACATGAGTTCAACACAAATCGCTCAATATATTTCCGAAAATGATCTTTATGTTCACCCGACATTTTTATACGAATCGATTTGGTGTCTTGCCGGCTTTTTCATTCTTTACATAATTATGAAAAAATTCAGAAAGTTCAGCGGTCAAATCTTCCTCTGTTACGGTTTATGGTACGGCTTGGAAAGAGCCATAGTCGAAGGGCTTCGCACTGACAGTCTTTATATTGGAAACACAAATTTGAGAGTTTCTCAGCTTATATCCATTGTCTTGGCTGCCGTATGTTTTGTGGCTCTTGTCATACTCACAATTAAGTATACAAAAAATCCGAAACCAATTGAGGGTATAGATTACTTCCCCGAAGGCTCTGCAAAGATGATTAAGGAAATCAAAGCGGAAAAGGCTGCTGCAAAAGCTGCCGGCATCGACTATAAAAAGATGAAAAAGGAAGAAGAGCAGCGAAACAAAAAGCAAAAAGTTATTATTCGCCACGGCAAAATAGTCAAAGGCGACAAGGAGGACGAAAAAGATGGGAATAATTGACGGCAAGGCAATAAGCCTTAAAATAAAAGATCAGCTTAAAGAACAGACGGAAAAGTTGAAATCAGAACACGGTGTTGTCCCCTGTTTGGCAGTTATAATCGTAGGTGATGATCCGGCATCGAAAGTATATGTAAATAACAAGAAAAAGGCTTGTGAATACATAGGTTTCAAGTCTCTTGAATTTGTGCTTGAAGAAAGCACAACTCAGGAGAAACTTCTCAGCCTTATTGATAAGCTCAATAAAGATGAAGATGTGGACGGCATACTCTGTCAGCTTCCTCTTCCGAAACACATTGACGAGGACTCTGTTCTCAACGCTATTGATTATGACAAAGATGTTGATGCTTTTCATCCGACAAATGTTGGAAAGCTGATGATCGGAAATTATCACATGCTCCCTTGCACACCTGCCGGAATTATGGAACTCATTGATTCAACAGGCATTGACCTTGAAGGCAAAAATGCAGTTGTTGTAGGAAGAAGTAATATTGTGGGCAAGCCTTTAGCTCTCCTTCTTCTTCATAAGAACGCAACTGTCACCGTATGCCATTCAAAGACTCAAAACTTGAAAGATATATGCCTTGGTGCAGATGTGCTTATTGCCGCTGTCGGCAGACCTGACTTTATTACGGCAGACATGGTAAAAGACGGTGCAGTGGTAATAGATGTTGGCATTAACAGAAATGCTGAGGGTAAACTTTGCGGTGATGTGGATTTTCAGTCAGTTAAAGAAAAGGCCTCCTTTATCACACCCGTTCCCGGAGGTTGTGGCCCCATGACTATTGCAATGCTTATGAAAAACACATACAACTCAGCTGTATACAGAAAAATAAAATAAGCGGCAAATCAAAAAATATTGACAAGAAATATAAAGAATAATATAATGAGGTTGAAGATACATTCTTCGACCTCTTTTTATGAAAGGAAGATAAAAAATGACTAAAAAACTCTACAAAACTCCGGATAAAAAAATTTGTGGCGTATGCGGTGGCTTGGCTGACTATTTTAACATTGATCCCACATTGGTTCGCTTGGCAGCCTTCATGCTCACATATATTTCTTTCGGCATTGCTCTTCTCGTTTATTTCATTATGGCTATTGCCATTGAAAATCCACCTATGAATTACTCTGAGTTATATCATAACACTTCAAAGAAAATCACCAAAAGCCAGGATAAAAAGATCAGCGGTGTTTGTGGCGGTTTAGCTCAAAGAATGAATATTGATCCTGTTATCGTTCGACTTATTTGGGGATTGCTCACCGTCATCACCATAGGCTTACCGGGAATTACAACATATATTGTTGCAGCTTGTGTTATGCCTGAACCCGATGTTCAGATATTCTGATATTATTGCACTTAAGCATTGGAGACAAATCCAAAATCGATTTATTTTGAACTTTTGTTAAATTTAGGTCAGTAAAAACTTTCGTATTTTTACTGACCTGTTTTTCATTATTTGAATATGGGACAGACTTTGGAAAATAACTCGGTTAACTTTAAGAAAAAAATATTTCAAAATTCCTTGACAACCGCAACTAATTTTGTTATACTCTTATAGCTGATTAGCTTACAGCAAATGGACCATTAGCTCAGTTGGTTAGAGCAACCGGCTCATAACCGGTCGGTCCGGGGTTCGAGTCCCTGATGGTCCACCATTTTTATATAGGGGTATAGCTCAGTTGGTAGAGCAGCGGTCTCCAAAACCGCGTGCCCTGGGTTCGAGTCCTAGTGCCCCTGCCATAAATACCGAAATCCGCGAAGGATTTCGGTATTTTCTTTTTTGGCTTGTATTCAAAACTTTCCCTTAATACCATTCATATTTCAGTAACGTAGATTTCGACAAAATCAAAATAGATTAAGAAAGCTGAAAAATGCAAAAGGAACTGTAAAAACTTCCGCTTTTACAGTTCCTTTGTTTTTGAAATAAAAAAACGAACCACCCTATTGGATGGTTCTACTGAGTGTCGGCATCGACCTATTTTCCCGGGCCGCTTCCAGCCAAGTATTTTCGGCACGAATGAGCTTAACTACCGTGTTCGGGATGGGAACGGGTGGACCCTCACCGTCATTAACACCGACTGACTGTGTTGTTGAGCACTGTCGTGTCATTCAG
>CAYPMB010000034.1:0-15566 GCA_964411915.1 uncultured Faecalibacterium sp.
CATTAAGAGAGCTGAAAATTCGGATGATGTAATTTATTAAAACGGAGGAAATTACATGGAACTCAACGAAAAGACACAGCAGAACAATGCGGTGGAAGAAGTAATTGAAATTGCTCACGAAGAAAAAGAGCAGGAAAAAGTTGAACTTATGGACACTGCCGTAAGTGAAAAATATACTGCTGATGCAATTCAGGTGCTTGAGGGTCTTGAGGCTGTAAGAAAAAGACCGGGTATGTATATCGGTTCAACAGGCCCGAGAGGACTTCACCATTTGGTTTATGAAATCGTGGATAACTCCATTGACGAAGCGCTGGCAGGATTTTGCACTGATATTGATGTTGATATTATGCCGGGAAATGTTATTCAAGTCAGAGATAACGGACGAGGCATACCTGTTGACATAAATGAGGCTCAGGGTTTACCGGCTGTAACGGTTGTTCTTACAGTTCTTCATGCAGGTGGTAAGTTCGGCGGCAGCGGTTATAAAGTTTCAGGTGGTTTGCACGGTGTTGGTTCATCTGTTGTTAACGCATTAAGCGAATGGATGGAAGTTGAAATCAGCCGTGACGGTCATATTCACCACCAGAGATTTGAAAAGGGCAATATTAAAACAGATCTTACTGTTATCGGTGACACAAATAAAACAGGAACACTTGTCCGTTTTAAAGCTGATCCGGAAATATTCACAGAAACCACTGAATATGATTATGAAACTCTCCAAAGACACTTGAGAGAATCAGCTTTCCTTAATGCAGGTCTGAGAATAACTCTCACTGACGGCAGAGATGAGGATAATGTTGTAACAGAAGAATTTTGTTATGAAGGCGGTATTGGCAGCTTTGTTGAATACATTAACACATCAAGAGGTTTAGTGCCTATTCACGAAAAGCCAATTCACTTTGCAGTTATTAACGGAGACAGAAGTGCGGAAGTTGCCCTTATGTATAATGACGGATATAACGAAACACTCCTTTCTTTCGCAAATAATGTTCATACAGTAGACGGCGGTACTCACGAAACAGGCTTTAAAAATGCCTTAACGAGGGTATTCAATGAATACGGAAAGAAATATAATTTCCTTAAAGACGGAGATAAGAAACTTTCCGGTGACGACTGCCGTGAAGGTTTGACAGCTGTTATCTCAGTTAAATTAACAGAGGCTCAGTTTGAAGGTCAGACAAAAGGCAAGTTGGGTAACACTGAAATGACAAAAATTGTGGGTAATGCCGTTTATGAAAAGTTATCCACATACTTTGAGGAAAACCCAACAGTTGCAAAAGCAATTTTAAAGAAGTCTCTTGATGCATCAAGAGCAAGAGAGGCTGCAAGAAAAGCAAGAGATGCGGCAAGAAGAAAGAGTCCTCTTGAAAGCAACTCACTTCCCGGTAAACTTGCAGACTGCATTGACAAAAATCCGGAAAACACAGAAATTTACATCGTAGAGGGTGACTCTGCGGGAGGTTCTGCAAAGGGCGGAAGAGACAGAATGATTCAGGCTATTCTTCCTCTTTGGGGAAAAATGCTTAATGTTGAGAAAAGCCGAATTGACAGAATTATCGGTAACGATAAGCTCCAACCTGTTGTAACAGCTTTAGGTGCAGGTATCGGTGATGATTTTGATGTGAATAAACTTCGTTATCATAAAGTTGTTATCATGGCTGATGCTGACGTTGACGGTGCTCATATCAGAACACTTCTTCTCACATTCTTCTTCAGATATATGCGTCCTCTTATTGATAACGGCTATGTTTATATTGCACAGCCACCTCTTTATCGACTTTCAAAAGGAAAGAAACATGAATATGCTTATTCCGATGAAGAAAGAGATCAGATCATGAAAGAAATGCCCGGTTGCGATATTCAGCGTTATAAAGGTCTTGGTGAAATGGACTCAGAACAGCTTTGGGACACAACAATGAATCCGGAAACAAGAATTATGCTTCGAGTTACTCTTGAAGATGCAATACAGGCAGATGAAACTTTCTCAATTCTCATGGGTGATCAAGTTGAACCGAGAAGAAACTTCATCGAAAAGAATGCCAAATATGTTCAGAACCTTGATATTTAATCAACTGAAAAGGTAATTCATTTGTAAATATAAGGAGAGAAAAATGTTTAAGTACAGTTATTTTCTTACGCAGAAAGAAATTGAACTTTCTTATTATGCTTATGAAAAATATTGCGGTGCTTTAAGAAAATCCAAAATAGCATTGAAAATATTATTTTACAGTGTTTTCGGAACTGTAATCGGAGCTTTAACAGGTGTGATAAGCAATCTTATTCCTTCTGAGGAAGTTCTTGATAAGCAAGAAGAAATGTTTGTTGTTTTATCTTCTGCAATTATAGGCTTTATCGCTTTTTCGGTAATGGCATTGATGATGATAAATCACATTAAAAAAGAATGTGGGAAAAACGGATATGCGGATTATCGTTTCGGTTTCGACAAAACAGGACTTTTTAATATTGAGTTTTACGAAGATAATGTGATAATAACAAGTGCCTATAAAAGATACACGGAAAGTTATGATGATATTAAATTCATTATCAGTGACAAATCATGTTTCACATTGGTTTTAAGAGATAATCAGACGATCATTCCTTTCTCAAAAAATAAACAGAACTCGGAAAAACTTTTCTTAACAGATAATTTTCTCAGAGAAAAGTTGGGAGAAAGATTTATTTATAAGGTGGAGGATTAAGACATGGCTGAATTTTCTAAGACTTATATGATAACATCAGAGGAAAACACGGAAGCAAATATGGCTATGCTGAAAAAAGGCATTAAGTTAAAAAGCGTAATGGTGATGATTTTTTCTGTAATGGGAATATTGTTTACCTGCCTTTTTTCCGGTTCCGTTTCAACGGTAATATGTTTCGGTTTGGTTGCCATTTTTTTCCCTCTTTATGCCAACATTTCGGCAAAGAGAAAAATAGTGAATAACTATAAGGAAAAAAAGGGAGACAAAGAAACCGTAAAACTGGATTTTTTAAGTGACCATATTGAAGAAAATATATATTTTGGAAACAGTCACGAGGAAATCCATTATCCTTATGAAGCTGTGTTTTCCACTTATGAAACAAAAACCTGTTTCATTTTCTGCGTAAATCCGAAAGAAAATGTGTTTCTTCCAAAGAGTCAACTCAGTGAAGAAGAAACAACAACAATTTACGAATTAGTAAAACAAAAAATGCCCAATAATTTCAAATTATTATAATAAGGTGATAATATGGATAACAATAATAATATCAATAACCCATACGAAAACCAAAAAATCATAAATGTTGATCTTAACAAAGAAATGCGTAAATCATTTCTTGATTATTCTATGTCGGTTATTACATCTCGTGCTCTTCCCGATGTAAGAGACGGTATGAAACCTGTTCACAGAAGAATTTTATATACCATGTATGAAAACAGCCTTTACCCTGACAAGGCATACCGTAAGTGTGCCGATACAGTCGGTGCGGTTTTGGGTCGTTATCATCCTCATGGTGACACTTCCGTTTATGATGCAATGGTAAGATTGGCTCAGGACTTCTCAACAAGATATATGTTAGTTGACGGTCATGGTAACTTCGGTTCAGTTGACGGTGACCCACCTGCTGCATACCGATACACAGAAAGCCGAATGAGCAAAATTTCCCTTGAAATGCTTACGGACATTGATAAGGAAACTGTTGATTTCATGCCGAACTATGATGACCGTTTGAAAGAACCCACAGTTCTTCCTTCAAGATTTCCAAACATTTTGGTTAACGGATCAACAGGTATTGCCGTTGGTATGGCAACAAACATTCCTCCTCACAATATGCGTGAGACTATTGATGCAATGTGCTGCGTCATTGATAACCCCGATGCGGGACTTGAAGATATTATGGAACATCTTAAAGGTCCGGACTTCCCAACAGGCGGTATTATTATGGGTAGGGCAGGACTTCGTGCCGCATACTCAACAGGTCGAGGAAAAATAACATTAAGAGCAAAAACGGAAATCGTTGAAGGCAAAAACGGAAAATATCAGATCGTTGTGTCTCAACTTCCTTATCAGGTTAACAAAAAGCGTCTCATTGAAAGTATGGCTGACTTGGTTAAAGATAAGAGAATTGAAGGAATTTCCGATATTAACGACTATTCCGACAGAAACGGTATGCATCTTGTTATTGACCTTAAGAGAGATGCAAACCCACAGGTTATTTTAAATCAGCTTTTCTCTTTAACTCAACTTCAGATAACTTACGGCATTATTCTTCTTGCTCTTGTTGACGGTGTGCCGAAGATTTTACCGCTGAAAGAAATTCTCACAAATTATATTTCATTCCAGCAGGAAGTTGTAACAAGAAGAACTAAGTATGATTTGAGAAAGGCTCAGGAGAGAGCTCATATACTTGAAGGTTTAAAGAAAGCTCTTGATTTCATTGATGAAGTAATCAAGATTTTAAGAGCATCTAAAGATCAGGCATCAGGTAAGGCTGCTCTTATTGAAAGATTTGGTCTTGATGAAATACAGGCTCAGGCTATCGTTCAAATGAGATTAGGTCAGTTGACAGGTCTTGAAAGAGAAAAAATCGAGGCTGAATTAGGTGACTTAAAGTTAAAGATTGCCGATTATATTGATATTCTCGGAAGTGAAACAAGAGTTCTTGAAATCGTTAAGGAAGAAGCAAGAAAAATCGGTGACAAATTCGGTGATGACAGACTGACGGAAATTGTCAATGTCAGCGGCGAAGTTGATATTGAAGATCTTATTCCGGAAGAAAAGTGTGTATTCACATATACAAACATGGGTTATATTAAAAGACAGCCTGTTGATACTTACACCATTCAAAACAGAGGCGGCAGAGGTATCAAGGGAATGTCACGAAGAGAAGAAGATGTGGCAACCACCATGTTTACAGGCGGCTCTCATGATTATGTTATGTTCTTCACAACTAAAGGTAAGGCATACCGCTTAAAAGGTTATGAAATACCTGAAGGAAGCAGAACAAGCAAAGGTATGAACATAGTTAACCTCTTACCGATTGAAGCTGACGAAAAAGTAAGTTCAATGATAAGAATTGAAAATTATGATGAAGGTCAGTATGTTGTTATGGTTACTCGCAAGGGTATCATTAAGAGAACAAGACTTGACGCATACAACAACTTGAGAAAAACAGGTATCATTGCAATCAACCTTGATGAAGATGATGAACTTGCATGGGTATGGCTGACTAAGGGTGAAAGTGATATTATCGTTGCCACAAAGTTAGGCATGAGTATCAGATTTAATGAAAACGATGCCCGTGAACTTGGAAGAACCGCAAGAGGTGTTAAGGCTATAACCCTTAAGGAAGGCGATGAAGTTATCGGCATGGTTGTTGCGGAAGAAGGAAAGAAGATCCTCACCGTAACAGAAACCGGTTATGGCAGACTCAGCGACTGCGATGAATACAGAGTTCAGTCAAGAGCAGGTAAGGGTGTAACCAACTATAAGACAGAGAAGTACGGTCTTGTGGCATCAATAAATGCAGTAGATGATGATAATGACTTGATTATTATTTCATCAGATGGTATAATAATCCGTATTCCGGCATCACAGATAAGCACTGTTGCACGAGGTGCAAAGGGTGTCAGAGTGATGAAAGTTAACGAAAATGAAAAAATAGTTTCAGTTGTTACAGTTGAAAAGGCTGAGGAGGAAGAAGAAACAGAAGAAACTTCTTCTCAAGAAAATCAGGAAGTGACACAGGAAACCTCAGATAATGAATAAGGGAGAATAAATCCCGCAACCCTCATTTTCAATTTTTAATTAAAAAAAGGGATGTGTAAAAAGTGAAAATTATCGAAAGCGATAAGGAGCAGGAAGTCATAACCGGCAATAAAAAGGAATCGGATTTTTTAAATTACAGAATAACCGAAGAAACACAACCATTATATCGCACAGAAGAAGATGAAATTTCTCCTGTCGGTGATTATTTTGATATGCTCATAAACAGCGAACCGAAACCGGAATTTGAAGATATTTCTTCATATAATATTCCGGTGGAGAATGATGAAACTCAGATTTTATCTCAGATAACAGAAGAGTTGAAGTCAGAAGAACCCGAAGCAGCTGAATATGAAACAGATGAGGAGTTTGATGAAACCGATAACTCCAAAAACATTTGGAAAAACAAAAAGAAAAGAGCAAATTTTGCTTATTCTTTAGTGACGGTCATGCTGGTTATTGTGGGCGTTGCTTATGGTTTTCTTAATGCTGTTCTTGACAATGTTCAGCAAGATGACACTCAAAAAGAACCTGATGAATATGTTGAAAAGGTATATGACGAAGAGGACTTTGATCTTTATTCGGCTATCGGTTCAGCAAGCTCACTTAACAACTATGTTTATCAGTGGTATGACACAGGCGAACCCATGACTTCAAAGAATGTTATCAACGTTCTTCTTCTCGGTCTTGACTCAAAGACAGGACTTAAAAATGGGGGACGAAGTGATGTTATGATGCTTGTTTCTCTTAACAAAAAGACTGAAAAGATAACAATGGTTTCTCTTTTCCGTGACAGCTGGGTTTATTTCAGAACACCAACAGGCAGTGAATACTATTCAAAGATGAACGGTTCTTATTTTTACGGCGGTGCGGAATGTGCCGTTGAGACCATTGAAAAAGTATTCAAAATCAGCATTGACCACTATGTAACGGTTGACTTTTCCTCATTCCAGGATATAGTTGACGCAGTTGGCGGTGTTAGAGTTGATGTTCAGGAATATGAGTCCAAAAACATGATGCGTGAGTGGAGAATAGAGTGTCCTATCGGTGAAGATGTTCTTCTTAACGGCAGACAGGCTCTTTACTTCGCAAGACAGAGACATAGTGATGCTGACGGTGATGTAAGCCGAACAAGGAGACAGCGTCAGGTTATTACAGCATTTATTGAAAGCTGTAAGGGTGCATCAATTTCTCAGTTAAGCGATGCACTTAACAAAGTTTTTGAATATGTGAGAACAGATCTGACAAAGACTGAAATTCTCAACTATGCAACAAGAGCTTTGGCAGGAGGCTGGCTGAATTACGATATCGAAAGCGTAAGTATATCCGATCCGGAAGTGTTCAAGACACCGACAATAAAAAAAACCAGCTTAGTTGTTCTCGATTACCCTGTTGTGGCAAAGAGAATACAAGAGGCTGTATATGGTAACACAAACATTGTTCTTGATGAGGACAGAGTTAAGGTGTTTGATCTTTATTGATGATAACCGAAGGGGCTGTAAAAAAACGGGGAGTTTTTTTACAGCTCTTTTTTGGTGGGGTGGCTGAATGGAGCGCCCCGCGGTCGTGGGGCGCGAAACCCTTAGTGGGCGGAACGCCCACCTCGCCCCGCGGTATAGTGGGGCGGTCAACCGGAGGTTGACGAAAAAACCAATTGCATAATTTGTATTGACAATTTCTCTTATTTTCCTTATAATAGAAAGATATAATAGGTAGATTTTGCTCTGAGAAAGGATAGATATTTTATGCTTAATACTGAAAAGTCAATGGAAAAATTAGTGGCACTTTGTAAAGGCAGAGGCTTTGTTTATGCCGGCAGTGAAATTTACGGCGGCCTTGCCAATACTTGGGATTACGGTCCTTTAGGTGTGGAACTTAAAAATAATATAAAGAAAGCATGGCTTAAAAAATTCGTTCAGGAAAATCCTTATAATGTAGGTCTTGACAGTGCAATTCTTATGAACCCTCAGACTTGGGTTGCTTCAGGTCACTTGGGCGGTTTCTCTGACCCTCTCATGGATTGCAGAGAGTGTAAGACAAGACACAGAGCCGATAACCTTATCGAAGATTTTGACGGCACTAATGTTGCAGGCTGGTCAAATGAAGATATGATGAATTATATCAAGGAAAAGAATATTCCATGTCCTTCATGCGGTAAGCATAACTTTACCGACATCAGACAGTTTAACCTTATGTTCAAAACTTTCCAGGGTGTAACTGAAGACAGCAAGAATGAACTTTATCTTCGTCCGGAAACAGCTCAGGGTATTTTCGTTAACTTCGCTAATATCCAGAGAACAACAAGAAAGAAAATTCCTTTCGGTGTTGGTCAGATCGGTAAATCATTTAGAAACGAAATCACTCCGGGTAACTTCATTTTCCGTGTTCGTGAATTTGAACAGATGGAACTTGAATTTTTCTGCAAACCGGGAACAGACCTTGAATGGTTTGAATATTGGAGAAGTTATTGCCGTGATTGGCTTTATTCTCTTGGCGTTAAGAAGGAAAACTTAAGACTTCGTGACCACGATGCAGAAGAACTTTGCTTCTATTCAAAGGCTACTACCGACTTTGAATATCTCTTCCCCTTCGGTTGGGGCGAACTCTGGGGCATTGCCGACAGAACTGATTATGACCTTACTCAGCATATCAATACTTCAGGCAAGAGCCTTGATTATTTCGATCCCACAACAAATGAAAGATATATTCCTTATGTTATTGAGCCGTCATTGGGCGTTGAAAGACTCTTCCTTGCTATTATGACAGAGGCTTATGACGAAGAAGTTGTTGACGAGGCTAAGAACGATACAAGAGTTGTTCTTCATCTTCATCCAACTCTTGCTCCGTTTAAGGTTGCTGTTCTTCCTCTTTCCAAAAAGCTCAACGGCAAGGCAGAAGAAATTTATGCCGAACTTTCAAAGCACTTCATGACTGACTTTGACGATGCAGGCTCAATCGGTAAGAGATATCGCCGTCAAGACGAAATCGGAACACCATTCTGTGTTACTGTTGACTTTGAAACTGTTGGCGATGATAACACTCCTGCTGATAACTGCGTAACTATCAGAGAAAGAGATTCAATGGAGCAGGTTCGTATTCCTGTTAGTGAACTTGTTAAGTATATCGAAGAAAAGATTGCTTTCTAATTTAGAGGAATTTAAAAATGAAAGATACAAATAAAAAAGATAAGTTAGCCTCACTCATAACTGTAATATGCGTTCTGGCTTTGATTGTGACTTCATGTTGCGGATATATACTTTTAGGTACTTTCAAGCCGGAGATGAAAGAAAGTTTTGAAAACTATCTTTCAACAATCGGCAACGGTGAAAATAAAAAACCGGAAGGAACCGAAAGTTATACGGCAAGACTCATGTGTGCCGGAGACAATATCATTCACAATTATATTTATGAGCAGGCAGCCTCAAGAAGTGAAAACGGGGGATATGATTTCTCTTATGCTTATGATGCAATTAAAAGCATTATATCTGAGAGCGATATTGCAATGATCAACCAGGAAACAATTATTTCCGATACCATCGCTCCATCATCTTATCCTAACTTCTGCTCACCGGCTGAAATCGGTGATGCCATAACCGATTTAGGTTTCAGCGTTGTCAACCATGCAAATAAGCATGTCGGTGACAAAGGCAGTGAGGGTGCAAGCCACACTTATAATTATTGGACAAGCAAGACAGGCGTTCTTTTAACAGGTCTTTATCAGTCAAAGGAAGAAGTGACTCAGATCCCCACAAAGGAAGTTAACGGAATAACTTTCAGTTTTATCGGTGTGACTGAACATATCAATAACGCTCTTTCTTCTGACGGTATGCCCTATGTTATCTGCCTTAACGAAGAAGGCAAGACAACAGCTGATGTTTATAACGAACTGAAAGACATAATTAAGAAGGCGGAAGCTGTGTCAGATGTTGTGGTTATGTATGTTAACTATGACAATAACGAACAGCCGGCTCCCACAACTTCACAGCAGGATATAGCTAACTATCTTGTTTCTTTCGGTGCAGATGTGGTTATCGGCAGCGGAACATATACAGCACAGACTATGGAAATCAAAGATAAAGCTGACGGCTCAAAAGCTGTTGTTGCTTATTCTTTAGGTAACTTTATCTCAGGTCAAAACGCAAAAGAAAATATGTTAGGTGCTATTGCCGACATTATTTTCACAAAAGACGGAGAGACCGGTGATGTAACAATAGCAAGTGCAAAACTTATACCAATAGTGACTATGTATGAGGCTAACACTGCCAATGTGCGAGTTCTTCCTCTTTCAATTATCAATGAGGAGACAATATCCACTCACGGTATAAGAGACATAAATCTTGAATATATAGAAACATATTTTGCTGAAAATATCGGTGAAGAAAACTTGGAAAAGACAGTTTTTGACACTGACACCATTCTCGGTGAAATTGAAGAAGATACCACAGCGGAACAGTGATGTTCCCTGAAAGACCATACTTAAATTACAAAGGTAGGGGCGGGCGTTGCCCGTCCTTTTGTGATTATATTGAAAAGCCCCTCCCCCTGTGGGGGAGGTGGCAAAATCGTTTACGATTTTGACGGAGGGGGCGCCCGGCGGTATAGTCGGGCACGAAAGCGGAGCTTTCGGAAAAACCAAAAGTGAGAAGAAACAAAAAATGAAAGTAAGACTACCCTCCTAATATGTATAATTTCTAATATAGAAAAAACAAGATTTTTATGATTTTGTCGGAGGAACTCATCATGTCAACAACTATTGCTGCTATATCAACACCCCAAGCCGCCGGAGGCCTTGGTGTTATCAGAATTTCCGGTGATGATGCAATCAGCATAACTTCTAAGGTTTTTAAGAGCAAATTAGGTCTCGATCTCAGCCAATTGAAGGGGTACCATGGGACTTTAGGTATGGTTGAAGAAAATGGAGTGGCTGTAGATGAGGCTGTTTGTTTCGTTTTTAGAGCACCAAAAAGCTATACAGGCGAAGATGTGGTGGAACTTTCATGCCACGGAGGACTTTTTATTCTCCAAAAAACTCTGAGAGCCTTGTTTAATGCCGGTGCAGTTCCGGCTCAACCGGGTGAATTTACAAAACGAGCTTTCCTTAACGGCAAAAAAGATTTAACGGAAGCGGAAGCTGTAATGAGTATTATCTCTGCTCAGGGTGAACAGGCTGCCCGTGCTGCACTTAATGCTCTTGACGGTGCGTTGTCAAAGAAAATAAAAGAAATCAACGATATACTTATTGGCTTGTGCGCTCATTTGTCGGCATGGGTTGATTATCCCGATGAGGAAATAGAAGAACTTGGAAATGATGAAATTTCTTCAAGCCTCAGAAAAGCCAAAAATGAACTGGAGACTCTCCTTTCACGATTTGATGCAGGTCAAGCCATAACCGAAGGTGTGAACACTGCCATTGTGGGCAGACCTAATGTTGGAAAATCCACCCTTATGAATATGCTCAGCGGTTATAACCGTTCAATTGTCACTTCCGTTGCAGGAACAACGAGAGATGTGGTTGAAGAAACTGTCCGACTTGGTGATGTTATTCTCCGCCTTGCCGATACTGCCGGCATACACGAAACAGAGGACACTGTTGAAAGTATCGGTGTGGATATGGCTAAGCAGAAACTTGAAAGAGCAGACCTTGTTCTTGCAGTTTTTGACAGTTCACAGGAAATCACCTCGGAAGACAGGGATATTTTGTCTTTTTGTGAAAATAAGAAGAGTATTGCGGTTATAAATAAGACGGATTTGGATAGAAGTTTTGATGCGGACGTTCTTAAGGGGAAAGTTTCTGCTGTTGTGGAAATATCCGCCAAGAATAATGAGGGGTACGAACAGTTAAGAACCTCTGTCGAATCCCTTTTAGGCACAGATGAACTTGACACCTCTGCTGCAATGCTTACAACGGAGAGACAAAGAGCTGATGTGACCAAGGCGCTGACATGTATTGATGAGGCATTGACTGCTTTTGAATCAGGCATGACTCTTGATGCAGTGAATGTAAGTGTTGATTGTGCAGTTGAGGCTTTGTTGGAACTTACAGGTCAAAAAGCAAGCGATGCCATTGTTGATGAGGTGTTCGCAAGATTTTGTGTAGGAAAATAATTCTAAAAAAGAAAAATAATTCCAAAAGGGAATGATAATATGAAATATTTTGCAAAAGATTATGATGTTATAGTTATCGGTGCCGGTCATGCCGGCATTGAAGCAGGATTGGCATCTGCCAGATTGGGCTGTCAAACCTGTGTATTTACAATAAATATGGATTGGGTGGGTAATATGCCCTGCAACCCCTCTATTGGCGGAACATCGAAAGGACATCTTGTCCGTGAAATAGACGCTTTAGGTGGTGAAATGGGAAAGGCAGCTGATGCAAACACTTTGCAGAGCCGTATTCTTAACTTGGGTAAAGGCCCGGCTGTTCACTCCCTTCGTGCCCAGATTGATAGAAGAGAATACAGCTCATATATGAAGCGTTGCCTTGAAAGATGCGAAAATCTTGAACTTCGCCAAGCAGAAATCACTGATTTAAAGCAGATCGATGGCGGAAAATGGGAAGTTACCACCATGCTGGAGGCAATTTATACTGCTAAATGTGTGATTATCGCAACGGGAACTTTCTTAGGCGGTCGAATTTATGTTGGTGATGTCAGCTATGACGGTGGGCCTGACGGAATGTTTGCCGCAAAAGATTTAGGCTTATCCCTTAAAAAATTAGGTTTGCCAACCAGAAGGTTCAAAACCGGAACTCCGTCACGAGTCAATAGAAGAAGTGTTGACTTTTCACGCTTGGAAGAGCAACCCGGAGATGAGAGAATAGTGCCTTTCTCATTTGATTGCGAGAAACTTCCGGAAAACTCAGAACTTTGCTATATTACTTATACAAACGAGGAGACCAAAAAGGTAATTCTTGATAATATCCACCGTTCTCCTCTTTACAGTGGAAAGATTGATGGTGTCGGCCCAAGATATTGTCCTTCAATTGAGGATAAAATCGTTCGTTTTGCTGAAAAGCAAAGACACCAGATCTTCATTGAGCCTTGCGGAGCAAACACAGAAGAAATGTATCTTCAAGGTTTATCATCTTCACTTCCCGAAGATGTTCAGCTTTCATTCTTAAAGACAATTCCCGGACTTGAGAATGTTCAAGTCATGAGAACTGCATACGCCATTGAATATGATTGTGTTGATCCACTTTCTTTAAATGCAACATTGGAATTTCAAGAATTCCCGGGACTTTTTGGTGCCGGACAGTTTAATGGGTCAAGCGGATATGAAGAAGCAGCAGCACAAGGTTTAATTGCGGGAATAAATGCGGCAATGAAGATAAAAGAAAGAGAAATGCTTGTTCTTGACAGAGCATCATCATATATTGGAACGCTGATAGACGACCTTGTCACGAAGGGTTGTTCCGACCCATATCGAATGATGACATCTCGAAGTGAATATAGACTTCTTCTCAGACAAGACAATGCTGATATAAGACTTACGGAAATCGGTCACAACATTGGTCTTGTAGGGGAGGAGAAATGGGAAAGATTTTGCCGCAAGATGGAATTGATAGCTGAGGAGCGAGAGAGAATTAAAACAGTTGGTGTTCCTCTTTCCGATGAAATCAATGAACTTTTGGTTTCACGTGAAACATCACCGCTGAAAACAGGTTGTAGAATAACAGAACTTATAAAAAGACCTCAGTTGAATTATGAAATACTCACTCCATTTGACCCAAATAGACCCGACTTACCTTATGAAATCTTTGAACAGGTGGAAATTGAGATAAAATATGAGGGTTATATAAAAAGGCAGTTGGCTCAGGTTGATGAAATGAGAAGACTTGAGGTCAAATCCCTTGCAAATGTTGATTATGAAGATGTAGTAGGTTTAAGATTAGAAGCAAGAGAAAAGCTGAATAAGGTAAAACCGGCAAATGTTGGTCAGGCATCGAGAATATCAGGTGTCAGCCCGGCGGATATATCAGTATTGCTTATTTATCTTGCAAAAAACAAGAAAGGTTAACTTATGTTTATTTCAAAAGAACTTCTTATTAACACCGCTGAAAAATATAATATCAGTCTTGATGATACTGCGGTTGAGAAATTTGATATATATGCAAAAATGTTGGTTGAATATAATAAGGTAATGAACTTAACGGGAATTACCGAACCTGATGATATTGTAATAAAGCATTTTATTGATAGCCTTACATTTTTATCATATAACCAAGTTCCGGAAGGTGCATCACTCATTGATGTTGGAACAGGAGCAGGTTTCCCTGGTGTTCCTCTTATGATCGCAAGACCCGACCTAAAGGTAACACTTCTTGACAGCACTAAGAAGAGATTGAATTTCTTATCTGATGTTTCACGTGAAACAAACCTCCAAGCTGAAATTATCCACGCAAGAGCAGAGGACGGAGGAAAAGATGAGGCATACAGAGAAAAGTTTGATTTTGCGACAGCAAGAGCCGTAACTAATCTTAGAGACTTAAGTGAATATTGCTTGCCCTATGTTAAAGTTGGGGGATACTTCGTTGCGATGAAGAGTGCAAAAGCTGAAGAAGAAATCAGCGGAGCAAAAAAGGCAATTCACATATTAGGTGGGCAGATCGAAGAAAAGCACAGCTTTGATCTTGAAGATGCAGGCAACAGAACCATAATAAAAGTAAAAAAGATATGTCCAACTCCGACAAAATATCCGAGACCGTCTGCCAAAATGGCAAAGTTCCCATTAGAATAAGGGGGAAAACGGCGATAACTGTCTGAAGTTGCGATGAAAAATAGTGGACAGGCTTCCATTTTTGTGATAAGGTTATCACAGAAACGGAAGTTTTTATATGCGCTGAACATATTAACTTTGGCTCACGCCCTATACTCTCATTAAACAGGGGGTTCTCCTGCGAAAGCTCCGCTTTCGCCGCCCCACTATACCGCGGGGCGCTCTTCCCCCAACCCCCAAGGAGGACACACAGATGTTTTCACAAACAAAACCTAAAACTGCCGGTCAAATATTCCTTGTTGATGTTTATAAAATAATGCCAAACAAAAATCAACCGAGAAATCACTTTGATACGGAGGAATTGGCTGTATTATCGGAAAGTATTAGAAAAAACGGCATAATCCAACCCTTGACTGTCAGACGCCAAGGGGATATATATGAATTGATAGCAGGGGAAAGAAGGCTGAGAGCCGCTAAAATGGCAGGAATTAAAAGTGTACCTTGCATTATAATGGAGGTTGATGACAGAAACTCTGCTGTTTTTGCGCTGATTGAGAATTTGCAGCGAAAAGAACTGAATTTCATTGAAGAAGCAAAAGCTATCCAGAATCTAACCACAATATATGGTATGCGACAAGAAGATATAGCCATAAGTATTGGGAAAACCCAATCCGCCGTGTCAAACCTGCTGAGAGTTTTAAGACTGTCACCGGATATCCAAAAGGGAATTATCGAAAACGGACTGACTCACAGACACGCAAGGGCGTTGCTCAGACTTTCCGAACAGGAACAGCGGGACGCATTGAAAGAAATCGTCACAAACAAACTCACAGTTGAACAAACAGAGAAACTTGTGGAAAAAATGTTGATCCAACCGCCACAGCAGAAAAGACACAGAATAGTTTTTTTCAAAGATGTGAAAATCTTTGTGAACACAATAAACCATGCAGTTCAGGTGATGCAGGAGGCTGGGATTAAAGCTCAATGCCAACGGCAGGAAAATGAAACGGAATATACATTTGTAGTGAAAGTTCCCAAAACTTAAGCATTGAAGACGAATCCGAAATCGATTTGTTTTGAACAAACAGCGCATCTGCTGCGTTAAAA
>CAYPMB010000035.1:0-15371 GCA_964411915.1 uncultured Faecalibacterium sp.
CACCAGTGTTTTCAAGGCTTTCTGACCTTGTCCCTATTATAACCTAATCGTCAATCCTACGCACTATCCCTGTGGCTTTCATGTATAAAATCCCCTTTGTTTTTTGATAACATTTCTATTATCTGTAAACACAGGGGATTTATACTTTTAAAAAATGCTTTTGAAAATAGTTTTCGTGATTTGATTGCTTAAAATTAAAAATAAATCCGAAATTGATTTGTTTTTGATAATTGCCGTGTTTGTTGTACTAAAGTGTTCGCAAATCAGACAGGATTCGCTTTGCTTTTGCAATCATTTCTTTCAAAAGAGTTCTTACATCTAAAACGAATGGGGTCTCCGGTTATTTTTGGTGCAAAGACGGGAAGTAAGGACTGACGTTCTGTGAGAAATTTGACCTCCACCTCGCCCACATCATATTTGCAAAACGATGGGAAAGTTGGTATAATAAATATCATAGTTAAAACATATATCAAAATTATATTTCAACATTACTAACAGTGGAGTGGGTCGAATGAATTGTTGCCAAGCACAAGGCTTTTCACAATGGGAGAAAATACGAAGACTTTATAAAAAAGCATTTCCTCGTGATGAGAGAAAACCGTTATCTATTATTAAATCTATGCAGAAAAACCATAAGTCTGATGTTTGGTTTTTTGAAAAGGACGGGAAATTTGTCGGGTTTGCCGCAACCATAAACGGTGATGGAATAATATTGCTTGATTATCTTGCAGTTGATACTGAACAAAGGCATACGGGAATTGGATCGGAAATACTAAAAACAATACGAAATAAATATGCAGGTAAGGGCGTTTTTGCTGAAATAGAAAGAGTTCAGGATAATGCCGATAATGTGGATATTAAGAGAAAAAGGAAGCAGTTTTACATTAAAAATGGCATGAATGAGCTGAATGTTTATGCCAAAGTGTTTGGTGTAGAAATGGAATTGATGGGTTGGGACTGCCATTTGGATTTCAATGCGTATCAGTCTTTTTATCGTGATTATTACAGCGAGTTTGCAGCGAATAATATAGTGCAGTCGAAAATGGGATAAAGTGTGGTGAATATGTATAGGTCCTTGCAAACCTGTGCTATGCTATCTATCAAATACCGTTTTTAACCGCAGGGTAACAAATATGCTTACGAAGAATAATTGTTAACTTAAAATTTAATAATAAAATCCCCGGTTCAGCCGGGGATTTTATTATGTCACTGCTTCAAACAAAAGTTATCACCAATTAAAATTTTTTTGATTGCTTTTCTCCTTCCATTTTGCCCACATTATATTTGCAAAACAAGGGGAAAGTTGATATAATGAATATTATGACTAACAGCATATATCGAAATAATATTTCAACATTACTAAAAGGGGAGTGGAGTCAAATGAAGTTTATACATCTTTCTGACTTGCATATCGGTAAACGGGTCAATGAGTTCTCAATGCTTGAGGATCAAGAATATATACTTAAGGTTATATTGGGAATAATTGACAGCGAAAAGCCTGACGGTATTATTATCGCAGGCGATGTTTATGATAAATCTGTTCCCTCTGCCGAAGCGGTGCAACTTCTTGATGATTTTCTTTTCCGCCTCTCTGTGAGAAAAATCCCCGTATACCTAATCAGTGGCAATCACGACAGTGCAGAAAGGCTGTCTTTCGGCAACAGACTTATTGATTTAAGCGGTATACATATAAGTCCTGTCTATAACGGCAATGTGAACCCATATTCGCTTGTTGACGAATACGGAAAAGTTAATGTATATATGTTACCTTTTGTTAAACCTGTAAACGTTCGTAGATTTTTTCCGGACATGGAAATTGAAAGTTATACCGATGCTCTTAAAGTCGCTGTTGATAATATGAATGTTGACGAAAACGAGAGGAATATTCTTATTACCCATCAGTTTGTAACAGGCGCTGCAAGGAGTGACTCAGAGGATATTTCCGTAGGAGGAACCGACAATGTTGATGTGTCTGTGTTTGATCCCTTTGATTATGTGGCTTTAGGTCATATTCACGGCCCTCAAAAAATGAGCAGAGAAACGGTCAGATATTGCGGTACTCCTTTGAAATACTCCTTTTCCGAAGCTAATCACAAAAAGAGCGTAACAGTGGTGGAATTAAAGGAAAAGGGCAATGTGGAAATTAGTACCATACCTTTAATTCCAAAGCGTGATTTCAGGGAAATCAAAGGAAAGTATGAAGATATTGTTCTGAAAAAGAATTATGAAAATACAAATCTCCTTGATTATATGCGAATTGTTTTGACCGATGAAGAGAATGTTCCCGATGCAATGAGCAAGTTGCGTGTGATTTATCCTAACCTTATGAAAATCGAATATGACAATACACGGACGGGGAAAAATCGGAATGTGGGTTCTGCTGAAAATGTGGAGAACAAGTCACCCCTTGAATTGTTTTCGGAATTTTATGAGGTACAAAACAATCAACCCATGAGCGAGGTGCAAAAGGAGTTCGTTTGTGGGATAATGGAAGAAATTTGGGAGGGTGAGAAATGAGACCGTTAAATCTGAAAATATCTGCTTTTGGCCCTTATGCGGGGGAAACGGAGATTGATCTTGCAAAGTTGGGAGAAAACGGAATTTATCTTATCACCGGAGATACAGGTGCAGGTAAGACCACGATTTTTGATGCCATAACCTATGCCCTTTTCGGTGAACCCAGCGGAAACGGCAGAAATTCTTCCATGCTTAGATCAAAATATGCCGATGCAAACACAATTACAGAAGTTGAACTTAAGTTTAAAAACGGAGATAAAGTATATACCGTAAAAAGAACACCGGAATATGAAAGACCGGCTAAAAAAGGCGAAGGCACAGTGAAGCAGAAGGCCGAGGCATACCTCACATATCCTGACGGAAGAGTTGTGACTAAGACAAAAGAAGTCGATTCAGCTGTTCGTGAAATTATAGGTGTTAACAGGGATCAGTTTTCACAAATTGCCATGATAGCACAAGGAGATTTTTTGAAACTTCTTCATGCTGATACAGGTGAGAGGCAAAAAATCTTCCGTGACATTTTCAAGACCGGATACTATCTAACACTTCAAAACCGACTGAAAAACGAATCAGCAACTCTTTCAAGCAGTTATGAAAAGGTCAAACACAGTGTTGAACAGTATATCGGTGATATTCGCTGTGACGAAGACGATGTTCTTTCAATTGAAGTCCAAAAAGCGAAAAACGGAGAAATGATGACAAGTGATGTGGTTGAACTTTTGGATCAACTGCTGCAAAAAGACGGCGAAATTCTGAGCAAAACCAATGAACAGTTGAATGCGGTTGAAAAAGAAATCGAAAAAGTTAATGTAATCATTAACCGTGGGGAGAATCGCAGAAAGTCACTTGAAGAACAGCAAAAACTTAAGCGTGAATATGAGGAAAAAAATCTGCTTATTTCCAAACTTGATGAAAAATTGAAACAGCTTAAGAGTCAAAATGAGAGTTTTGAAGAGAAGAAAAAACTTGTTGCCGAAGTTGAGGCTCAGTTTGATGAATATGAGTCCTTGGGAGAAAGGAGAAAGCGTAAAAAAGAGCTTATCGGTTCAATTGATTTAAATGAGAAAACTGTCAATGAGCTTAAAGGGAAAACTAAGACCACTTCCGATGAAATACAAAATCTTAAGGCTGAACTTGAAAAAGTTTCCGCCTCTCAAACTGAAAAGGAAAAGCTTTTAAGAAAAAAAGATCAAGCGGAAGAAAAAAAGAAAAAAGCGGAAAGTTTTGCAGAAAGGGTTAAGAAATTTAAGGAGCTGGAAAGCCATCTTAAAGACGCACAAAATGCCTATCTTTCAGCAGAAAATGAGTCAACGGAGGCAACAAAATTCTATAACGGTCTTAATAAGGCTTTTCTTGATTGCCAAGCAGGTATATTGGCGGAAAACCTTGTCGAGAATATGCCATGTCCTGTTTGCGGCTCTTTAACTCATCCGAAAAAAGCCACTAAACCGATGGAGACACCAACTGAGGAACAGCTCAAAACAGCAAAAGCAAAAGCCGATAAAGCCGGAGAGAGAACTTCACAATTAAGCCAAAAAGCAGCAGAAATTTTCGGTAAAGTGAAATCGGAAAAAGAGAGCCTTATCCTTTCTTCTTCCGAACTTCTTGAGGAATCTGATATAAGCCTTGCTTTAATCAAAGTTGAAGAGTTGTTAGAACGATTGATTGGTGAAATTTCAGAATTGAATTTTAAAATCAATTACGAAACTCAAAATATTAAAAGAAAAGAAGTTCTCGAAGGAAAAATACCGGAAAAAGAAAAGGAACTTGAAAAAATAAGATCCGATTCAGAACAAAAAGAGAAAGCCATATCGATCCACAAGACTGCTCTTGAAGAAGTGGAGAAGCAAATTGAAGATGCGTCAAAGAAATTGAAGTTCGAGACGAAAGAAGAAGCATATTCTTTTGTTGATGAACTGAAAAAGGAGATAGATGAGTATAAAAACGGCCTTGAAAAAGCGGAGACAGATTTCCGTGAAAAGGAAAAAGAGCTCACTGAACTTAAGGGTAAGATACAGCAATTAAGCGCGACTCTTAAGGAGGAAAAACCAATTGATGAAGATGAGATTAAGGAAGAAAAAAATAATCTCATTGAACAAAAAGGTTTGCTTTTAAAAAAACAAGGAGATGTGAATATACGCATTGATGGAAATAAACGAGTCAAAGACAATGTTGTTTCAAAAAGTTGCGAATTGACGAAAGTCGAAGAAAAATTGAGATGGGTAACATCTCTTTCGGAAACGGCAAACGGAAATGTTAGCGGAAAGGAAAAAATAATGCTTGAAACATATATTCAAGCCACTTTCTTTGAACGCATAATCAGAAAAGCGAACACAAGGCTTATGGTTATGTCAGACGGTCAATATGAACTTGTTCGCCGTAAAGAGGCAACAAATTTAAAGAATAAAAGCGGCCTTGAACTTGATGTTAAAGATCATTATAATGACACTGTCCGTGATGTTAAATCACTTTCCGGAGGTGAAAGTTTTAAGGCATCTCTTTCTCTTGCTTTAGGACTTTCAGATGAAATACAGTCAATGGCAGGGGGCATAAAATTAGATACAATGTTTGTCGATGAAGGGTTTGGTTCACTTGATGAAGAATCACTTCGACAAGCATTAAGAGCACTTTCATCCCTTTCCGATGGCAATAAACTTGTGGGTATAATCTCCCATGTTGCCGAACTTAAGGAAAAAATCGATAAACAGATAGTTGTCACGAAGGAAAAATCAGGGGGCAGTAAAGTGGAGATAGTTTTCTGATCACTGCCAGCCGTCAGTTTTTTGCGAAAGCTCCGCTTTCGTCCGCCCACTATACCGCGGGCGGTTGTCAACCTCCGGCTGACCTTGGGTTTACGCGCCCACGACCGCGGGCGCTCCACTTTCCCCAACCTCTAAACACCAAAACGAGCTATAAAAACCATTGGTTTTTATAGCTCGTTAGTTTTGTCTGTTTTGCCTTAAATCAATATCAGGTATTCTTCATTATAACTGTGCCCAAACACTCTCCTACATGTTCACAAGCGTCTGCACAGGACTCAAAACAGTCATATATCTTAATCATAGAAACCGTTCTTAAAACATCTTTGGAATTCTTTGTCAGATTGTGCATGGTTGTAAGATAAAGCTGGTCACATTCTTCTTCAACATCGTTAAGTTCAATAATAAGGGGCTTGAGCTTTTTGGAACGCTTGAAGTTCTCAAACTCAGCCATAAGATTTGAAAGAATATCGCAAGCCTTAACTAACTTTTTCGCAAACTCAACAGCAGATGAGTCAATTAAATCAACATTGTAAATATAAAGTTTTTGAAGTATCTCTTCGATTTTGTCTGTAACTTCATCAAGCTTTTGGCTTAACATATCCAAATCCTCACGATCAACAGGTGTAACAAATGCCTTTGCAAGAGCCTCTGTCATCTCGTGTTTCTTTTTGTCGGCGGTATGCTCAATCTCGTGCATACCCTTGAGCATTGTTTCAATATTTGCAGGATTATAATTTTCTAAGCATTCCACTAAATATAAAGCAGCTTTTTTTGAAAGTTCAGTGCTTGCTTTAAAGTTTTCAAAGTAAAATTTATCGCCTTTAGCCATTTTTTTATTTCCTTTCTCAGATGAATATAAACATAAATAACTTGGTCATTAAGAAACCTACCAAACCGCAACCGGGGAAGGTAAGCACCCATGTAAGTACCATTTCCTTGACAACTCCGAAGTTGATTGCGGAAACTCGTTTTACCGCACCAACACCCATGATGGAAGTGGTCTTTGAGTGAGTTGTGGAGACGGGAAGACTGAAGATGGAACAGATCAATAAGGCGAGAGCTGCTGCAATATCAGCTGAAAAGCCTTGATATTTCTCCAATTTAACCATATCCATACCAACAGATTTGATTATCTTCTTACCGCCCATTGCAGTGCCTGCCGCCATTACGACTGAGCAGACAACCATGAGCCAAACGGGAATGTCAATGTCCGATGGTAACGCCTGACCTTTTGACATATAAACGCAAAGGAGAACAACACCCATAAACTTCTGACCGTCTTGAGCACCGTGCATGAAAGCCATTGAGGCAGCACCGACAATTTGCGCCCCTCTGAAAAATGGTTCTGTTTTCGGACGATCTGCATTGTAAAACATTACGGTAACAAGTTTGCATACTATCCAGCCAAGACCGAAACCTAAAACAACGGAAATTCCGATGCCGTAAACAACCTTGATCCATTCTGAGCCGTTAACACCTTCTAAACTGTTATGCAAAGCGATTGCACTACCGGTGAGACCTGCAATCAATGCGTGACTTTCGCTTGTCGGTATGCCAAATACCCAGGCGAGCATCGCCCAAAGAACAATAGCAAACAGGGCAGCGCTTAAAGCTATAATGGCTTCATCGGGGTTTGAGCCAAAGTCCACCATTTTGGTAATGGTTTCGGCAACTGTGGCATTTACGAGTGTCATCACAAAAACACCGAGGAAGTTGAATACCGCCGCCATAAGTATGGCTGCTTTAGGTGGCATACATCTTGTTACAACACAAGTTGCGATTGCATTTGGCGCATCTGTCCATCCGTTGACCAAGATTACACCGAGAGTCAGCACAACAGCGATGAATAACAGTGGGTTGGCTGTCATTTGTTGCCAAAATTCTAAAATTGAATACATAAGTAACCTCTCTTAAGTTTTTGTCGTTATATCCGAATTGGAATAAGCAAAATTCGTGTTTTATTATAATAATATAGTACCGATATTTGAATTTTACTATTGATTACAATATTTGTCAATTCGTTTTCTGCTTAAATGTAGTATTTGCAGTTTTTATTGGAAAATATTCCTTAGGTGGGGAGAATAAATAATGCTCAAAAAGCAATTTGAAAATAAAATAAATTTTTTTGAAAAAAGTATTGACAAATAGCTGTAAAACTTGTATAATACATGAGCGTTGAAGAGGTATAGTGTAACGGTAACACTCCGGACTCTGACTCCGTCATTTAAGGTTCGAATCCTTATACCTCTGCCAAATAGAAGCAGGTATCCAATAGGGTATCTGCTTTTTTCTTTGCCGAAATAGCAAAACTAATGTTAAAAATATGTTGAATAACTTAAAGTATCGTGGTATACTATCGTAAACGGAAACACTCAAAAGCACGGTATTTTACATATCGAAAATTTGGTTTTCGTTGGCTTATTTTTTTACCCCCGGGGGTATTACAAATTTGAACATGGGATGTGCATGAACAGTGAAAAAACATATCACGGTACTTTGTGGCGTTTCATTTTCTGCAAACTTAATTCTGTTTGTGACTAAGATGTATGTTGGCCTTGCTTCAAACAGCATAAGCATATATTCTGACGGTATCAACAACTTTTTCGACAGCATATCAGGATTGGTAGTTTTGATGTGTCTCGGTCTTATGGCAAAGTCAAGCGAAAAATGGGCAAAGGGTTTGCTCAGACGGACGGAACATTTGCTGTCTTTCTTAATGTCGGTCATGGTGGCGCTGGCGGGAATATATTTTGCATATTCGTCATTTGAAAGACTGATGTATCCGACTCCGGTAAATTATAACTTGAAGTATTTAGTTCTGCTTACAGCCACAGCTGTTGCAAAATTGGTACTTTATTTTGTTTTTGGCTATTGGTCAAAGAAGGAGAACTCATCAGTAGTTAAAGTAATGTCTGTTGACAGCTTGCTTGACTTTTTTGTGACCGCTGTTACAGTGCTTACATTGTTACTTTCAAGTCACGGAAGATATGCTATTGACGCTTTTTGCGGTATGGGCATCAGCATAATAATTATTGTGTCCGCTGTGAAAATGATCGTTACTCATGTGAGAAAACTGATAGGATATGTTCCTTCGGATATAAGAAATCAACTTGAAAGTTGCATATTTGAAAATGGGAATGTTAAAGGAATTGAAGATGTGTATTACATACACGGAGAAAATGAAATTATCGCCTTTGTAAAAGTAAAGTTTATACAGGGTACAGATCCGGTGAAGAGCAAAATGGAACTTTTGAAAAAACTGGAAGAAGTACCTATAAATGCGGAAATAATTTTTTAAGGAGAAATAAATATGAAAACAGAAGAAAAAAACACTAAAAAAACGAAGAAAAAATCAGGTAAAGTCGCACTCAAGGTAATAGCTTGCATTGTGGCTGCGGTAGTTCTCTTAGTAGCTGTTGGAGTAGTTGTGAGCCTTATGGGTAATAAAGCCAACACAGAAAAAGCTCTTTCTTTTGAAACAGTGCAGATTGAAAACCAGCTTGTGCCGGAAAAAGATGAAAACGGATATTGGACATTTACCACAGACCGTGATTTTAAAGTTCTTCAACTGACTGATATACATATAGGCGGCGGTTGGATGTCTCTTAAAAAAGACGCAATGGCGCTCAATGCAGTTGCGGCAATGGTAACAGCCGAAAAACCCGACCTTGTTGTAATCACAGGTGATGCATCTTATCCCGTTCCTTTCCAGGCCGGTACTTTTAACAATCTTTCTTCAGCAAAGATTATTGCGGCATTAATGGAAAAATTAGGCGTATACTGGACAATATGTTTCGGTAACCATGATACAGAAGCATACAGTTTTTACAGCAGAGAAGATATTTCAAAGTTTTATTCAAGTGAAGATTTCAAATATTGTCTTTTCCAGACAGGTCCTGAAGATGTTGACGGATACGGCAACCAAATTATCAATATAAAGAACAGTAAGGGTATTATTACTCAGTCTCTTTTCGTGTTTGACAGCCATTCATATATTGACGGCGACTATTTCGGCATAATGTGGAAATATGACAATATTCATGAAAACCAGATCGAGTGGTATAAAAATGCTATATCACAGTTAAACGAAGAGAATAACGAAGTATACAAATCTTTAGGTTCAAAGAAAAAGTCCGATATAAAGTCAGTGGCATTTTTCCACATTCCTTTGGCTGAATACAGGGAAGCATGGTATGAATATGCTGATAACGGATTTAAGGACACAGAGAATGTTGAACTTTATTACGGTGTTGCCGGTGAGGACAATAAAGTTGTTTACTGTGGAACGGGCAGTGACGAGTTGTTTGAAACTATGCAAGAGTTAGGTTCAACAAAGGGTATTTTCTGCGGTCACGACCATGAAAATAACTTCTCACTTGATTACAAGGGCATCAGACTCACTTACGGCATGAGCGTTGACTATCTTGCATATCCGGGAATTTACAAGATGGGTTCACAGCGTGGCTGCACTGTTATCAATTTTGCACCTGACGGTTCTTTTGAGTGCTCAGCAGAAAATTATTATCAAGACAAATACACAACCCTTTACGATAAGGAAAAAGTAACGATGCAGGAAGTAGTACCCACTGCACCGTCAAAGTAAAAAAATATATTCACGGTTCAGCACACAAGATTGCCCGCCGGGGGCAATGCTTGTGTGCTGTTTTTATGGTTATGCCGATTTCAGCCGGTGGGAGTTTGGGGCGAGCCTCCGGGGCTTGCGCCTTGCCTGCGGTAAGGCGCAAGCGTGGCGCAGCCACGCTTGGTTTGCGTGCGCAGCACGCAAACCTTCGCCCCGAAGGTTTCCCCAAAACTTCCACTTAAACGCCAAAACCACATAAAAAAACACCTTCACGGTTCGATGCCGGGAAGGTGTTTCGTTTAAAAAAATCAATCTATAACCGCAATAACTTCAATTTCACAAAGGACACTTTTGGGGAGCTGTTTTACAGCAACACAAGAACGGGCAGGATTGGAAACAAAATACTCTGCATAAACTTTGTTGAAATCTGCAAAATCAGACATATCTGCAAGGAAACAAGTTGTCTTGATAACATTTTCAAACGTAGTTCCTGCCTCGTCTAAAACTGCCTTGAGATTTTCGCAAACTCTTGTTGCCTGAGCTGTGATATCGTTGCCGTCAATTTCTCCCGTCACAGGATCAACTGGAATTTGACCTGAAGTGTAAAGCATACCGTTTACTGTGATTGCCTGTGAATAAGGGCCAATAGCCTGAGGAGCCTTGTCTGTGTGAATTTTGTTGATCATATTATTTACTTCCTTTCATTTTTTCAATATACATACTCGGGAATATTAGAAATTCTCGAATAAGATATGCCTTATAATATTTTTTAGGTGAGGGTGCCGGTAATCCAACAGCGCTGAGTCCGGCTTTTTTGCATATAATCGATGAACGCAGAACATGAAAATCGCTGGTGATAAATCCTATTCTTGCGGAATTCATGTTTTTGCACCTGCTTTTAATGATGCTCTTACAGTTTTCAAAGTTTTCAACCGTTGTCTTAGCCTGATCTTCGAGAATAATTCTTTCTTCATCAATTCCATGAGCCAAAAGTCCGGACTTTATTGCCTGAGCCTCACTGACAGTTTGATTGGGATTTGTTATACCACCGGTGGGTATAGCAATGGTATGAGGATTATTTTTGAGGAACTCAGCTGCCGCATCAATTCTCATTTGAAGCATATCCGTCACAATGTCATCTTTAAGATTATATCCTAAAATAATAAGATAATCCGGATTTACAATTTGATTTGTGTATGTGGACTCTGCCGCTTTTATATAAGCTGTCAGAGATAATCCGGTGACAGCACCGGCAAAAGCGAGGGTTTTCGTTAACTTCTTCATTTGTTATACCGCCTTAATTTATGTATTTTTCAGTAAACTGTTGAACCTTTGACCAGTATAACTCAGGATTAACGTAAGACGAGGTAGCATGAAATGCCTCCGGAACTGTCAACTTGTCTTTTTCCGCGCTACAAGCATCATAAAGTTTTCCCATCATTTCATAAGGAACGAAACGGTCTTTTTCACCGTGAATAAAAAGGGTAGGTGTCTTGCTGTGAGCGATAGCCTTTATTGGTGCGCACTTCTTCATATCAAGATTGCCTCTTAAAACGGAAATTTTATTTATAACAGGCAAAAACGGATACACCGGAAGATGAAGCATGCTGACGATCTGAATGGAGTATTGATCCCAAGTTGAGGTGTAACCGCAATCACAAACAGCACATTTAACATTTTCAGGAAGTCTCTCTCCTGTGGCAAGCATGGTTGTTGCGCTGCCCATTGACACTCCGTGAAGAACTATTTGTGCCATTGAGTCTTTTTGTGTTATATAATTTACCCATCGGCAAATCATATATCTGTCGTAATAACCCATGGAGCAATAATTACTTGTGTCAAGAGAGTGAGCTTTAAGGCAGGGAAGTAATACATTATAGCCTTTTTCGTAATAATATCTACCTATGTTTGCCATTCCTAAAGGTGAATCTGTATAACCGTGAATACATATTGCCCATTTTGTGGAATATACTTTTTGTTTTGCCACATACGCATAAATAATATTACCATCATCGCCCATGGTGGATATAGGTTTTGGCTTTACCGTTTTGTACCAAGCATCACCTTTGATTTTCTCCGGATTTCCGGAATAAAACCCTTTATTATCGGAGTCTGAAAAAATCTGATATTTCTTGTTCAGATCAATGGCTTTTCTGCCTAAGACACATTCGTAAATACCTCCACAAACTCCAAGAAAAACTGCTGTCGCTCCTAAAGTGCTTTTTACTATCATTTTGGTGGATTTCTTCATATATGTACCCCCTTAATTTTCCAAATATCATTATACAACGAAAAAACAGCATATTCAAGTCAAATTGCATACACTGTTTATATTTTCCGGAGGTTTGTGCAGGAGGTCAGCCCCGGTGGCGAGGGTTTGTGCGAAGCACAAACGCCGCGGCCCCGGCCGCGGCAATACTGCCTTCGGCAGTATTCCTCGCCACCGGGGCTGACCTTAAAGCAGAAACTCCCTATAAATCATCTGCATCTTGTTCCGGAACTGAATTTCGATCGTCAGGAGTTCCTGTGTAAGAACCGAGAGTGTCGGAACGGATCTCGTCTTTGTTTGTCCATTGCTCTGTTATCAGTTTGACCTTTTTCATCTTTTTGCGATTGTTGCTTTTTTTCATATAGAGCACCTTCCTTTTGAAATGTGGAGATAAATATCCTCTTATATTATTCCCACAGAAACAATGCTATTGTTGAAAGATGATGAGAAATAATGTAAAATTAAGCTGGTTCCTGTCAGCTTAAATAAATTTTTTTGCTTTTGATGCAACACTTTGACTCTTTTTTTTACACTATATAAGTGCAAGGGGGGAAAATTCATGAGCTCAATGAATATTAAAAAACTTGTAAAGCTTTCTAAAGAAGGCAGTTCAAAAGCCTTTGGAGAATTGTATGAACTTTATAGCAAAGAAATGTATAATTTTGCTTATTACTATTTGGGGGATACATATTCTGCCCAAGATGCGGTAAGCGATACGGTATGTGACGCCTTTGCAGGAGTAGGTTCACTGAAAAATGATTCGGCTTTCAAATCCTGGTTGTTTAAAATTCTGTTGAGAAACTGCCAAAAACAGCTGAGTTACATAATTGAAAGAAGAAATACTGCGGATATTGAGGAACAGACAAATTTAAAAGAAGACTTTGCTGATATTCAACTGCACACAGAGTTGGAACAAGCTCTGGCAATGATATCGCAAGAAGAAAGACAAATAGTCCTTCTTTCAGTGGTATGTTCTTATAATAGCCGTGAAATCGGTGAAATGATGTCAATTCCACCGGGAACTGTTCGGTCAAAACTTTCGAGAGCAACTGATAAACTTTATGCAATAATGAACGAAGAAAGGAGCATAGGAAAATGAATAAAAGCGATGAGTTGGATTTTATAAAGGAAGCATATTCAAAAAATGAAAAAGACTTGCCTGAAAATCTGTCAAAAGAAAGTATTACGGCAAAACTTGAAAATGTGGTTGTGAAAAAGAAAAAAGGAAATATAATTTCTTTCAGAAGAATAGCATCATTGGCGGCAGTGTTTGCAGTTGTGATTTGCGCATTGTTTAGCGGAAATAAGCTGTGGAACAAAATCGAGTTGATGAGAGTGTCAACGGAAGAATATCAGGAAATCGAAAACCACTTTTTGACTTTGTATAACCAAAGAAAAAATGATCGATATTTCGACATTTTTTTTAATAAAACCGATAACAAGGCGGGAGAAAATATCAATGATTCACAAAGTGTAACATCACCTTTATCTACCGGTACATTTAATGGTGGAGCAGATTTATCGGGAGATATAGTGCATTCCGAAACAAATGTGCAAGTAAAAGGGGTTGATGAAGGGGATATAATAAAAAATGACGGCAAGTATATATATATCTTAACCGGTGACGACGATATTTATTACCATAATACTGTTCGCATTATCAGAGCAGCAGACCTTAAAGAAGTAGGAAAGATAGTAATAAATGAAGAGAAAAACACATATTTCACAGGTGAAGAGATATATGTTAACGGTGATAGATTGACACTTGTGGGAACAAAGCAAATTGTGAAAGACGGCAGTGCCGATGATGTAATAGCTTATGGAAATGCCGGATCAGCTGAGAATACTACTTTTTTCTATGATTGGTATAATAGTTATGACAGTGATAGTCAAACATTGGTTTACAATTATGATATATCCAATAGAGAAAATCCGAAGCTTGTCGGTCAAAAAGAGCAGTCCGGTTATTATAATACTTCAAGAATGACCGATGGTATCATTTATGTCGTTTCAAGTTACGGTGTGAATGTGACGGAATTTTCAAGTGGAAAAGCCGTTGTAGAAAACTGCATACCCGTAGTGAACGAAACAAGAGTGTCAAATGAGAATATTGAGACGGATAAAGATGAAAAAAGCACAGAATATACTGTCATAACTTCAAGTGATGTATTAAATGAAAAACTTGAGGGAAAATCATTTGCATATTTGGGAGCGTGTAATACAGTTTACTGTTCAGGTGAAAATCTTTATTTTACTCAGACAAAATATGAAAACGGTGCTGATATTGCAGTTATAAATTCTGTGGAGCTTTCAAAGGACGACATAAAAATGAAAGCAACAGGAGAAGTTAAAGGTGTACTTAACAATCAGTTTTCCCTTGACGAATATAACGGTTATCTCCGTGTTGCAATAACCGAATATAATTATTCCACATTTAAAAATGAGAGCAAACTTTATATTCTTAATGACAAACTTGAGACAGTCGGAAAACTTGAAAATCTTGCGGAAGACGAAGAAATAAAGTCGGCGAGATTTGTGGGAGACAGAGCCTATGTTGTAACATTCAAACAGACAGACCCGTTGTTTATAATTGATTTAAGTGATCCTGCGAACCCAACAGTTAAAGGCAGTGTTAAACTTCCCGGTTATTCAACCTATCTTCATCCCATAAGTTCAGATTTTATTATCGGAGTTGGTTACGGAGGGAATGAAACTGATGCTGATGTAGGAACGCTTAAGGTAACACTGTTCGATGTGAGTGATGCGACCAATCCGAAAGCGGTGTCTGACTTTGAAATATGCGATGCAGGAAGTGATGTGACAAACTATGACAATCACAAAGCATTCCTTTACTATGCAGAAAAAAATCTTATTGGCATACCTGTCATAAAATATGCTGACATTGATAATAATTATAGAAATGTTTATTCTTATGCGTTGCTTGAGATAAAGGACGGAGAACTGCAATTGAAGAAAGGGCTTGTTCATAAGCAAGAAGATGATTCAGTTTCAAGTGGAATGTTCAGAGGCGCATATATAGGTGAGAATTTCTATACTGTTACCGATTTTTCGATCTGTCAGTTTGACCTTGCCGATTGTGAATTAGTAAAATCTGCAAGTTTTGATGATAAATAAAGAAGGGTTAATCATAGAGAAGAAAAAACTGTGCTGAAGGATAGTTTTTTCGTCAGCCTCCGGCTGACCGCCCGACTATACCGCCGGGCTCTGCGGTTGTCCCAAC
>CAYPMB010000036.1:0-15250 GCA_964411915.1 uncultured Faecalibacterium sp.
GTTAACGATGTTAAGCCGGGCGGTGTATTCATGATTAACTGCCAGTGGTCTGATGAAGAATTAGACAAGCACATGCCGGCAGAAGCTAAGAAGTACATTGCTGAAAACAATGTTCAGCTCTATACAGTTAACGCTATTGACCTTGCAGTTGAAGTTGGCATGGGCAAGCGTACAAATACAATTCTTCAGTCAGCTTTCTTTGCTCTTGCAAATGTTATGCCTTCTGCTGAAGCTATCCAGTACATGAAGGATGCTGCAACAAAGTCATACTCAAAGAAGGGTCAGGATATCGTTGACGCTAACCACAAGGCTATTGATGCAGGTGCAACAGCATATCATAAGGTTGAAGTTCCGGCATCTTGGGCAAATGCAACTGACGATGCATCAGCAGCTAAATCAGAAGGCGCTGAAAAGCTCGTTAAGATGGTTGACACTATCCTTAAGCCTGTTGGCAGCATGAATGGTTATTCTCTTCCTGTTTCAGCTTTCGCTGATCATGCAGACGGTACATTTGAGCACGGTGCATCAGCTTACGAAAAGAGAGGCGTTGCAGTTCTCGTTCCTGAATGGGATCCGACAACTTGTGCTAAGTGTAACAGATGCGCATTTGTTTGTCCTCATGCAACAATTCGTCCGTTCGCTATGAATGAAGAAGAAGTTGCAGCTGCTCCTGCTAACATGAAGAAGGCAGAGAAGCCGGTTGTAAAGACAAATTACACATATACTCTTGCAGTATCTCCAATGGATTGTATGGGCTGCGGTGTTTGTATCGGCGTTTGTCCTACAAACTCACTTAAGATGGTTGCTCGTGAATCTCAGGAAGATCAGCAGCAGGTATTCGATTACTGTGTAGCTAATGTTACAGAGAAACCTGAAACAACAGCTACAATCAATGCAGTATCAAGCCAGTTCAAGAAGCCTCTCCTCGAGTTCTCAGGCTCTTGCGCAGGTTGTGCAGAAACATCATACGCTCGTCTTATCACTCAGCTCTTCGGTGACAGAATGTATATTTCAAATGCAACAGGTTGTTCATCAATTTGGGGCGGTCCGGCTGCAACATCACCATACACAGTAAACAAAGACGGTCACGGTCCTGCTTGGGCTAACTCACTCTTTGAAGATAACGCTGAACACGGTCTTGGTATGTATTACGGCCAGAAGGCAATCAGAAACAGACTTATTGATGAAGTTAAGGAAATTTCTGAGTCAGACAAGACAAGCGAAAGCCTTAAGGCAGCAGCAGCTGATTACCTTGCAACTGTTGAAGACGGCAGCAAGAACACAGATGCTTCTAACGCTCTCGTAGCTGCTCTTGAAGCTGAAAACTGTGATTGCCCACTTCGCAAGGATATTCTTGCTAACAGCGAATACCTTTCAAAGAAGTCTGTATGGATCTTCGGTGGTGACGGTTGGGCATACGATATCGGTTACGGCGGTCTTGATCATGTTCTTGCATCAGGTCAGGATGTTAACGTAATGGTATTCGATACAGAAGTTTACTCAAATACAGGCGGACAGGCATCAAAGGCTTCTAACATCGGTCAGGTTGCTCAGTTTGCAGCAGCAGGTAAGGAAATCAACAAGAAGAGCCTTGCTGAAATCGCAATGAGCTACGGTTATGTTTATGTTGCTCAGATCGCTATGGGTGCTGACATGAATCAGACACTTAAGGCAATCCAGGAAGCAGAAGCATACAATGGTCCATCACTCATTATCGGTTACTCACCATGTGAAATGCACTCAATCAAGGGTGGCATGATGAACTGCCAGTCTGAAATGAAGAAGGCTGTTGAATGTGGTTACTGGAATATGTTCCGTTACAACCCGGCTCTCAAGGCACAGGGTAAGAATCCGTTCACACTCGATTCTAAGGAACCGAACGCTGAGTATCAGGCATTCATTAAGAATGAAGCTCGCTACACAAGACTTATGCGTGAATTCCCGAACAGAGCTGAATCACTCTTCACAAAGAGCGAAAAGGTTGCTCAGGAAAGATATGCACATCTTCTTAAGCTCAAGGATCTTTATGCTCCGGACGCTGAGTAATATAAGTCAATAATATAAGTTAAAAGAGGCTGTAAAAACGAAAGTTTTTACAGCCTCTTATGCGTTTTTAAAAGTGAGTTTGTGCAGGAGGGAGCCCCGGGGGCGAAGGTTTGTGCCTGCGGCACAAACGAGCGCAGCCGCGCTCCACCCAATGCGTTCCGCATTGGGGCTTCGCCCCCGGGGCTCCCTCTTTCTCCCACTTCCCGGTTCAGCAGAAATTCAAAGTTTGAATTAAGGTTGAAAGTGTAATCTAAGGATAAACTTTCTGTTACACTAAATAGTCTACGGTTAATGTCGAAAGAGAACGACTGTTAATGGCTTGCAATATTCGTAAACATGGTGTATAATCATAACATTAAAAACAAGAAGGAATAAGCAATGAAGAACAATTATAAAAAGATACTGATTGTGGTCTGTCTTTTGGTGATATTCTTAGGGGTATATGTTCTTGTTAAACCATATGGCATGGTTAAGTATGTCACAGTTGACAGTTTTGAATATACTAAAACAGAAGATGGACTCGTCCTTACAAAATATACAGGTGAACAAAAAAATATAATCATACCCGATAACATTGAGGGCAATAAAGTTGTTTCTCTCAGCGGAACTTTCTGCGGAAACAATGTAGTTGAAAATGTCATTATTTCAGAAGGTATCAAAACCATTGACTATATGGCGTTTTGGCATTGCATAAACCTTGTAAGCGTTGAAATACCGGAAAGTGTGGAAACCATAGGCCATGCAGCATTCAATAGTTGCATTTCGTTGAAAAAAGTAAAAGGTGAGTTTAACTATTTTTCGATAATGCCGTATGCCTTTGAGAACTGTGCTTTTCTCGAAAGCATAATATTGCCGGAAACATTGGTGTTTATAGGTGAAAACGCTTTTGCAGATTGTAGTAAATTGAAAAGTGTGATTATACCGGAAAGTGTGGAAGTGATCGGTGGTACAACTCCTGAGAAAAAAGTTGACAGCTTAGGAAACATGATTGTTTCCGATGATCAAAGAGGAAGCACTAAAAAGACAGCTTTTGACGGTTGCAAAGAAATAACTGTGACGATTGACGGAAATAACAAGTATTACTATTGTGAAAACAATGTGATAAAATCAAAGGTTAAGCATTAAAATCAAAAATCCGATTGCAAACTTCATTGTAAGAAGTCATGCAATCGGATTTTTTTTATTTTTTATCAGAAATCAGTAACGTGTATAGCTGATTTGATTTGAACTCCGAGATTTGATAATTTTTCTCTAAGTTCGCATTCTTTGCCTGTGGGAGTGATGAAAGCAATGTCTTCCTTTTCAACAATATCAACATCACCGAAAAGCTCTTTAATCTTTTCTTTATCTGCTTCAGCGCCAAGTCTTACGAAAAGGGAAGTTTCACATTGAAGATGATCACGAATGAAATCATCTTGAGCATCTTCAAGCCAGCCGAAAAACTTCGGACGCATATAGTGGTTACAGCAGTCGATAACATCACCGACAACAGCTGATGCTGTTGGAAGCATACCTGCTCCCGGGCCATACATAAGGATTTCGCCAACAGCGTTTGCTCTGACTAAAACCGCATTGTTAACACCGTTTACACAAGCTAACATGCTTGACTTTTTAACTAATGCAGGAGTTACAACAACGCTTATTTTATCATCAATTTTCTTTGAACGGGCAAGTAACTTAATAACATAGTCAAACTCACCGGCATACTCAACATCTTTAAGTTCAAGCTGAGATATGCCTTGTGTGTATACCTGTTTGGGATACACATGCTTACCGAAGGCAAGAGCACTTAAGATGCAAATCTTACGGCAAGCGTCAATACCTTCTACATCGGCAGTTGGATCTTTTTCAGCAAAGCCATTTTCCTGAGCCAACTTAAGAGCTGTATTGTAGTCCATATTTTCGTCAATCATTTTAGTAAGTATAAAATTGGTTGTGCCGTTAATGATTCCGGCAACTTCTAATATTTCGTTACCGTTTAATGAACCTGAAAGAGGTCTTATAATTGGAATACCGCCTGCAACGGAAGCTTCAAAGAAGAAGTTGACTTGGTTTGCCCTTGCCATAGTAAGTAACTCAAGGCCTTTTTCTGCAACAAGTTCCTTGTTTGAAGTAACAACACTTTTGCCTGCTTTAAGGCAAGCGGAAACAAAATCAAATGCCGGGTGGAGTCCACCCATAGTTTCAACAACAACATGAACCTCAGGGTCATTTAATATATCATTGAAATCCTTTGTGAGAAGATCGGCATTTTCATCGTTAATATCTTTTATATCGAGAATATACTTAACATCAATAGTGCCGTGCCTTGATTTACGGGAAATATGGTCTCTGTTCATTTTAAGAACTTTAACAACGCCCGAACCTACAACACCGTAGCCCATAACTGCAATATACATTTTAACATCTCCTGTGTTTAGTTTTTACGATTATCCCGTCTATGATACCACATTTTTTATCACTTTAAAAGGCTTTATTGAAAAAAATTTAATTTCAATAATTTTTTTGTTGGTAAAATATTGTAATAGAAGTAATTATGAGTTAAAATAAAAGTGAGATATTGGCGAAGAAAATGCCAATATTTGATATGATTTTTTGAAGAAAGGAAAAACGTATGAAAGAAATTGAAAAGAAGAAGGAAACATTGATAAATGTGGCGTATTATTCAGTTATTTTGATTCTAGTATATTACTTTGTCAAATATGCCCTTTGGTTGTTTTTGCCGATAATTATCGCATTCTTGATTGCTATGGTTTTGCAGAAACCGGTTAATGCCATTGCAAAGAAAACGCCGATAAAAAAAGGCTTGGCATCAGTATTCTGCGTATTCTTTGTGCTTTTTGTTTTAGTAGGTATTATCGTTGGCATTGGTGCAAGCGTGGTGAATTATCTGAAGGACTTTATAGCATATTTAACGGCTTTATTTGAAAATACAAGTGTACTGCTTGCTAATGTGGAAAATTGGTGTCTTGATGTGATTGCCAAACTTCCCGATGGCATTTCCGAATTGTTGTCAACAAATGTTGGTGAATTTTTTGATTCCATAGCACTTATGCTTGGTGAAAGTAAAGAAGATGTTGTTCAAGGGGCAAGTCAGAGCGGATTCAACTTTGACTTATCATGGATAAAAACACCGATGGCAAGTGTAGTATCCACGGCAAAACAGCTTCCGTCAGTTCTCACAAGCATACTTATCACATTGATTGCAAGTTGTTTCTTAACTGCAGATTTTCATATTGTGTCTGAATTTGTAAGAAGACAGATGTCGGAGAAATCGCTTAACAATTTTGACAGAGCAAAGCAAATTCTCAAGTCATCATTGGGAAAAATCGTTAAGGCATATTGTCTTATTATTCTCGTAACTTTCACGGAACTTATGATCGGTTTAAGCGTATTGAAACTTATTGGTGTATTTAATTCATCTTATATCGTTATCATTGCAGCTGCAACGGCAATCATTGACATTGTTCCTGTTTTAGGTACAGGTACAGTTATATTCCCATGGGCACTTTATTCAGTTATAGTCGGAAATTACGGTCTTGCAGTCGGATTGGTCATAATCTATGTTGTGATGGCTGTTATCCGCCAAGTTATTGAACCTAAACTTGTTGCCGGTCAGCTTGGACTTCCACCGTTCCTGACAATAATCGGTATGTATGTTGGTTTAAAACTTTTCGGATTTTTAGGTATGTTTATTATGCCGATTGCGATCATTATGCTTAAACTCTTTAATGAAGAGGGCATAATTCACATTTGGAAAAACAAGAGTGATGTTGAAAAGGTCGAAGAAGAAGTGACCGGCAGTGAAATAAAGAGCTCAGAGGAACAGGCATAAAGTGTGCTGATATAAACAGAAAAAATGCATTATAGGGAAGTTTGCCTGTCAGCCTCCGGCTGACCGCCCGACTATACCGCCGGGCGAAAGTGGTTGTCCCAACCACTTTAAAATTCCGCGCCCACGACCGCGGGCGCTCACGCCCCCCAACTTTATTTCTAAAATTTTAATAATATATTGTAGTTATATAATATATTTCCTCTTGATAAATAAAAAAATATGTGTTAAAATACCGTGAAGGAGTGATAGAAATGCAGAAAATAATTTCTGTTTTTGTTACTTTAGCTACATTCCTTTTAGCATTATTGGGCATATCCGAAGTGCAAAACACAGGGGAATTCAATAATAAAGATTGGATGTCCCAAATTGATGGTAGCGCATACATAAGTGAGATATCCATTCCGGGAACTCATGACAGTTGCGCTTTATATGAACCGATATCACCATCGGCAAAATGTCAGGAATACACAATAAAAGATCAGCTTGAAATGGGCGTTCGCTTTATTGATGTGAGAGCATGGGTGATCGGCGGAGAAACTCAGATTTCTCATGGGGTTGTTTTGCAAAGTCAGACTTTGAACGAAATTGTTGGAACTTGCAAGGAGTTTCTTGAAGAAAATCCGACCGAAACAATAATTTTCAGCTTGAAGAAAGAAAATTCGGCTCTCTTTTCAAAAGACGAAGTTGCAGATATAATCGAAAAAATTGTAGCTGAGGACAAAGACGGCTGGTATGTTGAAAACAAAATCCCGACCTTAGACGAGGTCAGAGGTAAAATAGTGCTTTTCAACAGATTTGACGAAGAAAGTGATTTAGGCATCAATGCTGCCGGAGATGAAAGATGGCTTAAAAATGTGTCTTTCACAATAGAGAATGAAAGTCATAAAATCCATGTTCAAGATCATTATAATATTGGCAAGAAAGAAAATATTGAAACTATGTGGGACGAGGCAGTCGCTCTCATGGAAGAGTCAAATGCCGAGGAAAGCAGATCAGATAATCTTTATGTGAACTTCCTCAGCGGTTACACAGGACTTATACCGAATATTCAGTCCGTATCCGATGTAATGAATCCCAACATGGCAAATTATGTGAGTAATGCAGGGAAAGGTTGCTACGGAATCATAATTATGGATTTCGTCAACAGTGAACTGTGTGAAAAAATAATAGAAACAAATATGTAAGGAGAAGAAACTATGCAAGCAATTATGGAAATGTTAAAGCCTCTTATGGCTTTAGTAATGTCAATCATCGCTTTTATCGGCGGTATCTTCACAGGCTCACCAAGCGTACCAAAGGGTGATCTTGAACTTGTAACTGAATACAGCTACACATATGATGAAGGTTTGTCATTCGGTCAGGGTATCACAACAGATGGTGAATACTTTTACGGATTTGGAACTCTTAAGGTAATCGGTTATTGCGCTATAACAAAGATCGATGCAAAAACCGGTGAGATTGTTAAGTCAACAGGCTATTGTGTTCCTGATGATTTACTTAAGAAGGGTTATACACACTTTGGTGATGGCGATTACGATGACGGCAAACTTTATGTTGCAGTTGAAGACACAGGATTCAAAAATCCTGCAGTTATGGTTTACGATGCAGAAACACTCGAATATCTTGATTGTTACATAATCCCTGAAGAGGGTGTTGGTGACGGCCATATTCCATGGTGCCTTGTTTCTAACGGCGTTATTTATTATAGCCAGTTTGACAATGTTACAGAAATCAAGATGATATCACTTGCTGACGGTTCTTACTTAGGTTCAATCAAGCTCAATGACGAACTTTTCGCAGTTCAGGGCGGTGACTTTGATGGTGGTTATCTCTATCTTGCAACAGATGATGGTGACGGCAAAGTAAGAAAGACTTACAAAATCAATATGCTCACTGGTGAATGCGAAGTAGTATTCGAGCGTGATCTTGGTATCGGCACAGCAGAAGCTGAAGGCTTATGCATTTGCGAATTTGAAAACGGAAGCAAGTATCACTTCGTTGATGTTGATGCACAGGTTAAAATCAGAAGCTACAAATAAGAATAGCATAAGCATTTGACGTCTGTTAAAGTTAAGACTTTTAGAGTGTAAAAAGCGGTTACGCTTTTTACACTCTTTTTGGTTTTGTGCAGGCGGGGCGGGGGCGAAGCCCCAATGCCGAAGGCATTGGGGTGGCACGGCGCAGCCGTGCCCGTTTGTGCCGCAGGCACAAACCTTCGCCCCCGCCCCGCCTGCACAAAACTCCCTCCCAACAATATTGGCCTCACATAAAATATATGGAGTTCAACAAAAACTGTTGAACTCCAAACTAATTTTGCTTCATTCACTTGTGATCTCAGTATTACTTTCCCAACTCTTTAGTTCTTTCAAAAGCACGAATAACAGCATTTATACCGGCAGATCTTAATCCACCGTCCTCTAAAGCCTTAACACCGGAAATAGTGCTTCCACCGGGGGAACAAACTGCATCTTTGAGAACTCCCGGATGAGAACCGGATTGAATAAGAAGCTCTGCTGAACCAAGCATGGTCTGAGCCGCATAGCTTAAAGCCTTGTTTCTGGGCAAGCCGCAAGCCACACCGCCGTCAGCCAATGCCTCTAAGAACAGATACATAAAAGCGGGGCCGCAACCTGATACAGCACTTCCGGCATCAATGAGTTTTTCATCAATTTGATCGAAAGTTCCGGCAAATCTCATATCTTCAACAAAACTGTTTATATCAGACTCCAAAACTTTTTCGTTGGCGCAGTAAAGAATCATTCCCTTTCCAATAGAAACGGGAGTGTTTGGCATTATTCTGATAATCGACTTATTAGGAATATAAGATTCGATCTGACTAATTTGAACTCCGGCTGCCATGGATATGAGTAGGGTTTCTTTTTCAATAAGTATATCTTTGATTTCGGATAAAACCGAACCCAAAACCTGAGGCTTAACAGCTAAGAAAATTCTGTCGCAGTTCTTTGCTGTTTCTAAATTACTGCCACTTTTGCAACCCAATTCCTTTGCAAGACTGTCTGCTTTTTCAGAAGAATGATCTGCAAGCATTATGTCGGCGGTTGTTTTTGATAAAGCCTTAGCTAAAGCACCACCCATATTTCCGCATCCGATAAAACCGTATTTCATATTTTCACAGCCTTTCTTATCTAATATGACCGTCACCGTAAATCACATATTTATAGGCATTCAACTCTTTGAGTCCCATTGGTCCTCGTGCATGGAGTTTTTGAGTTGAAATTCCCATTTCACAACCTAAACCAAATTCGCCACCGTCTGTAAAGCGAGTGGAAGAGTTGACATAAACCGCTGCACTGTCGATACAGGAAATAAAATATTTCTTTGCCTCATCGTCACGGGTAATGATTGATTCACTGTGTCCGGTGGAGTGAGTCGAGATGTGATCGACAGCCTCCTTGATGCCGTTAACACATTTAACCGCAAGAATATAATCAAGAAATTCCGTATCAAAATCCTTGTCTGTTGCAGGAGTGCCGTTTATATATTTTGCCGATTCTGTATCAATGCGAAGTTCAACCGGATTAAGTCCCGATTTTTCCCTTTTGGTAACAAGAGTATCATATAATAAGGGAAGAAAATCTTTTGCTATGTCCTTATCGATAAGGAGAACTTCCTCAGCATTGCAAACACTTGGTCTGCTGGTTTTTGCGTTTTCGATAATCTTAATCGCCATATCTAAATCAGCTGACTTCTCCACATATATATGGCAAATGCCTGTTCCTGTTTCAATACACGGCACAGTTGCATTTTTTACGCAAGCACTGATAAGACCTGCACCACCACGGGGTATCAATAAATCAACATAACCCTTGGCTGTCATGAGAGCTGTTGCACTGTCACGAGTGGTGTCCTGAACCAGGTTGACTGCATCTTGGGTAATTCCCACCTTCTTCAGACCTTTTTTTAATGCTTTAACTATTGCGTTTGCTGAGTTGAAAGCCTCTTTGCCACCACGAAGAACGCAAACGTTTCCGCTTTTTAAAGCAAGAGCAGCTGCATCACTTGTAACATTGGGTCTGCTTTCATATATTATGGCAACAACGCCCATGGGAACGGATACCTTCGTTATTTTAAGTCCGTCCTCTCTTACGTTTTCTTCAATAACTCTGCCCACAGGGTCTGGAAGAAGAGCCACATCACGCATGCCTTTAGCCATGGCTTGAATTCTTTCACTGTTGAGCATCAGCCTGTCTATCATGACCGGTGAAATAGTCCCTTGAGCTTTTGCTATATCTTTGGCGTTTTCGTTGAGAATGTCTTGGGTAGAATTTATAAGTGCATCAGCCATTGCGTTCAGAGCAGCGTTCTTTTCTTCACTGCTGAGACTTGCAATTTCAAGTTTGGCGCACTTGGCAGATTTTAACATTTCAATCATTGCAGTTCCCCTCACTTAGCTTTAAATCGTGTTCCTATTGGCTTACCTTCAACAATATCGTATAAGTTTGAAGGAGTGTTGCCGTTTGTGATCACCATGTCGCAACCGCAATCATAACAGAGTCTTGCCGCATCAAGTTTGGTCTTCATTCCGCCTGTTCCCAATTTGCTGCCTTTGCCACCGGCAAGAGCGTAAATTTCATCATCAACATTATATACAACAGGAATGAGTTTAGCGTTAGGATCTTTATGAGGATCAGCTGTGTAAAGCCCTTCAATATCGGAAAGAAGAATGAGTAAATCAGCCTTAACACTTTTTGCAACAATAGCTGCCAATGTGTCATTATCGCCGATAACAATTTCATCAGTTGCAATAGTATCGTTTTCGTTAATTATTGGCAACGCACCCAAGTTCAAAAGCTTGTTAAGAGTGTTGCTGAAATTCTCGTGACGGATATCGTTTTCAATGTCAGCACCTGTGATGAGAAGCTGACCGACTGTGTGGTTATATTCGCCGAAAATTTTGTCGTATGTATACATGAGTTCACACTGACCTACGGCAGCAGCTGCCTGTTTTGTGGGAATATCTTCCGGACGACTGCTCAAACCTAATTTGCCAACACCCATGCCGATAGCACCGGACGAAACGAGAATAACTTCATTTCCTGCGTTTTTTATGTCACTCATTACCTTGCATATTTCTTCAACTCTGCGAATATTCATGTGCCCTGTTGAATATGCAAGGGTGCTTGTTCCGATTTTTATAACAATACGCATAAATATAACTCCTCTTTTGCTTATTAGGAAACATTATACACCTATTTGACGAATAAATAAAGAGGAAAAGGAAAAAACAACAAGTTTATTCCAATATCTTGTGTCCGTGATAGTGATAATATTATGGTATAAATATTCAAAATCAATGTTTTTTTTAAAAGAAAAATACTTTTTAAAAACTTCCTTGACTTCTTTATTTTAGTGTGATAATATACGAAACGGTTGTGATTATGAAATACTAACCTAAGCCCGACAAAAGTCGGGTTTATTTTGCGAAATTTTATATAGGAGTGATTTTTTATGCAAGCCTTATTAAGTTTATCAATTGCGTTGTTTGCCGGTCTTATGCTTTCCCGTTTGGCAAAAGTGTTGAAACTTCCGGCAGTTACAGCTTATCTTGTAGCCGGTATTTTTGTTGGCCCTTATGTTTTAGGTGCGTTTGGCATACCCGGTCTTGGATTTATAAGCATGGAAGATATTGATTCATACGGTATCATTTCCGATGTGGCTTTAGGCTTTATTGCTTTTTCCATTGGTAATGAGTTCCGTTTATCTCAGTTGAAAAAAATCGGTAAGCAAGCAACAGTCATCGGAATTGTTCAGGCTGTTACTGCTACTATCGTAGTTGATGCGGCTCTTATCGGTCTTCATTTTATTATTCCGGACAAACTCTCATTACCTGCCGCAATCATTTTAGGCGCTGTTGCCTCAGCCACTGCTCCGGCAGCAACACTTATGGTTGTCCGTCAGTATAAAGCAAAAGGACCTGTTACCGATGTTCTTCTGCCCATAGTTGCCATAGATGATGCAGTGGGTCTTGTGTTATTTGCTGTTTCGTTCGGTGTGGCAAAAGCCTTGCTTACAGGCCATGTGGATATGAAGTCAGTTGTTTTAGAGCCGGTGTTAGAGGTTGTTCTTTCTTTAGGCTTGGGTGCTTTAATGGGTGGACTTTTCAGCTTCTTTGAAAGATTTTTCCATTCAAGATCAAAGCGTCTTTCGATGTCCATTACATTTGTACTTATCACTGTTGCTCTTTCTATGCTTCAGTTTGAAATTGGCGGAGTGCATATTGCATTTTCATCACTTCTTGTATGCATGATGTTAGGCACTATTTTCTGCAACATTTGTGATTTCTCCGAAGAACTTATGGATCGAGTTGACAGATGGACAGCTCCATTGTTTATTCTTTTCTTCGTCATCAGCGGTGCAGAGCTTGAGTTATCCATATTTAAAGATTGGAATATTGTGCTTATTGGTATCGTTTATATTATTTTCCGTTGTATCGGCAAATACTTTGGTGCATCTGCAAGTTCAAAGGTTTGCAAGTGCGATAAAAACATTGTCAAATATTTGGGAATTACTTTATTCCCGCAGGCAGGTGTAGCTTTAGGTATGGCAGTGAAGGCTGAGACCATTGGCGAAGAGGGAGTAATAGTTGCAAATATTATTCTATTCTCGGTTCTTGTTTATGAGCTTATCGGTCCATTCCTTACTAAAGTTGCTCTCACTAAGGCAGGAGAAATCAATCCTGATGAAAAAGTCAGCGCAAGACAGGTGGGACAGGGCAAATGAGCGCCCGCGGTCGTGGGCGCGTAATTCAAAGTCGCCGGAACGGCGACCGCTGACGAAAGTTTCGGTTTGCAAATAGTTTAAGTTGACCCACACGGCGGTATAGTCGTGTGGGTTTTGCTGTAACCGAAGTTTGTGGATTGTTTACGGTTTTTTCATTATCAAAACGCCCCTTTTACTTGACATATTTTTCTCTTTTTTATATACTATAAGGTAGAGACAGAGGAGTTTCAAAATACAAAAAGGATGTGTTTTAATGGATCAAAAATACGAGGCATTGTTTACTCCTTGGAAGATAGGCAATGTTGAAATCAAAAACAGAATTGTTATGTGTCCTATGGGCGGTACATCTCTGTTCGGTTGGATGGAACCCAACCACTTCGATAAGGAGGCTGCTGCTTTCTTCATCGAAAAAGCAAAAAATAATGTAGGTCTTATTATCCCGGGTATCGCTCCAATTCGTGATACATACTTCGGTAAATGGTTATGGCAGGGTGAAAAGAAGTTCGATGAACTCAAAGAGTTTATGGATGAAATCCATAAGTACGGAGCAAAGTTGTTTGTTCAGATAACAGCCGGTATGGGTCGTTCTTGGGCAATTCCGACTCCACTTGTTATGCTTCACAATAATCCTGTCCTCAGAGCAATTTCCAAGCCTATTATTGACGTGGCTTATGAATCAGCCAGCCCAAGTGCTTTGCCGTCACGCTGGGCAGAAAATATGACTTGTCGTGAAATGACAGTTAAGGAAATTGAAGAAATCGTTGACGCTTTCGCAAAGACAGCTTATCTTTGTCAGAAAGCCGGTGTTGACGGTATTGAAGTTCATGCTGTTCACGAAGGATATCTTCTTGACCAGTTCACACTTCCGTATACCAATAAGCGTACAGATAAGTACGGTGGTTCATTTGAAAATCGTTACCGTTTTGCAACAGATATAGTTAAGGCTATTAAAGCAAAGTGCGGTGAAGATTTCCCTGTTTCACTTCGTTATTCAGTTGAATCAAAGGTTAAAGATTTTTGCGTAGGTGCTCTTCCGGGCGAAAAGTATACAGAAATCGGCCGTACAATGGAAGAAAGCGAAAAAGCAGCTAAGTATCTTCAAGATGCAGGTTATGATATGCTTAACGCTGATAACGGTACTTATGACTCATGGTACTGGTGTCATCCGCCAATGTATATGCCACAGAACTGCAACCTTGATGATGTTTCTCACATTAAAAAGTTTGTTGACATTCCTGTTGTATGTGCAGGCCGTATGGAACCTGATGTTGCCGCAGAGGCAATTGCAGAGGGTAGAATTGACGCTATGGGTGTTGCCCGTCAGTTCCTTGCAGACGATGAATGGATCACAAAGCTCCTTGAGGACAGACTTGAGGACATCCGTCCATGTATCTGCTGTCATAACGCTTGCTTCAATATGGCAAAATATAAGGGAACTGCTAACCAGCAGTCAATCCACGATGTTAGCCATATTGCTCGTTGCGCTCTTAATCCAAGTGTAATGCAGTCAAAGAAATACAAGATCGTTCCGGCAAAGAAACAGAAGAAGATTGCTGTTATCGGTGGCGGTATCGGTGGTATGGAAGCTGCGATAGTTTGCGCAAAAAGAGGCCACAAGGTTTCCCTTTATGAAAAGAGCGACAAGTTGGGCGGTGTATTCATTGCAGCAGCAGCTCCTTCATACAAGGAAAAGGATCGTGATCTTATTGCTTGGTATAATCGTGAGATCACAAGATACCCGATTGATGTTCACATGAACACTGAGGTTAAAGATATTGATTCATTGGGTGCTGATGAAGTTATTATTGCAACAGGTGCAACAGCTAACAGACTTCCTGTTAAGGGTGCTGAAAACGGTATTCAGGCTGTTGAATATCTCCTTGGCGAAAAGACAGTTGGAGACAATGTTGTAATTGTGGGCGGTGGTCTCACAGGTTGTGAAATCGCTTATGACCTTTATCTTCAGGGCAAAAATCCGACAATTATCGAAATGCAGCATGATCTTATTGTTTCCGATAAGATTTGTCTTGCAAACACAAGCTATCTTCGTGACTTCTTCACAACAAATAAAGTTCCCGTTTATCTCGAAACTCGCACAACAGAGGTTCGTGCAGACGGCGTAACAGTTGCAGATAAGAACGGCAAGACAACAGAAATTCCTGCTGACAATGTAATCTTCTCAGTTGGTTATAAGCCGGCTCCACTTGCTCCTAAGGGCAAGCACGTTCACATTGTAGGCGACGCAAGCAAGGTTGGTAACTTAAGAACAGTTATCTGGCAGGCTTGGGATGTTGCAATGAAACTGTAATAAAGAAACGGTAAAATCAATAAATAGAACAAAACGCAAGCAACCCACGGACTTCGTCCGTGGGTTGCTTGCGTTTTGCTAACAGCAAAAGTCAGCCTTCGGCTGACCCGCCCCACTATACCGCGGGGCGGCGGTGGTTGTCCCAACCACTTAAAAATTCCGCGCCCACGACCGCGGGCGCTCATCCCTTACAAAAACCATGGTGCCCTCCGAAAATGAGGACACCATAAAATAAGTTAACTTATTAAATTATTCACCCTTCATACCAAGGAGCTTTGCCTTGCCGTCATAAACAGCCTGGCTAACCTTGATTGAATCTG
>CAYPMB010000037.1:0-11886 GCA_964411915.1 uncultured Faecalibacterium sp.
GAGATCTACACAAGGAGTATCGTCGGCAGCGTCAGATGTGTATAAGAGACAGATCTACTCCCATAGCCGCATACGAATACACTCCTAACATGTTAATTAAAAGTAGCACAGAAATAAATATGCATATTAATTTCTTAATTTTTATTTAAAATTTCTCCTTTTCTTTTAATAATATTTTTTTGATGTAATTACTTTTAATTTGCTTTACCTTCATTTGATTTTACATACTTCATTTTACATTTTTTCTATCACTTGCTCGCTTCTTTTTTCATCGCATCACCTCTTTAAATATTTGTAACTACATCTTAATTGCATTATAATGAAACTTTCCGAAATAATCAATATGTTTTTTGATTTTTTGTTGATATTGTTTATACAAGTTTTTTCTTCCTTCGTTATGTTGTTTCTGTGACGTGTAGGGTTGCCGGCGAACCACCGCCCGCGGTATAGTGGGCGGTGGACTTTTCGGAGTCCCTACGAAAAGTCCCAACAGCTTACAAGATTGATGAGATTGGCGGTAAAGTGCTTTCAGCCCCGCGGTTTAGTGGGGCGTGGTAAATTCAGGGTTCGATGCCCTGAATTTACCGAATGGGTTTAAGAAGCAATTGACGACTCCGCTCAGTATGGGTCAACGAAGATTTCTTTGATAGGGAAAATCTCATGTAGGAGGTTGCGTCCTCGACGACCAGCATTCCCAAACGCCACACCGCATACCCCAAAATAAACATCATCTAATATTTTCAGTTGAGAGTTTACGGAAGAAGCATACCAAAACCGAATTTTCACAAAAAAAGTCGAGTCCGTTTCCGAACTCGACCCCATTGGTTCATTAAATTATCTGTTGCGCTCTTTTTCTTTGCTAAGTATATCGCCGGTGTAAGCGTCAATCACATATTCATACTCATAGTTTTTAGTTTCAAAACTTACTTCGTAAACATAGCTGCCATTCTTCTTTTCTTTCTCGACTTCGTAATCATAAACTTTTGTTACACCCGCATCATTAAGGGCAATATTCCCTGCTTTTCCGGATGTGATCTGAGTTTTAGATGTTGAAGATGTTGTGTATTTTACGCTGTCTGAAGCATCACCATAATATTTCTTCTCGTTTAATATAACGTATGCTCTGACTCTGAATCTTTCTCCGCCTTTTGTTGAAACGGTTACAGTCTTTGAAAATGTCTTCGTTGTGCCAACGCTTTCCCACTTAGATGTTTTTGTGTTGTACTTATAAACTCGGTATCCATCGGCGTTTGGAACTGCTTTCCATGTGAGTTTTGCTTTTGAGGAAGAAATTTTCTTAATTGTTAATCTTTCAACTTCGTCAGGATCGGTTGTAGTTGTTATAACATTTGAAAAATTGCCATAAACTTTGCCTTTGCTTGTTGTCTTGTATGCGCGGACTTTTACCGAATAGGTTGTTGCTTCTTTCAAATCGTCAACATCTTCTTTCAGTTGCTTTGTTGATTCAGCAAACTTCCAATTTCCGTTTCCTTTCTTTACATAGATCTGATAACCGGTTGCACCACTTACCTTTGACCACTTGAGGTTGATTTCATCATTATCTGTTGATGTTACCTGTAAATTACTTACCTTTGCCGGTTTGGTTGCTGCGCTTGCCGGAATAATTGCTGATGATGCCACTAAAACACCTGCTAATGCTAAACTTAATACCTTTGATAATTTTTTCATATTGATGCCTCCTTTGATGAACTTTTATTTTTTATTTCCGTTTTTTAACGGTGTTGTTCATCCCTTTCGTAATAATAATGCAAAAAGCATATGTTTTATTGCACATATTGCAAAAAATTTTTATTTTTTTCTGAAAAATTTAAAACCGAAAGTCTCACCGGATAAATTTGGCTTTTATCAGACATTAAGTTTTCGTTGTCAGCCTTCAGCTGACCGCCCGACTATACCGCCGGGCGCTGTGTGCGTTCCGCCCACTGAGGATTACGCGCCCACGACCGCGGGCGCTCCATAAAAAGCGGCACTCCACCTCGGAGTGCCGCTTTGATTAATTATTCAACATTTGCAGTTTCCTGCTCAGAAGTCTCAGCCTTTTTGTTCTTCTTAGACTTCTTGTCCGCCTTTTTAGCAAGCTTTGCCTCTTTCTTGGCAACTTTTGCTGCCTCTTCATCAAGCTTTCTCTTTTCTCTTGCCTGATGCTCTTTGATCACTCTTGCTTCTTTCTTGGCAAGTCTTTCAGCCTTAGCTTCTTCCTTTTTGGCTTCAATTCTTTCCTTATACTTTTTCTTATCCATAACTTTCTTGAGCTGTTTCTCGTAATCTTCAGCCTGGAATTCGCCCAACTTGAAGTCGAAGGTTCTGCGCTCAATAGAGTCATACATTTCACTTACGATTATTGTGCTTGCAGTGTCGTTAACCTGAGTTGCAGCCATTACAATGATTTCATTGCCGACAGGAAGTTTAACCTTCTTTGCGCCCTTAACATGAAGATCATATCTAAAGAAGAACAACTGGTTAGCAACATTGTCGCCCTCCGGAGAGTGAGTATGTGTGCATTCCCAAGCTAACTTATCTCTCTTAATAAATGCAGTTTCACCAAGATCATATAAATCCCAGCAACCTATTCTTTCTTCGAGAGCCTGAATTGAAAGCACAACTTCTTCATCGTCAACATTGAAGATAAAGTCACCGTCACCAACAAGACTTGCAGCCATGATTGAAAGTGTATCACAATCAACATCAATTTCCTGACCATCACAAATAAGCGCATTATTCATTGCATTTGTGGTTTCACCAATCTTAAATGTAACACCACCGCAAGTAATTTCTTCCGGTAAGATTTCAGCAGGAATTGACACGCCCTTTGTTGGGATAATGGTTGCTTCTCTGTTAGCGTTAGATGTGACAACATCAACATTAAACGGAAGAGCAACTGTTGTCTGCTTTGCTTTTTCTGAAACTCTGCCGCCCTTGAGCTTAAGAGCAAATGTTTTAACTTCAAACGGAGCAAGGTCGAATACAAGTCTGCCGTCATCAACAACTGCCTCGCCTAATTCTTCTTCTGAAGCATAAACTTCTCTTGCACTCTCTATGCCATTGCCCAAACTGAGCTTAACATTTCTTGTTATTCTGTTAGCGCCTTCGTTAACACGAACGATGATCTCATCTGTGTTTTCAGCCTTCTTTACGGCTCTGATGATAACATTATCATCAGAAACTGTACCGAAACTGTATTCACCGCCAAGAACACCGACATGCTTATCAGTAACAAATACGCCCATAGCCTGGTTGAAACATCTTGCATAGAACTGTGTTCCATTCTCAAATCCACCGTGATGTGAATAGATTGCATAACCGTAACGGTTAATACCTAAATCCATCATGCTCTGCATACTGTCGTCACGATAGTTGCCCTTCGGAGTAAAGATTGCAGTTAAGCGAATTGTATTATTATCCGGCTTATCCCAGCCGTATTTACTGTCACTGAATACGGATACACCGTAATAATTTTTGCTGTCGCTTAAGTCAGCCCACTTCTGTGCCGGCACTTCGTAAAGTTCCTTTGTTCTGTTACCTCTTCCGATAACACCGAGACCTAAGTCGAATGATGCTGTCTTTGATGAAGCAGTAAATGAAAATCTGTTCTTAAGAAGAGCCTTTGTTGTTCTCCACTCGATTTCATTCTGAACCTGAACATACTTACCGCCTGCTGTAAGTGATACATAATATGTATAATCAGCATGATCTGTGTTCTGAGTAACCTTAACTGTAACTCTTGCCGGGCCTCTTTCGATAACTTCTGTTATACCGTTGCCTGCAAATTCCCAAGGAATACCCTTAACATCTTTATAAAGAACTTCCCAAGCTGCATATTCTTTGCCGCCCTGAGCCAACATTACATGATAACCGATAGGCTTCTTGAGCAATTCTTTGTTAGCCAAAGTTTTGTCGATAATTGATGAAATATTTCCGTTTTCATCGATCATGATGAAATACTTTTCATTTTCAAGTGAGTGATCGCTTACTCTGAGAGTATTGTTAACAGGTGATCTCTCTTCTGAAACTCTGATATCAAAAGCCTTATAACCCATAGCCGGAACTTTTGCGATAAATACAGCTTTTGCACCTGTCTTTGTTCTGTTTGTAAGCTGGCAAGGATATTCGTCACCAACTGAGTCGAACACTCTTGCAAACTCGATATCTTCACCGATAAGTTCAATTTCAACTGCGTCTGTTCTTTCTTTTTCAAGAGAGTTGCCAACAACAACAGCTGTGCCCTTTACCCATGAAGTGTCAATGTTCTTGATGATCTGCTGGCTTGCGCCTTCATATATATTCTGGAACTGGTTTGCGCTCATGATAAGGTCATTCCAGCTTCTCTGATATACTTTCTGCAATGATGTGCCTGTTATATCGTCATGGAATGTGTGAGCAATGTTTCTCTTCCATGTCTTTTCAAGTTCTGTCTGAGGATATGCAGTATCTGTAAGGTATGAAGCTGCAACCGCACTTCTCTCAGCCATATCTGCCAATTCTTCGTTGCGGCGGTTCATTCTCTTGCTGAATCCTCTTGAAGTATATGAACCCGGGCCGTGAGTTGACATAAGAAGTTCATCTCTGAATTCAGGAAGCTTATAAATATCATCATCTGAAAGTTCATTCAAATCTTCAAGTATTTTATCACTTCTTACACTTAAAACCTTAATGCGTTCGCTTTCATTTGCCTCAAGCTCTCTGCAAACTGTCTTAACGCTCTCCTCTTTCGGAGCACCGCCAACGTCACCTGTACCGTGTAAAGCAAGAGTCCAACCGATTTTGCCCTCTTTCTCATTGCGGCGAATCTTCTTAACAATCTTAGAGTTCTTTCTAACCTTATCATAGCTGGTGCAATATGATAAGCCGTCAAGATTTGCAAAAATCCACTTGCCGTTTGAACCGTACCATCTACCCAAATCAAAAGGAATTCCGTTTGCACTGCCCCATGACAGCTTCTGAGTGGTAAATCCGAGAAGATTTGCGTGTTCGGCAATTGAAGGTAATGCCCAGCCGAAACCGAAACAGTCGGGAAGATAAATGTCCTTACTTCTCTTTCCGAATGTCTTGTCAAAATATTCATTACCGTAAAGAATATTTCTGAAAAGTGATTCAGGTGACGGAATATTTACATCACCGTTTTCATAACTACTGCCGGCAACATTCCATTTACCTTTCTCAACATATTCCTTAAGCTGTTCAAAAAGCTCAGGATAATATTCCTGCATAAGCTCATAGCGGTATGCACCCTCAAAGCTGAACTTATAATCCGGATAAGTTTCAAAAAGTTTGAAGTTGTCTGCAAGGGTATTGAATATACATTCACTGATTGTATGCTCAAAATCCCAATTCCATACTGTATCCAAATGAGCAGTGGCTACAGTATAAACTCTCCTATCGTTTACCATCTTAAACAATTCCTTTCAACAGTAAAAGTTTTGTAAAAAGTGCTTTACATTAGACCACAGGGACAATTTGAAATCCCTAATGGACATAAAAATCCAAATTACCTTGAATATTCTAACATATCAAAAAATTTTTTACAATACACTTTTGCAAAATTTATGCCACTATTTTTCAAAATTTTATCACTATTAGTATTTTTGAGGTTTTATTGGGAGGTTGGGGTGGAGCGCCCGCAGTCGTGGGCGCGTAATCTTAGTGGGCGGAACGCCCACCGGGCCCGGCGGTATAGTCGGGCAGTCAGCCGAAGGCTGACCGGAAAACTTTCCGAAATAACAGATTTATTTTTTCAATTGATACCCTCATTTTGATATGACGCAAATTTTCCGCAGGTCTCTATCCTGCGGAAAATTTTCTTACCGATTAAAATATACCAAACTTCGATTTAGTTTACTTCTTTTCAAATGATTTGCAATCTACACATTCGCACATTGTGGGGTCACTTTCGTGTGTTCCGATTGAAACCTTGTCAAGAGTGCAATAATTCTGAGACTGACAGTGATGCTTGCAGTTGTTTACAGTACAGCCGATACTTGTGTTTGCGTTGTTACAGGACATAATTCTACCTCCAAAATTTAATGGCGAAGACCATTTAAGCCTTCGCCATTTATTATATCCGTTATATTTTGTTTTATTCTTTATCAGTTCCAAACGAAAATAACATCAAGGCCTGCATAGAAATATGTCTTTCCAAGAACAAATCCGTTCTTTTCAAGAGCTTTGCAGAATGCATCTCTCATTTCTTCATCTTTCATTGTTATTCTTGCATTCATTGTAAGCGATGAGGTGTCAATGTTTCCGGTGGCAGCACCTAAAATAGCGCTTGGAAGCATTCCGGGAACAAATCCTGTGCACCACCAATACTTTTCGTATGGGCGTCTGATAATTGAAACATCGTTATGACGAACAACCATGGACATATTCAGCATGTGTTCATCATCGGCACAAATATAGAAGTCAAGAGGAAGTGATGAAGAACGGGTGTAAACACCGATCTCAGCGCCGATAAATACCCAACCGTACTGACCTTTCCAAATCTGGATCATCCACTCAAGATCATCATATTTAAACTTCAATCTGATTGTATTATAGAACATGATAGTGAAAGGTGCACAGTAGTCATAAACAGGAGTAAATCCGAAGTTTCTCTGCCATGCATTTGTTGCGGTATAGAAACAATGATTGTCGGCATCATAAAGATAACCGAGAACACCTGTCTTTTCAATATCGGAAAGAGCTGAGTCAACATCTTCTTTATTGTCGGAAATGTAATATACTTCAGATTCCTTTGAAAATTCACCGTAAACAGATTTGTTATTTACAGTATTATAAGCTCTTACCTTAAACTTATATATTCCTGTTTCGTCAACAGAATACTTTATGCTTGTAGAAGATGTGGTTCTGATTCTTACCCACTCATTGCTACTTTCGTTATACTTATAAACCTGATAGCCTTTAGCAAGGTCTGTCTTATCCCAACTTATGCTTATGCTCTTATCACCCGGAACGGCAACGAGAGAAAGATTTTGAGGAACACCCGGTTTAAGTGCTGACTCAGAAGTGGAAAGGCTTGTCTTTGCGCTTACTGTTGCAGAGTACGGACCTGTAATAACCTTTGAACCACTTTCTTTGACAGCTCTTACTCTATATTTTTTTGAAGATGAGCTTGCGTTTTTTACTTTGTAATAAGTCAAGTTTGTTGAGAAAATTTTTGTCCAACCGGCTGTTTCATATCTGTAAATATCATATCTGTCTGCGTTGGCAACCTTACTCCATTCAAGTGTATAACCTGTTGAAGTAACATCTGTTACTTTAAAGTTTTTAACCTGTCCCAATTTTATTGAAACTGAAATACTGTCTGAACTTGAGCCGTACTTAGTTGTGCCACCTGATTTTACATAGGCTCTTACCTTAAACTTATAGGTCTTTCCGGAAGAAAGTCCTGTTACGGTATAGCTTGTGGAGGTTATCGATTTAAGTGCCTTCCATGTTTTATCAGTGGAATTATATTTATAAACCGTATACCCTGTTGCTCGTGTCACCTTGTCCCACTTTAATGTTGCAGACGATGATGTTGTTGATGAGCAAGTGAGTGAAGTCACCTTCTTCGGTGCAGTAACAGCAGTAACGGAAGATGAATAACTACCGTTAGTATTTCCGTTATAAGCTCTGACTCTGAACTTATATGATTTTGCTGATGAAAGGTTGGCCACCTTATAACTTGTGGATGAAGTTGTTGTTACCTGAACCCACTTGTTTTTGGAGGTGTCATAGCGATAAACTCTGTATCTCTTAGCCCCCGAAGTTTTTGTCCAACTCAATGTAACAGTTGAAGATGTAGTTGATTTAACTTTAAGATTTTTAACTTGTCCTACATTTGCAGCTGCTGCGTATCCTGAAACAGGAACCAACATACAGATACAAAGAAGAATTGATATGACAGATCGGAAAAACTTTTTCATTTCGAACACCTGTCCCTTTCTTTGTTTATTGTTTAAAATTATTGTAATATATTCTAAACTAAAAGTCAAGAAATCAAACATTTATTAATAAAATACAAAAATAGTGTCTACAAACATTTACATTTTTATGCTTTTTATCTCACAATAGTAAGAATTTATCCTCTCTCCACCGTTTATGTAAGTTCTGATTTTAAAAGAGTATCTTCCCTTTTTGCTCATTGATCCGGTTATGTAGGAAGTTGCAGTCGGGTCTTTTACTGTTTTTAAAAGTTTGAACTCACTGCTTCCCGGATACTTAACATAAATTTTGTAGCCATCACAGTTTTTTCCTTTGTTCCAACTTATTTTAATTTTATTGCCGGTAACTTTAAGGTTTTTGATGCTCACCTTATCGGGTCGAGTGTATTCGGTTAAAGATGAAGACTTTTCCCCTTTAAATTTACCTTTAACGGCACATACCTTGAATTTATACTTACTTCCCGAAGAAAGACCGGACACCTTAAGATAATTTTTCTCCGTTTCGCCTATCTTTACCCATTCTTTATTGTGGTAAAGATAAACGAAATATTTATCCCCTTCTTTTCGTTTATTCCATTCAAGGGTAATACTTTTATCCCCTCTGCTTTTAAGTTTCAATCCGCTCACTTTTCTTGGTACTATGCTGAACTTCAAAGTAAGACTTCCTTTATATATACCCTTACCTTTAATCAGTATTTTGCCTGTACCTACATTTTTATTATCGGAATAACTCACTGTATAATCTGTTCCGGCAGTTAATGCAATTCCCTTATATGAAACTTTAACGGAAGGTTTCAGTTCTTTACCTGTATAGGAAAACTTGGTGTCATATTTCGCAGTTGATGAGCCGATATTCCGTTTTTCAATTTTGGGTATAGCCAAGGTTTTGCACACCTTATTACATTTTGTGCATCTCTTAACTCTTTTTCCCTCTTTTTCATAAGTTGGCTGTTTAGTCACCGTCCAGCCATTAAAAGTGTGGTTGCATTTCACCGTATTGTTTACCGGTTCATCTGTTGAAACCTTATCTTTTGCCAATGTGACTTTAGCTGTTACATTTTTAGGCATAAAAACATTTTCATTTATATCGTAAACTTTACAGTTTTTAATTTGCAATTTATATGTTCCTTCTTTTGCGTTTTCCTTCCCACGAAGGTAAACCTTTATAAGATAGCCACTGCTTTTGTATTTCTCTCCCTGAGGAACAGAGAACGCAAAATTATATTTATTACTTTCAACTTCGGTCATTTTGCAGTATTCACTTATACTCTCATTTACTTTATAAGAAACCATATCAATGGTTTCCGATAAAACTATATCAAACTCCGCATATCTTATTCCATCTCCGCACTGAATACTGATTTGTGCAGTTCCGCTTTCGTCCCTTGTGACAGTCACATCGTTAACGGAAATCCCGCCTGTTTCACTCTTAGCGGAAACCGGCGGGATAGAATAAACAAATAAGCAAATAAGAATAACCGAAAACAGTATCTTCTTCATATTTTCACATCCGTTTATTTTAAATCAGATTATCTGTATTCCTCCAACCGGTCTTATAGACAATACATAACATGAATCGTCACCGAAGACGCTCTTCATTGTTGTTATGTAATCATTAAGCAAGTCATCGGGAACGAAGGCCTGTATAGTTCCGGCGAAACCACCACCGTGAACTCTCCATGCTCCTTTGCCTTTAAGCACACATTCGCTTAAAGAAAGTGCAAGAGAAACCGGCTGATCAAGAGGTTTCTTACAAGCATAAACATTCTGATTATATTTATATGATGAGTTACCACTTTCAATAATCAGCTCTTTGAACTTTTCAAAATCTCCATCTCTTAATGCGGCAACTTCACAAGCTACTCTCTTGCTGTCATTGAAAAAGTGTATCGCTCTTAAAACTGCTCTGTCGTTCACCTTTTCACGGACAAGGGAAATATTTGACATAAACTCATTTTCGTCAACTTCACGAAGAACTTTCTTTCCAAACACTTGGGCAACCTGCTCCATTTCGGTTCTTACCGCCGCATATTCATCGGTGAGATCGGAGTGACTTCCCTTAGTGTCAACAATAACAAGGGAATGACCGCAATTAGCAAAGTCGAAGTCCACCTTGTTTATAACGGGCTTTTTAGGATCGTTAAAATCGATTTCAACAAAACCACCCACTGAGCAAGCCATTTGATCCATAAGACCGCAAGGCTTACCGAAGTGAACATTCTCAGCATATTGGGCAATTTGAGCGATTTCAACGGGGCTTATCTTTCCATCATTGAAAAGATAATTCAACATAGTTCCCACCAAAACCTCAAAGGCAGCTGAAGACGAAAGACCTGAGCCTGAAAGAACCATTGAAGATGTTGTTGCATCAAAACCGCCAATATTATAACCAAGCTCGACAAATCTTGCCATAACACCTCTGACAAGAGCTTTGCTTCTGCCGTTGTCCTCCGGATTAACTTTCAAATCATCACATCTAACGCTATCCATTTTATAGCCGGCAGATTTTATATTGACTATGTTTTTATTATTTTTACTTGCGACTGCAATAGCATCAAGACTGATACCTGCTGCGAGAACGCAACCATGGTTGTGATCTGTATGATTACCGCATACCTCACTTCTGCCCGGTGCAGAAAAAAGAGCTATCTCTCTGTCGTCATTGCCGTAAACTTCGGCAAAACTCTCAGCAGTTTTTACGTATCTATCATACTGTGCCTTTGAGAACTCTTCGGTTACATAGGCTTTTTTGAAGGAGTCGAGAAGTGCTCCTGAACTTAAGCTTTCTTTTAAATGATTTAATCTCATAATTTTCACCTATATCTTTAATTTTAATTTTCTTCAAGCTTTCGCTTTTTGTTTGTTTTTATAAGTTTTAATCTATGCTTTGCCGTTATCGTAAACGCCATTGCCCCATTTATCAGAAGTAATCCTATACTTGCAAAAATAAAAAGGGGTATAAACGGCAAAATAAACTTTGCTGAAAGAGGATCATAAACATTTCGACCGATAATTGTATATGAGAAAAGTTTATAAGAAAATCCGGCAATAGAAACCAAAAGATATTTCCAATATTCATAACCCATAGAGCCGTAAATCTGGCTAATTGTATTTAGTGGAAGGCAGGGAATGAATCTCATAACGAACAGAACCAACGGGCTACCCACTTTCTGATGGGAAACGAAATTATATATTTCCTCCGATTTTGAGAGGAGTTTTTTACCGTTTCCGCCACCAAAACGAACTCCCCAGAAATATCTGATAGTAAACAGCAGGCTCAAGCCCACTAAATTTATTATAAGCGCAAAATACCATTCAAACATTACACCCGACACCACACAAAGGCAAGATATGGGCACCCATGGCATTACGGCTTTTACTACAAAGTTTAATTCAATAACAATCACAGCAAGCCATTTATCATCCAGGTTCTCAATGGTTTTTTCAAATCTCATCAGAGTATCTGTAAACCTACTATACCATTGAGCCACGCTGTCAACTCTCATAAGTCTGAGCAAAACGATCAACAACACAGCAATAAGGAAACAAGTTGCTGAGGCTATATTGAGAGCTTTAAATCTGGCACGCTCTTTTCTTTTCAAAGTTTCTTACTCCTCTCCCTTAGCTTATATATTTGATTATAAGGTACATTTTATAATATTTTTTGATTTAGGTCAACTGTAATTCAAAAAAATGTTTTTTATTCCGGTTACAGATTATTCTAATTTTATGCAATTTATGATTTTTGACGGTTATTTTCTTAAGCTGACGGGAAGTTTGTTCCTTTGTTTTCTGGTTTGTGCAGTGGGCGAGCCCCCGGGGCGAAGGTTTGGGGCGGAGCCCCAAACGAGCGCGGCCGCGCTCCCCCTTGCCCTGCGGGCAAGGGGGAGCCCCGGGGACCCGCCCTCTGCACAAACTTCCCATAAAACCGAAAGAGTCCATC
>CAYPMB010000038.1:0-11751 GCA_964411915.1 uncultured Faecalibacterium sp.
GTGCAGGCAGCCCGGGGGCGAAGCCCCAATGCCGGAGGCATTGGGGGGCCACGGCTCCGCCGTGGCGTTTGTGCCGCAGGCGCAAACCTTCGCCCCCGGGCTGCCTGCACCCAACTCCCATAAAACAGAAAAAGTTACAGACTTGCGTAAAAAAAAGAGTCGGTTATGTGATAAATACCGGATTTTTTCTTTTTACTTGACAGTAAAAAAATGAAGATTTATAATTATATTGACACTTTATTTGTAATTTCCGCCACAGGAAACGGTATTTCCTTTGAGTGTCTCAACAGCATGTTCAAGAACGGGGACTATCACCTCAAGACTTTCTCTGACGGCTTTCGGACTTCCCGGCAGGTTTATTATGAGCGTCTGATTTCTGATGCCGGCAATGGCTCTTGAAAGCATAGCCTTTGGTGTGATCTCAAGGCTTTTTGCTCTTATCGCCTCGGGTATTCCCGGAACTTCCTTTTGGATAACTTCCCGTGTTGCCTCCGGGGTCACATCTCTTGGAGCGAAACCGGTTCCTCCGGTAGTGAAAACAATATCGGCACAAATGTGGTCGCTCATGTTTATGAGAGCTTTTTTTATTTCATTGATTTCATCGGGAACTGTTTCGTAAGCGACAGTTTTTCCTAAGCCTGAAACAATATCACATATCAAAGGCCCGCTTTTGTCTTCACAGATCTTTGCTGAACATCTGTCACTGACACAAAGAATGGCAAAATTTATCATCTTATCACCTCGTTGAATTTCTGATTTGATGATATCACAAAAAACAAATAAAAACAATATAGGAGTTGTTATAATGAAAAAAGTAGTTTGTTTACTGTTAGCAGCGGCTATGGCTTTTGCCCTTTCCGCTTGTGGTTCAAAAAATGAAAATGAAAAGAATATGACGATCCGAATGGCAACTACAACTTCGGTTAATGATTCCGGTTTACTTCCTTATCTGTTAAGCGTGTTTAAGGAAAAAACAGGATATACAGTTGAAGTTCAGTCAGCAGGAACAGGCGCAGCAATACAAAAAGCGAAGGACGGCAACGCTGACCTTATCCTCGTCCACTCAAAGGCAGCAGAAGAAGAATTTGTTTCCCAAGGATACGGTGTGGAAAGATTTCCGTTTATGTTTAACTATTTTATATTCGTAGGACCCAAAGAGGATAAGGCTAATATCAAAAACTGTAAGAGTGCAAGAGAAGCCTTGTTGAAACTTGCGGAAACCCAAACACCTTTTGTTTCAAGAGGCGATGACAGCGGAACTCACAAGAAAGAAGTTGCCCTCTGGGGAGACGAATTGCCTGATCCTCAAACCGACAAATGGTATGTAAGTGCAGGTCAGGGAATGGGTGCGACTCTTACAATGGCAAGCGAGCAGGGAGCATATTGCATGACCGATAAAGGAACATATTTATCGATGAAAGATAAATTGGAACTTGAAATAATACTTGGAGAAAGTGAGGATATGCTCAATACATATTCTCTTATTGCCTGTAACCCCGATAAAATCGATGATCTTAACACCGAAGGAACGAATGCACTCATAGAATGGATGCTTTCAGATGAGGCAAGCGACTTGATCGAAAAATTCGGAGTTGAAGAATACGGACAACCCTTATTCTATCTTATAAAGGAATGATAAAAATTGGAAAAAATCCAAGAAGCTTTAAACATGCTGATGAATATGGATTCTGAGCTGGTGCAGATTATAGGCGTGACCTTGAAAATGTCATTTTTCAGCACCGTTATTTCTTGTTTGGTTGGTATGCCCTTGGGTGTACTTCTGGAAAACAGCAAGTTTAAAGGCAAGAAAACAGTGAAAAAAATAATCAACACTCTTATGGGTATGCCTCCGGTTGTGGCAGGACTTATAGTTTATATGCTGTTCACTAAATATGGCCCTTTCGGAAAAATGAACTTGCTTTTCACTGTTGATGTAATGGTTATAGCTCAGTGCATATTGATAATACCGATAGTGATAAGTCTTACCGGCTCTGTTGTTTCGGTTAACGGAAAGAGAATAAGAGAGACAGCAAAAGGCTTGAACTTAAGTTTCGGGAAAACAACTGAGCTGTTGATGAGCGAGAATAAAACAGCCCTCGTTTCCGTTGTCTTAACAGCTTTTGGCAGATCAATTGCCGAAGTTGGTGCAGTAAGTCTTGTGGGCGGAAATATACAGTGGAAAACAAGGGTTATGACAACTGCAATTCTTCTTGAAACAAATAAAGGAAATTTCAGTTTTGCATTGGCTTTGGGTTGTGTTCTTCTTGTCATTTCTCTTATAGTCAATATTTTGGCTTCATTCTTCACAAAGGAGGAACAAGCTGATGATTGAAATTAAAAACTTAACTAAAAGTTACGGTGGCAGAAAAGTTCTTGATATTGAAAATGTGCAGTTTAAGAATAATGAAATAGTGTCCATTATGGGACATAACGGCAGTGGTAAAAGTACACTTGGTAAAATTCTTGCAGGCATTATTCAAAGTGACACCGGAGAAATTTTGGGTCTTGGAGAAACACTATATCTTAATCAGCATTGCCTTCCTTTTAATAAAACTGTAAAGAAAAATCTTCTTTACGGGTTAAAGGGTGATAAAAAGGAAAAAGAAGAAAAGTGCCAAAAGATATTATCGGATTTGAATATTGCTCATTTGGGCGATAAAAATGCTAAAAAACTTTCCGGTGGGGAAGTGCAACGACTTTGCATAGCAAGACTTCTGGTCAGAGATTGCTCATTGCTCATTCTTGATGAGCCGTGCAGTGCCACAGACAGTGAGGCGACAACTTTGATTGAAAAGGCAATATGCGAATATCAAAAGCGAGTGGGGTGTATTGTTATTCTCATAACTCATTCCGAAGAACAGGCAAGAAGAATATCGAATAGGATAATCAGAATTTCAGACGGAAAAATACAAGGACAGGAGATTGTAAATGGCTGAACTTACGCATCTTAATAATAAGGGAGAAGCAGTGATGGTGAATGTGGGCGAAAAGGCAGTCACAGACAGAACTGCAAGGGCATACGCAAAAATAAAAATGGAGCCTGAAACCCTGAAAAAACTTGTCAATTCTCAGCTAAAAAAAGGGGATGGACTCTCAACCGCAAGAATAGCGGGAATAATGGCCGCCAAGCGCACATGGGAACTTATCCCCTTATGCCACAATATTCCGATTGACAGCGTGGAAATCAATTTTGAAGATAACGGCAAGGACGAACTTTATATTTATTCTGTTGCAAAATGCAGTTATAAGACGGGCATAGAAATGGAAGCCCTGACAGCAGTTAGCGTGGCAGCATTGACGGTTTATGATATGTGTAAGGCTATTGACAGGAAAATGTCTGTTGAAAATATACATCTCATTGAAAAAACAGGTGGAAAGAGCGATTTCATAAATGATTGATAATTACGGCAGAAATATAAACTATCTTCGTCTCTCTGTGACGCAAAGATGCAATTTAAGATGCGCTTATTGCGGCATGGAAAGTGAAAAAAAAGAAAGAGAAATGACTCCCGAAGACATTGAAAAAGCAGTTTCCGTATTTGCCGACTTGGGTATTAGGAAAGTTCGTCTCACAGGGGGAGAACCTCTTGTGAGAAAAGATATTATTGAAATTGCAAAAAGAGTGTCATCGGTTAAAGGCATAGAGACAGTTGCCTTGACAACAAACGGTGTTCTTCTTGAAGAATATGCAGAGCCTTTAAAAAAAGCAGGGGTGCAATCGGTTAATATCAGTTTGGACACGTTGGACAGAGAGCAATATAAAAGTATTACCGGAGCCGATTGTTTGGACAAAGTTCTTGCAGGCATAAAAGAAGCTGAAAAAGTCGGTTTATATCCCATTAGGATAAATTCTGTACTTATAAAAGGGAAAAACGACAATGCTTTAAGCCAACTTATCGACCTTGGAAGAAAAAATGAAATTGATGTCAGATTTATTGAACTCATGCCTTTTTCAAAAGCCGGTGAAAATAATAAAAATATGGTTTCAGGGGAAGGAATTTTGAAATTGTATCCGGAACTTGAACCTGTTGAGACTGAAGAAAAGAGCGCAGCTGAGTATTATAAAGGTGAAAATTATAAGGGAAGAATAGGACTTATAACTCCCATAAGTCATAAATTCTGTTCCAAATGCAACAGAATTCGTCTTTTATCTGACGGAAAAATCAAACCTTGCTTAGGGGATAAAACTGAATTTGATATATGGGATAAAATTCATAATAGGGAAGAATTGGAAAAATCTATCAAAGAAGCAATTCTCTTAAAGCCGAAAGGACATTCTTTCTTTTGCGGTTACGAGAGTGGTTACGGACTTAACAAAATCGGAGGATAATAATGACAGGAAAAGTTATATCTATAAATATCAGCAAAGAAAAAGGAACACCTAAAGAACAGATAAATCCCGGGGTGTTAATAGAAAACTTTGGATTTGAAAATGATGCTCACGCAGGAAAATGGCATAGGCAAGTGAGTTTGCTGGCAAAAGAGAGCATTGAAAAGTCCACGGATTTCAATGAAAGTGAGAAGTATATCGGAAAATTTGCGGAAAACATAACAACCGAAGGCATAGAACTTTATACACTTCCCATAGGAACAAAACTTCAAATCGGAAAATCTGTTTTGGAGATTACTCAAATCGGCAAAGAATGTCACGATGGTTGCGCCATAAAAAAAGCAGTTGGTAAGTGCATAATGCCTAAGGAGGGCGTTTTTTGCAAAGTGATAAAAGGTGGAGAGGTATATATAGGAGATCGGATAGCGGTAATGACAGAAGAATAAAGATGCAAAAGAAAGACAAAGAACATAAAACTGTTATCGTTTGGCATATATTTCTAACATTAGACTTTTTTATTCTGAAATCGTTGCAATTTTCGAGTTAAAGTGTTACAATCAATAAAAAATCAAAAGGAGAAAATATTATGAGCAAAGTAAAGAATGAAGCAAAGATAAAAAATCCGATTATTGCCGCTGTTCGTGAACAGTTGGAACACAGAGCAACATGGCTCTATCTTCTTTGTGACGAAGGAAGAAAGAGAGGGCTTGATCCGCAAGATTTCGGTTCAGACGCAGTAAGGCGTTGCGGTTTATTCCAAGGTGACGGACTTGTTAAAAAAGGCGGAACAGACAGTCTTAAGGGTCTTAAAAAGACACTTTTCACAAAACCGGCTCAGTGGGTATTTGAAATGGACATTGTCAACTCAACAGATGATGAGCTTGAAATCAAATTCCATTACTGTCCTTTAGTTAAGGCATGGCAGAAGTGTGGTTGTTCAGATGAGGATATTGCAATGCTTTGCGACATCGCAATGTGCGGTGACAGAGGCATTGGCGAGGCTTATGGAAGTGTATTGGATTTACCGAAAACTATTGCAAACGGTGATGATATCTGCCACTTAAGATATCATAAGAAAAATGTAAAATAAGTTTTACATAATAATCATAATGATGATGAGCTGTAAGAAACGGGAGTTTTTTACAGCTTTTTTGGTGAGCGCCCGCGGTCGTGGGCGCGAAACTTTAAGTCGGCGGAACGCCGACAGCCGCCCCGCGGTATAGTGGGGCGGGTCAACCGAAGGTTGACAGCGAAACCGGAAATCTGCACTGAATAATTTATTCTTGCGCAAACTATCGGTCTGCCTCCGGCAGACTCCGCCCACTATACCGCGGGCGGCCAAACCGCAAATTGTAAACAAAATAAATACGCCTCCTTAATAATTTTTTAATATTTTTTTCAAGTATTGATTATTTTTTTGCTGTGTTATAAAATGTAATAACAAAATTGAGCATTGAAATCAAATTCGGTTTCGGATTTAACTTCACTGCTTGTGCTAAAAGGGGTTATTTTTATGAAAAACATTCAAAAAGTCATAAGCTTAGTTTTAGCTTTGACAATGATTTTGGCAATGTTTTCTTTTGCAGTAGGTGCGGAAGAAAATACCAAAAACACTTATGTGCCTGATTACGACACGGAAACACCTGTGGTTCTCATTCACGGAATAGGTCAGAATAATACCTATGTGGTGGACGATGAAGGAAACAGATTGACAGACAGTGACGGCAAAACTATTACAGGCTGGCCTTTATCAGTGGATATCGGAGCAATGCTGAAACAGGTGCTCGTTCCTCTTCTCAAGTCCGTTATCACTCGTACCGATGCAGGACTTTCCGAAGGCATGGAACAGGGTGCTTATGATTTACTTTATGCAGTTCATAAGGATAGCAACGGCGTTTATGAAAATAATATAGAAGTTCCTTGTTATGAATGTTCTATGGCTGATATGCCGGAAGATATAAGATCCACTTATTATCGCAGATTGCCTGTTCAGGGTTGCGGTGAAATTATCGGTGAAGACAACCTTTATTTCTTCGGTTATGACTCTTTGGGAGATATAACCGCAACAACTGAAAAACTCCATGACTTTATCACAAATGTTGTGTTGCCTCAGACAGGTGCAAAACAGGTTAACCTTTGTCCGGTCAGCCTCGGTGGAACAGTCGCCCTCTCTTATATGGATATGTATAAGGAAGATTATAACCTTATAAAGAAGATCGTTTATATCGTTCCGGCTCTTGACGGCTCGGATATTGTTGGTGATTTGTTAACCGATAATCTCAGCACTTATGATAATGATGCTCTTTACGGAGATGTTCTTGTTGGACTTATGGGAGATAATTTTACAACTTATCTTGTAAGTATGCTCTTACATATTCTTCCGTCTTCTGTTCTTAAATCTGCAATTTCAGGTTTAGGCAGAGGTGCTGTTAAGGCATTGGTACAAAACACAACTCAGCTTTGGGCTCTTTGTCCCACAAAGTATTATGAAGAAGCCAGAGCTTTATGGATAGCTGATGAGGAACATGAAGCACTTGCAGCAAGAGTCGATGCCTTTATGCAGGCAAGAGCAAACTTTGAAGATAACCTTAACACTTTCATGGCTCAAGGCGGTAAGGTTTATGATATTAACTGCTACGGTTGTACCTTGTTCCCACTTACCAAGGATTACAAAACAACTAACTCAGATATGATCATTCAATCTGAATCAACTTCCATGGGTGCAACATTTGCTGATTTAGGTTCAACTTTAGGCGAAAATTATAAAGCAGTCGGAACATATTGCAACAACGAAAATCATAACCACATTTCACCTGACAATGTCGTTGATGCAACAACCGGTCTTCTTCCTGACCGCACATGGTATTTCAAAGGTCAGGATCATGAACAGCTTGCTAATAACGATGTTGCCATTGAGCTTGCAATCGAACTTATGCTTGATGACAACTTTGAAGATGTATACAGCAATCCGGAAGCATATCCTCAGTTTAACGGTGTGAGAAACACAAAGAACGTTAAAAAACAGATCGATATGTTCAGAAATGCCGATAAATCTGATATCCCTCAGGAAAAGATTGACAAAATCGAAATTGCAATATCGGCAGTTGAAAAAGAAATGGACGAAACAGTGATCGATGAAGCAAAGTGGGCAGAAGTTGAGAATGATCTTAACCTCGCTCTTGCCGATGCGGGACTTGTTGAAATAAAGAAAACTTCAACATTTGAAACAATCTTCACAAAACTTGCAAAAATCGCAAGCCAAGCAATCAAAAATATCGATTAAGTAATAAACCCTCGGCTCAGCCGAGGGTTTTCTATATGCCGTAAGTATCTTGCCACCTGTTTTCATATATATCGAAAAAATTGCCATATAAACATATTTGCTTATGATAGATATTTCAGCACAATAACTGCTGCTATTGCTCCGATAACGGCAGCAACGCCGATTTTTAAGACTTCGCTTAAGCGCAGCTTTTTTCTTTCCTTCGTCGGCGGCGGTAATGTGGCTGTGTTGGCTATTTTTGATGCTTTTTCACGAATTTTCCCTTCACTGACGAAAGAATATTCGGGTTTAACGAAAAAAATAATTCTTTCAAAGTATTCGCTGGCGGTGTCATTGACTTCAACTACCTGATGATTAACTCCTTTTATCATAATGCTTCCTCACTTGCTAAACATTTTCAATCATATTTTAACCGATGGAAAGAAAATTATTCCCCTTTGAAATATGCAATAAATACCGGTAGTTTTTTATTATTTTTAAGTAAAAAAACTATACAAAATATTCTTGCTGTGATATAATCATAAATTGGAGAGATATATAATTTGATGAAAAAAGGGTGAGCGCAATGGAAATAACATACGAAGATTACGGCGTGTGCTTGGATAATGTATCCTGCCTTAATATCGGTTTGTGTTTGGATTGCGGTCAGGCTTTTCGATTCAGAGAAACCGAAAAGGGGCATTTTCACGGTGTGGCGTTTAACAAAATTCTCGATATAAGAGAGACGGAAACAGGATATGTTTTTGAAAATGTTACAAAAGACGATTTTGAAAATATATGGAAGCCCTATTTTGATCTTGATCGGGATTATGCAAAAATATGCGACAGCTTTGATGATGACTTTCTCATAAAAGCAAAAGATGAGTTTTACGGCATACGCATATTGAAGCAAGAACCTTGGGAGGCACTTTGTTCTTTTATAATTTCACAGAATAATAATATACCGAGAATTAAGGGGATTATTGAAAGGCTGTGTGAAAACTTCGGTGAACAAATCGGTGAAAATGATTATACCTTTCCCTCTTATGAAGTGCTGTGTGATAAAAGTGTTGAGGACTTGTCTCCTTTGAGAGCAGGTTTCAGAAGCAAGTATATAATAGACGCAGCTCAAAAAGTGAAAAACGGTGAAGTGGCTCTTTATAATTTAAAGGATATGCCCATTGAAAAGGCAAGGGAAGAACTTCTTAAAATCAAAGGTGTCGGAGCAAAGGTGGCAGAATGTACTTTGCTTTACGGTATCGGAATGATTGATGCTTTTCCCGTTGATGTGTGGGTCAAGAGAATAATGGGTGAACTTTATCCCAACGGTTTGCCGGAATGTGCAAAAGGTGTTGAAGGCATTGCGCAACAATATCTTTTTCATTGGAGAAGAATGTCAAAGGAGTTTCAGGGAAAATGACAAAAAAGCAAAAAGCGGTTATTGCCGTGGAAAGATTAAAAGAGGCATACCCTCAAGCAATATGCTCACTTGACGCCTCAAATCCTCTTGAATTGCTGATTGCTACAAGATTATCAGCTCAATGCACCGATGCAAGAGTGAATGTTGTCACACCGGCTCTTTTTGAAAAATATAAAACTTTAGATGATTATTGCCGGGCTGAAGTTGAAGATGTTGAAAACATAATCCGTTCATGCGGTTTTTATAAGACAAAGGCTCGTGATATTGTGGAGATGGCCCGAAAGATAAAATCGGATTTTAACGGTTGCGTACCGGACAGTATTGAAAAATTAACAAGTCTGCCTGGTGTCGGTCGAAAAACTGCCAACCTTATTATGGGTGATGTATACAAACAACCGGCTGTCGTTGCGGACACGCATCTTATTAGAATTACAAATCTTTTGGGATTGGTGGATACCAAAGATCCCAAGAAAGTTGAGATGGAACTTAAGAAAATACTTCCGCCCGAAGAAAGCAATGATTTTTGTCATCGCTGTGTGTTACACGGAAGAGCTGTGTGCATTGCAAGGCGACCACAGTGCCATGAATGTGTAATGAAAGATATATGCAAAAATGCAGATAAAAACAAAATAAAGGAAACAAAAAAATAAATAGGAAGATGAAAATGAAAAGAGTAATATCATTTATATTGACAGCAATTATGTTTTTGCTTGTGTTAACTTCTTGCGGCAAAGATGACGGACAGGATAAAGCATTCACTTATCCTATAGACAACGATCCTGTATATCTTGATACACAGATCGCTACCGATAAAGGTGCTTTGACCATTATCAATAACTGTTTTGAAGGTCTTGTCCGATTGGGCGAAAACGGTGAATTTCTCCCCGGTGTAGCTGAAAGTTGGGAAATATCGAATAACGGCAAAAAGTATACTTTCCATTTGAGAAAAGATGCAAATTGGTTTGTCACAAAGTCTGCCGGTAAAACTATCGGTGAAGATTACGAAGAAAGTTTTAATACCAAACTTACGGCTGACGATTTCGTTTTTGCTTTCAGAAGAGCTGTTGACAAAAATACGAATGCGTCTGATGCTCAATCTTTAATGTGCATAAAAAATGCCAAGGAAGTAAACAGTGGGCAAATGAAAAGCAGTTCTTTAGGTGTAAAAGCCACAAATAAGTATACCCTTGAAATAACTCTTGAACAGAAAGATGATGACTTCCTTTATATATTGACAACAAGCATTTGTATGCCGTGTAACAAGGAATTTTTTGAAATGACATCAGGAAGATACGGCTTATCAACTGCATACTTAATATATAACGGTCCTTTTTATATCAGCAGTTGGAACGAAGATAAATCCGTTACGATAAGGCGCAACGATAATTATGCAGGTGAGCACAGAGCAACCGCATCAAGTGTTTATCTTTCGGTGAATAACGATATAAGCACAAGGGGCAGTAAACTTTCTCAAGGCACTTACGATATAACACCCCTTACTTATGAAAAGTACAAAGAAGTTGCCAATAACAAGAAGTTGAATTTCCAAGAAGTAAACGATACTGTTTGGGGATTGGTTTTCAACTGCTCTGATGCATCAATGAAAAGCTTAAATGCTCGACTTGCGGTCTGCTACGGATTTGATTCATCGCTTATGACAGCTGATGAATATTCTTCCGGAGAAGCTAAAGGAATTATTCCTTCATCTTGTCTTAATGCATCGGTTTCGTATAGAGACAGCGGTAAAAAAGCAAAAGGACTTAAGTACAACACAAAAACAGCAGAAAAATATTGGTCTAAGGCTCTCGAAGAATTGTCATTAAGCGGTATGACAATAACCATAAGATGTTCTTATGATCACGAAAATCAACTGAGAGCAACTATTCAGAATTTGCAAAAAACTTTCGGTATAAGCTGTGACGCAAGAGTCAGCGCAAGTGATGAACAGACACTCCTTGCCGATATTAACAAAGGTGATTATCAAATCGCATACGCTCCCATAAAGGCTGAGGAAGATTTGGCAGTTGAGTTTTTAGCCAAGGATGTTGTTAAAGTTACAAGATATGAAAACAGCGAATATAATTCCCTTATTAAAAGAATAAGAAAAACTTCGGGTCAGGACAGAATAAACGGTCTTGTAAATGCAGAGGAGTTTCTTATGAATAATGGCGTGGTTTTGCCTGTTTATGAAGCCAAGACATTTTACGGAGCTGCCGAAGGTGTTGAAAATGTCAAACTTAGCCCCAGCGGTACAAATGTAAGTTTTTATAACGCAATTAAATATGAATAATATATAGGAGGAACATTTATGAATGACACAAAAACTTTATATCGTTTATGGAAAGAGAAAGCAAAAGACGATGAAGATTTAATAAAGGAACTTAACGAAATAGAAAACGACGATGAGGCTATACTTGACAGATTTTATAAAAATCTGGAGTTTGGAACAGCAGGACTTCGAGGTGTTATCGGTGCCGGAACAAACAGAATGAATGTTTATACCGTAAATCAGGCAACACAGGGTTTGGCTGACTACCTTAACAGTGAATTTGAAAATCCTTCGGTTGCAATAGCTTATGACTCAAGAATTAAATCAGACACTTTTGCGAAAAGTGCAGCCGGAGTTCTCGCCGCCAACGGAATCAAGGTGTATTTTTATGAAAGACTTGTCCCCACACCTATGCTTTCATTTGCCGTGAGAAGACTTAATTGCCAATCCGGTATTATAATTACCGCAAG
>CAYPMB010000039.1:0-10303 GCA_964411915.1 uncultured Faecalibacterium sp.
AAATATATGTTATACTAAGATGAATTGTAATACTTATGCTCAGAAGAAAGGATTTGATTATATGATACTGTTAAATGCTGAAGAAATGCGACAGGTTGAACAGCATGCGGCAAAGTTCGGACTCAGTTATCAGAGAATGATGGAAAACGCAGGTGCTGCCTGTGCAAGAAATATTAGAAATGTCCTTGAAAAGGGTCAGAGCGTGAAAAGAAATATCTGTGTTGTTTGCGGAAAAGGCAACAACGGCGGAGACGGTTTTGTTATTGCTCGTAAACTTAAGGAAAGCGGATATAATGTGACTTTGGTTTTGGCAAACGGATATCCTCAATCTCAGGAAGCCGTTTATATGTATAAAACCGCTTTGGAAATTTCCATACCCACTGTTTGGTATGATGCAGATAAAGTTAAAACCTTGCAGTGCATAAAGAACTGTGATGTTCTTGTTGATGCGGTTTTCGGTTTCGGATTTTACGGTGTAATAAACGAGGACACTGCAAACCTTTTTGAAAGCATGAATTCTTCGGAAGCGCTCACTTTCTCCATTGATGTACCAAGCGGTGCATACTGTGACAGCGGTCTTTGTGCAGATCACTCAGTGAAAGCCGATTACACTATTGCCATATCAGCACTGAAACCGGCTCATGTTATGTATCCGGCTGCATCTCTTTGCGGTGACATAATAGTTGTTGCAATCGGCATACCCGAAGAAAGCTTTAGTTTTGTTGAAAGCAGTCTTTACACATATAATCCGAGAGAGATACGCTCACTTTTTCCGCGCAGAGACATCACGGGAAATAAAGGCACATTCGGTCATGTTATGTGTATATGCGGAAGCAGAAACATGGTTGGAGCTGCAACGCTCAGCGCATCGGCAGCATTAAGAAGTGGTGCAGGACTTGTTACGGTTGCATTCCCTGAGTGTATGTATATACCTATCGCATCGAAAATGACTGAAAGTTTACTTCTTCCGCTTGAAGCTAATATGGAGGGAACTATCAGTGCAAAAGCAATACCGACCATACTTAAAGAGGCAGAAAAGTGTGACGCTATACTCATCGGTTGCGGATTGGGAGTTAATGATGACACTATTCAAGTTGTTGATCAAGTGATTTCAAATGCAAAATGTCCTGTAATTATTGATGCGGACGGAATAAACATAGTATCCACTGACATAAATATGTTAAGGAGGGCGGCTGTTCCTGTTATTTTGACGCCTCATCCGGGAGAAATGTCACGACTTATAAAAGTTTCCGTTGATAACATACAATCAGACAGGGTTGCAGTTGCAAAGAATTTTGCCGAAAGCTATCTTGTTACCCTTGTTCTCAAGGGAGCTAACACAGTTGTTGCCACAGGTGGAAGCAACAAGGCTTTTGTTAATTCCACAGGTAACACGGGGCTTTCAAAGGGCGGCAGCGGAGATCTTCTTGCAGGTCTTATGGCAGGATTTGTTGCACAGGGTATGTCACCGGTAGATGCGGCAGCGGCAGCAGTTTATATTCACGGATATCTGGGTGAAACTGTAAGCGACAGCACAAGTGTCAGGGGCATGTTACCGGGGGATATGATCGAATACTTACCTAAGGTAATGGCCGACTTCTCATAATTATATTATGTGAGGTATAAGTATGAAAAGAATTTCCGGTGTTTTTATATTGTTGCTGTGCATATTGGTATTATCAGCTTGTCGGATGCCAAAATTAAGTTTGGCAGATTTTCCCTTGATAAAGAGTTTTCAATGCGATTTATCGGTTAAAACTTCTGATAAAGAATATTACTGTCATTTCACAAGAAATGATGACAGAGCGGAGATAGAGGTTATACAACCTGAGAGAATAGAGGGTCTTACTTTGATTTATGAAAATGACATTTATTCTGTCAGTTTTAAGGGGATTACAGTAAGTCTTGATGACAGCAAAAATCAATATATAAAATATTTTGCGGACGGTTTCATAGAAAATCTGGAAGAAATCTTTAATTCCGAAGAATCAAAGCCGAAATACGAAGGCGGTAGGATTTTTTATGAAGGTGCAAGCGAATACGGAGATTACACTATATATTTTGATGCTCAAGGTCGTTTGATGAGCATGGAGATACCTTCAATAGAAACGGTCATAAGGGCTGAAAATTTCAAATTTTAATATTAAGAGAAAAGTCATCGAAGAGGTTAGTCTTTTTGGTGGCTTTTTTGTTGGTTTGTGCAAGGAGGGAGTCCCGGAGGCGAAGCCCCGTTGCGAAGCAACGGGGCGAGCACGGCGCAGCCGTGCTCGTTTGTGCCGCAGGCACAAACCTTCGCCTCTGGGACCTCCCTCCACTCGAAACTTCACCTTAAATAATGCACACTTCTTTTTAGATGACATATACTTAAGTTAGGGCTTAATGAATAAAATAGAAAGAAAGGAAAGTGCATAGTGGATAATTTTGATTTAATGATTGAAAAATATAAGAACGAAATGATGAAATATGCGGATAAAGCAACAAAGCAAATCAATGATCAAAGCCAAATGGAAATGAACGAAGATGCAGAGAAACAGAAAGGTGCAAATGAGGAAAAAATAGAAACAGAAAAAATCTATAAGGCAGTTGATGAAAGAGTTGAAGCTGTGACAGAACCTGTTTCACAAAACTTGTCCGGGAGGGGAAAACTCAAAATCAATGTGTTTACGGGAAATGAGGCATTTCCTGTTATTTCTGCTTTTGTTAAAGTGCTTAAAGACGGAGAATTGCTGTTCAGTGAGTTTACAGACCAAAGCGGTTCAGTGCAGGAAATATATTTGCCTGCGCCAAGCAGAAAAATCAGCGAAATCCCCGGAAACGGAAAAGGATATGCAGAATATCGGGTAGAAGTGTCTCATCCGAGATTTAATTCCGTGGTTTTAGAGAATGTTCCTGTTTTTGATGGCGTCCGGTCAATACAGCCGGTGGCTCTCGAACCTGTTAACGGTGAGGGAGTCGAAATCTTAAATGAGACCGAACCGGAATTTTTAGAGGAGGGAAATAATGGCAGATTTGTTTGAAATACCCGAGAGCATAACCGTTCATTTGGGACGACCGGATTCCTCGGCGCCGAATGTTACGGTGGCGTTTGCCGATTATATTAAGAATGTGGCATCAAGTGAGATTTATCCGACTTGGAATGAAAACGCTATCAGAGCCAATGTTTATGCCCAAATATCAATAGCTCTCAACCGAATATTTACCGAATATTACAGATCAAGAGGTTATGACTTCGATATAACAAATTCCACACAGTTTGATCAATCTTTCGTTTACGGAAGAGATTATTTTGAAAATATATCCGAAATTGTTGATGAAATATTTAATAATTATGTTGTCAAGCAGGGAAGCGTCCAGCCCTATTTTACCGAATATTGCGATGGTATAAGAGTGACTTGTGACGGACTCTCACAGTGGGGAAGTCAAGAACTTGCAAATCAGGGATATACCCCTTATGAAATATTAAGGTATTATTATGGTGATGATATTAACATAACTTCTGCGCCTGTGGGCGGTGGCGTTGAGTCTTATGACGGAGTACCATTGCGGTTGGGTTCTGTTGGCGAGAATGTGCGAGTGATACAGTTACAACTGAACCGCATAGCAAAGAATTATCCCCTTATACCGAAAATAGCGGCAGCTGACGGTGTATTTGGAGAAGATACTCAAAACGCGGTGAGAGCTTTTCAGCAAATTTTCAACTTAAATCAGGACGGAGTTGTCGGAAAATCCACATGGTATAGAATAAAGCGGGTGTATTTTGCAGTCAAACGCTTGTCAGAACTTTTCAGTGAGGGCATTTCAATTACGGATGCACAAAGACAATATCCACGACAATTATCCCGTGGTTCAACCGGTATTCCTGTCAGAACATTACAGTTTTACTTGCGTATTTTAAGTAACTTTATACCGACTATGCCATTTGTGGAGGAAGATGGAATATATGGACAGAAAACGGAAAATACAGTAAAGGCCTTTCAAAGTTATGTTGGACTTGAGGCTGACGGAATTGTGGGAAGTAGCACTTGGAATGCTTTAATCGGGGAATATGACAATATTGAGTCGGCTTTGAGAAATGAATATAATATTGCTGATTCTCTCCCGTCCCCCGGAAATTTCTTAACAACAGGCTCAAGGGGAAATGCGGTGGAACTTGTGCAAAGATATCTGCAAAAAATTGCTCAGTCAGACAGCAGAGTTCCTTTTGTGACAGTTGACGGAGATTACGGTGAAGCCACAGCAAATGCCGTCAGAGAAATTCAAAGACAGTTCGGATTGGAACAAACGGGAGCTATTGGGCCACTTACATGGGACGCTATTGTTCAAAGGTATAATGATTTTTCCTGAATATAATTACTTGACAGGTCAATAATATTCAGGAAAGGTGTGAGTTTATGGTAACCGGTTTCAGCGGAAAATATATGGATGATTTGTATCTTATGGAACAAAAACTCCGGACAGATAAAAGTTTTGATTTAATTATAAAAAAAGCAAAGGTTGCCCATAAAAAGGCAACCGTTTATTGCATTGACGGCTTCACAAAGGAAAGCACATTGGAAAAAATTCTTGAGTATTTTGCCAAGCTGTCTGATGAGGAAGTGGAAAAAGTAACAAACACTGACGAGTTTGTGGATAACTTTGTCACATATATTGAATGTGACAGCACTAACGATGTGGATAAAGCGGTGACGATGGTTCTGTCCGGTGCAACTGTGGTAATCGTGGAGGGTCTCACAGGTGGAGTTATAATTGATGCCAGAACATATCCGGCAAGATCGGTTGAAGAACCGGAAAGTGATCGGGTTCTCAGAGGATCTCATGAAGGCTTTATTGAAACTCTTGTTATGAATACTGCTCTTATCAGAAGAAAGATCAGAGACCCAAATCTTACAATGGAACTTTATTCAGTGGGGAGCAGCTCAAAAACAGATGTGGTTCTCTGCTATATTGATGGAAAGGCAGATAAGAAAAAACTGGAAATCATACAGAATAAACTGAAAAACATAAATGTTGAAAGTCTGGCAATGAGTCAGGAAAGTCTCAAAGAAGCGCTTATTCCGAAACAGACATGGAATCCCTTTCCGAAAGTCAGATATACTGAGCGACCCGATGCGGCAAGTGCCTGCATTTATGACGGAAATATTATAATATTGATTGACGGGTCACCTTCGGCAATAATAATTCCCACAGGTGTTTTCGATTTTATCCAAGATATCAATGATTATTATTTTTCACCGGCAATAGGAGCTTTTCTAAGATATGTAAGAATAGGGGTGTTTGCTCTTTCGATGCTTTTGACCCCCTTGTGGTATCTTTTAATAAAAAATCCCGAAAGTATTCCCAAGTGGCTTGAGTTTATAAAAATCGAAGAACCTTATTCGGTTCCTATCATCGCTCAGTTGATTATTGTGGAATTTGTTGTTGATGCATTGAAACTTGCGTCTTTAAGCACTCCCAGTGTTTTGAGCAGTTCTTTCAGTGTGGTGGGAGCTTTGGTTTTGGGAGAGTTTGCCATAAGTTCGGGACTTTTTTCAAGTGAAGTTGTTTTGTTCATGGCATTTGTTTCCATTGCCAATTTCACTCAGCCAAGTTTTGAATTGGGTTATGCCATAAAAATGTCTCGTTTGCTACTGATTTTGGGAGTTTTCTTACTTGATGTTTGGGGCTTTGCCTTATGTATGCTTGCCATAATATTGACAATTTGTTTCACAAAAACAATAGACGGCTATACCTATCTGTATCCCCTTTATCCTTTCAATAAGGAAGCATTAAAGAGTTTGTTCATCAGAAGAAATATAGTCGTCAGTATGGATAAATCAAAATAAAACTTTCGGTTTTAAAGAATAATACAGATAAGACCGCTGCAACCTTCGTTTATGACTCTTTCCAAGGTCTCTTGAAGTTTCATTCTTGCATCTGTGGGCATTTTATAAAGTTTGTTGTGCAATCCTTCGTTGACTAAAGAGTGAAGGGATTTTCCGAAAATATTGGAGTCCCATATTTTTGAGGGATCATCGTCAAAACCTTTAAGCAAATACATTACCAATTCTTCAGATTGAGATTCACTTCCCACAATTGGGGCAACCTCAGTTGTGATGTCGGCTTTCAGCATGTGTATTGACGGTGCAGAGGCTTTCAGGCGCACTCCGTATTTTCCACCTTGTTTCATTATTTCCGGTTCAGCTAAAGTCAGTTCCTCCATTGTCGGCATCACAATGCCATATCCCGTGGTTTCCACTTCATTTAGAGCATCTTCAAACCGCTGATATCTTTGTTTCAACTGAGACAGCTCAACTATTTTTGACATAAGTTGTTGTTCGTCCTCAATTTCAATTCCGGTCTGTTCTGTCAATATTTTATAAAATAGTTCAGGTATAACACTAAGGCTGATTTTTATTGAACCGGTGGCAAGGTCAATGTTGTTCACATTGCCTCCTGTCAAATATTCACAACTTAATATCTCTTTAAAGTGGGAGTGTATATCTCTCACTTTTTCTATTTGTAAGGCACAGTTATACAGACTTTTATATATACTGCTTCTCAGCCAGTGGTTTTTCTCTAATTTTCCTACCCAAGAGGGGAGATCAACAATAATTTCTTTTGCAGGAAATTCATTGAGTATATCGGTTAGAATATCTGAAATTTCCTTTTCCTCTAATGTCATGCAGTTGACCGCTTTAACGCAGACACCATATTTTTCACTCAACTCATTTGCCAGCTCTTGAGTTTCGGCTGAAAGAGGTTCTTTACAATTCAGAAGAACGATGAAAGGCTTGTTAAGTTCCTTAAGTTCACCGATAACTCTTTCTTCCGCTTCCTCATATTCTTCTCTTGGAATATCCGATATGGAGGAATCGGTGGTTACAACAAGACCGATGGTTGAGTGTTCGTTTATTACCTTTTGAGTGCCTATTTCAGCAGCCATGTTGAAAGGAATTTCGTTTTCAAACCACGGAGTTTTTACCATTCTCGGTTGATCATTCTCAATATATCCCAATGCACTTGGAACAATATATCCTACACAGTCAATAAGTCTGACTTTGAAAGATGAAGCGTTTTCAAAGTTTAGTTCTACTGCATCTTCGGGAATAAACTTCGGTTCGGTAGTCATGATAGTTCTACCGGCTGCTGATTGAGGCATTTCGTCCAATGCTCTTTCTTTCTTAAATCCGTCCTCCATGTTGGGAATAACAAGAGTGTCCATAAATCTTTTGATAAAAGTGGATTTTCCTGTTCTAACAGGGCCAACAACCCCTATGTAGATATCTCCTTGAGTTCGCAGAGCAATATCATTATATATGTTTGCGTTGGTCATTTTGTTTCCTCCGTTCTTAATGTGTTAAGCAAATTATTCAGTTTCATTTGTAAATGTTATGCGGTGCAAATTATGCTTATGACATAAAACAGTTGAAAAAAGGATAAGTCTTGTGTAAAATATAGGAGATCAAAACCATGAGAGAAAAGGAGATGTTTAAAACGGAGATCTTATTTGAAGATAAGGATATAGTTGTTATAGTTAAACCTATCGGTATTCTTTCTCAGTCAGATGAAAAAGGCAGTGAGAACTGTGAGGGAATACTCAATGATTATATGAAGCAAAAGGGAGAAAAATGCAAGGTTCATCTTATTCACCGTCTTGACAGAAATGTTGGCGGTGTTATGGTATTCGCCAAAAACAAGCAGGCAGCCGCCTCTCTTTCTTCTCAAATACAAAACAAGACTTTTGTTAAAGAGTATTATGCTCTCGTTCACTCAAAACCGGAGACAGACGAGGGAATATTTGAGGACTTGCTGTTTAAAGATTCACGAAAAAACAAAACGTTTGTGGTGAATAGGGTTAGAAAAGGTGTGAAAGATGCAAAACTTGCATATAAATTGATAAAGACATACGAAAGTGATTATGGGCAGGTGTCTCTTGTTCATATAAGGCTTTACACAGGAAGAACTCATCAGATAAGAGTTCAGTTTGCGTCAAGAAAGATGCCTCTTGTAGGTGATGGAAAATACGGTGGAAGGGATAACAATGCCGATATTGGTCTTTGGTCATATAAGTTAACTTTTATCCACCCTACATTAAAAAAGGAAATCAGTTTTGTTAAGGAGTCTCCATTTGCGTGAACTGTGTTGACTTTTAACAGATAATTTTGTATGATAATAAAACAAAATAGAATTGTGAGGATGAAAAGCGTGCCTAATAGATTATGGTTTAAACTTGACAATGCAGGAAAGATCTTTCCCGGTCAAAACACAAATACCTGGTCAAATATTTTCAGGTTTTCCGTACTTCTTAAGGAAACGGTTGATCCTGAAGTTCTCGAACAGGCATTAAAAGATGTATTACCCCGTTTTCCCTGTTTTGATGTTCGCATAAAAAGAGGATTTTTCTGGTATTATTTTGAGAAAAATCCAAACCTTTGTCCGGCAGTCAATCCGGATATAAGTAACCCATGTCACCGTGTTAAGTTTAAAGAGAACAAGGGTTATCTTTTCAGAGTTTATTATTATGAAAATAAAATATCCGTTGACTTTTATCATGCTTTGACAGACGGTAGAGGTGCATCTTTTTTCGGTTGCACTTTGGTGGCTCAATATCTGCGGTTGAAAGGTTACAATATTCCATGTGGGTATAATGTTCTTGACATAAACAAGAAAGCAAGTGCAGAGGAGTTGGAAGATCCGTTCACTAAATGCGGAGTATCAAAGGCTAAAATTTCACGAATGAAAAAATGGGTATACCACGCAAAGGGAACTAAGTTGCCAAACCATCTTGTTAATATTACATCGGGTATTATCCCTCTTGAAGATATAAAGGCAGTTGCTAAGAGTAAGGGGGTTACCGTAACGGAGTTTATTGAGTCCGTATTACTTTATACTATGTATCTTATGCAAAAGAAAGAAGGGGGAACTAAGCCTGTCAGTGTGCAGATACCGGTAGATTTGAGAAACACTTTCGGCATACAAACCCTAAGAAACTTCTCTTTAACATATAACGCCCGAATTGATCCCAACATGGGCGAATACACCTTTGATGAAGTGCTGACTCAGGTTTCCACCTATTTGAGGCACACCCATAACGAGAAAACTTTAAGGGCGATGACCACTGCGAATTTGAAGTTTGAAAAGTCTGTTATGAAATATATGCCTTTGGTTTTAAAGGATTTGGCGATTGGTATATCGTTTATGATAACCGGTGAAAAAACTACATCTATTTTGGGAAGTAATTTGGGTCTTGTTAAAGTTCCGGAAGAGATGAACGAGCATATAGAAAGAATGTATTTTATGGCGGGTCCTGGTGTTATAAATGGCTCACGCTGTGCTGCCGTTGGTTATAAAGATAGTTTCGTGCTTACCGTTGCCAACATATATGAGGAGAGCGAAATGGAAAGGCTGATTTTCACTCAGCTGGTTAAGATGGGTCTTAAGGTTAAAATAGAGAGTAACAGGAAGTGAACTTATGTCATATTGTGTAAATTGCGGTGTGGAGCTTGAGGAGAGCGTGGCAAAATGCCCCTTATGTCAAACACCGGTAATAAATCCGAATATTATTGCTTTGCCGAACAAACCCTCGGCTTATCCCGAAAGAATATATATGCCAAAGGCTCTCAATCGCAGATTCGGTGCGTTTATAGCCAGCATGGTTATTCTTCTTCCAACTATTGTATGTTTGCTTGTTAATCGATTGTTTTATCCGAGAATGGATTGGGGTTGGGTAGTTCTTGCGACAGGTTTTATGATCTGGGTAGTTGGTGTATCACCGTTTTTTTGGAAGAAAACCGTAAGCTGGGCATTGATACTAATTGATTCTGTATGCATCATGGGTTATGCCGGAGTTTTATGTATGCTAACCGGAAACAAACAGGCATTTTTGGAATGTGTTTTGCCAATAATAGGAGTAGCCACTGTGATCATTGGATTTTTCATTGAGTTCAGAAGGCTTGCAAAACCCGGTTGGCCGGTTTTATGTATCGCCATATTCAGTGAAGTTTTAATCAGTAGTTTATGCATAGAATTGATCGTGAGAAACTATCTCGACATAAACTTGCTACCGGCTTATGCACTTATTATTTCCGCCTGTTGTGCGGCGGTAACTGCATTTTTCATTGCGGTGGCAACAAACAAAAAACTTCGTATTTGGATGGACAGAAGATTTTTTGTTGAATAAAGGATTTTATAAATGAAACAAAAAAAGAGTTCAGCAGGTAGTTTTCCTGATGGACTCTTTCGGTTTTATGGGAAGTTTGTGCAGAGGGCGGGTCCCCGGGGCGCCCCCTTGCCCGCAGGGCAAGGGGGAGCGCGGCCGCGCTCG
>CAYPMB010000040.1:0-9501 GCA_964411915.1 uncultured Faecalibacterium sp.
CTCAGTCTTACTCTACTCAGTCTTATTACTTGCGAGTTTTATGCACACTCAGTGCTTGTTTTCGGCACAGTTAAAATATACAGTTTTGCCGGTTTACCTTTACCCTGATATTTGCGACAAAGCAAATTGTATTTTTCAAGTTCACGCTGTAACTTTGTCGCTTTATCGTGACCACAACCAAGTATTTCACTCGTTTCCGAAATGGTAAAAAAGATGAAAATTTCTCCGTTTTTGTCGCACCAACCGTTTATTGCTGATAGCTGCATTCTGTCGAGCATCAAGCCGTAAAGAAGTTTTGCCTCAGCTGATAAGCCTTTGTATCTTTCTGTAAACAACACCTTCGGCATCTTGAAAAAGATTTTGCTTTGCTGTTCCTCGTAATTGATGCTAATATTCAGTTTTATCACACTCCTTTTTGATTTTTGTCGTCCATTTATATACCGCACAAATTCAGCTGCTTTGCTAACCAAAAAAATTGTCCTCAATTGGTAAGCATTTAGAACGCTTAAAAAAACGATATTTTCCGAAACTTTTTTATTTTCGTAAAAATTGCACAACAAAAAAGCCGTCACATAGACAGCACAAAGAGAGATTATTCTCAATGTACTGAATATGTAACGGCTTAAAATTTAAGCTTTAGTGTCCGTATGTGTGTCCACCGAGTATCGGACTTACTTTGTCGGTGGAAAATGTTATATTTAGTTGTTGGTAAAAGTTTCTTATTACGGGGGATATTATACTCGGAAAGGTGTGTGGTGTCAAGGGGTAAAAGTATTACCACGCAGATATTAAAGATTTGATAAAGGAAGCCCTGTTTGCATTATTCTGTTTTTCTGCTTCACTTGTGGCATTTTCGCCAATAATCTCTTCTAAAACATCTATCGCACACTTAGCCTCTTCTTTGCTGTAACAATGAGGTGTTTTGTTATCAAGTGTTAACTTAAATGCTTCAAAGACAATTTTAGCCTTTTTGTAATCGCCTTTCGTTAAATTCCTTTTGGCTAAATAATCCAAGGCTTGCTTAATTGCCTCTCTTGCCATTTGAACGGTAATTTGCGTTGTTTCGTTATAGGCAATTACCGTATCAGGTAAAAGATAAGATGGTTTATTCAGTATTTTGTAACCATGTAACATTTGATTCATTTCCTATCACCTTCTAAAGCATATTTTCACTCAGCATTATCTAAGCCTAAACCAAAATACTTTTCAAAAAATGTCTTGATTTTTTCAATGATTGTTTGCTTTTTTGCTGCTCGATTACCCCCGCCGAAACGAGATACAGGTGGCATAAGTTTGTCAATATCAGTACCGGTGGTTTTAACTGAACCGTCACGAAATGCATTTTCAATAAATTTTCGTGTTTCTTCTTCTTTAAGTTTTTCGGTTGCGATTAACTCAGTGAGATCCGTTTCTCTCTGCTTTGCAACAAATTTTTTCCAATCACTGTTAACATCGGTTTTAACATTTATCGTGGAAATAAAACCGTCAATCAACTCTTTCTTTGAACGAAGCTCAATACTTGACTTAATTGCTCTGTCAATAGCAATAAGCACTTCTTTATCTTCACAATTTGATGCATGATATTTCGCAACAAGCATCAAAATATAGTCAATATTTACTTCGATTTGCCTTACAAGTTCCATTTCAAAGACTATATCATCAGCTATATTTTCAGCCTGAGCCTTAGGTCTGAATTCAATATATAAGTCATTATATATACCGGTATAATTTTGAAAGTCAATTGGCGAAAGTATTTCATTGCCGGCAAAATCGTCAAAAGTTGAAAGAATATTTTGAAGTCTTAATATATTACCATACGATACAATAAAATCTTTCTTCGCACTTTCTCCGATAATTTGCGTATTCAATGGATATTTTTGAATAAGCTCTGCAATTCGTTCCTCATAGCCTTTATTGTGCTTTCCGTCTTCATCATAACCGTAATAGTAATCATTATATGACTTCATAAGTACAATACCGGAAGCATTTTTGTCACCGAAAAGTGCAATCGCATCATCGGTTTCTTTTTGTAAATCACGAAAACATACAATGTTACCAAAACTTTTAACAGTATTAAGTATTCTGTTTGTTCGTGAAAATGCTTGTATTAGTCCATGCTGTTTTAAGTTTTTATCCACCCAAAGAGTATTAAGCGTAGTAGCATCAAAACCTGTAAGAAACATATTAACGACAATCAACAAATCAACTTCACGGTTTTTCATGCGTAGAGATAAATCCTTATAATAATTTGGGAACTTATCGCTCGAAGTATCATAAGCTGTGTTGAAAGTTTTATTGTAGTCTTCAATAGCTTTTTCAAGAAACTCTCTTGAAGTCAAGTCTAAGCCGTCAGTATTATCGCTTTCTTCATCATCTATGAAGCCATCGGGATCATCTTCGTTTTGCCCATAGCTGTAAATTGTAGCTATGTTCAATTTCTTTTCCGGATGCTGAGCCATTTGGCGTTGGAATTCCATATAATAAAGCTTTGCAGCCTCAATAGAAGACACGGCAAAAATCGAGTTAAAACCATTGAGTTGAGTTTTAGACTTTTCTTCTTTAACATCTTGATTTTTAGCAACAGCAGTAATGTTTGTCAATTTGTTAAAACTGTAAAATCCCGAATTTCGTTTTGTTTTTTGATCAAAATGATCTAAAATATATTCAACTACCTCAGTAATGCGTTTGGGTGCCAACAAAGCAGACTCTGTGTTTATAGCTTCAACTTTTCTGTCGGCATTGTCCTCTTTTTTCTTAACCGTATTTACATAATCAATTCTAAAAGGCAATACATTTCCGTCATTTATTGCGTCAACAATCGTATATGTATGGAGTTTATCTCCAAATGCTTGCTCAGTTGTACGCAAATCCGGTACGCCACCCGATTTTGCGTTTTTAGCAAAAATCGGTGTACCTGTAAATCCGAAAATATGATAATTCTTAAAATACTTAGTAATCTTAATATGCATATCACCGAACTGACTACGGTGACATTCATCAAAAATCAAAACAATATGCTTATCCAAAACGGGGTGCTTTGGATTTTTTGTAACGAAATTATCAAGTTTTTGAATGGTTGTAACAATAATTTTATATTCGTGTGGGTTGCCTTTTTCATCCTTGTTTTCAAGCTGTCGCTGCAATATTTTAGTGTTTCTGTTTCCGTTTGCCGAGCCACGCTCAAAACGGTCATATTCTTTCATTGTCTGATAGTCAAGATCTTTTCTGTCAACTACGAATAACACTTTATCAATCTGAGGCAATTTTGACGCAAGCTGTGCTGTTTTGAATGAAGTGAGTGTCTTACCACTACCTGTGGTGTGCCATATATATCCACCTGCATCTGTACTGCCCATCTTTTTATAATTAGTTGCAATTTCAATGCGATTTAGGATTTTTTCGGTTGCGGCAATTTGATAAGGTCGCATTACCAAAAGCAAGTTTTCACTTGTCAAAACACAATACTTAGCAATAATATTCAGCAAGGTGTGCTTTTGAAAAAATGTGCGTGTAAAATCAACAAGGTCCGGAATAACATTATTATTAGCATCTGCCCAAAAGGAAGTAAATTCAAAACTGTTGCTTGTTTTTTTGATTTTCTTTTTACCGTTTCGTTCGTTGATTGCACTAACACGAGTTGTATTAGAATAATATTTTGTATGCGTACCGTTTGAGATAACAAACAGCTGCACATATTCATAAAGTCCCGAAGCTGCCCAAAAGCTATCTCTTTGGTATCGTTCAATTTGATCGAACGCTTCTTTCAAAGCAACTCCACGGCGTTTTAATTCAATGTGTACCAACGGAAAACCATTAACAAGGATAGTAACATCGTAGCGATTGTCATAATTGCCACCGTTTTCGACATATTGATTGATAACTTGCAAAGAGTTGTTATGGATATTCTTTTTATCAATTAAAGTGATGTTTTTACTTGAACCGTCATCACGCTTCAAAACTTGCACATTATCTTCTTGAATGAGCCTTGTTTTTTCAACAATATGAGCATTACTGTTTGCAAGGTTTTGATTAAAAAAGCGTTTCCATTCATCATCTGAAAAGTTGTAATTGTTCAACTTTTCAAGCTGCAATCGCAGATTTTGAACCATTTCATCATTATTATGTATTTGCAAATAACTGTAACCCTGTTCGGTTAATTGTTTTATAAAGGCTTTTTCAAGTGCAGCTTCACTTTGGTATGCATCAGAGCGAGTCGGTTGTGGCTTGTATTCTGCAACAACGGTAGATTCGTCGGTTTGGACAACAATATTAAAAAATGACACATCAATCCCTCACACTTCATTTTATCTTATATTTTAGATAATTCTTCTTCTGGATCGCACTTCATATTTAATTTAATTTCATCATCATCTATTTGTTCACATTCCATATAAGCATATTTTACTTTAACAATATTTGATTTTATCGCTTCACATTTATCATAATTAAAAACAACTACATTATATCGATCCGAATATTTATTTTTATATTCAGGAGTTACTGAACTTGAAAAGACTATTCCATCATACTCTATATACTTTGCATATTCTGCAATAAACTGTGTTGGTATATAATCAAGAATATCATCATCTTTTGTAACCGGTTTTGAAAATAATTCTGACAAAGAATCAAAAAGATTCTTTTTAGCGTCTGTCATTTTTGAGGGTTTATTTTTAATCGTAAAATCTAACAATGTTAAAGTTTCTTTTACTTCTATTTTTGCAATGCTTACTTTTGAACCAATGCGAGGACGCACCTCTGCCATAGCAATGTACGGATGAGTAGCACAATATAAATAAGGTATATACCTATAATTCGCTCTGCCATCACGGGTAAATTCAGTTCTCGTTACGAAACTGCCCTGCGCATCATAACCATAAAAGTTTCTTTCTTTGTTAATACCTTTTTCATTATCTACAATTCTAGCACGATACAAATATTGATTTGGTTCAATTGTTATTTCCGGGTTTGTACTTTTATCATCCAATAATTCTAAAGCTTTAAGATCTCTCGGATTTCTGTTTTTATACTGTATTTCTTTAATAAAATCTTTCAAATAATTTGACTTCACTTCTCCAACTCCTTAACCCAATATTGTTCAAAATTGAAACATCACAAATAATTAGGTACCAATCAATTCTTCAAAACTAAGCAACTTATCCCGATAATATTCATATTGTTTTTGTCTTGCCTCGATTTCTGCGGGCAAACCATTAGATATATCGTTACACAAGGCATCAAAACGGTCAAGAATGGATACAATTCGTTGTTGTTCTTGAATGGTTGGCAACATAATTACTATGTCGTTCAATTTATTAGGTGTTACTTCAATAACCTTAGTTCCGTGAGCTATCTTTTTCTTTTGCGCAAAAAAAATGGCAGAATGAAAATAATATGACAAGTATTTTGCGTTTTGGCTATGACTAATAATTGCTGTGTGTCCACTTATCGCAATATCTTCTTTCCCAAGCCAAGCAGTACATGAGCAAACATCTTCAACATTCTCACTTGTAACTGCCATAACAATATCGCCCGGCTTTGCTTTTTTTGATTTTGCAAAAACTTCATCATTCACAAATGTTAATGTTTCATCCGCATAAATGCCAAAATGAGTATACATTTGACCATAATGAATACAAGGCTTTCCATTTTCTACGAAATCTTTTTTCTGAAAATTACCACCACGAATTATAGTAGCTATGTCGCCCAATCTAACATTAACATACCCAAAAACATATTGACAAAGTTTAATTAGGGCATTATACTCGTCTGTCTGTCTGTCTGTCTGTCTGTCTGTCTGTCTGTCTGTCTAGGATTGTCGCGCCTTTCTCTGCGAATGTCAAGAGCATATCGCGATAAAATTCATATTGTTTTTGTCTTGCTTCTATTTCAGCCGGCAGACCAATGTTGAGGTCAGAACAAATGGCCTCGAAATTGTCGAGGACATGAACGATACGCTTTTGTACATCAACTGAAGGGACAGGGATTTTAATTTTCTTAAGCTCCGGGGCTGTAAGTTGAGGTATTCCACCGGTTGGAACATTATATTTCTTTCCTTGCATACAATAGTAAAGATACTTTGTATTAAGTTTTAATGAATCCTTTGGAATAATTGTTAAAAGTCGAATAATTGGATAGTATGGATAATCCCTATATGCTGCATAACCAATAGTTCCTCTAGCAGCAATGGTAACAGCAGGACTAAAAACTTTAGCAACATTTGTATATCCATAAATTGCATTTTCTCCTATTCCATTGCTTATAATCGGAATCGAGAATTCCTGTGTTTTCTCATTTGACATCATATCCTTAGGAGCGTCTCCACCTGCCGAAACAACACATATTTCTCCGAGGCTTTTTATTTCGATACAATCATTGTATGAAAGCAACTTATCCCTATAATACTCATACTGTTTCTTTCTTGCTGTAAGCTCTGCTGTAAGCTCTGCTGTAAGCTCTGCTGTAAGCTCTGTGAAATTGTCCAAAATACGGACAATTTCACGCTGAATTTCAATGGGTGGGACAGGTACTTCTAAGTTCGAATACAATCCAATCCATAGCCTTTTATGTTCATCTGAAGTATAATTCAAAAATCCCATCACATGGTACAAATAACGAATTGAAACATTTTCTTTTGCTTTTATCATTTTCATAGCAGAAGATTTTACTTTGAATGGAAAATCAACCCATTTGAATGCACCGGTAAAATCATCGAAAATAATAACGGAGTTTTCTTTTGAAGCTTGATAAATTCCATCAGTTTCGTTTGTATATCCCAAAATAAATGTTTGACCTGCTGTTAAAACAGGGATTTCAAAATCATCACTATAATTTGTACTTTTTACTAAATACTTTGATGGTTGTTCATAGTTAGCTATATCTCTAATTTTTTTATACTCCACCCCATCAGGGCAAAGTTCTTTTATTAATTCGTCTAATTTACTCATTATTGCCCACCTCAATCTCTGCAATAATCTTTGCGATTTCATCACGAAGTGCTTGTTCACGGGCAACAATTTCTTCAATCTCTGCATTGAGCTTTACAATATCAATTTTTTCTCTTGTGTCTTTTGCTTCAACATAGGTGCTGACAGATAAATTATAATCATTTTCCTTGATTTCTTCATAAGGAACAAGACGAGCAAAATAATCCTTATCTTCACGGCTTTCGTATTCTGCAACAATATTATCAAGGTTTTCGGGAGTTAATTTATTGTTGTTAGTTATTTTGATACACTCATTTGTTGCATCTATGAAAAGAGTATTATTATCTTTTTTACCCTTTTTTAAGACCATGATACAGGTTGCAATTGATGTGCCGTAAAAGAGGTTACTCGGCAACTGAATGATACAATCAATAAAGTTATTATCAATTAAGTATTTACGAATTTTTTGCTCTGCACCTCCACGGTACATAATGCCCGGAAAGCAAACGATAGCAGCCGTTCCGTTTGGAGCAAGCCACGAAAGGCTATGCATAATAAATGCAAGGTCAGCCTTACTTTTCGGTGCAAGAACACCTGCCGGAGAAAAACGAGGATCGTTTATAAGAGTGGCATCGTCATCGCCCACCCATTTTATGGAGTATGGAGGGTTTGAAACAATAAGTTCAAATGGCTCATCATCCCAATGCATAGGCTCAAGCAAAGTATCTTCACACGCAATGTCAAATTTATCATACCCAACATCATGCAAAAACATATTTATTCGGCAAAGGTTATATGTAGTTATGTTTATTTCTTGACCGTAATATCCTTGTCGAACGCCGTCTTTACCCAAAACTCTTTGAGCTTTAAGCAATAATGAACCCGAACCGCAAGCCGGATCGTACACTTTATTAACCTCGGTTTTTCCCACTGTACCAAGTCTTGTAAGTAATTCAGAAACATCGGAAGGAGTAAAAAATTCGCCACCGGATTTGCCCGCATTTTGAGCATACATACCCATCAAATATTCATAAGCATCACCAAATGCATCAATAGCATTATCCTTGTATTCAAGTTTCATATCTGCCACGCCGTTGAGAATCTTAACAAGTCTTTCATTTCTCTTTGCAACAGTAGCACCGAGTTTATTACTGTTTACATCAAAGTCGTCAAACAAACCGGCAAAGTTATCCTCTGATTCACTTCCCGTTGCGCTGTTTTCAATATTTGCAAAAACACGCTCAAGAGTTTCGTTCAAATTTTCGTCAGATGAAGCCTTTGCAAGAACATTACAAAACAATTCGCTTGGAAGAATAAAGAAACCTTTTTCTTCAATCAAACCCGACCTTGCTTCTTCGGCTTCTTCATCTGACATTTTAGCATAATCAAAAGTTAAATTGCCCGCATCAAATTCACCGGCATTAACATAAGCAGTAAAGTTTTCAGAAATATAACGGTAAAACATCGCACCGAGAACATAATTTTTGAAGTCCCAACCATCAACAGCACCACGCAAATCATCCGCAATCGCCCAAATAGAGCGATGCAGTTCAGCTCTTTCCTGTTCTTTTATGTTATCAACCATAATTTTAACTCCTTATCAAACAATTGTTTTGTTTCATTTTTCGGTATATCGTTAGATGTATTCTAACATAATCTAAGTATATTTTACAACTTTTGCTGTACTATAAAACGGACTTTTGAAAAAATATTGTAATTTTCATTTACAAAACAGCAAATAATAGACACTGTAATTATACAATATTCTCGACAATAATTCAACAAGTTTCAAACTTCACACAAATGATAAAAAAGTTGCAAAAAGGGCAACTCTTTTATTATCCTATTTTCATGAAATTTGCCTTACAGCAATAGATAATTTTCTAAAACAATCTCTTTAGCCCTTGATTCAATATTATTCATCAAACACACCCACTCCAACTGATTTTCCTCCTTGAGTTGTTCTGTTACTCCATCAACAACTTTCATCTGCTCGACAAGAGTATCAAATATTTGCCATGCCTGAGTATCGACATCGGCAAGATATTGCCACAGTTTACCTTCGGCTAATAATGTTGCAAATAAGACTTTCTTGTATTTCATAATATAGTCCTTATACAACATACCCCATTTCCCAAGCCTGATATTTGCTTCTTCGGGTGGAAGTGCAAGATTGGGCATATTGTAATCTCCAACTTTGCGATAAGTAATTTGATTTTTGTTTGACATAAAAATGACCTCCTGTTATTTGATAGCTTTATTCTACCTTATAACAGGAGGTTAGTCGAATGTGTGGGTTAATATCGATAGCTGTTACCAAAAAATTATTGGTTGGCGTTAAGAGATGATATCAAATATAAACAAAAAATCCGAACGCTTCACCAATCGGTAAAAAGTTCGGATTATTCGTTTCTGGTGGGCGAGGGTGGATTCGAACCACCGAAGTCACTGACGACAGATTTACAGTCTGTTCCCTTTGGCCACTCGGGAACTCGCCCATATTTATTTTTTACAAAAAAGTGGAGCTGGTGGACGGACTCGAACCCCCGACCTGCTGATTACAAATCAGCTGCTC
>CAYPMB010000041.1:0-8902 GCA_964411915.1 uncultured Faecalibacterium sp.
ATGAACAAATTCAACACAATCAAGACAAGAATCAAGAGACTTGAACAAATGAAGAAGATGCAGGAAGACGGCACATTTGCAATGCTCCCGAAGAAGGAAGTTGCAAAGCTCGAACTTGAAATCGAAAAGCTCGAAAAGTTCATGGGTGGTATCACAGAAATGAAGAAGCAGCCGGCTGCATTGTTCATCGTTGACCCACGCAAGGAAAAGATTGCAGTTGCAGAAGCAAAGAAACTCGGTATTCCAATCGTTGCTATCGTTGACACAAACTGTGATCCTGATGAAGTTGATTATGTAATTCCCGGTAATGACGACGCTATCCGTGCAGTAAGACTTATTGCAGGCGCTATGGCTGATGCTATTATCGAAGGCAGACAGGGCGAACAGAACGCTCCTGAAGCTGCTGAAGAAGCAGCAGAAGAGGCAGTTGCTGAATAATTTGCTTGAAATTCACAGCCCGCATAAACCTGCGGGCTTACTTTTAAATATAACACAGGAGGAAAAATATTATGGCATTTACAGCTAAAGACGTTCAGGCTCTTCGTGAGAAGACAGGCGTTGGTATGATGGATTGTAAGAAGGCTCTCGTTGAAGCAGACGGTGATATGGACAAGGCAGTTGACCTTCTCCGTGAAAAGGGTCTTGCAACAGCAGCAAAGAAGGCTGACCGTGTAGCAGCAGAAGGCGCAGTTGTTGCTTATAATGATACAGAAAAGAAGATCGGTGCAATCGTAGAACTTAACTGCGAAACAGACTTCGTTGGTAAGAACCCGGAATTTGTTGAGTTAGCAAAGAAGATTGCAAAGACAGTTGCAGAACAGAATCCTGCTGACTTAGATGCTCTTAATGCAGCAACAATCGCAGACGGTTCTCTCACAGTTGCTGAGTCAATTCAGGAACTCTTCCTCAAGATTCGTGAAAACATGAATCTTCGCCGTTTCGTAAGAGCAGACGGTGTTGTTTCAACATACATTCATGCAGGCAACTCAGTTGCAGTTATGGTTGAATTTGAAACAGACGATGCAACAGCAGCAAAGCCTGAGTTCGTTGCAATGGGCAAAGATGTTGCAATGCAGATTGCAGCTATGAACCCTGCATACCTTGACGAAGCATCAGTTCCGGCTGAAGTTGTTGAGAAGGAAAAGGCAATCAACCTTGCACAGCTTAACGAAGATCCTAAGAACGCTAACAAGCCTGAGCAGGTTAAGACAAAGATCATCGAAGGCAAAATCAAGAAGTACTTCACAGAAGTATGTCTTCTTAACCAGGCATTCGTTAAGGACGGCGACTATTCAGTTGGTTCTTATGTTGCTAAGGTTGCTAAGGATCTTGGCGCTGACATTAAGGTTAAGGGCTTCACTCGTTACGGTAAAGGCGAAGGCATTGAAAAGAAGGTTGACAATTTCGCAGAAGAAATTGCAAACATGGTTAAATAATTTAATCTCATATAGAACACTCGGAGTCAGCTCCGGGTGTTTTTTTATGGGTGAGTGCCCCGCGGTATAGTGGGGCACGGCACTTATGGGGTTCGATGCCCCATAAGTGCCAACAGGTCAGAACAAACCGTTTTAACAAAACCGAAGGTTTTGCGGAAAACCAATGGATTTGCACAAATTGATGGGTTATATTCGTAGGGGTCGGCGTCCCCGACGACCCATGAGAAAAGAAAACAATAACTCCACACTCCTCACTTGAACGTAAGCTCAACTGCCCCTTCCGACAAAGCCTTCCCCTAAAGGGGACGGCTTGGTTGGTTCTCTGCAAACCTAAAGGCAATTCCGGGGCATCGAACCCCGAAATTGCCCCCGCCCCACTAAACCGCGGGGCGGGGTGGGCGTTCCGCCCACAACTGAGGGGGCAAACTTCACCAAACAAAAAAAGATATGCGCCGGATTATCGCATATCTTTTTAGTTTATTTCATATTCTTTTTTATAGCCTCGAAGGATTCATCGCTGATAACATGCTCGATTTTGCAAGCATCGTGGGAGGCAATTTCTTCGTCAATTCCCAAACCCACAAGAAATGCGGTTAAAATCTCATGCCGTTCATATATTTTCTGAGCAACTTCTTTTCCGGCCGGAGTCAGTTTGAGATATCCACTTCCGTCAGTCATCACATATCCGCCGTTCTTTAAAAGCCCCAAAGCACGGCTGACACTGGGTTTGGAAAAACCCATGTATTCTCCCACATCAATGGCTCTCACACTGTCTGATGTTAATGAAAGTACATATATAGTCTCAAGATACATTTCTCCTGATTCTTGAATGTTCATTTGTTTTCTCCTTAAGTCTTTATTTTTGCTAAGCATAGCTTATTTTTAATGTTACTATATACCATATCATACTTTTGCATTTTTTTCAAGTGGAAAAGTGTGATGAAAAATTTGAAATCAATTATGCTAAAAAATAATTTTTTTCTGAAAAAAGTGTTGACAAAAGAGAAAAATTGATATATTATTATGTAGGTTAGCTAAGGCTAACTCCACTGAATTAAGTTCAGGGTAATATTGACTGATGCGAGGTGAATGTTATGGATTTGAATCAGGCAACATTAGGTGTTGAATACATAATCAAAGACATTGCGATAGGTGATGAAGAAATGGAATCATTCCTCTTTACCTTAGGCTGTTATAGTGGTGAACCGATTACTGTTGTTTCACGCTTAAAAGGCAGTTGTGTTGTTTCCATAAAAGACGGTCGGTATAACATTGATAATCAGTTAGCTTCTGCAATTATGATATAAAATCAGCAGGAGTTTGCTGTAACTTTTTTGGCCTCCGAGTTAGCGTATGCTAACGCCTCGATTTCAAAATTATATTTAATTTCTTAAGGAGGAATTATTATGAGAATTGCTTTGGCAGGCAATCCGAACAGCGGTAAAACAACAACATATAACGCTCTGACGGGCAGAAACGAGAAAGTCGGTAACTGGGCAGGCGTTACCGTTGATAAAAAGGAACACCCGCTTAAAAGAGCATACCATACAGGCAAGGAAGATATTATTATCGTTGACCTTCCGGGCGCTTACTCCATGTCACCGTTCACAAGTGAAGAAAGCGTAACAAGTTCTTATGTTAAGCAGGAAAATCCCGATGTAATCATCAATATTGTTGATGCCACAAATCTCAGCAGAAGCCTTTTTTTCACAACACAGCTCCTTGAATTAGGCATACCTGTTGTTGTTGCGCTTAACAAGAGCGACCTTAACGAAAAGAAAGAAACAAAAATAAACACAGATGTTTTATCAGCTGAATTAGGTTGTCCGGTGGTCAACACAGTTTCCACTTCTTCAGACGGCTTAAAAGAAGTGATTGCAATGGCTGTTAAGTATGCGGGCAAGTCTCAGAAAGCTCCTTATAATCAGGGAAATGTTGACATGAGCAACAAAGAGGCCGTTAAGGAGGCAGACAAAAAGAGATTTTCATTTGTTAACGGTATCGTTAAGGAAGTTGAGAGCCGTAAGGTTTTGACAAGAGACAGAAACTTCAGCGATAAAATCGACTCCGTTTTGACAAACAAGTGGTTCGGTATTCCGATTTTTGCCGTTGTTATGTATCTTGTGTTCCAGATCTCACAGGTATGGGTTGGTGCACCTATTGCAGATTTGCTTGTGGCATGGCTTGAAACATTCCAAAGCTGGGTCGGTGGATTTTTTGAAAATGCTAACCCACTTCTTTCAGCTCTTCTTGTTGACGGTGTTATCGGTGGTGCAATTGCCGTTATCGGTTTCTTGCCGCTTGTTATGGTAATGTATTTCCTCATTTCTCTCCTTGAGGATTGCGGTTATATGTCTCGTGTTGCGGTTGTTCTTGACCCGATATTCAAGAAAGTCGGACTTTCCGGTAAATCAGTTATTCCTTTCGTTATCGGTATCGGTTGTGCAGTTCCCGGTGTTATGGCAAGCCGTACGATCAAAAGTGAGCGTGAACGCAGAGCAACAGCAATGCTTACACCATTTATGCCTTGCGGTGCGAAAATCCCTGTTATTTCACTTTTTGCCGGTGCATTCTTCGATAATTCAGGTTGGGTAAGTGCAGTTGCTTACTTCACAGGTATAGTTTTGATTTTCGTTGGCGCATTGCTTGTTAATAATATCACCGGCAATAAAGCTAAAAAATCATATTTCATCATTGAGTTACCTGAATATAAAGTTCCGTCACTTTGGGGCGCAGTTAAGTCAATGTGCAGCCGTGGTTGGGCATTTATCGTGAAGGCTGCAACAATTATCCTTCTTTGCAACACAGTTGTTCAGATCATGCAGACATTCACATGGAATTTACAGGTTGCAGAAACAGCAGATGCATCAATTCTCGCATCTGTGGCAAGACCGTTCTCTTATGTTCTTCTTCCAATCGTTGGAGTTCTTTCATGGCAGTTGGCAGCAGCCGCTGTGACAGGTTTCATCGCAAAGGAAAATGTTGTCGGTACATTGGCGGTTTGCTTTGTAGGACTTGAAAATCTCATTGATGTTGATGAGCTTGCTCTTATGGAAGGAGCAGGCGTTGAAGCAGCTAACATAATGGCGATAACAAAGGTTGCAGCCTTGGCATACCTTATGTTCAACCTTTACTCACCACCTTGCTTTGCAGCAATCGGTGCAATGAGTTCAGAAATGAAGAGCTCAAAATGGCTTTGGGGCGGTATCGGACTTCAGTTGGGAACAGGTTTCTCAGTTAGTTATCTTGTATACCAGATCGGCACTCTTGTTACAACAGGCGAATTAGGCACAGCCTTCTTCCCGGGACTTATTGTAGTTGTTGCATTTGTTGCAATATTGGTTGCATTGTGCGCCAACACAAATAAAAAACTCAAAGAAGAAAAGGCTTTGGCAGGTGCTAAGGCAGGAAAATAAGGAGTAATTATTATGGGTGAAAATCTTATTGTTATTGCAGTTCTTGTGTTGATTTTAGGTGCAGCCCTTGCTTATGTTGTAAAAGCGAAGAAAAAGGGCGTTAAATGTATCGGCTGTCCGAGTGGTTGCAAATGTGACGGAAAATCGGGCTGTTGCGGTTGCGATAAGGTTGGCACAGATGTAAAATAATTCGATAAAATGAAGGAAACCGGGAGCAATGCTTCCGGTTTTTGCTGTGGGGGAGAACCGCCCGCGGTATAGTGGGCGGTGGCACAATCAGGGTTCGATGCCCTGATTGTGCCGACAGGTCTGCACAAACCCATTCGTACAAAACCGAAGGTTTTGCAAAAACCAATTAAATGAGAAATTAAATTATTTGCACAAATTGGTGGATTAAATCCGTAGGGGATGGCGTCCCCGACATCCCGTTGGAAAAGAAAACAATAATCTTATCACTCATCACTTCTCACCCCTCACTTGAGCGTAAGCTCAACTGCCCCTACACGACATTTTCCCTATTAGGGAAATCTTCATCGATCCTACATTAGATTTTTGTTGGTTCTCTGCAAACCTTTTGGCAATTCCGGGGCATCGAACCCCGAAATTGCCCCGCCCCACTAAACCGCGGGGCGGGTGCGTTCCACTTTCCTTTTCACAAAAACAAAAAGCAGCCACTTTTCATGACTGCTTTTTTTCTTTTATGATGATTACTTGGCAATATATCTGAATCTGTAACCAACGCCCCAAACTGTTTCAATATAGGTGGGGTTTGAACTGTCATCTTCGATTTTTTCTCTTATCCTGTTAATGTGAACGGTGACAGTTGAGGTTTCACCGATTGCATCAAGTCCCCAAATCTTATCAAAAAGAGTGTCCTTGCTGTAAACAACATTGGGATTGGTTGCAAGGAAAACAAGAAGATCAAATTCTTTGTGGGTAAATGTTACCTCGCTGTCTTTGACGAAAACTCTTCTTGCAGTGCGATCAATAATAAGGCTTCCTAAGTTGAGAACATCATCGGATTTTGTGCTTGTTCTGCTTGTCAATCTTTCATATCTTGCAATGTGAGCGTTGACCCTTGCCACAAGTTCCGATGGACTGAATGGCTTAACAATATAATCGTCAATGCCCATGCCGAAACCTCTGCTCTTGTCAATTTCGTCCTGCTTGGCTGTGACCATGATGATAGGTATATCTTTCTTATCTCTGACTCTGCTGCAAACTTCAAATCCGTCTAAAGTGGGGAGCATAAGATCAATGATGATCAAAGAAAAATCTTCGTTTAAAGCAAAATCCAGCCCAACTCCACCGTCTGCCACCGTTGTCACAGTGTAACCGCTGACCTCAAGATAGTCTCTTTCAAGATCTGCAATATATTTGTCATCTTCGATTATAAGTATTTTCTTGTCCATATTATTCGATCTCCTTTGTTTTGGTTATGGGCAGGTGAACCGTAAGCTGTAATCCTTGACCTAAGTTTCCGCTTGCTGTTATGTCTCCCGAATGTTTCATAATGATTTGTTTTACTATGGCAAGGCCTACACCACTTCCGTGTTGAACATTGCTTCTGGCTTCGTTGGAACGGTAAAATCTGTCAAAAATTCTTTCGCTTTCCTCAGGGCGAATACCCACTCCGTTATCGTTATATATAAGCTCAAACATATTTTTTTCATCGTTGAGCCGTGCGATAAGCTGAATTTTGACAAATTCGCTGTCCGGCCGTTTGTATTTTATGGAGTTGCTGAGAAGATTTTCGACAACTCGCTCAAATTGGAAAGTGTCAATGTTGCAATAAATATACTTGTCGCAATTATAAATGAAGTGCAGTATGATTTTCTTTTCTTCAAACATTTCCTTTGATTCTTCATACCACTTTTCAATCATGTCATACATGTTTTTTTCGATCATCTTGAACTTAACTTCCGAATTTTCAAGATTTGTAACTTCAGAGAAAGATTCCATTAGTTTTTCCAGCGTTAAAGCCGAATCGTAAATAGCATGAAGATATCTCTCACGCTTTTCCTCTGTGTTAGCTATGCCCTCAATAAGACCTTGAGTGTAACCTTTTATGGCTGTGATTGCAGTTCGTGAATCGTGATTTATGCCGGAATAAGTGTCAAGTCGAATCTTTTCTTCTTCCTTTTGGATCTCATGGGAAATCTTGAGGTTTTGCCGCATCTTGTCAAAACTTTGAGTCAAAGATGCAAATTCGATGGTGGAATTATCCATTTCAATGGGATCTTCAAGGTTGCCGTTTTTAATTTTCTCTGCAGCTCGGTTCAATTTTGTTATTGAACCCAAAATGTTGTTTGCAAGAGATTTGACAATAAACACATCAAACAGAGCAACAAAACAAATTACCAGCAAGAGGAAAAATGTGAACCTGACAGTTGTGAACTGGAATTTTGTTAAAAAGGATTCTTTGGTTACATTGTATTTTTCAATGTATTCCCTGTGGGGAGTCATGACCGTAACAGCCAGAGTTTTTCCGCTCTTAAAATTTGTCACATCTCGAATGGCTGTGGTTTCATCATTGAGGTAAACAAAACACTCTCTGTATTTTGAAAATTCATCTTTATAAAAATAATCTTCATCAAGTCCTTGAGAAATATAAAAGACTTCATCTTCCGACTCAGCGCATACCACCAAGCCGTAACTTTCAAGTCGCTTATAAACTCTCATTAAATCGGAACGCTGTGGGTCATCGGAGTTGTTTCTCAGCCTTTTTTCAATGGCTCTTATGTTGAAATGACAGCAGTATGTAGTAAGGGTGTCTCGTGAATTTTTCGGAACACCCAAAGTGGAATAATCGTCTGCATAGATCATATTCATAAGGCTTGCCGCAAAAAATACGGTTATAATGACGGACAGTATAACCGGCAAAATCGCAGCCACAAAGTGATAAAGTGAAAGGCGAGAGTGAAGTGAAACTTTTTTTCTGTGTTTTTTAACCTTCATTTTTTCACCACCGTATAATATAATTTACCCGAACCCGCCTAAAAAACCATATCGTGTTCGACTTTAAACATTGTAATTATAACATAATCGAAAAAATATATCAACGATTTAAGATTTATTTAAGATAGAGCCTATTGGTATATTTTGCCATTTTACTGCCAATAACTCTTTTGGGCATACATAAAGACAAAGCCCAAAAAGAAAGGCGGAAAAGAAAATGAAAGAAAAAGACAATCAGATTATATTTCATATTTCGATTTTTATTGCAATGATTTTGTCTGTAATTATTTACGGTTTATCACATTTTGCTTTAGGCTGTGAAAATGTTAAGGAAAATGTGCTGAGACTTCATGTTATTGCCAATTCAGACACACAGGAAGATCAGGAACTAAAATTAAAGGTCAGAGATGCCATAATCGAAACCGGGGTAGTGCTTTTTGAGGATTGCGAAAATAAAGACCAGGCGGCATACACAGCGAAAGAAAAAAGCAAATTGATTAAAACCGTGGCACAAGAGGTGGTAAAGGAGGAGGGGAAAGACTATCCGGTGTCGGTATTTGTGGGTCAGGAGAACTATCCCACAAGAACATACGAAAATGCCACATTGCCTGCCGGTGAATATACATCTTTGAGAGTGATCATCGGAGAGGGCGAAGGGCATAACTGGTGGTGCGTAGTGTTTCCACCAATGTGTGTCACAGCCGCTTCCAAAGAGGACAGCTTAAAAGAAGTGCTGAACAGTGACGGTATGCAGGTAGTAAACTCCGACCCAAAATATGAAGTGAGGTTTAAGCTGGTGGAGTGGTATGTGGAGATAAAGGAGAAGTGGGTGAATGTCACTTCCGACAAAACATAAATCAATTAACATGAAAAAATTCATTTGCATAAACAGAGGCAATGTGTGGAAACACGGGTCGTCGGGGTGTTGAAAATGCGGGTCGTCGAGGTTACAGGCTTCGCCATTACCCTTTTGTCACTTTGTGACATTTTCCCTATCAGGGAAATCTTCACCGATCCTACATTAGATTTTTGTTGGTTCTCTGCAAACCTTTTGGCAATTCCGGGGCATCGAACCCCGAAATTGCCCCGCCC
>CAYPMB010000042.1:0-8834 GCA_964411915.1 uncultured Faecalibacterium sp.
GGGTCGGCGTCCTCGACGACCCGTGTTTTCAAACACCTCGACGACCCGTGTTTTTTATTTTCCTTTTTGCCAACCTCGGCACACCTACGAATGACCCCTCCGGTTCGCTAACATTTTTCCCACATGTCATATATCAGCATTGACTGAAGAATTGAACGATAAAACCACCGATGAAATCGCTCTCGTCGGTGGTTGATTTTATATGTAAAGTATCTCGCCTTTACTTAACTTTTCTTGATTTTGACAAGGGGCAAACCTGCATACATATTCCGCAAACTGCTCCCCTGCCAATATGTTTAAAGTGCTGTTTCATATAATTACTGCATTTATCCGGTGCAAATATTTCTTCTCGCTCAATTCCCGGATACCATTCTTTTCCTGTTATTGCTTTAGCCGGACAAGCCTTTACGCAAAGGTCACAATTTAAGCATGGACTTTCTGCCATAGGCTCACCGCAATCAAATTCGCAATCCGTAAAGAGCGTTCCCAATCTGACTGCTGTTCCCAACTCTTTATGGATAAACATTGAATTTTTACCAATACTGCCCAACCCTGCAAGTCGGGCGGCTTTTTTATGTGAATATCTCCCTTTATAGTTCCAGCCGTCCTTATTTATGCTCTGAGATGCGGCAACTGTTATATAGTTATATCCCCTCTTTTGAAGAAAGAGACCTGCTTTCAGCAAAAGCTGATCAATAAGGGCATTCACCGATCTGTAATGATTAAAATATGTATGGGTCGGCTCTCCGTCAATCTCTCCTACAATAGCGTGAGACAGTGCCACAACTATGCTTACACCGTATTTAAGATCGCAATCATTATCTTCAATTTCGGCAAAACCTACATCACTTGCACCTTGAGAGATAAGATATTCTTTCAATTCTTCCTGTATGCTCATTTTGTCACCTTTAATCTTCGTTTTTTCGTGTAAAGCACTCTGACTTTACATCAATTTTCATGTATTTTATATGTGTTTTTATCAAGGTCGATCACAACTGTTGTTCCGTCAGAATAAACCGCTTTTTGCTTTCGATATGAACCCATAAAACTATGGTTCACCATCTCTTTGTTATATAACTTTTCCTGTAATTCACACAATGGGGCAACTCGTTCGATCTCTTTTTTAAGGCTTTCATCGTCCATCAATTCAAGGTCTGCCGTTCTGTTATCCTTGCCCACCTTTTTCAGCTGATTGCCATAAGGGTGAAGATAGGGCATTCCGCCACAGAGAGCGCAATATAAATCTCCGTCATCACCTTTTGGTATGCCCCAGTTATTAAACCAATTCCATGGGATCATTATGCAATCATGATAAACAAGACTTGCCAAGGGTACAGGTATACCCACTGCTTCACCGTTTTCTTGAGGAATAAGGGAAAATGGCCCATGATGAACCAAGGCAAGGTGATTTAAAAGCTGCATTGCCGGTTCTTCAGATGACATTATAAGTCCCTTTTCGTTAAGATAATCGAAACACTCACCTCGATATTTCATGCTTTCCTCTCGTGTAATGGTATGATCCTTATGGAAACACTCGTCACCGGGCATAACGGAAAAGACATCGAGATAGGCTCCTTGAACATCGACTCCATGCTCTTCAAGTTGGGAATAAGTCTTTTTGACAAAATCCAACGCAAATGAAGAACACAAGAAGGTATGCTCTCCACCGTCCCAAATGGAACAATATGGGTGAGTTCCGTCAATATTGGTTACTGCCTTTTCCATATCAAAGACTTTACTTGAATAGTAAAAATCCCGATACTGATCATGAATGGCGAAAACATAACCTAAGTCACGGCAAGCCTGAGACAACTCTTTCATCTTATCCCAACCTCCGGCTTTTTCACAAGGTGGAAGTATATACGGGTGATCGTTGTCATATCCGTTTTCTCCCCAACCGTCAGTATGTATATACAGCTTTTCAAGTCCAAGAGTTTTCAGCTTTTTAAACTCTTCGCCACGCTGACTGAAAGAGGCATATAAAATTTCGTTTGTTCCGTTTTTGCTGTAAAAACTTGATTTCTCGTTCAACTTGGTGAATATTTTGTGATGCAACACCGGTGCACCGATAATGTTCTTTATATTAGGATTTTTCCGGATTTTCTCGTCAATGGAAACAAGCTCTCCACGGCTTTTAAGATACTGTCTGTAATCCTTTGCCACTGTGTTATAATCGCCTTTATCGTGAAAGACAAAAAGTATTTTTCTTTCGTATGAGAGTTTGCCCAATGACGAACGCCAATACGGCTCACTGACAAAGGCTTTATGCTTGCCCATTCTTGAGCGCACACAAGCATCGTATGGAGTTTCGACAATGGCGGTAAATGTGTTGCCGTCACAGACTCTCCCCCAAATAGGCAGATAACAGTCTCCGGTGTTTATTTTTCTGACATAGTGGGTGTATGCCACAGTGCCCTTTCGGTTTTCTTTATATCCGTCAGGAAGAATAAATCCCTGTCTCATGGCATCCACATGATATGAGTTTTCTCCACTGCTCTTTGAGTTAAAAGGTCCGGGGAATGAAACAGCTTTCACTGCATAATCTGTCTCATTCAAGGCACTTACGCAAAATCTAACCTTATTATCGTCAATGATTTCTCCGGTACAAACAAGGGTGAAATCCATCTTTTTTCCAAAAGCAACAAAACCCGAATACTCTGTGACGATCTTATTATCCGTTTTCGTTGTTTTCTTTTTCATAGCAGTTGAAAGGGGTCGATATGTGCTGACGAACTTTTTTCCGATTTTCTTACGGATAATAATGTTAGGCTTATTTCCGTCACTTATCCAAGAAAAGCCTTTATAATTTATCTCATAATTTTTTCCGTCAAAGTTTAACTTAATATCTTCCATATTACTCTCCATGAAATTTATTTGATTTTTTCAATGCTTTATTCAGTGCAACTCCTATTACCGAAGATGCAATAGCTTTACATATATCTCCGATTATAAACGGTGCAGATGCAGACACGATCCCACCCTTAAGGTTAAAACCGTTATGCATACACATTACCAAAACGGCACATATATGCTGTATCGGTATTCCAACGAAAACAGTAGTCACCGCATACCTTTTAAAGTTAATATTTTTTCCTTTCAAGAGGCTTATGGCAACAGCCGAAAACAAAAATCCGAAATAGAAGCCTCCAGTCGGACCGAAAAGTTTCCCCGGACCCGATGTGCCGGCAGAAAAAACAGGTAAGCCTATCAGCCCCATAAGGATATAGGTGAAAACTCCGTAAAAGGCATTTTTCGGTTTCAGCACAATGCCGATAATATTCACCATTACCGTTTGCAAGCTCAAGACCACCGGAGTGAACGGCAAGGGAAACGCCATGAATGATGACACGCTCAACAGTGCCACGCAAATGGCGGTTTTGCTCAATTCATTTAAATCAATTCTTTTTTCCGTCATAAATATTTCCTAAAATAAAATTTCAAAGGCTATTTTAACATAAAAATGGGGTGGTTGCAAGTAGCCGCCCCGCGGTATAGTGGGGCGGGGCAATTTCGGGGTTCGATGCCCCGGAATTGCCTTGAGGTTTGCAGAGACCAAACAAGCCCCCTACACGCATTTTTATTTTTCTTTTCGCAAAAATATAAAACAATTTAACACAAAACGAATTTTCATTTGCACAAATTAAAATTCATATTCGTAGGGGTCGGTGAGGATTTCCCTAATAGGGAAAATGCGTGTAGGGGTCGGCGTCCTCGACGACCCGTGTTTTCAAACACCTCGACGACCCGTGTTTTTCATTTTCCTTTTTGCCAACCCCGACACACCTACGAATGACCCCTCCGGTTATTGCAAACAATTTCGTTTTGTACCGACTTGAAGTTATTTTTCTGACAATCCATTTGGTTTGTTCTAACCTTTTGGCGTTTTCAGGGCATCGAACCCTGAAAACGCCACCGCCCCACTATACCGCGGGGCGGTGGCTGTACCATACTAAAACTTCGGATGAAATGAATTGAACTCTTCCTTCTCCTCTTTCGTGCTCGGAGCTGTCATGGCAGCGGCACGGATAATGCTGTTCTTTCCGTATTTTTCTCTGATGTTATCCACTTGTTTTTGAAGTTGTTCCAATTTATCTTCTTTTTGGTTGTCGGCAAACAAGCTATATTGAGCGAAATCGTTTTCACCCACAAATTTGCTCACCTGAATGGTTATAGATCTGACTTCCTTGCTCCAATTCCAATTTTCCTTAAACAGTTTCATAGCTGCGGAAACAAGGTTTTCTATCAGTCTCGTGGGGTTTGAAAGTTTCATCTGCCGTTCAATGGTGACAAGATTTTCATCTCTCACGGAAATGGAAACTACCGTTGCAAGGACTTTATCCATTCTCATTGAATGCGCTACGCTCTCGGCAAGTGCCACGAAAAGAGCATTGACTTCACCATCGTTTTTCAGATTTTTCGGTGGAGTATGACCCTTACTGTAACTTTTCGCTGAGGGCATTTTTGATGCATCAACCACAGGAGAACAATCATATCCGTTTGTGTTTCTCCAAAGGTCAAGGCCGAACTTTCCCAATTCAATTTCCAAAGTCCGAACCTTGCACCTTGCCACATCGCCAATGGTATGCAAACCCATTCTCTCCAATGCTACGGAAGTTGCAGGGCCAACACCGATGAGGGAATTAGCGGGAAGATGCCAGATTTTCTCCTTAAAGTTTTCTTGAGATAGAACCGTAACTGCATCAGGTTTTTTCATATCACTGCCCAATTTTGCAAATACCTTATTGAAACTCACTCCCACAGATATAGTCAAACCGATTTCGTTTTTTATTCTTTCTCTTAACTTATTGGCGATTTCCTCTCCGCTGCCGAAAAGCATGGAACTCCCCGTAACATCAAGCCAACACTCGTCCATTCCGAACGGCTCAACCATATCCGTATATTGACAATAAATTTCTCTGACGGCCTTTGAGAATTTCACATATTCATCATAATGCGGACTGACGCAAACAAGGTCGGGGCATTTTTGTTTCGCCTGCCATATAGCCTCTGCTGTTTTCACTCCGAACTTTTTGGCTTTTTCATTTTTCGCAAGAACAATTCCGTGTCTGTCGTCAACACTTCCGCACACAGCCATAGGATAATTATTCAATTCAGGATTATAATACGCTTCAACCGAGGCAAAAAAGTTATTCAAATCGCAATGCAAAATTACTCTGTTACTATAACCGAAATTCAATCAAATCACCACCAAGAACATTTGTTCGATTGACATTTTACACTATTTATTCATTTATGTCAAGAGGTTTTTATAGGGATACAGGGAACTTTGTTTTTGTGACATAAAGATTTTTTCAATAATGGTAAGTTACTGCACACCGCAGGTTTTTTCGTCAACCTCCGGTTGACCGCCCGACTATACCGCCGGGCGCTGTCTGCCTCCGGCAGACCAAAGGACGCCCACGACCGCGGGCGTCCTCCAACTCTTCACTTTCACATACTCTGTGCTAAAGCAATCATAACCGGCAAGGTCAAAATTGAAATGAAACTGACAACCGCCACCACCTTTGATGCAGTTGCTGTGTTTCTGTCATACTTTGCCGCAAATAAGATCGTATTATTGGCGCTTGGCACTGCTGCCGTTATGGCGCATGAAACCAATAAAGCTCCTGTAATGCCGATAAGCCTGTATGCGCTGATGCAGATTACAGGAATGATAATAAGCCTAATCAAAGAAACAAGATAAATCTTTTTGTCTTTGAACATTGTTTTTAAATCCGTGTTGGCAAGATATGTTCCGAAAATAATCATTGCCAAAGGAGTGTTCATTCCCGCAAGATACTCAATGGGTTTTGAAAAAATTACGGGCAGATCCACATTCAAAAGGAAAAGCGGAAGTCCGATGATTATACCCAACGAACCGGGATTTAAAATGAGCTTTTTTAAGCTGAATTTGTTTGAATCCTTGTTCATGAGTTTTATTCCATGAGTGAAAGAAAGGACATTAAAGGCAATAACTCCGGTGGAGCAATAGAAAACGCCCTCACTTCCCAAAATCGCCTGAGCTAAAGGCAACGCCATATAGCCTGCATTGGAATATATGGAAGAATATCTGTAAATCGGATTATCGGGATGTTTCTCCTTTTTAAACATGGGAATTGTCAAAATAATTCCCACTGTAAAGGTGGCAAAATTGCATAATAATGACACAAGAAACTTTGTTGCCGTTTCCGGATTAAACTCCATGTCAAGAAAAGATTTGATTATCACACAAACGGTAATAATATAAAAAAGCAAATCTGTGGTTGCCTTTGCTGTCTTTTCCGTATAAATTCGAGCCTTACTGCAAACAAAACCTACAAGCACCATTATATAAAGTATGCCGACCTGCATTGCCGCAGTTTTCATATTAGTAAAAAACACTCATTTATCCTCGCTTTATATATGCCGGGCAATTCGCAGTTGAAAGCCCGGCATGATTTATTTTATTGATTTATTTTATTGCTTGTTTCAGGTACATCGGAAGTTTCTTTCTCAATTGAAGCAGGTGGAACTATCTCTCCTCTTTTTCTCGTTGAGAAAATAAGCACGAGAGCAAAAACCGCAAACATGATCTCAGAATAACTTGTTGGGTAACCTGAAGTTATATATGTTTCCCCTTTGCCGATAATCACAAATGCCAACTTCGGAATGTTTAAAACCAAAGAGACAAGTGCAACCGCAAATCCTAAAGCGGTAATTCTCCACTGAGCCTCTTTTTCATAAACGCCCGATAAGCATTGAGCCAATGAAATGGTATAAGCGATAAGCAGTGAAACAACTGCCACCTCAAGAAGAAGATCAGAAACTCTGACAAAACTGATTTGCTTTATGAATAAAGGTATCATCTTGGTGCAAGCCCAACCCAAAGGGAGCAAGGCCAAAATGCTGTTTGAAGCAAACTTGCTTTTTTTCTTAAACACGCCGGTTGCAAATGCTAAAAAGTAAATGCAAGCAAGGAAAGAAAAAATTGACAATAAACTATAAGGTAACCTTCCGTTTCTTATTAAGCCCACATATTCCGAATCATCAACCACATTAGTGCCGTTTGCGTATTCGCTTATGGCCATAATAAAGCTGTAACCGGTATCAAGGAGCATTGCAAGGGAAAGAAAAATTGACACAACTCCCAAGCCTTTATTTGGGTGAATAACTTTGTCATCAAGTTTTCTGTTGTCAGCCGAAAGGAAACCGGCGATTAAAATGAACAGCACTGCAAAAACGAGTATTGCATAAAACAGAATTACGGTGAAATCCACATTTGTGTAAAAACCTGTTTCACAGTTAATGTTGTTCATTGAATGATAAAATCTCAAACCGGTGCAGCTGACAAGAGCGAAAATGAAAACAGTTAAGAGATGACTTGTTTTGATCTTTTCAATAGAACATTTTAACTTCATTTTCTCTCACCTCTCAGCATCTTTCCTCTGACGGAACATAAAGCTGTTCAACTCCGTTATCCTCGACTCTGTCGGAAATCGGCACATATTCTCTCGGAAGTGACACATTTTTATATGCAGGGCGGATAATTCTACCTGTCATGATCTCTTCAATTCTGTGAGCAGACCAGCCGGCAATTCTTGCCGTTGCAAACAGCGGAGTGTAAAGGTCTTCCGGAATATTCAACATTTCATATATAAGTCCTGAATAAAGGTCAACATTGGCGCATATACGCTTTGTTTCTCCTTTTTCCTTTTTGAAAATTTCCGGAGTGAGTTTTTCAACCAACTCAATGGCTTTAAATTGATCGGAATAACCGGTTTTCTCCGCATAATTTCTTGCTTTTTCTTTCAAGATAATTGCTCTTGGGTCTGAAAGAGTGTAAACCGCATGACCCATACCGTAAATAAGTCCACTTCTGTCCCCTGCTTCCTTACGGATAATTTTTGTAAGGAAATCGGCAACCTGTCCTTCATCGGTAATGTCCTTAACATCTTCATTGAGATATTTAAACATCTCGTTAACCTTAATATTAGCTCCGCCGTGTTTCGGGCCTTTAAGAGAACCGATTGCAGCTGCAATGGCAGAATAGGTGTCAGTACCGCTGGAAGTTAAAACTCTTGTTGTGAATGTGGAGTTATTACCGCCACCATGTTCTGCGTGGATCATAAGGCAAGTGTCAAGAAGTCTTGCCTCCTCTTCGGTGAAACTTCTGTCATATCTTATGGATCTTAAGATAGACTCAGCTGTGCCCAACTCATCTTTCACAGGGTGAAGATACATACTCTTACCATAGAATATTCTTCTCTTAATCTGATAAGCATAGCACATGATAATGGGAAGCTGTGCAATAAGATGTATTGACTGTCTGAGCACATTTTCAATGGAAAGATCCTCCGGATTTGCGTCCAAGGAATAAAGAGAAAGCACACAGCGAGCCATTTTGTTCATAACATTTTGTGAAGGATTTTTCATTATCATATCTTCCACAAAGTCATCGGGCAAATGGCGACATTCAGCCAATATATGCTTGAAATTTTTAAGCTGGCTTTCAGTTGGAAGAGAACCGAAGAGCAAAAGCCATGCCACTTCTTCATATCCAAATCGATTTTCTTTGTCACAAGCTGAAATCAATTCATTTATATTATAACCACGATATTTAAGAACACCGTCTTTCGGCACTCTTTCGCCATCGTTAACATAATATCCTTCAACTGAACATATCTTTGTAAGACCTGCCATAACGCCTGTTCCGTCAGCGTTTCTCAAGCCTCTTTCAACACCATATTTCCAATAATCGCCAAGTTCGATTTTGTTCTTATTTTTAAGTTGTCCGCATAAACTTTCAAGGGCGGACGATGAAATCGGTGAAACATAATTTGCCATCAAATCACCTC
>CAYPMB010000043.1:0-7217 GCA_964411915.1 uncultured Faecalibacterium sp.
GGCGTAAGAGTATTTATTCCCGCATCACTCACAGGTCTTGGCAGAGACGAAGAGCTTGAGACATTACTCAAGACAAAGGTTAAGTTCAGAGTTATCGAAGTTAACCAGCAGAGAAGAAGAGCCGTTGGTTCAATCAAGTCAGTTCTCAGAGAAGAACGCAAGGCAGCAAGAGAAGCTTTCTGGGCAAACATTGCTGAAGGACAGGTTTACAACGGAACTGTTAAGTCACTTACAAACTATGGCGCATTCGTTGATATCGGCGGTGTTGACGGCATGGTACATATTTCTGAGCTTTCATGGGGCAGAATTAAGCACCCGTCAGAAGTTGTAAATGTTGGTGATGAAATCGAAGTTTATGTTAAGGCTCTTGATCTTGAAAACAAGAAGATTTCTCTCGGTTACAAGAAGATCGAGGACAATCCATGGGAGATCCTTAAGAGAGATTATCCGGTTGGCACAGTTACAACAGCTAAGGTTGTTGGCATGACAACATTCGGCGCATTCGCAACAGTTATTCCGGGTATTGACGGTCTTATCCACATTTCACAGATTGCCGACAGACACATTGCAAAGCCGCAGGACGTTCTCACAATCGGTGAAGAAGTTCAGGTTAAGATCACTGAGATCGACTTCGAAAAGAGAAGAGTAAGCCTTTCAATTCGTGCTCTTCTTGAAAATTCAGAAGAAGCTGAAGATGTAGCTGAAGAGGTTGCAGAAGAGGCTGCTGAAGAAGTTGCAACAGAGGAATAATCTTTCCCGTATATTTTAATGAATTACAGATCTGAAAGAAATTTCAGGTCTGTTTTTTTATGGAGCGCCCGCGGTCGTGGGCGCGTAATCCTTTGGCGGTTGGGACAACCGCAGAGCCCCGCGGTATAGTGGGGCGGTCAGCCGAAGGCTGACGAAAAAACCGACGGCTTCATAAGATGAACGGCTTTGCACAGAAGAAGATTTCACGGAAAACAGCTCATTTTTCCTAAATTGATAAATATTCGCAAAAACAATAAAAAAACAATGTTAAAAATATAACTTTTGTTGACTATTAACAAGAATGATGTTAATATAATATCAACTGAACCCGATAGTTCTATTACACCTAATTCAATCGGGTTTTCGGTTAACAAACACAAATGGAGGAATTATGATGCAGTATGATGTGGCTGTAATTGGTGCCGGTGTTTGCGGCGCTATGATTACAAGAGAATTATCCAAATATGACCTTAAGGTTGTTATGCTGGAAAAGTGCAATGACGTTGCCATGGGAACTTCAAAGGCTAACAGCGCTATTGTCCATGCAGGTTTTGATGCGGAAAACGGCACTCTTAAGGCTAAACTTAATGTTCAAGGGGCGTCCCTTATGGCTTATTATTGCAATAAGCTGTCTGTTCCTTATAAAAATATCGGCTCTCTTGTAGTTGCCTATTCCTGGGATGATATGAAAACATTGGATATCCTTTTTGAAAGAGGATTTAACAACGGCGTTCCTAACATGGAAATTATCGATCAGGAGCGTCTTCGCCGAATGGAACCTTATATCAGCGATGATGCTGTGGGAGCTTTATGGGCCCCGACAGCAGGTATAGTAAGCCCTTATGAACTGACTATTGCCGCTACTGAAAATGCTGTTATAAACGGTGCGAGAGTTAAAAGAAACAGTGGCGTTTTTGCCATAGAATATAAAGATGAAATGTTCTTCCTTTCAACAGCATCGGGCGTTATCAAGGCTAAATATGTAATTAACTGTGCAGGCGTTTTTGCCGATCAAGTTGCAAGAATGATCGGAGACCATTCATTTAAAATCATTCCGAGAAAAGGCGAATATTTCCTTCTTGATAAGACAGAAAACAAGATGGTTAACCATGTTCTCTTTATGTGTCCTTCAAAGATGGGTAAAGGTATACTTGTTACTCCCACAACTCACGGCAATGTGCTTATGGGTCCAACTGCTCTTGATTTGGATTTTGACAGCAAACTGGATACAGACACAACCATTGAGGGACTTAATGAAGTCAGAGACGCTGTAAGAAGGGTTATCCCCGGTCTTACAACACGAAATGCAATCACCTCCTTTGCAGGCTTGAGAGCTCATATCAATGAAGAAGATGCAGACTTCGTTATCGCTCCAAGTGAGAAGAACGAAAGATTTATAAATGTGGCAGGTATTGAGTCTCCCGGACTTACAGCAGCACCCGCCATTGCAAGATATGTGGGTAAGATATTCAATGATATTGCCCCACAATATAAGAAAAAGGAGGACTTTGTCACCACGAGAAAAGCCCCTGTCAGAATGAATCAGCTTTCCGTTGAAGAAAGAAAGGCAATGATTGAAAAAGATAAGCGCTACGGCAAAATAATTTGCCGTTGTGAGGGTATCACCGAGGGTGAGATCATTGATGCAATAAAAGCACCTTGCGGAGCAAGAGATGTTGACGGTGTTAAGAGAAGAACAAGAGCCGGTATGGGCAGATGCCAAGGCGGCTTCTGCGGTTCAAAGGTCGTTGAAATTCTTGCAAGAGAGTTAGATGTGCCTATGAATCAGATAACAAAACACGGCAACCGTTCCAAGATTCTTTACAATAAGACAAAGTGAGGTGTTAACTATGTTAAAATATGATTTAGTTGTTATAGGTGGCGGCCCTGCCGGTATGGCGGCAGCCTTAGAGGCAAAAAAGCAGGGAGTTAAAAAAATAATAATTCTCGAAAGAGCAAGCACTTTAGGTGGAATACTTGAACAGTGCATACATACAGGTTTCGGTTTGCATTACTTCGGTGAGGAATTATCAGGCCCTGAATATGCTTACCGTTTCATTGAACAGGTGGAGCAGACCGATATTGAAGTTAAGGTTGACACCATGGTCACAGATATCCTTACAGGAAATATTGTTGTTGCAACCAACAACAAGGACGGTTTAATCGAAATCTCCGCCACTGCCATAATACTTGCTATGGGTTGTCGTGAAAGACCTCGTGGAGCTCTTGATATTCCCGGTTCCAGAGCTTCCGGCATAATGACAGCCGGCACCGCACAGAAATATGTAAACATTGATGGCTATATGCCCGGCAAAAAAATCGTTATTTTAGGTTCGGGTGATATCGGTCTTATCATGGCTCGAAGAATGACTCTTGAGGGTGCAAAAGTTGAAATGGTTTGCGAACTTATGCCTTATTCCGGAGGGTTGACGAGAAATATAGTTCAGTGTCTCGATGATTTGGGCATACCTCTTAAACTCAGTTGCACTGTTATTAAAACTCACGGCATTGAAAGACTTGAGGGTGTCACTATTGCCAATGTTGACGAAAACCGCAAAGTTATCCCCGGAACCGAGCAATATGTTGAGTGTGACACACTTATGCTCTCAGTTGGTCTTATTCCCGAAAATGAACTTACAAGAATGGCGGGAATTTTGATCGATCCTGTGACAAACGGTGCAATAGTCGATGAATACAGACAGACGAACAGACCGGGCATATTCGCTTGCGGCAATGTTTTGCAGGTTCACGATCTTGTTGACTATGTTACAGCTGAAAGCCAACTTGCAGGTTTGGGCGCAGCCAAGTATATACTTCACAAAACAAAGCAGAGAGGTATCAAGTATATTCAGACTAAGGCAGGAAAAGGTGTCAGATATATTGTTCCTCAGAATATAAACACTGCAACAGATCAAGATGTAAAGTTATATTTCAGAGTGACCGATGTTTCTAAAAATGCCAAAGTTGTCGTAACTTGCGGTGACAAGGTGCTTTATTCAAAGAAGAAGGTTAAACTTTGTCCAGGTGAGATGGAAAATGTGCTTATAAAAGCTGACGAAATACACGGTCTTGACAAAAGAGAAATTTCTGTTACGGTGGAGGTATAATTATGACAAGAGAATTGATATGTGTATCCTGTCCTCTCGGTTGTTTACTCAGTGTTGAACTCGGTGAAAACAACGAAGTATTATCCGTTAGCGGAAATACCTGCAAGCGAGGAGAAAAGTATGCTCATGATGAATGCACCAATCCGGTGAGAATGTTAACTTCAACAATCAGGGTTCAAGGCGGAAAGCTCCCGGTTATTCCTGTTAAGACATCTAAGCCAATTCCAAAGGAAATGATGTTCAAATGCATGGAAGTGATCAACAAGGTTGCCGTTGACGCACCTGTTAAGATGGGGGAAGTTCTAATAAGCAACATTTGCGATACGGGGGTTGACATTGTTGCCACAAACGAAATGAAATAATCAGATGTATGGGGCATCGGCTTTTGCCGATGCCTTTTTGCGGTTTGTGCAGGAGGGAGGCTTCCGCGGAGCGAGTGTTTGCGGCTGCGCCGCAAACAAGGATGCTTCGCATCCTTCCCCCACCTTCGGTGGGGGACTCGCTCCGCGGAACTGCACCACCGGAACAAACGGCAAAAATAAACTTCCAACCCGGACAAATTCACAAGGGAATAATCAATGAATAGAATGTAATATAATTTCGCTTTAATGATATAGACCGAAAACTTACAAGGTTTATGCTGATAAAAAGAAAAACTATGAAGAATGTTTAATGTGACCTTCTTATGGTAAAACTATCAGTGCAGAAAAGTTTGGAGAGTGATTTTATATGAAAATAAAAAGGGGAGAAATATATTATGCTGATTTAAGCCCTGTGGTCGGTTCGGAACAGGGTGGAGTCAGACCTGTACTTATTGTTCAAAACGATGTGGGAAATAAGTTTAGCCCAACGGTAATAGCGGCTGCCATAACGAGTCAAAGATTTAAAACAAATCTGCCAACACATATTCAAGTTAATGCAGATGAGTGCGGATTGGCAAAAGATTCCATAGTGCTGTTGGAGCAGGTGAGAACTATCGATAAGCGAAGATTGAGAGAAAAAATGGGAAATTTAGATGAAGAGGATATGTCAAGAATAGATAAAGCACTGTCAGTATCTTTTGGATTAAGAGCAGAAGAAAATGCATCTTTGCAATAAATAAACAGCCGATACATGGGAGACTGTCCTGTGTATCGGCTTAAGCTGATATTTATTGTCGGATAATAAATTGTTCATTTCAGTTGAAAGTTAGATAGTTCTGTGGTAAAATATTAAAAAATATAAGGAGGAAACAGCTTATGAAAAAAGTAATAATCCTGACTCTCAGTTTGATCATGATGCTTTTCTGTTTTGCAGGTTGCGGATCAACTGAAGATGAAACCACAGAACCTTCAACCACTCAAGGAACGACTAAAGCTCCGGAACCGCAAAATATAAATATGCTTACAGGTTTACCCGGCTTATCTGACAAAGCGGTGGGAAAAAGACCAATGGCAGTTATGATAAATAATATTAAGGCGTCACTTCCTCAGTACGGCATACAGGCAGCCGATATCATTTATGAAATCGTTACCGAAGGCGGTATTACCCGAATGATGGCGATTTACGGTGATTATACAAAGGTGCCGAATGTTTGCTCAATCAGAAGTTGCCGTTATTATTTTCCGATATTCGCTCAGGGGTATGACGCGGTATACTTTTGCTTTGGTGCAAATGAAACCTTAGGTTATCCTACATTAAAGAGAATAAAAATTGATTACTTTGACGGCAAGAGTTACGGTTCACTTCTTTTTGACAGAGATAAGGAAAGAAAGAAGACCATGGCAACCGAGCACACAGGATATCTTAAAGGCGGAAATATACCTGAAGCGCTTAAAAAAGAGAACATAAGAACCGAATTGACGGAAGGAAAATCAACAGCATTCAAATTCCGCAGTGAAGCCAAGAAACCGTCATCAACAGCATGCACATGGGCTGAGGTGAAGTTCTCTTCATCTTATTACAGCACATTCAAATACGATGCAGAAAAGGGCGTATATTATAAGTGGCATTCAGGCAATGCTCACAAGGACTCCTCAACGGGAAAACAGCTCTCATTTACCAATGTTTTCGTTTTGCAGACAGATATCCATAATTATAAGAATAAGCAGATTATGGAAGTCGATTGGACAGGTGGAGACGGCTATTACATTTCAAAGGGTGCAGTAGTGGAAATCACATGGGAGAAGAAAGACGAAAAATCCAGCGTCGTTTACTATAATAAGGAAACAGGAAAAGAACTTAAGGTTAATCCTGGCAAGAGCTTTATCGCAGTTTGCAAGAAGGGACAGACAACACTTAAGGATACATCTGAGGCTGGGTAAGGTGTATGAGCGCCCGGGGTCGTGGGCGCGTAATCCCAAGTCAACCGAAGGTTGACCGAAGAACAAATTTAAAATAGGATAAAAAATAAAAATGAAAGCAGAAACTGATTTCAGACTCTGCTTTCATTTTTGTTTAGTGAAAACTGTAAGTTTGACGGGAAAACTCCGTCTACTATATCGCGGACGGTATAAAACATAATCCCACATCAAACCTTTAACTTTGCCTCTCAGTCCACATGCTGTCCTGTCTTTTGAGCAAATCTCTTGAGCTTGCCCTTTTCGAGAGAAAGATATACTTTCTTTACAGGAGGCACAATGGCAAAGAGAACACCGGAAAGTGAGAAGAGAAAACTTGGGTTAACACTCTTTTTGCCGCTTTCAATTCCCTTAACCATTTTCTTGGCAACAACGGCGGGACTTTGAACAGGGAAAGGACGCTCGAATTCCACCTTGTTTGCAGTTGCGAAGAAGTTAGTGTCTGTTGCAATGGGGTAAAGACAAGTGAGTTTAATGTTTTTCGGAAGTTCAAAACGAATTCCCTGCTGGAAGCCTTCCATTGCAAACTTTGATGCAGAGTATGTTGTGAAGCCGGGCATTGCCATTTTGCCGATGGCAGAAACTGTAATGCAGAAATGACCTTCACGACCGTTAAGGTGTTTAACATACTTCTGATAAGAATAAATGGGTGAATACACATTGGTTTCAAACATTCTTGCAGTTCTGTCCCAATCTGCATAATTCATAATTTCATAGTAAGGATAACCCGCATTGGCATAGAAAATGTCGATTTTTCCCAATTCGCTTTCTGCCTTGTTGAAAATCTCATCAACATTTTCTTTTGATGAAACATCGCAAGTAAACGGTATAACATTATCTGAAATGTTGCCCATGTTTTTGCAGTTAATGTCAACTGCGAGAATTTTGTTTGATTTTTCAGCTGCCAAAAGTTTAAGCACTTCTAAACCTATTCCGCTGTCAGCACCTGTAAGAACAATTTTTTTGTTTGTGATCACAAGAATATTCTCCTTAAACTTAATATTGTATAAATATAATATTC
>CAYPMB010000044.1:0-6695 GCA_964411915.1 uncultured Faecalibacterium sp.
TGTTATCGTTGAGACTCTCACAAACAACCGTAACAGAACTGCCGGTGAAATGAGACACTATTTCGATAAAAACAAGGGCAACATGGGTCAAAGCGGTTGCGTTTCTTTCATGTTCACAAGATACGGTATCATCACTATTGAACAGGAAGACATTGATGAAGAAAAACTCATGGAAGATGCTCTTGAAGCCGGTGCGTCAGACTTCATCTCTGACGGTGATGTTTTCGAGGTTCGCACAGAGCCTAACGACTTTACCGGTGTATGTAATGATCTTTCTGCAAAGGGTTACAAATTCCTTGAAGCAGAAGTTGGTTACGTTCCGTCAACTTACACAAAGCTCGAAAGCGAAGATGATGTTAAGATGATGGAAAGACTTCTTGAAATGATGGAAGACAACGATGATGTTCAGGGTGTATGGCACAACTGGGAAACAGATGACGAATAATTCTTAACTCTGTTTTATGCCAAAATGCAACAACTGACAAATTTTCAGACAAAGTTTCACGGTGCAATTCAGCTAATGAGTTGCACCGTGTTTTTGTTTGGAATGGAGCGCCCGCGGTCGTGGGCGCGTAATCCTTTAGCGATTGGGACAATCGCTTGAGCCCGGCGGTATAGTCGGGCGGTCAGCCGTAGGCTGACAAAAAACTCCCCCCACAGAACAAACTGCCGGCACAAAGAAAAATCCACCGACAAAATGATCACTCATTTCACGGTGGACAATTTTAATGTTAATAGCTTGGTTAAGTTACTTTACCTGTTCTGCAACGAAGTCTGCATCAAGGCATGAGCATGAAACATAGTTTTCTTTCTCATCTACGCACTTTTCATTCTTCTTTGCGCAAAGTTTTGTAACTAACACATAAATTCCTGCAATAGCACCTGCAATTGCAACGATTATACCGATGACTTTAGCAACTTTTTTAAATGTATCCATCTCAATACTCCTCCAAAATATTTTTTGCTCTTTGATTATACAACTAAAATATGTCCATGTCAATATTTTAGAATGTTAAAAATTATTTTCTCAATATGTGCAAGTTATTGTACCATCATACTGTCCGTGCATTTTAATGGAAACGGTTACTCCGATCATTTTTCCTTCACCGCCACCTTCGGAAACAGGCATGCAATATCTGATGGTCTTAATCTTTCCCTCTGCATTAACAGTTGCATCAATAACCGAATTGTTATAATTAACATACATCGAGGTCACATTAACATTGCTTGGCAATCCGAAAGACTCAATGCTTATGGTTTCATATATCCCGTCATGATTTATCGCAGGAGAAGTTAAAGTTTGCTTTTCCGGATTCATTTCAATGTGAACATTGTAAGTTCCGTCTCCGTTATCCGTTGCCGTTGCTGTTTTAACAGCTGAAGGATCCAACGTAGCTTGCTTTCCGTCAGGGAAGAATAATGAATTTGGAGTTTCTCCAGATCCTGCCGTATCAACACCGTTAACAAAAGTAAACGTTGAATCAGTCATGTTTGAATTTTTTTCAATAACAGAGTCAGCTATGTTTTTTACAACACTTCCTCCGGTTATTTCATCAACAACAACCGACATATTATGTTTTCTTTCAGCAGTAAAATTCTTTGTGGCTTTTGTGTTATTTATTGCATCAACCAAAGATTTAACAACATCTTCCTTAGTGGACGGAACGGAAGTTTGCGGTGTTTGTGTCACCGGGTTTTGAGAATTTGTTTGATCGGTTTCTCCACCCATTACTCCCTGATTGTCTCCGTTATTATATGTTGTAAGCCCTGAATCTCCGGTGGTTATATCTATGCTCACCTTTTCGGTAGTAGTCGGAGCAGCTTGGTTTGTGACTATATCAATAACTATCTGAGTAGTGGTTTCCGTATTAGTCGGAACAGTCGTTGTGGTGTCCACTGCCATCATACCGTTTCTTGTCATATATGTGCCTAAAACTATTCCTATACAGAAAAGCCACACAACAACCACACAACTGACGCATATTTTCAAAAGTTTTTGTGTGCTCATATTGTTCATTTTAAGTTCCTTTCAACATGGGTAACATTTTTCTATATTTTACCACCATTATTGAGTTTTTTCAATATCAAACGAAAACTTAACTGTCCGGAGTATATTTAACCGTAAAACAATGGGATTTGATTTTGTATTTCAAAATATTCCCCTTGAACTGTTCACCTGTTATAGTCTTAGAACCAACCTTTATCTTGCTTACATATCCTATATATGAACTTACAGCATTATCTTTTTCCATAATTTTTATCCAGCTGGCCGGATCTCCCTTGAGAGTTATTCCATACACATCTTTTACGGTTTCTTTCATTTCTTCGCTTGTGACTTTTATTGTTGTTTTCCAATTACTGCTTTTTCTGTCAGAAGAACTTTCAACCCCACCGTCAAGATAAGGATAAGTCACTCCCCACGCATTCTTACTGCTTGCGGTTTTCCCGGCACTTAAGGAATGATAAGCGGTAAGACAGGTTTTTCCGTCATAGGAAACATATTCTCCAACAACCTCATTCACTGCTTTTTTCACTATATCGCTTACTTTTGATTTTGAAGAAAACGCATGATCATAACTGCTGAGTTTAAAGTTTTTACTTTTTGCATAAGTATAGCAGGCTACCACCTGTGCTTTAATTGTCTCGTATGAGGCTTCGCCACCGATTTCGGCTTGAGTCACCCGTCTGAGATACTGTTTAAGAGAATATTTTTTATCACCGTATTCCACTTTTTCAGGCATCTTCTTATGTTTCTTAATCTCCGTTCCGGTGTAATAATACTTAAGAATCTTATCATATTTCCAGCCTTTTTTCGCAAGAGCCTCTGCACCGCTTTGGCTCATACCCACACCGTGACCTATACCGTAAGAAGTAAAAGTAAACACACCACTCGTGGATTTGACATATTTAAAGCTGCCTATTTTCTTTGCGGATTTTGTGCCGTAAAACTTTTTCTTTCCGTTTGTGCAATACGCACTTACTCTGTATACGCCTTCTTTTTTCAGTGTGATACTTGTTTTCTGTGTTGTCTTATAAGGTTTCCACTTATCGGTTTCTTTGTCAACTATATATATTGTATAACCGTCTGCGTTCTTAACCGACTCCCATTTCAAAACAAAAGAGGATTTCTTTTTATTAGTACATTTCAGTTCCTGCACCTTCGTCGGTTTCGTGACGGCATTTGTAAATCCTGCCTTTTCACTATAAATGTTTTTACCGTTAACAACATTCACCGAATACACTCTGAATTTATAATCAGTTCCCGCCTTAAGCCCTTTAACTGTGCAAGAACTGCCGTTGTACGTTCCGTAAAGTTCGTATTTTTTCTTGTTTTTGTTATACTTGTAAACTTTATATTTATCTGCGCCCTTGACTTTCCTCCATGAAAGAGTGACCGTTGTTTCTTCTGCCTTCGTCTGTTCAAAAGAAGAAACATGAGTCGGTCTGTTATCGGAACCGGCATAAGTTGCAACGGCAAAACTTATCGACAAAATCGCCAAGAGTATTCCCGTCACCAAAAACTTAATATATCGTTTCATAAATTAACACTCCTTAAAACAATTAACAGCAATTTTAACATAGAAATCTGGAGTTACAGGCAACAAAATTTTGTATTTTAAGTAAACTTACAATGAATTTATATTTTTCCAAACAGAATTTTTTATATTTAAAACAACATATTTCACCTGCTCAAAAACATTTTGTTTTAAATATACGCCCTTAAAAAGTCCATTATTGCAGAATACTTTATATTCATCTGCACATACTAAAACAAAAACCGAAGGGAGATTTTGCGATTTTATGGTTGAACCGGATACTATTAAACTTTTAAGAGAATGTAATGCAGGCGTTAAAATGGGTGTAACAAGCCTTGATGAAGTTATTGATAAAGTCAAAGATGAAAACCTTAAAAAAATTCTCACCGACAGCAAGCAGGAACATGAAAAATTAGGCGAAGAAACAAGTCAGTTACTTCTTGATTATTCTGACAAAGGAAAAGAGCCTAACCCCATTGCCAAAGGTATGTCTTGGATGAAAACAACGGTTATGATGTCAATGAAAGAGGACGCAGATAAAGAGGCGGCAAAACTGATTTCAGACGGTTGCAACATGGGCATTCAGTCATTAAGCGAATATCTTAACAAATATCAGGCAGCAGAAGAAAAAGTTAAAGATATCACCAAAAAGCTCATAAAAATTGAGGATGAACTCGCCCATTCATTAAGAGAATTTTTGTAAATCTAAACAGCAATTTAAAACGCAGTAGGAAAACGATTTTCCCTACTGCGTTTCGGTTTATATAAGAGCTATCCTCTTATAGCTTTTATCAATTCTATTACATTATCAATAGGCATAAAAATTATTGGACTGACTTTATCAATTGTTTCTTCGACTTCATTCTCTCTGATTTTCACCACTTTCCCTGCCATATTCATCACAATGTTTTCACTCGAAGAATATACTCGCACTGTGGAATGAGTTGATTTAAAAACCGTTTCTTCTGTTTGATATTTTGCCGTCAAAAATCCGATCACCACAAGCAAAACACACAAAATCGATACACAGACAAAACAATATATTCTAAACAATCTGTAAGTTTTTGTCATTCGTTTTCACCTTATTTATTTCATGTTGTTATATTATAATGTATAATCTTTCATCAAATCGGATAAAGCAGAACCTAAGCATTTTCCCGAATAAACAGCCTCTTCTAAAGTGTTTGCATCACTTCCCATTTCAATCAAAAGCGAACAATGTCTTGTATCCATATTATACTTTCGTGGACAAAAGTACAAAGGTCTGGTTATGCCAGGAAAAGAACTTTCCAATTTATTTTGCAGTTGAACCGCAAAAGTAAGATTATATCTCCAATCATCAAATCCCGTTATTCCGTTTCCGCTTTCCTGACACCCGCTGATTATCATTATCTGAGCGCACTTTTTACCTTGTATTTCACATATCGGTTTGATTTTCGTTCCATCATTAAGTTCAATGGCATCTCTGTGAATATCAAGGACAATCTGAATTTCCGGATACTCTTTTAGATGCTTTTCTATTGCTTCCCTTGAACGGTCATAAGCACCGTTATATTTAAAGTCATATATATTTGTATCGTGTATCACTGTATATCCTGCTTTTTCAAGTTCTTCTTTTATTGCCACTCCCACACGAACCATATTTAAGGACAGATCATTACTTCTCGGAGCATAGCTCTTTCCGTAATAATTTCTGTCAAGGATTTGATAAGTTTCCGTTGTATGGGTATGAAAAATCAAAACCGAAGGTTTACTTTTATCTTTAATATTCAAGTCTGCCTTTTCATTAAGAAGTTTTTCTATATCAATTCCCGTATCGTTAACATTTTTGACTCTAACATTTCCGTAGGAGTTTGTTACCCCTGAGTTTTTGTAGGTCTGTTCGGTTATATTTCCCGATTTCTTTTCATCTCCCTTTTCCTTTTTATATTTTTCCATGATTTCCAGTACATCTTCCGGAGTTGCATTAAACGAAGTTTCGTTTTCACTTTTGTCCTGCTCTTGTTTTTGACTTTCGGTCAAGTTAGTACTTTCTTCTGTTTTATCTGAATTTTTCCTTTCCTCTTCCGAATGAGGTTCTGACTCTTTTGAGGTTTCATTTTTGTTGGTATGCTCTTGGTTAACCGAAACGCCTACACCTGTCGGCAGCACCGTTGATGCACTTGCCACCGCAAGTTTCTCAAGAGCCTCAACGCACCAATCCCCTTTCAAAGAGAAAGTGATAATACATAAAGCTAAAAATAAAGATGAAATTAAAAATCTTAGTTCCCTACTTTTAAGCGGTCTGCTTTTCATTGCCTGTCCTCCCGATTTCAATTGATTGTCCAATGTGTTCAATAATAAATCTTATGAAAGAAGAGGGAAAATATAACCTTACGCTCAAAAGTTTTATCTTTTTACTTCAGCTCACCAGAGCAAGTATATCTTTCGGATCAAGATTTTTCTGCAAGGCACAATTTATCCCCATTGCAACAAACAAAGCTGCCCTATTGACCATCAAATCCACTTCTTCCGGGGTCACGATAACACCCTGGCCGAAGGGTTGCAATATTTGTCGTGTCAGTTTTTCATCTTTATATCCTGCCTTTTCTATTATATCGTGAGCCAAGGTTGCACCGTCCACAACAGTGGGAACACCTATTGAAATCACAGGAACACCCACTGTTTCTTCGTTAATTCCTTTTCGCATATTGCCCACACCTGCACCGGGAGAAATACCCGATGATGCCATTTGCACAGTAGTTCCCAGCCTTTCAAGTCGTCGTGAAGCAAGAGCATCAACCGCAATAACCGCACAAGGCTTAATTTCTTTCACTATACTTTCGGCTATGACACCGGATTCAATTCCGGTTTTTCCGAGGACGCCGGTTGCAACAGCAGCCACCGAGCGCATACCTTCCAAACCGATGGTCTTTTGAAGCTCCACACCGATATGTCTTGTTGCCAAGACGGATTTCACCGTCAACGGACCTAAAGCATCGGGAGTTATGCCGGAGTTTCCCAAACCGACAACAAGAACTGTACCCTCTTTTTTGGGCAACAGTTCTTTTATATGTTCGGCAAGGATTGTAAGTTGAGGTGAAAACACATCGGTCATTCCGGTAAAAGATGCAACATCAAGAGTAATATACTTACCCAAAGGTTTACCCAAAACCTTGC
>CAYPMB010000045.1:0-5205 GCA_964411915.1 uncultured Faecalibacterium sp.
CGCTAGCCTGTCACGCTAGAGGTCGACGGTTCGAGCCCGTTCCGGGTCGCCATTCTTTTAGGTAAGCGAAATATCGCTTGCCGGACTTGCCTCTGTAGCTCAGTTGGTAGAGCAGTGGACTGAAAATCCACGTGTCGTTGGTTCGATTCCGACCGGAGGCACCAAAATTGCGGATGTAGCTCATCTGGTAGAGCGCCACCTTGCCAAGGTGGAGGTAGCGGGTTCGAGCCCCGTCATCCGCTCCAGAAAAAAGCAGTCACATGAGAGTGTGACTGCTTTTTTTGTGTTTGGGGAGATGAGCGCCCGGGGTCGTGGGCGCGTAATCCCAAGCGATTGGGAAGATCGCCGTAGCCCGGCGGTATAGTCGGGCTGTCAGCCGAAGGCTGACCCACCAACTGCATCGGTTGGTGAGAGCTCAATGCCCAAATACCAAGTTCCTGTATTCTAACTCTAAACTCGCCCGAGAATTATCCCATACAAACCTCAATAAAAGCGATATTAAGTGCTGAGAGTATATCGCGTTGAATTTTGTTAACGGGTTTATCGGTTTTGGTTTTGAGTTTAGGGTTATTGAGACACTTTGGAATACTGTCAGCTTACCAAAAAGTCGGCTTTTTTCGTATATGCAAAACATTTGCCACAAAATTAGATAAGTATGTGTAAAATAGAGGTTGCACAAAAAGTATTTATTGTATCATCGAAACAATAGTAAAAAAGAATGTTCAATAAGCCTTGACGAAAATGGTGAAAAGTATATCTTTGACTGAAGCTATCGCCGACACCTACACTTACGATACTAAGTGGCTTGATAAGTTAACAAGTTATAACAATCAAAGCATTGTTTATGACAATGTCGGTAATCCTGTTAACTACTTAGGGCATAATCTTGAATGGTCTTTCGGCAGACAGCTTGTTAAGTTTGATGATAATGTTTACACCTGCAACGAAGACGGTATAAGAACAAGCAAAACAGCAAACGGTGTAAAGACAACCTATTACCTCGACGGCACAAACATCATCGAACAGACTGACGGAACAACAACGCTTCACTTCTTCTATGACAGCAACGATGAAGTTGCAGGCTTTACTTACAATGGTTCAGATTATTTCTATGTTAAAAATGCAAGTAGAGATATTGTTGGCATTTCTGATGCTGCCGGTAATCTTATTGCTAGCTATACTTATGATCCTTGGGGTAAGGTTCTTGCAATAACAGGAAACGATGTTGAATTAGGTGAACTCAACCCCTTTAGATATCGCAGTTATTACTATGACGGCGATATTCAAATGTATTATCTCCAGTCAAGATACTACGATCCCGAAATCGGTAGATTTATTAATGCTGATGATGTGAACTTTATCGGTGCGACAGGAACAGTCGGTTCTTATAACCCATTCGCTTATTGTGAGAATAATCCGGTGAATTATAGTGATATTTTTGGATTACAAAAGATCTTGACGCCATTTCAAATGCTCTATATTCTTAAGAAAACAAAACAACTTCTGCCTGTAATTATTGCTTATATTGATGGTGGACAAATATCGGCTGATACCAATTTATCGAATCCGCCAGATCACCCTAATTTTAAGTCTTCAAAAGGTGGAAACCGGAAAGTGAAAAATTCAAATGGCAAAGGAAACGGATGGCTCGCAAAAGTTGGTGGTGTGTGGGTATGGACTCCTAAGATGCATGGTGGAAAAGGCTGGACTGTTCAATACCCGGATGGAAGTCATAGTCATGCATATCAAGGTGGAAAAATGAGAAATCATTTTGTTTCAGAAAAACCCGATTTAAAAGACAGAATTGTAATTGCAGCACTCTTGGTGATTGCAATAGAATTACTGGCAGATGGTATTACAGGAGTTGGAGTTGCAGACGACGCTTTGGCTGTTGCGTGTTTGGCTGCAATTCCAAAATTCAAGAAAAAGGTATGTACAGTTTGTCGACGAAGTTATAGCTAATTCCGAAACAGAACCTGAATTTTCTGCAGTAACTCTTAGCAATATAATAATTAGTTATAATAGCTTACTAAAGATTGTCAAATTTGATTCTTTCCAAAGCTTATATGAGTTTTTTCTAACTCATGGTTATTCTGAAAATGATTTCAGAAAATTTAAACAAAAGAGCGAAAAAGAATCTGTATATTATAACGGAAAACAGTATAAAGATTTTAAAGACAAATAATAAAATTTCGGATAGTTATCTTAAGAAGAACAAATTAGATGCACATGTAATAAAAAAGAAGTATTAGGAAAGAATGCTCCTATTGCCCGGTATGATTTATTTTATGATAAAACAACAGGGGCCATTTTATTCTGAAAAAAGCGCTCAAGCTATAAAGAGTATTGCTATGGGAGACGAATATTATTTCTATAATGGTGAAACTTGGATTTATAATTCGTATTAGTCACAGCCGTATATGCTTGGTTAGCGGAGAAGTAAAAGACAACGCTTCAGTTCACGTTTTGACCGACGACATTGATACACTCAAAAAGTGTGTCATAGACATTTCTTCACAGCTGATAGTACCCAACGCCGAACAGATGGATTATTACGGTAGAAAGGCCCTTGAGCGTGTGTTTTCAGTACCGGGTAATGATTCTGCTGTACTGTATTAAAAATCGGAGCGAATACAGCTTATTCTCAAAGTCGTTCTTCTTCGACACAATAAAAACTGAGGTGGCCGAGTATTTCTCGTGCGGGTATATGCCGTATGTTATAACTTTCGAATACAACGAAGAAAGCGAGATGGCATTACGGTTATATCAAAACAATGAACTTTTAGGCGAAATAATTGTTTACTCGACGAAGTGTTTACAAAAAAATATCTTGATAATAAACAAAAGATATGCTCATTATCAAGCTGCGATTTAGATGTGATGAAATATCCGAAAATCGTGACCACTACAACGCACAGGCGTGGTGTGGCGCTGATTAAATGTAGCCGCAAATGATTACCTCTATGCAGAGGATCAGCAAGGAGATATAACGGATGCTGTAAATGTAGTGCTGTTAAAAGGATATTTCAATAGAGAAGAATAACTAAGAATGGTTTTGGGATTTTTCATATTCACAACAAATGAGCAGTAAAAAACTTTCGTTTTTTACTGCTCATTTGTTATTATTCTGCAAAATTACTTTCGTCTATTTCCATATCGGCTGTCAGCTGATCTTCGGAAACACCTTCTGTGCTTTCTTTCATGAAAAGAATTTTCACCGTCATGAGAATTAACTTAATGTCAACAAGTAAAGATTGTGTTGCCACATAGGTCAAATCCATTTGAACTTTGTCATACGGCGGTGTGTTATATTTTCCGTATACTTGAGCATAACCGGTAAGGCCTGCTTTAACCTGAAGTCTTAAAGCAAATTCAGGCATATTATTTTCGTATTGTTCAGCGATTTCCGGTCTTTCCGGACGAGGGCCGACAATTGACATTGATCCGCCTAAAATGTTGAATAATTGAGGAATTTCGTCAATCCTGAGCTTTCGGATAAAATGGCCGACAGGAGTTATTCTGTCATCATCTTCGGAGGCAAGCCTTGCCACACCGTCATTTTCAGCATCAACTTTCATTGAACGGAATTTCCATATCATAAATCTTTTGCCGTTAAGAGTCAGTCTTTCCTGCTTGTAAATAACAGGGCCTTTATCATAGGCTTTAATGGCAATAGCTACAACAAGCATTATCGGACTTAATATAACAATAGCAACACCTGAAACGATTATGTCAAAAGCACGCTTTATTACTGTGTAAAAAAGTTTTGGATTATTTCTTGAACAACGATAAACCGGAACGTTAAGAAGCTGAATTGTCTTACCGCCCCTGATTATAGTGTCTGATATTTTAGGCTTAATATATGCCACTTTGTTATGCTTAACGCAGAATTTAACGATTTCGTTTCTGTAATCTGACGGCACACCGCAAAGGAAGATAGCATCAACAGACAAAATCTTTTTATAAATAGTTTCCAGGTCATTATCTCTTGATCGCAAGGTTTCTACAACATTGAAGCGTCTGTCCATGTGCTTGATACCCTTAAGGGAATAATATGAATTCATATTATCATAAACGAATATGGTTTTCTTCGGTGGGTGAACTTTGAAGTGAACCCAGTCTGTTACGATTGTCCATATAATCGCAAAGGAGAAGAATACCGCAAACATTATAATAAAGGGAACCACATTAACGAGGGCATAACTCATCAAGGAGAATATGACATAAGCCAGCACAAGGCAAAGAGATATGCAGATACCTTGAGAATAAATCAAATCCGGCACAGTTGAAGTTCCTATTTGAAAAGCTCCGTAAGTCTGAGCCAAAAAGATATAAATTCCCGCAAAGACAACTGCTATGAAATAGTTGCCCATTTCAAAGAACGGTTTTGGTATATACGGATTATAATATCTTGTCCAAACATAATACATACCGAATGATATGGCAAAAACGAGTGCAGCCTTGAGAATATCCACCACAAGACGCTCTCTCACATATAATTTTCTATTCATTTTATTTTCCTCACGAATATATATAAAAAAGTTGTTATCTTTTAACGACTCATATTTTACTATATTATCTGCAAAAAAGCAAGTAAGTAGGATGTATGTTAAATAATTTAACACAAAAATAAAGCATTTATGTATATTCCTTAAAAAATAGGGATAAAATGCTAATATAAACAGTTAAAGGAGATTTGAACATGAAAAAGACTATTGTTATTATGACGGTTTTAGCTATTGTTATGGCGCTGGTACTTACTGCTTGCGGTGGCGGTAGCGGAACTACCACAAATAATAACACCACGACAAGCAATAGTAACACAACCTCATCACAGGCATCTCAACCAAGCTCAGATGAGAACTTGGGTAGCACAGGTGAAGATGAAAGCAACATTCTTGACCGTGGTGAGGATATGGCAGATGATGTGAGTGAAAAACTCAGCGATGCAGCATCTGATATCAGCGAAGATGCCAGCAAAGCAATGGATTAAGAATGAAATCCGTTGAGAGCAGCTTTAAAAGAAAGGGAAAGTAAGGATTTATACCGACAAATCGGAATACTTCGAGGAGGCTCTCACAGGCAGTATTGCCTGTGAGAGCCTCCTAAACAGTTCAAAAATCAAGCACGAGGAAAAGCAAAAGGTTATCTGCTATAAATAAGTCTAATGTGTTCTTATTATTTGGTTTGTGCATAAAGGCGGGT
>CAYPMB010000046.1:0-5195 GCA_964411915.1 uncultured Faecalibacterium sp.
TAGCGAAAGCTCCGCTTTCGTCCGCCCACTATACCGCGGGCGGTTGTCGGCGTTCTGCCGACCTTGAATTACGCGCCCACGACCGCGGGCGCTCCATATCCGCTAACCCCATCAACATTCTCCTGACTGTATTCAACTTCCTTTGAATAGTCCTTGGATATTTCAACGCAGTCCTCAAAGGTCAGCTGACCGGTAATAAGCCGATTATATTCAAAAAGATATGCTATGGCAGTAAGACTGAAAAGCATAAGATTAAATTTTCCCATCACATCGTAGTCAAAAACAGCTTTGAGAAAATATCTCCATATAAAATAAACTCCAATGTTGCGAAGATATTTTTCTGTGTCCTGCGTGGAGAAAAGTTTTTCATTGACATCAATAGGGGAGAGACTTGCTTTTTCCAACATCGGTTTTCGGCTCTCGTCCATTTCCTCCAAAGAAAAAAGAGCGTGAAAAAGAACTTCTTTTTTGATTAAAGGAGAAAACTCTTTCTCAGCAAAAGGTGTTCGGTAGTCACATTCATCAATGTTTTGCTGAAGTGCAAGACAGAAACTCCCAATTTTTCCCAATGCGTCAAATAAGGATAAATCTGAAGATTGAATAATATCAATGATCTGTTTTCTTGATTTAATCAGTAAAGAAAAAAGATCATTCTCGTAAATGTCGCAATCTTCATAAGGTATTTCCTTTTCCAAGAAAGAGAAGTTCGTGTCCTGAGTAAGAATTATTCGCGCGGCCTCCTCACAGCAAAGACCGATTCCGCCTTCTTTTATCCCATCGAACCATTCGTAAAACCGTGGGTGCTCTGCACAAATTCCGCAAAGATGTTCTTCACCGCAGTTGATAATAATGTCACAAAGATTGCTTTTGTTGAGAAAAGGACAGCGCTCACCGTCTAAAATGAAAGATGAACATTCATCTTTCCAAGATATGCACCGTTTAAGTTTTTTGCCAAACTCTCCGTCAACATTTTTATAGTATGCGGCTGTGGTTTCGTCAATGTCGATCTCCCATCCGATACAGCAGTTGTCATTGCATTTGTCTGCAATACAACGGAAATCTTCCATATATGACGGTATTCTTAAAATAGTTTTCTTTTCCATCATACTTCTTCCAAAACTTCTTCTGCAATGTTTCTTGCGTGGTCTGAGATTCTTTCAAAAGAAACGATGGTGTCAAGGAAAATGATGCCGGATTCAATATCGCACTGATTTTTTGCAAGGCGTTTTATATGTTTTGAACGAAGCGAAACCTCAAGCTCGTCTGCTCGTGTTTCTTTTTCAATAACAGTAAAAGCATCTTCTTTATTGCCGCCGGCAAAAGCCTTCATTGAGTATACATAGCAGTCGGTACAGATTTGAAGCATTGATTTAAGCTCCTCTTCTCCCGTCTGCGAAAAGCTGAGATCTTTTTTCTTCATAGTTGTTGCAAATTCGGAAATGTTTTCACAGTAGTCGCTGACACGCTCAATGTCGGAAATAACTTGAAGCAGGTGAGCAATATGCTGATGTTCTCTTTCACTGATTTGCAGACCGCTGATTTTAAGTAGGTATTGGGTAATGCTTTCACAAAGTCTGTCAACCTTTTTCTCGTGTTCGCATATTGCTTTTATGTCCTCACTGCTTTTTGTGTAAAGCACATTTTTTGTTATTTCAAGATTTTCACTTACCATGTCACCCATACGGATTATTTCATTGGTAATAACTCTTAAAGCGAGAGGGGGAGTCTGAAGCATTCTGTCATCAAGGAATATTTCATTGGTTTCCTCATTCTCATTGTTGACACCACTGATTTTCTTTGCCAGCTTAACAATAAAATCTGAGAACGGGAAGAGCATAAGAGTGGTCACAATGTTAAATAAGGTGTGAACCGAGCTGATTTGAGTTTGAGTAATGTTGCCTCTTGCCCATTCAGGATCAACGATTTTGAAAAATGCAATGCTGATAACAGTGAATATACAAGTGCCGATAATATTGAATAATAAATGCATTAAAGCAGTGGCTTTGGCATTTTTCTTTGCACCCATTGATGAAAGCATTGCAGTGATGCAAGTGCCGATATTCTGACCCATGATTATATAGATAGCTGCGTTGAATGGCACAAGGCCTGCGGCAGCAAGACTCTGGAGAATACCAACGGAAGCGGAAGAACTTTGCATTATCGCAGTAACTGCCGTACCCACAAGGATGCCGAGAACCGGATTTCCTCCGATAGTTACAAAAAGATTAACGAAGCCTTCATATTCTTTCAAAGGAGCAACGCCGTCAGACATTGATGAGATACCAATAAACAAAAGTCCGAAACCGATAATGATTGAAGCGATATCTTTAGATTTGCTTTCCTTTTTAATAAGCATAATTATAACGCCGATAATGATTGCAATGGGTGCAAGAGTCTCCGGCTTAAGGAATTTAGCCCATTCCGAACTTGAAACAAGCCAGCCTGTAATTGTAGTGCCTATGTTAGCGCCCATGATAACACTCATGGCTTGAGTCAGGTTCATAATTCCGGCATTAACAAAACCGACAACCATAACCGTTGTTGCAGACGAACTTTGAATAACAGCGGTGATAAACGCACCCAAAAGAACGCCCAAGAGTTTATTCTTTGTTAAAATTTCAAGCAGGGATTTCATTTTATTGCCGGCTGCATTTTCGAGACCTTGAGCCATTATTTGCATACCATAAATGAACATTCCCAATCCACCGAGAAAGGGGATTATTATGTTTAAATAAGTCATATATTTGCCTCCAAAAATGAATAGATTTTTAAAAATCAAATTAATGATAACATTATTGGGAGGAAAATTCTACACTTTTATACAAAATAAAATAAATTTTATATAATCCGGTAAAGCTTCGAAAGAAAATCGACACCGTGTCGGTTAAATTTTTACTAATTTTTAAACTATAATAACTAAGGTTTAATAATTTCGGTTTCGATTGACAGGTTTTGATTTTTTTGTTAAACTTTAGTTATTATATATAGAAAGAGGTAGCTAAATATGAGAAAAATTAACAAATCAATAGCATTACTTATGGCTTTGATTATGGCTTTCAGCTGTTCAATAACAGTTTTTGCTGCTAATGAAACAATGGACGATGTGGATTATACCATAACAAACCCATATGAAACAGTTGACTTTGACTCTTGGGGACAGTATAAATCCGACCTCCACTGTCACACAACCGCATCAGACGGTGATGTAGATATGGATGTTATGATTGAAGAACATTATGCTCAGAATTATGATGTTCTTGCTCTCACCGATCACGGCATTGTAAGTGACGGCTGGAGAAAAGTTAATACAAAGAACTATTTTAAAATCGCTATGAGCGTAGCTGACGGTGCATTGAGAAAGGTTACACCTTTAACTCAGGAGCGTTATGATGAAATCACAACAGGCTCAGACAGAAACGGCAGAGGCATGATTGAAGTTCCAATGGGTATTGAACAGAACCCAACTTCTCTCAATAGCTCTCACGTTAACAGCTGGTTCTGTGATTACGGTGACGGTCTTGTTGGCGGTACAAGCAACTATGAGGAAGTAATCAGTGGCGTTGATGCAGCCGGTGGTCTCAGCGTTATCAACCATCCGGGTGAATATACTCGTGCTAAGAAAGAAAGCTGTCAGGACGATGCATACAGCGATACATTATGGTATCAGTATGTTATTAAGAAGTTCTCAAATATTCTTATTAACTATAAGTCATGTATCGGTATTGATGTTAACTCAAAGAAAGACGGGCGTACAAAGTATGACAGAAAACTTTGGGATATTCTTCTTCAGAATGTTGTTCCAACAGGAAGAAATGTTTTAGCCATTGCAACAACTGATGCTCATCAGCTTGATAAGGTTGGTTGCGCTTGGACAACTCTCTGCATGCCGGAAAACAATGCTGAAAACATTCGTAACTGCCTTGAAACAGGTGCTTTCTTCGCAGTGAGCAGATATATTAAAAATTCTGACGAACTTGCACAGTTCTCACTTGAAACCGGCATAGATTGGGGCGAGAGCTTCTCAATTGATACCCGTGATGACAGCAATCCTGCTCCGGTAGTAACAAATGTTACAGTTGATGAAAAAGAGGATACAATTACTCTTGAAACAGAAAATGCACTTACAGTTCATTGGATCGCTGATGGTAAAGTTATTGCCGTAGGTAACTCTATTGATCTTGATGATTACTCAGATGAGATCGGTTCTTATGTAAGAGCTGAAGCCTTTGGTGCAGGTGGTGTGCTTTATACTCAGGCATTTATGCTCGATTATGATGGTGCTCCGGAAGCAGAAGACATTGGTTTATTCTATGACTTCGGTAATGTTCTTGCAGCTTTAAAGCATCTTCTCATTAAGTTGGGAACATCTCTCCCGGCAGGTGAAAAGGTTTATAATTTCCTTACAAAAACAATAACAGAATAAAAATAACAGAATAAATTAGTATTCGCAGAGCCTGTAAAACAGAAGTTTTACAGGCTCTTTTGCTATGAAAATATGTTGAAAAACAGTTGTTTGTGCAGAAGGGCGGGTACGGTGGCGAAGGTTTGTGCCGCAGGCACAAACGCCACGGCCCCGGCCGTGCTCCCCGATGCTTCGCATCGGGGGCTTCGCCCCCCGTACCCGCCCCCAACCGTAACTCATTCTTCCATCTGCTTGCCTAAAAAAGAAGACGCAACTTGCACCAACTTAATGTTGGTCTGAGATGGAGGCGTTTTCTTGCCCTGCATAAGAATTGCAACCGCACCAAGCACATCACCCGAACCGATTATGGGCGACATGACAGCTACAGGCGGTTCCACACCTTCCGCAACGTTGAAAGTGTCCGTGTCGCTTGCCCAAGTGAAATCCTTTCGGTTTTCCATGAAATTCTCCATGAACGGCGAAATTCTCTTATCCAACACCTCTTTTTTAGGTATGCCCGAAACAGCGATTATGTGATCTCTGTCGCAAATAACGACCGGCATTGCAGTCGTGCGACTCAGCACTTCGGCATATTGCTTTGTGTAAGTTCCGAGTTCACCCATGGGTGAGTATTTCTTGAAAATGACTTCACCGTTCGTGTCCGTGTATATCTCCAACGGGTCGCCTTCTCTTATTCTCATTGTTCGTCTGATTTCCTTCGGTATAACAACCCTGCCTAAATCGTCCCATTATGTCAAGTAGGTGCAAAAAAATTTTTCAAATTCTTCAAAAA
>CAYPMB010000047.1:0-5194 GCA_964411915.1 uncultured Faecalibacterium sp.
GTCAACGATTTATTAATAAATATATTGCTTTTACTAAAGTTAAATGATAAAATTAAGTAAAGCTGACGAGAGTTAAACCCTATATGCCTTAAAAACATATTGTGTTCGACTATTGTCAGCTAAAGTATAAATTAGTGAGGTTTTCAGCGATGAAATATGAAACACTTTTTTCACCGATAAAGATCGGCAGTGTGGAAATAAAGAACAGAATTTGTATGGCTCCTATGCTTATGGATTTCGGTCAGTTTGACGGAAGAACAACACAGGAGCTTATGAATTATTATGAGGAGCGAGCAAAGGGCGGAACAGGTCTTATCGTAACTGAAATAACGAGAGTTAACGATGTGACCGGCGGTGCGGCTTTTGCCCAGCTTGGCATGAGTCATGATTATCAGATTGAGGGAATGAGAGAGCTTGCTGACAGGATACATTCTCACGGCTCAAAGCTCTTCGTTCAGCTTCACCATCCCGGCAGACAGAATATGGGACTTTTGATCGGCACTCTTCCATTGAGTATTGCCTGCGATAAAGCGATGCCGTTTTTCAAGGATATGCTTTATAAGGTAGTGCCGGCAGGAAAACTTCTTATGAAATATCACATTGTTCCTAAAGTTGTTGCGCCGTCAAAATGTGAAAACAGCTATTTCTCAGACGGAAACAACAGAGGACTTTCCAATAAAGAGGTTAAGAAACTTATAAATGACTTTATTGAAGGTGCAGTGAGAGTTAAAAAAGCCGGCTGTGACGGTGTTCAACTTCACGCATCTCACGGATATCTCATTCAGCAGTTCTTATCACCAAACACGAATAAGAGAACCGATGAATACGGAGGAAGTCTTGAAAACAGAATGAGATTTCTTCTTGAAATCATCAGCGGTATCAGAGAGAAATGCGGAAAAGATTTTCCGATTATCGTTCGCCTTACGGTTGATGAATGTTATTCAATGATTGGCAAAGAGGGCAAGGGTTACGACCTTAGAGAAGGCGTTGAAATGGCGAAGAGACTTGAAAAAGCAGGCGTTGACGCAATTGATGTTTCCTCAGCATCTTATGACACATTTAACTATTGGCTTGAACCCACTTCATTTGAGTGCGGTTGGAGAAAATATATGGCTCAGGCTGTAAAAGATGCAGTGAGCATACCGGTTATTGCAGCAAATCTTATCAGAAGTCCGGAACAGGCAGAAAGCCAGCTTAAAGATGGAGTTCAGGATATGATTTCTTTGGGCAGACCTCATATTGCTGATCCTCATTGGGCAGAAAAGGCTGAAAGCGGACACCCTGAAGATATCAAGCGCTGCATTTGCTGTCTTTACTGTATCGAAAGTATGCAAAACAACGCATACGTAGGAGACCACGGATATTGTGCAGTCAATCCATTTGTCGGCAGTGAAAAATATGAACTGAAAAAAGACGGTAATGGCAGAAAGGTTCTTGTTGTGGGTGCAGGCCCGGCAGGTCTCACAGCGGCAGAACTCCTTGCTAAGAGAGGATTTGACGTAACTCTTGCCGAAAAGAGCGATAAGTTAGGCGGACAGGTGGACTTAGCAGTTAAACCGCCTCATAAGGAAAAATTGCTTTGGTGCATTGAGGATTTACAGACAAGTTGTGAAAAGTTGGGCGTAAAGATCCTTATGAATACAGAAATCGGTGAAAAGGAAATCAATGAAATGAAGCCGTATGCCGTTGTTTGTGCAACAGGCGCTTATGCTGTAAAACCTAAATTTATTGAGGGTTATGACCGTGAAAATGTATTTACGACAACTGATATTCTTGATGGAAGTGTTAACTTGGAAAATAAGACTGTTTCCGTTATCGGCAGCGGCATGACAGGACTTGAAACAGCAGAACTTCTTACCTTGAAGGGCAATCGAGTAACAGTTGTGGAAATGGCTGACGAAATTGCTCCGGGCGTATGGCATCAGCATAAAGATGATATAATGCCTCGACTTAAGGAAAAGAGAGTGAATTTCTATACTTCCAAAAAGCTCATTTCCGTAAAAGACAAGAGCATAGTTGTTGAAGACAAAAAGGGTAACAGATCCGAAATGCAAACTGAGTATGTTGTTCTTTCTTTGGGTGCAAAGAGTGAAAATACACTTTACAATAAAATCAGTTCAAGCCACGATAATGTTTATCTTATTGGTGACGCATCGAAAGTCGGAAGAATTGCAGATGCAACAAGAGGTGCATTCGAGTGTGTGAAGTCGATTAAATAAAGAGAAATTCTTCTGACAGTGAGTTTCTCTGTCAGCCTTCGGCTGACCGCCCGACTATACCGCCGGGCGAAGTCTGCCTCCGGCAGACCAAGGATTACGCGCCCACGACCGCGGGCGCTCCACCCCAAAAGCCAAAATCAAGCAGTCCATTCCGAGAACTGCTTGATTTTTTTGTTTTATTTATTTGTCAATAGGCATACTTGCAACAGCGTTTAAGTCCAATGATGCATAGTTTTCTTTTAATGCCTCATAATATCCCTGAGATCCAACCATAGCCGCATTGTCTCCACAGTATTTTAATTCCGGCACAAATAATTGCCAACCGTTTTTATCGCAGATGTTTTTCATCTCTCTTCTGAGAACGGAGTTTGCGGAAACACCGCCTGCAAGAACAATTTTGTTATAATTGAAATCATGGCAGGCTTTTTCAACATTTTCCGTCAGACAATCCACAACGGCTTTCATAAATGATGCTCCGAGATTAACGGTGTCAACTTCTTCTCCTTTTTGTTTTGCATTGTGTATCATGTTTATGACCGAAGTTTTCAAACCGGAGAAACTGAAATCGTATGGGCAACCGTCAACCTTTGGGTGGGGAAATTTGTATTTTGTGCTGTCACCGTCTTTGGCGATTTTGTCAAGATTAACACCGCCGGGATAGGGGAGACCCATGGAACGGGCGGCTTTGTCCAAGGCTTCACCGGCTGCATCATCATGAGTCCTGCCGATTATTTTAAATGAGGTGTAATCCTCAACCTTTATCATGTGGGTGTGACCTCCGCTGACCACCAGGCAGAAAAATGGCGGTTTAAGGTCGGGATGGGAGATATAGTTGGAGGCAATGTGAGAGCGCAAGTGATGAACCGGGATAAGGGGCTTTCCCGTTGCATAAGATAAACCTTTTGCATAATTTACCCCAACCAATAAAGCACCGATAAGTCCGGGTGCATAGGTTACTGCTATGGCATCAATGTCATCAATTTTGCAGCCACTTTCTTCCAGAGCTCTGTCAACCACACCGCATATTGCCTCAGCGTGTCGCCTTGATGCAATTTCGGGAACAACTCCACCGTAAAGTTTATGCTCTTCGATCTGAGTTGCAACGATATTGGAAAGAACCTGTCTTCCGTCCTCAACAACGGCAGCCGCTGTTTCGTCACAGGAAGATTCTATTGCAAGTATTTTCATAAGTTTTTACCCTCTTTAGTCATAATAATTCCGTCTTCTTTAGGCTTTGAATAAAAGTTTTTTCTTACTCCCACTGCCTTGTACCCCATGTGTGAATAAAGCCGTATAGCGTTTTCGTTGCTCTGTCTGACTTCCAGGGTGATGAATTCGGCATTTTCGTTTTTGGCTGTTTCTTCTAACTTTTTCAGCAGTGCAGAGGCTATTCCCTTGTTTCTGAACTGACTTTTTACGGCAATATTAGCTATATAACACTCACCGCATACAATGTGCATACCCCCATATCCGACAACTTGATCATTGGATAAAGCCACGAAAAAACGGGCGGTTAAATTTTCGAGTTCACTTAAAATCGCATTTTCGCTCCAAGGAGTGGAAAAACACTCTTTTTCAATGTCGGCCACACCCGTAACATGGGAAAGACCGAGCTTTTCTACTGAAATTTCCATAAAAACAACCCTTAATTAAATATACACTTTATCTTATCTCAGAAGAGGGAAAAAGTCAAGGAAGTTTTCCGAAAAGCAAGGGATTTGAGGAAAGGAAAAAGGCGGAAACAGGAGGTATGTGTGAAATGTGGGTCGTCGAGGTGCTTGGAAACAAGAAAATAAAGGCTCAACCGGAGGCACCTTCTTTCGGGGGAGCTGTCACGAAGTGACTGAGGGGGCTTGTTGACTCTGTGCAAACCTCAAGGCAATTCCGGGGCATCGAACCCCGAAATTGCCCCGCCCCACTATACCGCGGGGCGGTTACTCTTCCACCTCAACCCCCTTATAATAATGCTTCAAAATCTCTTTGTAAGAACTTCCCTGTTTTGCCATTTCATTTGCCCCATATTGACTCATTCCAACTCCGTGACCGTATCCGTAACAAATGAATTTGAAAGTGTCGCCATCACATTGAATTGTAAAATTACCGCTTCTTAATGACAAAAGCGAGCGTATTTCTTCTCCGGTGAATTCAGTTTGAGAAACAGTTATCTTCTTAACATAACCGGAAGATGAAGTGACAGTGTCGCCGATGGAAATAGACTTTGTTTTTATTCCCAAAAGCTTGATAAGTTCCTTTTCGTTAAACTCGAATTGAGTTTCAAAAGAAGGGGAGAGTTTGTCTGCAACGCTGTTAACACTGACAAGATAAGGTATGCCGTTTCCCCAAACATCTTCACCGCTGTTGGTTTTCCCGGCTGACAAAGCGTGGTATGCGGGTTTAATGAGTTCGGAATTATAAGTTAAATATTCACCGTAAGTCTCCTTAACTGCCGAGCTGATTTTTTCTATGTAGGAGTCGAAGTTGTTTCCCCACTTTTCTTTGAGTTGCGCCTCACTGAGATAAGCTTGATGAATTGAGGGGTCGTCACTTATGTCGGCATCTTTGGAAGTGTTGCTCTGTTTCATATAAAGGGCATAGGTGTAACTTGCAACGGCTTGAGCTTTCAAAGCCTCTTTTTCATATTCAGCCGGCATTTCCGCAGCAACACAGCCGATGATATAATTCATCATGTCCATTTCTTCCGTGGTTTCCGAGGAATGGAGCATAACTTTTATGGTTTGGCTGTCATCTTCCTCTTTTTCCGTTTCTTGCCGGGGGTTTGAGATTTGCTGAAAAGTTCCGTTGACAGGTATGCGACTTTCGGTGCTTCCTAAGAGGGAAAACAGGGGAACAAAGAGCATTGTGAAAAATAAAATAGCGGTTATTATGGCATAAATTTTCATATCTTTCTCCTTTTTGCTTAAATTTAATATTTAAGATATTGACTAAAATTCATTCCCGTTATAAAATATTATATC
>CAYPMB010000048.1:0-4648 GCA_964411915.1 uncultured Faecalibacterium sp.
GATGTTGACACATCGGGGCTTCGCCACCGGAACCCGCCTCCTGGAAGAAACCCAAAATAAAAGTGCCACAAAATCGTTGAGACCTTGTGGCAACTAAACAATTATATCATATTAAGTCCGTCTTTGATTAAGTTCGTAGCTTTTTCAACTATTTTCTCATCACCGCTTTCAAGGTTAAGAAGGGGAGATCTAACACCACCAAGTTCAAGCCCGGCTCTGTTCTTGAGAACAGCTTTTGCAACAGCATACATGTTCCCTTTTGCCGAACACATGGTATAAATAACTTCGTCCACTATATCCTGAATTTTATGAGCGTTATTGAAGTCGCCGTTTTTCAGCATTTTGTCCATTGCAACGAAAAGTTCAGGCATAACTGCATAAGTTCCGCCAATGCCACCGTCTGCTCCGATAATTCTTCCACCGACAAATTGTTCGTCAGGACCGTTGAAGACAACAATTTCTTTGCCGTTAAGTCGGCCTTGTCTTTTAAACATTTGAATGTCCTGAATTGGCATAGATGAGTTTTTAACACCAATGACTTTTGGATTTTTGAGCATTTCGTCAAGGAGCGAAAGAGTGAGAGATACTCCTGCAAGCTGAGGAATGTTGTATATAACAAAGTCAGTGCTTGGCGCTGCACTTGAAATATCATTCCAATATTTTGCAATAGCCTTTTCAGGAAGATGAAAATAAATCGGAGGTATGGCTGCAATAGCATCTACACCGAGAGATTCAGCATGGCGCGCAAGTTCGCAACTGTCTTTTGTGTTGTTGCAGGCAACATGAGCAATAACAGTAATTCTGCCTTTAGCAACTTCCATGACAGCTTCAAGAGTTTTCTTTCGTTCTTCAACGCTCAGATAGATACATTCTCCCGATGAACCGCCAACATAAAGACCTTTAACGCCCTTTTTGATAAGAAATTCAACCAATGCTTTTGATCTTTCAGAAGAAACTTCTCCGTTTTCATCATAACAGGCATAAAAAGCAGGGAAAATGCCCTTGTATTTTTCAAAACTCATTTTATTAACCTCTTTCCTCAATTTCTGTTAACATAAGATCTAACATGATAAGACATCTTGGCACATGGAACGGCCCTTTGAATGTTGAACCAATACAAGCGGGCAATGTTGGGTTTCCGTCTCTTCTGAGATAACCGTACCACTCACCGCAGGGTGCAGAAGCAAAATGCTTTTTAGTGTAATCTAATATCTGCTCAAAAATGTTAAGATACTTTTCATTACCGGTATCTCTGTAAATCATAAGTGAAGCGATGAGCGCCTCGTTGTGTGGCCACCAAAGCTTCATATCGTGTTCGTATGCTTCCGGTGGATTACCGAGACAATCGATAAAATACAGAATACCACCGTATTCCTTGTCCCAGCCTTTTTCAAATGCCATGTCGAAAATCTCGATGGCTTTTTTGTGGAGTTCTTTGTCTCCTGTTGCAGTGGCTCTTTCCATAAGAAACCAGCTGCATTCTATATCGTGCCCCGGATTGATAACTCTGCCTTCGGTTATGTCGAGTCGTGGCGAGCCGTCCAAAGCGACAGTTTCGAGGGTGCATTTAAGATCGTGCTTAACATGATAGTTCAATATATCGTTAACACATTCATTGGCTCTTGCATTGTATAAATCAGCGTTTTCAGGATCAACTCTGAGAAGAATAGATGTAACATTCAGAATGATCATAGGTATGCCGAGAGATCTGCCGGTGCGTGTTTCCGGTTCGGTTTTAGGGCCTATTCCGGTGGGATCTTTCATGCCGTGATTAAGATTCCAGTATATATCGTAGGCTTTTCTTGCTCTTTCGAGATGAATTTTTTCTCCTGTCAAGCCATAGTATTCGGCATTGGCAATGCAATAAAAAGCCTCTGAATAGCAGTATCTTCTCTGCCTGAGAGGTTTTCCGTCTTCAGTGACTGTGAAATAAAGTCTATCGCCGGCATTTCGATTTATGCAATGATTTTCAAGAAAGTCGATACAGCTTTTACTTGCCTCTAACCACTCTTTTTTTATGCCGTAAATATGGCAAAGATAAGCGAAGGTCCAACCGCATCTTCCTTGCATCCAGACACTTTTATCTGTGGAAAAAACCTTTCCGTCCTTGTCCAAGCAGGTATAAACGCCTCCGTTAACTTTGTCCATTCCGTTTTCAAGCCAAAAGTCAGCAACCTGCTTGATCTGTTCGGTCACCCATCTTTTTTCTTCAGTAATATTCATTAAACCACCCTCGAAAATCTATTTTATTTAATTGAAATTTTATCACAGAATAAAATGATTGTAAACCAAAAATACTAATTTAAATAAATTCTTGTTTTGATGATTGTTTTCTATTATAATTATAATAGAGAATTTTCATGACAGGAGAAAAGATAATGAAGTTTAAGACAGTTTTCGGGCCGGGCACAGGAGGTCCGTCAGAATTTTACAGAATACCGTCAATGGTCACAACTAAAAGCGGTGTAATAGTTGCTTGCGCAGATGCAAGGTTTTGTTCGGGCAAAGATAATCCTAACAGAATTGATAAGGTAGTTCGCCGAAGCCTTGATTCGGGAGAAACATGGGGCGAATATATAACCGTTGTTGAGGAACATGGAACAGAGCAGAAACTTTCATCAGCTGCAATAGATCCGATTTTAACATATGACAGCGAAATAAACAGAATTTTTCTTCACTATTGTCATACCCCTGCCGGTGTGGGCATACTTAACAGTAAAAGCAGCAAAGGTGTTGATGAAAACGGTAATAGAATTATAACTGACGGTTTAAAAAAGTATATTCTTAAAGATGCGTTTCTTTATACCCAAAACCGCAAAAAGACAGATTACCGTGTTTCCGAAAAAGGCGATGTCACAAAAAACGGTGCAGATTACGGTAATATTTATACCGGGGGTAAGTTTAGAGAATTGTCAACCTCTTTTTTAATGATGTGTTATAGCGACGATGATGGAGTGACATGGTCAAAACCTCAGTGCCTCAACAGTGCTGTTAAAGAGAACTATATGAGTTTTATAGGTCCGGGCCCCGGAAATGGCATAGTTATAAAAAAAGGCAAATATGCAGGCAGGATAATTGTTCCCATTTATTATGGAGTCAGAAAATTCCCTTTAGGATTGTCTTGCTGTGTGATTTACAGTGATGATAAGGGCGAAACTTGGAAAAGGGGAGAGACACCAAATAACACAAGAAAAATACACGGAATTACAGCTAATCAGTTTTTTATAATTGAAAGTCAGATGTTGACTGAATCTCAAGTTATCGAGCAGGAAAACGGCAGATTGAAGTATTATATGAGAAATCACAATAAGAAAAGATGTGTTGCAACGGCATACAGTGATAACGGGGGAGAAAGTTGGGAAAACTTTTCATTAGATGAAAAGTTAAATCAGCCCATTTGTCAGACCTCGGTTATAAAGCTGAACGGCATGGAAAAGCCTTATGTGGTTTTGCTTAATGCAGCGGATAAAAAAGAAAGAAAATGCGGAACAGTGAGACTTTCTGAGGATGATGGGGAAACATTTCCTTATAGCCGAATATTAAAAGCTGATTCTTTTGTTTACAGTTCACTCGCTCAATTACCCGATGGAAATATTGGAGCATTATTTGAACCTGACACGGAATGTAAAAATATATTATTTACCAAGTTTTCTCTTGAATGGATAAGAGGTGGAGAAGGATGAGCGCCCGCGGTCGTGGGCGCGTAATCCCAAGTCGGCCGGAGGCCGACCCGGCCCGGCGGTATAGTCGGGCTGCGAAAGCGGAGCTTTCGCCAAGGAAACCCGAAGTCAGATTGAACTGAAAATAAAAAGTCGAACCTATTGTTTCAGTCCCACCGGTCTGCCTTCGGCAGACTCCGCCCACTATACCGTGGGCGGATCTTCGCGCCCACAACGCGGGCGCTCACCAAAAAACAAAACCGCCCCTTACAGGACGATTACACCACAAATATATAAATGTCAGATAAAAGCGAAATAACCCTTGACCGAATGTTTCTTCACACATTTTAGCCGGTCAAGGGTTATTTCTGTTCGTTCTTAGTATCTAACATCAATTGTTTACCTCTCTTTCCTAGTTTCAGCCTTCCATCTTTTTTTAAACTTCACATCACATTCTTCGTTAACTTCATATTCTCGTTTTGTTTTTTTCTCTTAAGTGAGACTTACTTTTGTGCTTTTGTTTTTTGTGAAGGCTGTTAGAAATTCTGAGACTTTTTTAAGTTGCGGTTTTTATTAAAATCAGTTCCTTGTTTTGACAGATATATAACTTAAGAACCTTATAAAATTAAATGTTTTTTGTTGTGTCGTATATTCGGAGACTTAAGCTTATTTTATATATTTTTGTATCTTATTTTTTCTTAAGTCTTTCAATAATGTCTTTGTTTACGATCTTAAGTTTTTTTGACCTTTTAACAATTTCTGATCTTTACCGCTTCACTTATTGTGTCTCGGTTTTACCTGTACATTGGTATCACCTCTTCCTTTCTGTGTCTATATAATATCACATTGCAACCCATATTGCAATCGGTAAACTATACAAAGTTAACTAATTATTCTTATGCAATGCGTAGATTTTATTTAAAATTACTTAAATTCCATTGACATTGACTTTTGAAAGTAGTATAGTTAATGTGTTGGGGTCTCAAAAA
>CAYPMB010000049.1:0-3481 GCA_964411915.1 uncultured Faecalibacterium sp.
GTGTCTTTGTCTTGCCGTTATATGTGTAACTTGTGGTTGAAAGCTTAACTGAGCTAATCTTTGCGATTGTTGACTTAGACTTAACTTTACCGCAAACTGTACAACTTGTTACCTTTGAGCCTGACTTGGAGGTTGTGGCTTTGGTAGTAGTTGTTTTGTAGGTGTGACCGGTAGCCTCGATTGTGGCTGTAACAGCCTTACCGCAATACTGACAAGTTTTTGTTTTAGTTCCATTTGCGGTGCAGGTAGCTTTCTTAGTTGTCTTATAACTACCATATTTGTGTGTGCAGGTGATCTTAACAGTTCCGATTTTGATAGAACCTGTATAGTCGCCTATACCTTCAACTGTAACATTAACATTGCTGCCAACCTTACCGCCGTTTGAATAAACAACCTTATAATCTTCATTCTCAACGAGCTTATAATCACCGTATTTAACGGTTACTTTATATCCCTTTGATTTTGCAAGGTCGAAGTCTGATGCACTTCCTGTTACTGTATAAGCCTTATCCGTGAACAATGCATTATATACATAGTAAAGAATAGGAAGGAAGTCAGCTTTCTTGGCTTCAAGACCCTTAAGAATGTTTGCTACAACTTTACCTAAATTGTCATCCTTCTTTGAGTCGATGATTATATTTTCGAAGCTCTTGAATGTTGATGTTGCAAGAATCTGTGTGCCGAAAATTGACTTTGTTAAATTGTTGATGATTGTGTAAACAAAACTGCAAGCCTTGAGATCCTTATAATCATCAATAATAGGCTTAACATTATCTGTGAACAAACCGCCTATATCAAGTGAAAGAACATTTTCAACAAGTGACGGAATGTATTCGCTTGCATTAACATAACCTAAATTGCCTAAGAGCATCTTCTGTATGCTCTCAAGTTTTGTGAAGAGCGACTGTGACTTCTTAAGATTAAGACCGAAGAGCGCATCAAGGTTAAGATCAACAAGGAAGTAGTTAAGTGCATAGTTTGCAACATCATATACAGATGTGCCTGAACCTGCAACATAATCTGTGCCCTTTGAATTTCTCAACGGAATATACTGCATAAGATAGCTGCCTGCAAAATCACCGAGGAACTTCTCAGCTGTTGTTGACTTCTTGCCGATAACCACAAAACCGAGAGAATCCGGATTTTCTTTGATAACCTGAGTGAGAACAGCAATGATTGCGCCTTCAACTGTTGTCTGAGCATCAACAATAGCAGGATATGCTGTTTCCGGCCATACTGCATTAACAACTAACTTAACCAATGAAAGAAGTGCTGAATTAGCATCTTTCTCTGCTGCTTTGTTCCAAGCAGCATACTTAGCCATAACTTCTGCATTCTCAGTTTTCTGTGCATTAGCGAACATCCACTTAAGAGCGTTAACAATGTTTTCTGAGATAAGCTCTAACTTAGAACCTGTTTTCCAACCGCTGTAAGTCGGAATGATCTTCTTAAGAACTGCACCGATAGTATTGTTTACATCGTTGATTGTGTTAAGAGAGATCTGAACATCTGCTGCTGTAACATCGAAGTTAACAAGACCTGCAATAGGTGCTGTATAAGGATTTGCGCTTAATGAATCCTTATACCCCTGAACCTTGCCGATAAGATCGCCTATGTATTTATTCCATGCTGAATTAACAAGGCTGAGAACAAGCTGTTCAGTTGTTGTGTTAGCGTTCATTGTGAACCCGGGAACATACTGCTGAAGCCAGCCACCGATTATGCCATTATAAACGATATCATCAAGAGTTGTCTTGCTTGTAACTGTCATACCAAAGGTTTGAACAAGTGTATCCTTAAGCCAATCTGAAAGGTATGCATACGGTTTGCCGTCTTTATCCTTAAGGATCTTGAGTAACCAGATAATTGTCTCGCCCTTTGAAGGATTGATACCTAATATACCGTCAATATCAATTCCGAAAATACCACCGTTATTGCATGTGAATGAACCGTCAACAAAATCTGCAACGAGTTCTCTGTTATCATAAATGAATTTAATGAGGTTTTTTAAGATAACGTCATCAGCGGTATTCTTTCTTGTCTGACCTTCTTTCCAGTTCTTGCAATTAAGGTTTTTAAGAGAGCCGAAACCGTCAATAAGACCTGATACAGATTTAACTAAATCGATTGTTTCAAGAAGACCGTTGACGCTTGTGGCATCGATGGTGATCTTTGTAACCTTAAGATCAATCACTTCTTTGATATTAGCGTCTTTAAGGACTTTGTCAAGCCAATCAAGTAATGCTGTTGCATTTGTGTTGTTTGCATTACCGTTATTGGTAACTGTTGCCTGTGTAAAACCGGTTTTCTGATTATTGAAAACAATAGAAGTATTGATTTCAGCTGCACTTGCTACAAGTGAAAGTGACATTGCACTGACAATCATAACAATAGCCATAACCAAACCGGTTATTCTTTTGAACATTTTCATGTTATACCTCCTGACAGAGCATATTTTTTGTATTTTGACTCTGCTATACTTTAAATTATATAGATTTGCACAAAAGTAGTCAAGAAGAAATTTTGTTTTTATAAGAATTTCCAATTTTGCAACAAATAAAACATAACAAATTAAAACCGCGTTAATAAATTTTAATATTTACAAATTTCATCAAATAAAGTCAGTAAAGAAAAAAGACTTGTGTTGATTTTTTACACAAGTCTCATTATCTTTAATTTATGGGTATGCGATTTGGAGATTGGAAAAACTGATGTTTTTATAACTCCATTATGTTTTCGACTTAATAAAATCAGTCGAGAATTTCACCGTATGTGCCGGGAGCAACACAAGCTGCATTTGATTCATCTGTATCAATATGCATTGCAAGGGCATAGCTGTCGCTTACACGAACAACAACATCACCGAAAACAAGTGAACGATCTGCTGAATCAACCTTAACTGAAACGATCTGCTTATCCTTAAGACCGTATTCAGCTGCATCGGCTGTTGTCATGTGGATATGTCTTTTTGCAACGATAACACCCTTTTCAAGATCAACTTCACCGCAAGGGCCTACAAGTTTGCAAGCACCGCTGCCTTCGATGTCGCCTGACTCACGGATCGGAGCTTTAACACCGATAGAACGAGCATCACCTGCTGAAAGTTCAACCTGTGTTTCCGGACGAGTTGGGCCGAGGATTGAAACTGCCGGGAAACTGCCCTTAGTACCGATAACCTGAACTCTTTCTTCACAGGCATACTGACCCGGCTGAGAAAGATCCTTCTTCTTTGTAAGTTCGTATCCCTCACCGAAGAGTATAGCTAAATCCTCTTTTGAAACATGAACATGTCTTGCTGAAGTTTCTACTAAAACTGTTTTTGCCATTTTATTGTCCTCCAAACATTTATTTAGGAATAAATTATATTATTTAGTTTATTCTACAACATTTTTTCATAAATTTCAACACAAGTGGTAAAAAATATGTTATAATAACCTCACGAAACACAGCCCAAATCAGAGATTTGGTGTGTTTCGGAGAA
>CAYPMB010000050.1:0-3410 GCA_964411915.1 uncultured Faecalibacterium sp.
GCGGTATAGTCGGGCGGTCAGCCGTAGGCTGACAGGTAAACCAAATGCCGGATCACGCTGAAATATTTAAGCACTATATTTCTATATGGTAATTAGAAAATTAAATATCAAGAGCAAACTAACCGTAAACTTTAAGTTAATAGACTCAATTTTTATTAACATTAAATTAAAAAAATGTTGACTTTATTAAAACAAAGTGCTATACTCAATTTGTATTTATTTACAAAATAAATTGGAGGAAGAAACGATGAAATCTTATTTCAAAAAATCATTATCCGTATTTATGGCATTGATCATGATTTTCGCATTGGCAGTGCCTGCATTCGCAGGTTGGAACCAGTCCGGAAATACTGACATTCCAATTATCACACTTTTCGGTGACGGTGACTCAATTCACGATGCCGAAGGTAACAAGTTGATGGAATATAGAGACTTGCTTAACGGTCTCGGTGGTGACGATGACGGCGATAACGAAGTTATTAAGTCCGTTATGAATGTTGTTATGCCTTTCCTTATTCAGGGCTTGGCTTGTGGCAACTATGAGCCTTACTACCAGGCACTTCAGAAGGAAATCGGTGAAATCTTCGGCGATATGCTTCTTGATGAAAATGGCAACGCTCGTTTAGGTACAACATTTAATCCTGAACACGCAAAAATTATGGCTACAAGACGCCATCAGAACACAGCTGCATGGCAGGGTCAGTATAATATCCACGATTATATTTTCTGGTATGACTGGAGACTTGATCCCCTCGAAGTTGCTGATGAACTCAAAGCATACATTGATGATGTTAAGGCAGCAACAGGTAAGTCAGAAGTTGCTCTCATCGGCCGTTGCTTAGGTTCAAGTGTTGTTACTGCATATGTTGCAAAATATGGCATGGACGGTATCAGAGGCGTTGGTATTGATGGTGGCGTTGTTAATGGCGCAGAGGCTATTAGCGAGCCTATCAGCGGTAAGTTCAACTTTGATGCTGACGGAATTAACCGTTTCCTTTATGACTGCAACGCACTTGAAATGTTCAGCCTCGATGAATTTGTTAATGAAACAATTGATATGCTTTCAAAGGCTGGCGTATTCGACAAGATCGTTGGCGTAACAAAGGAAAATATCTATTATGTCGTTGTTAAGGGCGTTACAAGTGCTCTTGCTCTTTCAACATTCTTCACATATCCTTCTTATTGGGCTGCTGTAAAGTCAGAAGATTACGAAACAGCTAAGGCTTATGTCTTCGGTGAAGAGGGTAGCGCAAAGCGTCAACAGTATGCAGGTCTTATTGCTAAGATCGATAACTATGACCAGAAGGTTCGTCAGCAGATTCCTAACATTATGCAGGAAATCAGCGATAAGGGTAATGTTTGTATTATTGCAAAGTACGGCCTCCAGATCCTTCCGATCATCAAGTCAAGTGATGCTATTGCTGACCAGTTCGCATCAGTTGAATGTGCATCTTATGGTGCAACAACTTCAACAATTTACGGCACACTTTCAGACAGCTATATTGCTGACAGAATTGCTGAAGGCAATGGTAAATACATCTCTCCGGACAAGCAGATCGATGCATCAACTTGCCAGTTCCCTGAGGCAACATGGTTTGTTAAGGGCGCTAACCACTCAGACTGGACAAGCATAGAAAATACAATTCTCTATAATGTTCTTACAGCTGATGAACAGCTTACAGTTGATGATTTTGATATGTCACAGTTCATCGTTGCTATTAAGCAGCCGGGCAAAGACGCTAACGGTTACAGCAACTATACATTCGCAAAGATGAACAACGAAAACTTCGACACTTATTACTGGATAGCTGATGAAAAGGCAGACAACCCAACAACAAAGCAAGAAAGAATCTTCTACTTTGTTAGGTCAATCATTAAGTGGGCAATAAGCGTATTCAAGAAGTTAGCAGCCAGCTTTGAACAGCCGGAAGTTGCTTAAACAAAAGATAATTATAATTCCCTCCTCTGGTGACAGGGGAGGGAATTTTTATGCCCCGCGGTATAGTGGGGCATCGAAAGCGAAGCTTTCGGAAAAACCGGTTTCTTTATGAGACTTACTCTGCTGTGATGAGAGTAAATCTGTACCTATGAGAATTTATCGTTTTCTCCATTCTGCCGGTGTTTTTCCGGTGTATTTTTTGAAAATTCTGGTGAAATAATTGTTGTCGTTTATCCCGCAATGCTGTCCCACTGTGGCAATGGGCATCTGAGTCGCCCCAAGAAGAAAAATCGCTTGCTCAATGCGACGACTGTTGACAAAATCCGTCACTGTCTTTCCCGTTTCTTTTTTGAATATGGAGGAAAGATAACTCGGATTAACTCCCACTTTGTAAGCAATGGAGTTTAATTTTAAGTCAGCGGTCAAATCGCTGTCAATTAGGGTCACCGCTTGACGAACAATGGGGGAAAGTGAGTTGAGAGTTAAATCGTTCACAAGGGCACAATATTTGTTCGCCATATCCTTGCATAAGGGTCCCACATCTGACCATGAACCGATATTTTCAATTCGGCGGGCAAATTTTGAGGACACTCGGTCAATATGGAATGGGTGAACCCCTTTCTGCTCCACTGCCTTTCTCAGCAATGTGTTGAGAATAATAAGATAGTTTCTTGCGTTTCGTGTGGGCTCGGTGGTTCGCTGCTCAACTGCCGCCTGAGAAAAACCTTTCAGAAGTCGTTCCGCCTCATGTGTTCTTCCCGATGCAACAGCGGTGATAAGCTTGTTTTCCGATAAGTATCGTCTTTCCACCACATTGATATCATAATCATTTATTATATTTATGTCACCTTCACTGCTCTCAAACGGATTTCCCTCAAATGACAAAAGTGAACTTTGAAGATTTTCCACACTAAGCTGTTCTGTGTCCCAAATCTTCTCCCCTAAGGTGTAAAGGACAACTGTCAAAGAGTGATCATCGGGAATGTATGCCACAGTGCTGAAGTATCGTTCAAGTGTGGAAAGAAATTCCGGCGTGATGACTTGCTTTTTGCTCTTTCTTATTATTGAGGAACGGGTGATCTCCGTTGAGGTGTAAGGCCCAACGGCAATAATCGTGTCCTCGGTTTCCGATAATCGCATAAACATATAACTTGATTGGAAATCGTCCGTTACTTTGTAAATCGTCTTTTCTCCAATGTTCAAAATGATTTCGTCTGTTATTTGCCGATAGTCCGTCTGGGGATTGAGCAAAAGGCGAATACCGTTGTCAAACGGATATGGTTGTTCCACACCGTAAGTCATTATTTTTGAGGGTATGCGAAAGCTGTGCATCAGCTTGAGAAAAAAGTTTATTTCAGCTTGAAATTCCATAACTTCACCTTTCTTATTTCGTGATATTTCTCTGTTCTACACTATTATGATATATTTTTCACAATATTTCAAGAGAAAACAAAAAATAATTATAATTATC
>CAYPMB010000051.1:0-3136 GCA_964411915.1 uncultured Faecalibacterium sp.
CACTTAATTATGTAGTTCCGAATAGTACGTTGCTGTTTGTTGCACAGTGGGAAGGTGATGATTCGGACTATTATAGTGAAGTAACGATTCATGGATTTGGTGTATATGTAACTTATTTAGATTTGCTTGGTACACCGAATGGAATGATAAAAGTTGACAATAAATATGAGGAAAGATGGAATCGTTTAAGAAGGTCTACCGAGTCAATTAAGGATCAAGTATCAAAAGACTATGAAATTAAGGGTAGCCCTACAAAAGAAAACGCAACTTTTGAAGGTTGGTTAGAATTTTCAGTAGAAAAAGCCGCAGATGGTACTAAGAAATATGAATTGATTTCAGATTCACTTATAACAACAGATGAAATGATGGCAAAAACAGTTCCATCTTATGATGTTATTTTTGTTGCCAAATGGTCTGATATAGAAATGCAAAAATACTATGAGTGTTTTGGTATTGAAGTAGAAGAAGTGAAAGAAGAACAACGGGTTGAAATAAGCAATGGCTTGAAGAATGTTCCAAACGGTCTAGCGGATAAATACGCATCCACAACAGATATTGAAAACGCACTTGCTGAAAAGGCATTAAGCGCAAATGAAACTTTTGATATAGATAAAGTAAATAGTGTTTTGATGGATGTAGAATTACAGATCAAAAATGCAAGTGGCAAATGGGAAACAGTAAATTATGATAAATTCCCGACAGAGGGAGTAGAAACAGTTCTCCCATATCCAGAGGGAACAAATAATGAAGATTTTGATTTCATTATTGCACACATGATTTCCGCCGGAGAGAAAGCAGGAGAGATAGAAATTTTAGACGCTGATTTGGAAGAAGATGGAATTCATGTGAAATTCACAAGTATGTCGCCGGTAATGATAATGTATCAAGCAAAGAATACAAGTGAGACACACCGACAGATACTCCAATGGATACTCCAACAGATGTTACATCTCATAAGACAGGTGATAGAAGTATTATTTGGCTTAAGTTTGCAACACTTTTAATTAGCGGTAGTGCGTTGATTATTTTGTTAATGAAAAGAGAATCTATGATTTAAGACAGATGGTGCGGGACGTAAGCTCCGCGCTGTTCTTTTTTGTAAATGAAAAAAGAGGGCAGGACATTCATCCCACCCTCTTGGAAGTGCTTTATATTAGCCAAAATAACGCTTCAGCAGACCTTCGAATGCTTTGCCGTGTCTTGCTTCGTCACGGGCCATTTCGTGAACTGTGTCGTGGATTGCGTCAAGACCGTGTTCTTTTGCCATCTTAGCAAGGTCGAATTTACCCTGTGTTGCACCGTTTTCAGCTGCAACTCTCATTTCAAGATTCTTCTTTGTGCTGTCTGTTACAACTTCACCGAGAAGTTCAGCAAATTTTGCTGCGTGTTCTGCCTCTTCATAAGCAGCCTTTTCCCAGTAAAGACCGATTTCCGGATAACCTTCTCTGTGAGCAACTCTTGCCATTGCAAGATACATGCCAACTTCTGAACATTCACCGTTGAAATTGTCACGAAGACCGTTGATGATTTCTTCAGGTACTCCTTCAGATTTGCCTACACCGAGAATGTGTTCGGCAGCCCAAACCATTTCTGTGTTTTCTCTTTCCTTCATTTTTGCTTTGCAGATAGGGCATGTGTCGATCTTTTCGTCGCTTTCATAACCGCATACCGGGCAATAATACTTTTTCATAATTTTTTCCTCCGTTAATAATTAAATATTTTGATTACATTTTTCGCAAAGACCATGGAACAACAGTGAATAACCTTCAACGCAACCGCTAAAGCTTGAGTTTGCATCATCAATAAAAGATGAGTCAATACAAATGTTTACATCGAAAATTCTTCCGCATTCACGACATAACAGGTGATTGTGTTCATGAAGATGAGCATCATAATGAACTGCATCATGACCGCTTATTGAGAAGATTTTTCCTTCTTCATTGAGAAAACAAAGATTTCTGTAAACTGTTGCCAAGCTAATATTCGGTAAAGCCTTTTTAACCGAAAAATACACTTCTTCAGCAGTAGGGTGATCGTATCTGCTTTGTAAATCACTGAGCACAGCATCTCTTTGCTTACTGTTTCTTGAAGCTGACATTGCGTGGCTCCCTTCTTTGTCTAAGTGATAATGATTATCACTATTGATATAATACACCAATAGGCGAGTAAAGTCAATACCTTTTTTGAATTTTTTATGGAATTTTTTAAACCATAACGATTATTAACATTTAATCAAGTTTTATTGCGGTTTCAAGTGCAATTTCCATCATTTGCGTGAAAGTGTTTTGCCTGTCTATGGCGTCAAGACTTTCTCCGGTCATCGGCAAGTCTGAAACAGTGCATATTGCCAGAGCTTTCTTCTTTGCCTGCATAGCATTCAAGTATAAAGCAGCTGATTCCATTTCAACAGCAAGTGAACCGATATCTCTCCATTTTTCCAGAGCGGTCTTATCGGCATCGTAAAAAGTGTCTGATGTATAAAGGTTTCCTATGATGGGGGAGATACCCATAGTTTTTGCTGTTTCAACTGCCTTGTTCAGTAATTCGTAACTGCAAGTCGGAGCAACAGTTCCTCTAACACCGTATTGTGAACCATAGTTAGAATTTGTGTTTGTACCTATGGCAAAAATAATGTCTCTTAATTTAAGTTCTGGTGCGAGACCTCCTGCAGAGCCTATGCGGATTATATTTTCAACATGGTAAAAATTGAAAAGTTCATAGGAATATATGCCCATGGACGGCATGCCCATACCGCTTGCCATAACCGATATTCGGTGTCCTTTATATGTGCCGGTATAGCCTTGTATTCCACGAATATTGTTGACGAGGACTGGATTTTCAAGATAAGTCTCAGCGATAAGTTTTGAACGCAAAGGATCTCCCGGCATAAGAACTGTTTTTGCAAAATCATTTGGTTTTGCGTTTATGTGTGGTGTGCTCATATAATGCCTCCTGATTAGTTATAATAATATTTTCTCCATTTTATATTACTGTTTATGGCGAATGTAAATTGATTTTCTTTATTGTCAAAAAAATATCTTGTTTCCCTATTACAATTCTACATTTTATATATAAAAAAGTCAAATTATTTACATCAATTTTATTGTAATATTTTAATCTTTGGTGTAATATAAAA
>CAYPMB010000052.1:0-3078 GCA_964411915.1 uncultured Faecalibacterium sp.
CTGCCGTAAGTGCACTTAGCCTTTTCGTATGCAGTGTTGGCATCATCGCCCTTCTTCATGAAGTCAGTCATTTTGCCGAATGATACGAATTCGTAGCCGATAACCTGATCATCAGCGTCAAGAGCCATTCTTGTAACATAGCCTTCAGCCATTTCAAGATAACGAACACCCTTAACCTTTGTGCCGTACATTGTACCAACCTGTGAACGAAGACCCTTACCTAAGTCTTCAAGACCTGCACCGATTGAAAGACCGTCTTCTGAGAAGGCAGACTGTGAACGACCGTATACGATCTGAAGGAAGAGTTCACGCATTGCTGTGTTGATAGCGTCACAAACAAGGTCTGTGTTGAGAGCTTCGAGGAGAGTTTTGCCCGGAAGAATTTCACTTGCCATAGCAGCTGAGTGAGTCATACCTGAGCAACCGATTGTTTCAACAAGAGCTTCTTCAATGATACCGTTTTTAACATTGAGAGAGAGCTTACATGCACCCTGCTGAGGAGCGCACCAGCCGATACCGTGTGTAAAAGCTGAGATGTCTTTGATTTCGTATGCCTTTACCCATTTACCTTCTTCGGGAATGGGAGCCGGACCGTGGTTCGGTCCTTTGGCAACTACGCACATTTTTTCCACTTCGTTGGAATAGTTCATAACCGTTTTTCCTTTCAATACTATATTATTGATTTGGTTTTTTTACCACCAAATATTATACCTAATAAATTGCAGTTTCGCAATAGAATAAGACAAAAATCTGTAAATTTATTTATTATTACTCATTATTCGTCTTCTTCATCAGCTTCTGCTTCTTTTGGATAAATTTCAATTTTGATTTTTCCGATTCTTCTTTCTTCAACATTTAAAACTGTGAAGTGAAGATTTTGGAAATCAATTTCATCATGATTTCCGTCCTGAGGAAGATATCCTAAAAGACTGATAACAAAACCGCCAATGGTTTCATATTCTCCGTCAGGGATTATCTCTCCTGCAAGTTCGTTGACTTCTTCAATGGGAGTTGTTCCGTCAACAGTGAAAAGATTGTCATTCATCGCAACGATATCTTCGTCTTCCTGATCATATTCGTCCTGAATGTTGCCTACGATAGATTCAATCAGATCTTCCAATGTGATAATGCCGGCAGTACCACCATATTCATCAACAACAACTGCAAACTGAGTTCTCTTCTCTGTCATCTCGGTGAAAAGATTTCCGCAGCTTTTCGTTGTGGGAACATAGTATGCGGGTCTCATAATATCCGCAGGCCCTTTCTCTTTTGGAAGTTTACCGTCAATGTATTGAAGCAAATCTTTGATATACACAATACCGATAATATCGTCCTGGTCTTCGTGAAATACAGGAATTCTTGAAAAACCGTATTTCATTGAAAGTTCAACCACAGTTTCAAGTGAGTCCGTATCCTCAACTGCCACCATATCGGTTCGGTGAGTCATAATATCTGCAACATTGATATCGTCAAATTCAAAAATGTTATCGATCATTTCCTTTTGAATGTTCTCAATAACGCCTTTTTCCTGACCTACATCAACCATCATTCTGATTTCTTCTTCTGTCACATTTTCTTCGTCAACATTAGGGTCGAAACCGAAAAGTTTAACAACCAGGTTTGTTGAGAAAGAAAGAAACTTAACAAAAGGTTTGGCAATTTTAGCAAATACCGTCAATGAACCAACAAGCATAAATGAAATCTTTTCAGGTTTTTGCATTGCCATACGCTTGGGAGCAAGTTCGCCCAAAACCAATGAGAAATAGGACATAATGATAGTGATGACGATAACGGAAATAGAATTAACAATTCCCGCATAACTGTCAGGTATGCCCAATCCCATTAACGCATTTGAGAGCATTGCCGCAAATGACTGGGAAGCCGAAGCTGAAGTCAAGAATCCCGCAAGAGTTACGCCTATCTGTATTGTTGACAGAAAGTTGCTTGCGTTACTTGTTAATTTCACAACTTGTTTTGCTTTTTTGTTGCCTTCTTCTGCCATTTTCTCAATAATATTGTCATTAAGAGAAATAATGGCAATTTCACTCATTGCAAAATAGGCATTTACCACAATGAGGATAAGTAGTAGCACCACTTTAAAAATAATGTCTGTGATTAAAGCAGTCGCACCGGGGTCGTCCATTTTGTTTGTTTACTCCTTTCAAAATAGAAAAATAAAATTATATTGTGAAGGCTACAAGTTGAGCTTGTAACCTCTTTCACCTAAGTATCTGACAAGGTATTCCTTATTTTTTCCTTTAAAAAGCCAATAGGGATCAATGTTGTTCTTTTCCATGATCTCCGCAAGAACCTTTTTGTTGAGATTTACCCATGCTTTGTATTCCTGATCAGGCATACTTATGATATTGCCCATTTTTACACCTCGTCATAGGTATGATCGCATACCTCTTTGATTTTTTCTTGAAGAGCCAAAAAGTCATCAAGTGCATATCCCTTGTTGTTTGGATTGCGAAGTAAAGCGGCAGGGTGGAATGTTCCCATCATAAGAGTTCCGTTTTTATTAATAAACTGACCATGTTGCTGTGTCACCTTGAAATCGGGACTTATCAGTTTTTGAGCAGAGACTCTGCCAAGGCATACTATTATCTTCGGTCGCATGAGTCTAACCTGTTCACGAAGCCAGTTGATGCATATTTCAAGTTCGTCCGGCTTAGGATCTCTGTTTTGAGGCGGTCTGCACTTAACCATGTTGGCAATATAAATATTCTTTTCACGGCTCAGATCGATTTGATCCAAATATTTGTCAAGGAGTTTTCCGCTTCTGCCCACAAAAGGCATACCTTGCAAATCTTCGTTTTCACCGGGGCCTTCACCGATAAAAAGAACTTCTGAATTTTCATTGCCGTAACCGAAAACAAGATTTGTTCTGTTTTGAGCAAGGGGACACTTTTCGCATTTGCCACACTCAGATTTAAGTTCTTCCCATGAATTATACATCAAAGATACCTCTCAGTCAATTTTTTCAATAAAAAATAAATATAGTTTAATTGTATGTAATAATCTTCTCCGAAACACACCAAATCTCTGATTTGGGCTGTGTTTCGTGAGGTTATTATA
>CAYPMB010000053.1:0-2828 GCA_964411915.1 uncultured Faecalibacterium sp.
AATGAGAGTCGAAGTGGATATTTGAGTTATATATATAGTTATTTCTTTTTTATCATCTTGACAGACAACAAAGGACTTGGGAAGTTCCAATGAAACATTTATAACCTTTCCCTGTTTTTCCATTTTTGTCAGATAATCTCTTGTGGCTTTTGATACGGTAGTATTATCAAGATCGAAAATTCCGATTATATCATCTTGACGGATAACCGTATTTTGTCCTAAGTGAAGAAACATTTTTTTCAGTTCTTTCTTTAAATTCGTTTAAAAACATTGACCCTTTTCTATTCTGAAAGTTTCTCCTTCTTTAAGATGAAGAATAGTGTTCGGATCGCAACAAGTTATAAAAACCTGCCAGTCTTTTATGTGATTGAGAATATAATCCTGTCTTGAAATATCAAGTTCACTCATAACATCATCAAGAAGAGCCACCGGCTGTTCTCCGGACACTTTTCTTATCATGCTCGCTTCTCCCAATTTCAAAGCCAAAGCGCAGGAACGCTGCTGTCCCTGAGAGCCGAATTTTCTTGCTGAAACTCCGTTTATTGATATTTCAATATCATCTCTGTGAGGTCCAACTGAGGTTGAACCTGTGAAAAAATCATTTTTTCTCGAACTTATAAGAAGTTCTTTAAATTCTTCTTTCGTGGTGTATTGATTTTTCTCTTCCTCTCCCTGTTTATATGCTATTCCGATTTCTTCCCTTCCGCAAGACAAACCGGAATATATATCTTTCACTTCTTCTTTTAACTTTTCAAGATAAGAAAGTCTGTAAGTGATTATTCTTTCAGCGTATGCGGCAATGGTATTTTCCCAAATTTCAACCATGTCCGTTATTTCACTGTGATTATATGAGTCTTTCAGCAGAGCATTTCTCTGAGCCACCGCCCTGTTATACTTGGTTAAAAGAGATGCATAGTTTGGTTTTAACTGTCCTATGGCAGTGTCGATAAACTTTCTTCTCTCTCCCGGCCCTTGCTTTATTAAAGAGAGGTGGGCAGGAGAAAAAACAACTGCAAGAAACTCTCCTAAACTTTTTCCCGGTGAAGATAAAGGAATGGAATTAAGTTGAACTTTTCTTTTTTCCTCAATTTCGATTTTCATCTGCTGATGTCTCTCACCGGCAAAAAAATCAAGGTTTATTTCTGCTTTCGGCTGCTCAAATCTTATCATTTCTTTATCCTTGGTACTTCTGAAAGATCGACAGCCGGTGCAAAGCCAAATACTTTCAAGAATATTTGTCTTTCCTTGTGCATTTTCTCCGTAAATTATATTTACCTTTTCACAAGGCTCAATATTTATTTTTTCAATGTTTCTGAAATTATTGATACTGAGCCTTTCAACATTCATTTCTTAACCCTCTGCTATGTTATAAATCACTTTTTCAAACTCAAAGTTGTCTCCGGGACGAAGTTTCTTTCCTCGTGAAGTGCATTCTTCACCGTTAACTTTAACTTCTCCGTCCTGAATCATCATTTTTGCTATTCCGCCTGTTCCCGCAATGTTTGCAAGTTTTAACGCCGAATCCAATCTGATGAACTCTGTTGTTATTTTTATTTCTTTTTGCTCTTTTTGAGCAATCTTAACTTTCACTTTCATTTTTTAACCTCATAGGAAGAATAAGGAATAAGAATTTATCGTTCTCAATGGGTGTAATAATAATAGGACTTACACTTCCGCTAAGTTCGATATTCACCTTTTCTTCATCGCATACCTTAAGAGCATCAAGCATATATCTGCCGTTGAAACCGATTTCAATGCTGTTTCCGTCTGTTTCCGCAATGCATCTGTCCTTAGCTTTACCGGCGGAAGTTGTGTTTGAAAGTTTCATCATGTTATCTTCTGCAAGACAACGAATAGGTGTTTTTATCTTTTCACTTGAAACAAGAAGAGAAACACGCTCAACACATTCAATAAGATCTCTCTTGTCAACCTTTATTGAAGTTGTGAAAGAGGTGGGAATTGCTGCCTTATAATCAAGAAATTCACCTTCAAGCAAGCGAGAAATAAGTTTATATTCACCGATCTGGAAAACAATATGTCTCTTGCCAACACTCATTTGATAAGATGCATCTTCATCATCGTCTGCAAGTTTCATTATTTCATTAAGTGTTTTTGCCGGAACAACAAAATGCATTGCTTCACCGTCATAATTTATTTCTTCTCTTCTGATTGCAAGACGGAAACCGTCAAGAGCAACAAGAACGATCTTGTTATTTTCAATTTCAAACTTAATACCTGTATGAACCGGTTTGCTGTCTCCCACGGAAACGGCATAGATAGTTTTTCTTATCATATCTTTAAGTGTTTCCTGAGGAACGATAACTGGAACTGTACCTGTAACATCGGGAAGTCCCGGATAGCTGTCAGCCGGTGTACCTATAATTGAATATTCAGCTTCACCGGAAGTTATTTTACACATATCTTTTTCGTTTGTTTCGATTTTAACTTTTGTGTCGGGCAAAAGTCTTAATATATCGCAAAGATGTCTTGCGTTAATTGCAACTTCTCCTTTTTCTTCAACAAAAGCGCTAATATTTGTTTCGCTTCCGATTTCAAGGTCATAACCTGTAAGATTAACTCCGTCACCTTGAGCTTTTATCAATATGCAGTCAAGAGCCGGAAGAGTTCCTTTTGTGGAAACGGCTCTTTGAATATTCTGACATGCTTTAGAAAGAATGTTTGTGTCACATACAATCTTCATTGTTTAGCCTCCGTTCTTAATTTTAAGCAAAGAAACATATAGAAAATTTTCCGTCACTGTTTTTTTGCTGACTTAAACAAAAATCAAAAAATTTGTTTTTTATCATATAAATAATATAATTATATTT
>CAYPMB010000054.1:0-2820 GCA_964411915.1 uncultured Faecalibacterium sp.
TGTTGAGGCTTTCAGAAATTCAGGCAACAGACCGGAATGGATGATACTTGATGTTATTCCGGTAATTCCCCCTGATCTTCGTCCTATGGTACAGCTTGACGGTGGCAGATTTGCAACATCTGACCTTAACGATTTGTACCGTAGAGTTATAAACAGAAACAATCGTTTAAAGAGATTGCTTGAACTGGGCGCTCCTGCAATTATCATTCGCAATGAAAAGAGAATGTTGCAGGAAGCAGTTGATGCCCTTATTGATAACGGTCGCCGCGGCAGACCTGTTACCGGCCCGAACAATCGTCCTCTTAAGTCACTTTCAGATATGCTTAAGGGTAAGCAGGGTCGTTTCCGTCAGAACCTTCTCGGTAAGCGTGTTGACTATTCAGGTCGTTCGGTTATCGTTGTTGGTCCTGAACTTAAGCTCTATCAGTGCGGTCTTCCAAAGGGCATGGCATTGGAACTCTTCAAGCCTTTCGTTATGAAGAGACTTGTTGACACCGGTGCTGCCGGTCACATTAAGATCGCTCGTAAAATGGTCGAAAGACAAGATAGATGTGTATGGGATGCTCTTGAAATTGTAATCAAGGATCATCCGGTTATGCTTAACCGTGCTCCTACACTTCACCGTCTCGGTATTCAGGCATTCGAGCCTGTACTTGTTGAAGGTAAGGCTATCAAACTTCACCCACTCGTATGTACAGCGTTTAACGCTGACTTTGACGGTGACCAGATGGCTGTTCACGTACCTCTTTCAGCTGAGGCTCAGGCAGAAGCAAGATTTCTTATGCTTGCCGCCAACAACCTTCTCAAGCCTTCAGACGGAAAGCCTGTTGCAGTTCCGACACAGGATATGGTTCTCGGTTCATACTATCTTACTCTTGAAAAGCCGGGCGAAAAGGGCGAAGGCAAAGTCTTCAGAGATGTTAATGAAGCTCAGATGGCTTATGATGAAGGCGTTATCGGTCTCCATGCAAAAATCAAGGTAAGAATGACAAAGGAAATCAACGGTGAAAAGGTAACAAAGCTCGTTGAAACAACCTTAGGTCGAATCATCTTCAACAATCCGGTTCCTCAGGATCTTGGTTTTGTTGACAGAAGTGATCCGGAAAATGCATTCAAACTTGAAGTTGAGTTCCTTGTAACAAAGAAAACTCTCGGTAAAGTTATTGATAAATGTATCAGAAAACATGGCACTGCGGTTACAGCAGAAGTGCTTGATAATATTAAAAATCAGGGTTATAAATTCTCAACACGAAGCGGTATCACAGTTGCTGTTTGCGATGCAACCATTCCGCCGAAGAAGAAAGAAATCCTTGACAGAACAGAGGCAACAGTTGATGAAATCAACCGTAAGTACAACAGAGGTCTTCTCAGTAATCAGGACCGTTCAAGCCAGGTTATCAAAGCTTGGGATATTTGTACAACAGAGGTTGCCACAGAACTTACACAGAACTTCAGAGAGCATGAAAAGTTCAATCCTATCTATATGATGCTTGACTCAGGTGCTCGAGGCTCTGAATCACAGCTTCGTCAGCTTGCAGGTATGCGTGGTCTTATTGCTAACACAGCCGGTAAGACAATCGAAGTTCCTATTCGTGCTAACTACCGTGAAGGCCTTAACGTTCAGGAATACTTCATTTCATCTCGTGGTGCTCGTAAAGGTCTTGCAGATACAGCTCTTCGTACAGCTGACTCAGGTTACCTTACCCGTCGTCTTGTTGACGTTTCTCAGGACGTTATCATCAGAGAAGAAGATTGCGGTTGCACAGACGGTATCGAAGTTTACGATATCATGGACGGTAACGGTGTTATCGAACCACTCAGCGAGCGTTTAACAGGTCGTTATCTCTTCAAGTCTCTTGTTGATGAAGAAACAGGCGAAGTTATCATGGATAATGAACACATGATGAGCGAAGCCGATGCTAAGATAGTTGATGATTATCTTAATGCTAAATATGAAGCTGCTCTTGCTGCAGGTCTTGAAAAAGAAGAGGCAAGAAAAACAAGAAGAATTAAGATTAGATCTCTTCTCACTTGTAAGACTAACCACGGTGCTTGTATTAAGTGCTACGGTTCAAACCTTGCAACAGGTCAGCCGGTAACAGTTGGTGAGGCAGTTGGTATTATCGCTGCTCAGTCAATCGGTGAACCGGGTACACAGCTTACAATGAGAACATTCCATACCGGTGGTGTTGCATCAGGTTCCGATATTACACAGGGTCTTCCTCGTGTTGAAGAACTCTTTGAAGCAAGAAAGCCGAAGAGCCTTGCAATGATCAGCGAAATCGATGGCGTTGTATCATTCCAGGAAATCAAGAAGAATACTCATATCGTTGTTACAAACGAAGAAACCGGCGAAGAAAAGACTTACTTCCTCACATTCGGTGCTCGTCCGAGAGTCAGCGAAGGCCAGAAGGTTGTTAAGGGCGAAACTCTTACAGAAGGTTCAATCTTCCCGAAGGATCTCCTTGAAGTTATGGGCGTTGACGCAGTTCACGATTATCTTATTCGTGAAGTTCAGCGTACTTACCGTATGCAGGGTGTTGATATCAACGATAAGCATATTGAAGTTATTGTTCGTCAGATGATGAGAAAGATCAGAGTTGAGGAGCCGGGAGATACAGATATGCTTCCAAATGCAGTTGTTGATAAGGCAGAATTCGAAAAGAAGAATGCTGAAATCGCAGCAAAGGCAGAGGAAACAGGAGAAGATCTCAAGCAGGCCACTTACTCACCGATCATCATGGGTATCACAAAGGCTTCACTTGCAACAGAGTCATTCCTTTCAGCCGCATCATTCCAGGAAACAACAAGAGTTCTTAC
>CAYPMB010000055.1:0-2546 GCA_964411915.1 uncultured Faecalibacterium sp.
GGGTGTGTTGAACCTGACTGACCGAAAGATGTGCCTGCATGAGTTGCAATGATCTTTGCGTTAACATTCTGATAGCAAATGTCTGTGTGGAGCTGATCGCAAGCTCTCATTGATGTGAAAGCTGAGAAACCTGACATGAAAGGAATAAGTCCTGCTCTTGCCATACCTGCACCAACGCCGAACATATCCTGTTCAGCAATACCAACGTTGAAAACTCTTTCAGGGCAAACCTTTAAAACGTCACCTAACTTTGTTGATTTTGCAAGGTCAGGAGTAAGAGCAACAACCTTCGGGTCATTGATGATAATATCGGCAAGTGTCTTACCGTAAATTTCAGCTGTTGAAATTGATGTCTGATCAATTGCGTTATAAACAAATCCGCCTGCCATAATTATTTGCCCTCCTTCTCTGCTCTTGCACAACGAGCATTGTAATTTTCCTCAAGTTCCTTATTGAACTTCTCGAAGAGTCCTTCATCAATAGCACCGTAATGCCATGTGTAGTCGCCTTCCATTGTCTTTATACCTGCGCCCTTCTTTGTATCCATGATGATACATGTTGGAGCACACTTTTCTTTTGAACGCTCAATTGCAATGTCAATAGCACCGCAAAGTTCGTCAATCTTATTACCGTCAACAACAATTGTGTTGAAGCCAAATGCCTTCATTTTGTCTGCAAGAGGCTCTAACTTCATAACTTCTTCTGTTGGACCGTCAATCATGCAATGGTTACGGTCGATGAATGTGATACAGTTAGAAAGTTCGTAATGGTTCATTGTCATGAATGCTTCCCAGTTTGAACCTTCACCTAATTCACCGTCACCTGTTACAACGTATGTAAGGTAATCCTTGCCAAGTACTCTTGCTGCAAGTGCTGTGCCTGCTGCGATTGAAGCACCGTGACCTAAAGAACCTGTTGAAGCGTCAACACCTACAACCTTGTTTGAGTCAAGGTGCATACCCATTTTTGAACCTGAAAGGTTAAATGTTTTGAGCTGTTCAACATCGTTAAATCCCTTGTCGCAAAGAACAGGTGCATAAGCAATAGCTGCATGACCCTTTGAAAGGATGAAACGATCTCTGTCTTCCCACTTTGGATCTTCAACCTTAATGTTGAGATACTTGTGATAAAGAACAGTAAGTAAATCCATAACACTCATACCGCCGCCGATATGACCGCTGCCTGCCCACATTGTTGTCTGAAGACTGAGTTTACGAAGCTCTAAAGCCTTCTTTTCAAGAGCAAGCCATTCTGATTTTGAAAGTGGCATTGTTTTTTCCTCCAATTTTTGTTGTTTTCTAATCCGAGCGTGAATTTTCACGCAGAAATTATTTATTTATTCCTTATATGCCCGATCCAAAAGTTATCAGGCATATAAGAAAGTTTACTGTTTTATCAGCCGAAGATTTCCGGATGATTTTTTGCTACAACACTGAATGCCTCTTCAGCTACTTCAATGGTGTGGTTGATGTCTTCATCTGTAAGAGAAGCGTTAATGAAGTGGTTGTGATGTGATGTGAAGAAGATACCTCTGTTAACACATTCTGCAACCCAATCCTGATGAAGAAGAAGATTGTTATCATTAGCTATTCTCAAATAGAAGAGTGCCGGCTCACCTGATGCAACAAGATCAAAGCCATGCTCTTTACCTGCTTTAACAAGTCCCTGTGTAAGTGCTGTGCCCTTCTCGCGGAAGAGTGTCGGAGTGTCGAGAGCCTTCATCTTGTTGATTGTTGCGATACAAGCAGCAAAAGGAACAGCGCTCATCCAATATGAACCTGTGTATGAGAGACCTGAAACTGTGCTCTTTAAGAATTCCTGACCGCAAAGAGCTGACATATTGTAGCCGTTTGCAAGAGCCTTACAGAAGCAGATAAGGTCAGCCTTAAAGCCGAAGTAATGGTCTGAACCTGCAAGATCAAGACGGAAACCTGCACGAACGTCATCAATGATAAGAATGATGCCGTTGTCATCGCAGAGCTTACGAACCTGCTGCCAGAATTCCTTTGAAGAAACTGAGTTATCGTTGAAGTTACCGTGGTTATACGGCTGTGCGATAAGACCGGCGATCTCGCCCTTGTTTTCTTCAATAGCCTTCTTGAGACCGTCAATATCGTCCCAGTTTACATAAATTGCATTGCTAACATCTTCAGGTAATACGCCCGGATAGTCAATTTTCATAACCATCGGTGATACACCGTGATAATAGCCGTTGAAGAAGATGATCTTCTTTCTGTGTGTATGTGCACGAGCTGTCATAATAGCAGCCTGTGTAACATCATTACCATTCTTTGCGAAGAAAGCCCAGTCAGCACAGTTAACTGTGTCAACAAGAAGTTCAGCGCAATCGATCATGATTTTGCTTGGTGAAGTAACGCAGTTGCCTAACTTAAGCTGTTCCAAAGCTGCTGCATCAACATCAGGATCGCAGTAACCGAGAACATTAGGGCCGAATGCGCACAAATAGTCAATATATTTGTTTCAGTCAACATCCCAGAAATATGAACCCTCACACAATAATGAGACTGTCTCTTATACACATCTGA
>CAYPMB010000056.1:0-2066 GCA_964411915.1 uncultured Faecalibacterium sp.
TGGAACATTATTATCATAATGGAATATCGGTATTTGCCGATTACAGATACTATCCAAATCAGTTGGTATTTAACAAAGTAAAAGACGCACTTGATAAGGAGTAAACAACTATGGATAAAATAACATCATTCAGAGAAGAATACCGCTTTCTTTCAAATTTTCATCAATGTCCGTTTGAATATAAAGGTTTGATATACCCCAATGCCGAAGCCGCTTTTCAGGCACAGAAATGTTCAAATGAAGAAGACAAAATCAAATACACTTTACAGAAAAATCCCGTAAGGGCAAAACAAATGGGAAAGAAAGAGCCTAATCTGCCAAAGAATTGGGATGAAATTTCCTATGACATTATGAATGACATTTTACACGCAAAGTTTTCCGTACCCGAACTTGCCGAAAAGTTAATCGCCACAGGGGATGCCTATTTGGAAGAGGGCAACCATTGGCATGATAACCGCTGGGGAAAATGTATCTGTAAAAAGTGCAGTGCCAAAGAGGGACAAAACCACCTCGGTAAAATTCTTATGGGTATAAGAGCGGAATTACAGAATAAGTAAAAAGCGAGGTAGTATATGAACGCTGTAATATATGCAAGATACAGTTCAAGTTCGCAAAGAGAAGCGAGTATTGAAGAACAAATCAAAGTATGTACCGACTATGCCGAAAGAAATAACTATGCCATTATTAAATCTTATAAAGACAGTGCTATGACAGGTAAAAACGACAGTCGTCCTGCCCTACAAAAATTACTGAAAGACTGTGCCAATAAAACATTTGATGTTGTACTCGTTTATGCTATTGACCGTTTCGGACGAAATCTAATTCAATCACTGGATAATGCAAATAAGATAGAAGATAGCGGTGTGTTGTTGGTCTCTGTAACGGAGTCGTTTTCAAATGACCCATCGGGTAGATTTTTCAGAAATCTTATGATGGCACACGCACAATATTACAGTGATGAACTTGCGGTAAAAATCAAACGAGGAATGGATTATAATGCCGAAAGGTGTCTTTGCACAGGTGGCAATATCGCTCTCGGTTTCAAGGTCAATAAAGACAGACAGTTTGAAATTGACCCCGATACCGCTCCTATTGTGGAAACAGTTTTTGAAATGTATGCAAGTGGCAAAACAGTTGCAGAAATAACAAGGCACTTGAATTCTTTGGGATATAAGACCGCCAGAGGTGTTGAATTTAATAAAAATTCATTGCACACAATGTTGAAAAACAAAAGATATATCGGCATTTATACATACAAAGGCAAGGAAATTCCGGACGGTATGCCTCGTATTATTTCAGATGAACTATTTAACAAAGTGGCTGAAATAATGGAAAAGAATCGAAAAGCCCCCGCAAGAGCGAGAGCCAAGGTCGAATATCTGTTAACAACAAAACTTTTCTGCGGTCGCTGTAAAGAAATGATGACAGGATATTCCGCTACGGGAAAACAGGGCGTCAAATACAATTATTATATTTGCAACGGAAGAAAAGCGAAAAAGTGCGAAAAAGGTATGGTCAAAAAAGACTATATTGAAAATCTTGTTTTATCCGAGTGCAGAAAAATTTTGTCGCCTAAAAATATAGAAAAAATAGCAAAAGAAGTTTCCGCAATGTGCGAAGCCGAAAGAGATACTTCAAACCTGCGGTATTTACAAAGGCGGTTGGCTGAAAGCGAACGAAAAAGAGATAATGCCTTAAATGCGATTGTTGAAACGGATATTCCAAGGTTACGGGCAAATCTCTATGACAGAATAGCACAATTAGAGGAAGAACAGGAACACTTAAAAGCAGAAATTGCAAAAGAAACTATGCCATTCCCCTCGCTTACCGAACCGAAAATCAGATTTTTCCTTACTGCACTGAAAAAAGGCAGTATGACAGATGAAAAGTACAAGAAACTTCTCATAAAAATTCTTGTAAATAAGATTTATCTGTATGATGACAGAATGACAATTACATTTAATTCGGGTGATGACACCGTAGAGATAAACGACAGATTACTATGTGAGCTGGAGGAAAACGACGGCAAAACAAAAAATTTGTTTTTGGCTGGTGACGGTCCACCA
>CAYPMB010000057.1:0-2056 GCA_964411915.1 uncultured Faecalibacterium sp.
CTTGATTGGCTTGTCACCGAAACGAAGGTGAGAAATAGTAATACCGCCTGTCTTCTTTGAGTCGTACTGGAAGTAAGCCTGAACATACTTATCTGTATGGTCACCGATAATCTTGATTGAGTTCTTGTTAGCACCAACTGTACCGTCACCGCCAAGACCCCAGAACTTACATTCGATTGTGCCTTCAGCAGCTGTGTTAGGAGCAACAGTTTCTTCAAGTGAGAGATTTGTTATATCATCAACGATACCGATTGTGAACTGTGACTTAGGAGCGTCCTTCTTAAGTTCGTTATAAACAGCGAAGATGCTTGAAGGAGGAGTATCCTTTGAACCGAGACCATAACGGCCACCGATAACTTTGATGTCGCTCTTACCCATTGAAGCGAGAGCAGCAACAACGTCAAGGTAAAGAGGTTCACCGAGAGCACCCGGTTCCTTAGTTCTGTCAAGAACAGCGATCTTCTTGCAAGTTGACGGGATTGCATCAACGAGATGTTTAGCTGAGAACGGTCTGTAAAGACGAACCTTAACAAGACCAACCTTTTCACCCATAGCTGTAAGATAATCAATAACTTCTTCAGCAACGTCATTGATTGAACCCATAGCGATAATGATGTTTTCAGCATCCGGAGCACCGTAGTAGTTGAAGAGTTTGTAATCTGTGCCAAGTTTCTCGTTAACTTTGCCCATGTATTCTTCAACGATACCCGGAACTGCTTCGTAATACTTGTTACAAGCTTCTCTGTTCTGGAAGAAGATATCATCGTTTTCGTGAGAACCACGCATTACAGGACGCTCAGGGTTGAGAGCTCTCTTTCTGAAAGCTTCAACAGCATCCATATCGCACATTTCTTTGAGATCCTCGAAATCCCAAACCTGGATTTTCTGAATTTCGTGAGATGTACGGAAACCGTCAAAGAAGTTAAGGAAAGGAACACGGCTCTTGATTGTTGAAAGATGAGCAACAGCTGCAAGGTCCATAACTTCCTGTGTATTTGTTTCAGCGAGCATAGCAAAGCCTGTTTGACGGCAAGCATAAACGTCTGAATGGTCACCGAAAATATTAAGTGCATGAGAAGCAACACAACGAGCTGATACATGGAATACGCAAGGGAGTAATTCACCAGCGATTTTATACATGTTAGGGATCATAAGAAGAAGACCCTGTGAAGCTGTGTATGTTGTTGTAAGAGCACCGGCTGCAAGAGAGCCGTGTACTGTACCGGCAGCACCTGCTTCTGACTGCATTTCGACAACATTAACTCTTGTTCCGAAGATGTTTTTTAAACCCTGAGCTGACCACTGATCAACATAGTCTGCCATAGGGCTTGACGGTGTGATAGGATAAATACCTGCTACTTCTGTGAACGCATAAGATACGTGAGCAGCGGCATTGTTACCGTCCATGGTTTTAAATTTTCTTGCCATTGGAAATAGCCTCCTTAAAGTATATATGGTAATAGATAAACTAAAATACACCGTCTAATATTTTAACATGGAAAAATAAAAATGTAAAGGCATTACCGCATTAAAAATTATCTTATTTTGTCAAATCTTTATGTCTATAATGCTAACAGGAAAAAGCGGCGTAAATTTTGATGATTTTTGGGAATGCGTCGGAGGTTTTCCGAAGCCTGAAAGTCACCGCAAAACAGAAGTTGAGTAGCAAACAAAGGGTTTCCCTGTCAGCCTTCGGCTGACCGCCCGACTATACCGCCGGGCTCGGCGATTGTCCCAATCGCTAAAGGATTACGCGCCCACGACCGCGGGCGCTCCAAGTCTCAACAAAACAAAAAACAGCCTACTAAAAAGTAGACTGTTAAAAGTTTGTACCCTAAAAACTAAACAAAGGAAAGAGTGAATGAGTCAAACATCCAAAATCGTTGTACCAAGTTTTATGGTCAAGCCCTCGACCTATTAGTACTGCCTAGCTGAACGTGTCACCACGCTTACACATGCAGCCTATCAACCTCATAGTCCTTGAGGGGTCTTACTAGCTTGTGCTATGGGATATCTTATCTTGGAGATGGCTTCACGCTTAGATGCTTTCAGCGTT
>CAYPMB010000058.1:0-1817 GCA_964411915.1 uncultured Faecalibacterium sp.
GTTGTGGAAAAGTTATTAAAGTCAGCAATGGCAAATGCAGAAAATAATAAGGATATGGATGTATCTAAGTTATACGTAGCTGAATGCTATGTATGTCCGGGTCCAACCTTAAAGCGTATCAGACCAAGAGCACAGGGTCGTGCAAACCGCATCTTAAAGCGCACATAACACATTACCCTTGTACTCAAGGAAATGGAATAAGCAGAGGGAGGTAGAATAATGGGCCAGAAAATAAATCCCACCGGTTTAAGAATTGGTGTTATTAAGGATTGGGAATCACGTTGGTATGCAAAGAAAAATGACTTCGGCGCAACATTAGTTGAAGACTATGAAATTCGTGAATACCTCCTCGAAACACTTGCACCAGCCGGTGTACCAAAGGTAGAAATTGAGCGTGACGCAAAGAGTGTTCGCATCAATATTCATGTTGCAAAGCCGGGTATGGTTATCGGTCGTGGCGGCAGCGAGATCGAAAAACTTAAGGCAACACTTGAAAAGAAACTCGGCAAAGATGTTGCTCTCAACATCATCGAAGTTAAGAATCCTGACGCAAATGCTCAGCTCATCGCTGAAAACATTGCAGGTCAGTTGGAAAGACGTGTTTCTTACCGTCGTGCTCTTAAGCAGGCAATCGGCAGAACAATGAAGCTTGGTGCAAAGGGTATCAAGATTCAGCTTTCAGGTCGTGTTGGCGGTGCAGAAATCGCTCGTTCAGAGACTTACAAAGAAGGCACAATTCCTCTTCAGACCATTCGTGCTGACATCGACTATGGTTTTGCTGAAGCAAAAACAACTTACGGTCGTTTAGGTATCAAGGTTTGGGTTTACACAGGTGAAGTGCTTCACGCTGCAAACAACAGCAGAGATTCAAGAAACGACAACAGACGTCGTAGACCACGCAAGGAAAGGAGAGCTGACTAATGTTAATGCCTAAGCGCGTTAAGCGTAGAAAGGTGCAGAGAGGCCGTTTAAAAGGCACAGCACATAAAGGAAACAAAGTGACATACGGTGATTTCGGTCTTCAGGCTCTCGAACCCGCATGGATCACATCAAGACAGATTGAAGCAGCCCGTATTGCCATGACTCGTTATATCAAGCGTGGCGGTCAGGTTTGGATCAAAATTTTCCCAGATAAGCCGATCACAGAGAAGCCGGCTGAAACTCGAATGGGTTCAGGTAAAGGCTCACCGGAATATTGGGTAGCAGTTGTTAAGCCGGGCAGAATTATGTTTGAAATCAAGGGCGTTGAAGAATCAGTAGCTCGTGAAGCTATGCGTCTTGCAGCAAACAAGCTCCCGATCTAATGCAAATTTGTAACAAAGAAAGAACAGGATGGTGAACAGTAATGAAAGCTAATGAAATAAGAAAACTGTCCGCCAAAGAGATGGACGAAAAACTTGCAGAGCTTAAAGATGAGCTCTTTAAGCTTCGCTTCCAGCAGGCTGTTAACCAGCTTGACAACCCAATGAGAATAAACGCTGTTAAGAAAGATATCGCAAGAATTAAGACAGTTCAGAGAGATATCGAATTACACGGCGTAAATTCTTAATGAAAGGGAGGTCATAGACAATGGAAAGAAACCTTAGAAAAACACAGGTTGGTATCGTATCCAGTGATAAAATGGACAAGACAGTTGTTGTTTCTATCAAGGATAAGGTAAGACATCCTCTTTATAAGAAGATCGTTAACCGTACAGTTAAGATCAAGGCACATGACGAAAACAACGAATGTGGTGTAGGCGATCGCGTGCTTGTTATGGAAACCTCCTCTCGATTATTTGTCTAATACTTTCTTTATTTCTTTTGCGATAGCTTCAA
>CAYPMB010000059.1:0-1796 GCA_964411915.1 uncultured Faecalibacterium sp.
GTGCCGGAGAGGTTTCTTTTGCTTATGAAGATGATTATGATTATACAATTGCCAGAACCAGCAGAGACATATTGTCAGATTGCGGTTATCCCGACGATTATCTTGAAAAAATATCCGATGATGCTGTAATGAAATTGAATGCATTTGTGTATCACATGGATATTAAAGAGGTAGAAAAGGAATTTTTTTATTTTCCCGAAGGCACAACTGAGGAAAATGCAGAAATTAGGATTGAACTTTATAAGGGTAAAGGCGAAGATAAAGAAGGTGCGGAAATGATAATCGTGTCGGCTTATTATGAGTGGCTTAAAAAGGATTTTATTATTCGAAAAAATGATGAACTCACATTTAATTGGCCGTTACATGATTATGCATATATATCTGATAGCTTTTACTCAGAAGATTATACTAAGAGTAATTTGGATAATGAATGGACATTGGTAAAAGAACATAAAGCTGCAGCGCATTTGGCACAAGGGGAACTTAGCGGAAAAGTGGCACTCGGAAAATTCGGTAAATATACATCAGGACATCTTTGCTTTCTGTTAGGACAAAATGTGAGTGCTGAAGAAGATAAGGATAATACTCTTACTGTGAAATATGAATACGGAAACCTAAATGATGAAATTTATTGGATGAAAATAGTTGTATTTAATATTGTGTTTATCATAGTTGCGGTGAAATTGGCTAAAGCCTTGAAGCGGCATATGAGAAGAAAAAAGAAAATGCAAAAATGAGGAACAGGGAAAGAAAAAACTAAGGAGGTGATAAACATGAAAATTATGAAAAAACTTTCCTGCATATTGATATCAATATTATTGATATTCACTTTACATCTGCCTTGTTTAGCTGTAAAAAGCAGTGAGGATGTGACAGAAAAAAGCAATTATGATATGTTGTATGATACTTTAATAGAAAAAGGTTTTACAGAGGAACTCATAAAAGGTATGCAGGAAGAAACACTTAATAGTTTGTTGGAACTAGTCGGAGATGACAAAGTTGATTTCGACAATCACGGTGAAGATGACTATACTATAATAAGAAACAGTAGGTATATATTATCGAGTGTCGGTTATCCTAACACATTCCTTGAAAAAATTACAGACGAAGTGGTAATGAAACTTAATGAGTTGATTTATCGCAGGGTTATAAAAAGGTTGAAACTGAAACAGTATATTTCCCATTAGGCAGTAACGAAGATAACGGAAAAAATCAGAGCTGAAATCCTAACGGCAATATATGATGATGACAAGGGAGTAGCCGGTCGAGTTATTTCGATTTGTTGGGAGTGGCTCGAAAAGGACTTTGTAGCACGAAATTGCGATAATATAAGTGTGCAATTTGACAATCATAATTTTGCATTGGTTAATGATGTGTATACTGAATCTTATGCAAGGCGAAATGCGTGTGATGAATGGACTGTTATAGATACTTCAAACAGAGCATCATCAATCAGCATAGGTAATCTCCAAATGTCACCAAAGTTGGTGAAGTTATCAAATTACAATGCGGGGGTAATGGTGTTTGCTTTAAGTCAAAATGATTCAACTGCAGATAACTGTGATATTCAAAAAATAAAACGGTATGTAAGAAGAAAAAGAAAAATACAAAAATGAGGAAAAGGAAAAGAAAATACAAATATTTGATTATAGATAGGCGTTGTTTTACAACGCCTATTGCTTTTATCCATTTAATAAATAATATCACCCCGCAGTCCGGAGTCGGTGAGAATTTGAGTGTGAAAGATGAAAACACGGAGCGATAGGGGAAAATTGAAAAAATAGTAATGCTTTGAG